>JAEZHK010000141.1 GCA_023416655.1 Bacillota bacterium
AGAGCGTGATGAACCCGGCGCTGTCCATCTGGTTGTACACCGCGCCGTCCTCGCCGAAGGTGACGATGTTCTCGTCGTAGAGCGAGTAGGGGCTGGTGGCGCCGGCGGAGATGATGTTGCCCTTGAAGAGCTTGAGCTTCACGGTGCCGGTGACGTTCTTCTGGGTTTCGTCCACAAAGGCGGAGAGCGCCTCACGGAGCGGCGTGAACCACTGGCCATTGTACACGAGATCGGCAAATTCCAGCGCCATCTTCTGCTTGTAGTGCAGCGTGAGCTTGTCAAGGCAAAGCTGCTCCAGCTTCTCGTGGGCCTCGTAGAGGATGGACCCGCCGGGGGTCTCGTAGACGCCGCGGCTCTTCATGCCCACCAGCCGGTTCTCGACCATGTCCAGGATGCCCACGCCGTGCCGGCCGCCGATCTTGTTGAGCTCTTTGATGAGGGCCGGGCCGTCCATCTCGACGCCGTTCACGGCGACGGGGATGCCCTTTTCAAACGTCACGGTCACATACTCGGCCACATCCGGCGCTTCCTCGGGGGTGACGCCCATCTCCATGTTGCCCGCGTACTTGGGCTCGTTGGCCGGGTTTTCCAGCTCCAGGCCCTCGTGGGACAGGTGCCAGAGGTTTTTGTCCTTGGAGTAGTTGGTTTCGCGGCTGATCTTCAGCGGAATGTCATGCGCCTCGGCGTAGGCGATCTCGTCCTCACGGCCCTTCAGTTCCCACACGCGCCACGGCGCGACGACCGGCATCGTGGGCGCGAAGGCCTTGATGGTCAGCTCGAACCGCACCTGGTCGTTGCCCTTGCCGGTGCAGCCATGGGCGATGGCGTCCGCACCTTCCTTGAGCGCGATCTCGGTGATCCTTTTTGCGATGATGGGGCGCGCAAACGAGGTGCCCAAAAGGTACTTCTCCTCGTACTTCGCGCCGGCCTTCAGCGTCGGGAAGATGTAGTCGTAGACGAATTCATGCTCCAGGTCCTCGATGTAGAGTTTCGACGCGCCGGTTTTGAGCGCCTTCTCGTTCAGGCCCTCCAGCTCGTCGCCCTGACCCACGTTGGCGGCCACCGCGATGACTTCGCAGCCCTCGTAGTTCTCTTTGAGCCACGGGATGATGACCGAGGTGTCCAGGCCGCCGGAATAGGCCAGCACGAATTTCTTGTACTGCTTCATACTTCACACGCTCCGTTTGCATAAATATTCGTTCTTTCCGTATATTATACACTCTAGCGCCTTATTGTCAAGGCTTTTTCTGCATACTCCCGTATAATCTGTGTAAAATCGAATGGGGACGCAGAATGCGTCCCCATGAGTATAGCGCATCTTCATCGGCTTTTCACGGCGGATTGGTTAAACCTTGAAAAAACATTGAAAACCCGATACGGGGTTTCCAACGCGAAAGAGATGTTGGATGATTATGCTTAAACCGTCTCCGAAGACCTGCGGCGGAAGACGTCGATGATGACCGCGACGATGATGATCAGGCCCTTGACCACCCGCTGCCAGCCCTGCGGAACGCCCAGAAGGTTCAGTCCGTTCGAAATGACGCCGATGATCAGGACGCCGATCACCGTGCCCAGGAGGCTCCCCTCGCCGCCCTTCATGCTGGTGCCGCCGATGACCACGGCGGCGATGGCGTTCATCTCCTGCCCCTCCGCCAGTGTGGGCAGCGCGGAGTCGAGCCGGGAGACCACGATGACCGACGCAACGCCGCAGCAAAACCCGCTGACCGTGTACACGAAGAGCTTGACGGCGCTTAAGCTGATGCCGGAGAGCTTGGCGCAGCTTTCGTTGCCGCCGATGGCGAAGACGTTGCGGCCGATACGCATGTACTTCAGGTTGTACCAGCACAGGACCAGCAGGATCAGCATGATCAGGATCGTGTACAGCGGCACGCCCATCACGCGGTCGGAGATCGCGGTGAACGAGGCGGGCAGCGTGTAGACGGGCTGGCCGCCGGTAATGGTGTACGCGAATCCCCGGGCGATGTACATCATGCCCAGCGTGGTGATGAAGGGCGGAAGCTTCAGCCAGGCGATCATCGCGCCGTTCATAAAGCCGATCAGGACGGACAGAACCAGCCCCGCCACGACCGACGGGAACACGCCGATCCCGGCCTTCATCATCATCGCCATCAAAAGGCCCACCACCGCCATGTTGGAGCCGATGGAGAGGTCAATGCCGCCTGAGATGATCACATAGCTCATGCCCAGCGCCACCACAAAGTTGATGGACACCTGCTGGAACACGTTCAGGAAGTTCTCCACCTTGGTGAAATTCGGCGCGAAGATGCTCATGATGCCAACCAGCAGCACAAACGCGGCCAGAATGCCCAGGATGTTGTTGCCGGAACCGACGCGCGTCAACTTCCTCCGCATGGATCTTAGCCCCTTTTCTTCATGTGAACGGGGGAAGCCCCCGGGAATCCCGCTCATAGGGTCTTGGGCACTAGGCCGTATGTCGCTCGTCGCCGCCGGTGGCGTAGTAGAGCAGCATTTCCTGCGTGACGTCGACGTTGGACCGGTCCAGCGTCGCAGTGATCGATCCCTGGTGCATGACGCAGATGCGGTCGCACATGCCCAGGATCTCGGGCATCTCCGAGGAGATCAGCACCACCGCCGCGCCCTGTTTGATCAATTCGTTTATGATGTTGTAGACCTCGATCTTCGCGCCCACGTCGATGCCCCGGGTGGGCTCATCGAACAGGAACGCGCGAGAGCGGCTCATCAGCCACTTGGCGAGCACCACTTTCTGCTGGTTGCCGCCGGAAAGGTTGCGCGCCTTTTGCAGAATCGAAGGCGTCTTGATGTTGAGCTTCGCGATATATTCGAGGACCGACTTCTTCTCCGCGCCCAGGTTCATGTGCCACTGCCCGCCGAACTGATGGAGCGAGGCCAGCGTGACATTCTCCCCCACGTTCATCGTCAAGACCAGGCCCTCGCTCTTGCGGTCCTCGGTGGCGAAGCCCAGCCCCGCGCGGATGGCGTCCAGCGGGCGGCGGATGGAAACGGGCTTGCCCGATATGTGGATCTGGCCGGAGTCCGCCCTGTCCATGCCGAAGATCGCGCGAGCCGTCTCGGTGCGGCCCGCGCCCACCAGCCCCGCGATGCCCAGGATCTCCCCCGCGCGCACCGAGAAGCTGACGTCCCGAACGCGCCTCCCCGCGTTCAGGTGCTCGACCCGGAGCACTTCCTCGCCCAGCGGCACGTGGATCTTGGGGAATTTCTCCTTGAGCTCCCGGCCCACCATGTGCCGGATCAGCTCGTCGATGGTGGTCCTCCCCACATCCACCACCGCCACGTTGCCGCCGTCCCGGAGGATTGTCGCGCGGTCGGCGATCATGAGCACTTCCTCCAGGTGGTGCGAGATGTAGACGATCGACACGCCCTCCGCCTTGAGCCGCCGCATGACGGAGAACAGAAGCTCCGTCTCCCTGCCGGTCAGCGAGGCGGTGGGTTCGTCCATGATGAGGATTTTCGATTGCAGCGACAGAGCCTTGGCCACCTCGACCATCTGCATCTGGGCGATGCCCAGCCCGCGGACAGGCGCGCGGGCGTCCACTTTGACCTCCAGCTTGTCCAGCATCTGCTGGGCCTCCCGGAACATGGCCGCCCAGTCCACCCGGCCGCGCGCGTTTGTCTTGAGGCGGCCAAGAAAGATGTTCTCCGCCGCCGAGAGCTGCGGGATGAGGTTGAGCTCCTGATAGATGATGGAGATGCCCAGTTCCCGCGCGTGGCTGGGCGAACGGACCTCGACGTTCTGGCCGCCGATCAGGATGGCGCCCTCGTCCTTCTGGTAAGCGCCGGCCAGCACCTTCATTAGCGTGGATTTGCCCGCTCCGTTCTCGCCCAGAAGCGCGTGGATCTCCCCCTGACGCACCTCCAGGTCCACGTGGTTCAGCGCGAGCACGCCCGGAAACCGCTTCACAATCCGGCGCATTTCGAGATAGGCGGCCATAACGTCACTCCCCGTCAGGAATTCTTACTTGATGAACTGGTCCACATTGGAGCTGTCGACCACGGTGGTGTCGGCCTCGATGATCTTGTTCTCGAGCTTCTCGCCATTGATGGCTTTGACGAGAGCCTCGATGGCGTTTTTGCCGATGGCGACCGGGCCCACATCCAGCGTGGCGGTCAGTTCGCCGTTCTTTACAGCTTCCTTGGCGTTCGGGTTGCCGTCGAGGCCGACGCAAATGATGTCGGTGCGGCCGGCCTGCTTGCAGGCCTGCGCGGCGCCCAGCGCCATCTCATCGGACAGGCCGTAGAACACGTTGATCTCCGGGTGCGCCTGCAGCATGTTGGTGGCGGCGTTCATGCCCTTCTCGCGCTCCCAATCGCCCGCCTGGCTGGCGACCAGCACGACGCCCGGATAGGCTTCCTTGCACTTGTCGACGAAGCCGCCCATGCGCTGGGTGGTGTAGTCGGAGGGCAGGCCCTCGATGATGGCCACGTTGGCCTTGCCGCCGGTCTTCTCGTTCACCCAATCGGCGATCTTGCCGCCGCCGTTGTACTGGTTGTACCCAGAATAGGCATAGACCTCGCAGCCCTGAAGTTCGGTGATGGAGTTGAACATGACCACCGGGATGCCCGCGGCGTTGGCCTTCTTGATGCCGGCCACCAGCGCGTCGATGTTGATGCCGCACACCGCGATGCCCGCGACACCCTTGGTAATCATGTCTTCGATCAACTGCATCTGGCCCGCGTAGTCGCTCTCCACTTCGGGCGCCATGATGGTCAGCGTGTAACCGGCGGCTTCTGCGACGGGCTGGGCACCCTCGATGCAACTGGCGTAGAAGGGGCTGGTCATCGCCGGAGGCAGGAACGCGATCTCGTTCGACGCGGCGAACGCGGGGACGGCAGAGAGCAGGAGAACCAGGATCAGCGCCAGGGTTTTCTTCATAAGGCTCACTCCTCCTTGCATTCCGTGGGCAATCGGCCCATCTCCTTTATATATTATAACAAATTCATCCATATTACAGTATAATTTTTTCTGAATTTTGGTAGTATATTGTTGATCTTCACCCAATCATATTGCGAATGGGAAAGGAAAATCAGGCTTGACAGCGCGGTGAAACGCATATATGATAATCTGTGTAACCAGGGGGTGTTTGAGATGCGCAAATGGATCGCGACATTGTTTGCTCTTGTTTGGCTGACCGCCTGCATTCCGGCGGGCGCGGCGTCCTTTTCCAAGTCCGGGGCGGCCATCAAGTACGGCGGCAGCGTATTCCGAATCGGGGAGACTTCCACCAAGTGGAAGTCGAAACTGGGCAGCTACACGCGCAAGCAGAACGAGACGAGCGGCTCCCTCGTTTCCTATACCTACACCTTCAAGGCCAAGGGCCTCAAGGTATCGACGCTGTACAGCGCCAAGCTGAAGAAGGAGAAAATCATCTCCGTCCTGATGGTCGGAAAGTCGGTGGCGACATCCGGCGGGCTTCGCGTGGGCAACACCCGTGACAAGATGGCGAAGCTGTACGGCAAAAAGTGCTCCCGAAAAGGCGACGTCTACACCTACAAGGCGGGCGGCAGGCGCCTCAAAGTCAAGGCCATCGGCAACCGCGTGTACGGCATAAAAATCTACTGACCATCAATCGATGGGCATAAGCAATGCTACGCCCGGCGGCTCGTGGTCGCCGGGCGTAGCTTTTGGTGTCGGCATTCAGGGACACCGGATCACCCGGTCCCGGGCTGCGCGTGCCGGGTCAGGATCATAATCTAGCCAGTATCGGGAATCATTCGGTCGCCGGAGACACAAATCGGACCAGCGTCACGGTTGTGCCGTCACCGGTGTTGGTCAGGGTCATCAGGCCGTTCGAAGCGTCCAGCCGATAGCCCAACTGCATCGAGGTTTCGTCCTGATAAGCCACCAGAAGGTCGGCCTGATCCGTAAGGTAGATGCCTTTCGCGGCCTCGCCGGTTTGCGCATCCACGGAGACAAAGCCGCCCTGAGCGTCCATTGCGATCAGGCCGGACCCGGCGCCATCCGGGGACTCCACGATCCACACACCGGCCAAGCCGTCTTCGGATATGAAATCAATCCGCCCAAGCTCCGCGTCCAGGCCCTCGCCGGACAGAGTGAGCACGCCTTCGGCGAATCCGTAGGCCAATGTGGATGAGGAGCCGTCGCTCATTGTCAGGTACATGTTGTCGGTGTCGACGGAAAATCCGCCGGCCTGCCGATAGGTCTCATCCGCTTGAAAAATCGAGATGAACGTGCCACCACTGCCCAGCAGCAGTGTCAATTGCCCACCTCCGGTCGATCCTGTCCAAAGCCCTTCCATCCCCGTGTCTACGTACGCGCCCGCGATCGGCATCGCCAGCAGCAAAGCCAGAGCCGCAATCGCCGAGACTTGCGCCATCCGTTTCATGCACCCATCTCCTTCCCTTATATCTCTATATCTGTCCTGTTTTCAGCCACCGGTATGGCGGAAAACGCCCTCTTTACAAGCGCCTTCGGTTGAATATTTTCGAGTCAACCCAAGCTTTCCCGGAAAGCCATCCCATTTATTACATATCTCCTATCTCCCCAAATACCGTGCCCAGAACGCACCCTATCCATCATTTAACGAAAAAGACTTTCCGCAGCGCCCGGAACGATTTCTGCCACCGGTCCGCGGGCCGGTGGCAGAAACACAAACTGTCGATTAACTCGGGTGCTGCTCTCATCGTTCCCGGCGACCTGTGCGCCGGGAAACGGTTTCCATAACCAGTGCGCACACAAGGTTGGTTTCCCTTTGGGAAACCAAGTCGCTCCGGGAGCGACCGCAACATTCCAATGCATTGGAATGTTGCGCCGTGGTGGCGGAAACAATTCATTCAGTCAGTGAGCCGCCCGGAAATCCCGCAGGATTTCATGGCTCACGCAGATTTCCTCCCATCGGGTTGAAAAGCCGCCCGGCGGATTTTCAACGCTCTGGATCAGAACGGCGGCAGCACGTCCATGGGGATTCGGCGGCCGATGGCGTCGCCCTGCGGCTTGTAAACGTACTTCCAGACGCCGCTGCCACGGGCGAAGGTGGTTCCCTGAACCGGGACGCCGTTTTCCGTGACGGACGCGCCAAACGCGTAGGGCAGCACGATCTCCGCGTCCGCGTTGAAGGGCACCTCCACCTCGATTGTGAGGAGGCCATCCTCATACTTCCAGCCGGAGGACAGCGCGCCGTAGGGGGTGCGCACGCTTGCCCGGGCGTGGCCGAGCTGGTCGTTCGGCAGCGGCGCGATTCGCGCCGACTTGAAGCCCGGCGCGCCCTCCACAGGGTTGAGGCCCGCCACGTACCGGTACATCCATTCCGCGATGGAGCCGTAGGCGTAGTGGTTGAACGAGTTCATGCTGACCGGGCCGAAATCGCCGTTTTCATCGATGCCGTTCCAGCGCTCCCAGATGGTGGTCGCGCCGCGGTCCACCGCGTACAGCCAGCTGGGCCGGCCGGTGGACAGAAGCAGCGAATACGCGTACTCGTTCAGGCCGTTTTCGCTGAGCGCCGGGCACAGGTAGGGCGTGCCGACGAAACCGGTGGTCAAGAGGTTCTTGTCCGCACGGATGCGCTCGGCCAGGTGTTTGGCGATCACGGGGCGTTCAGATTCTTCGCACAGCCCGAAGTACAGCGCCACCACCTGCGCGGTCTGCGTCTCGGACAGTACGCGGCCATTCGGCGTCATGTATTCCTTGCGGAAGGCGTTCCGAACGCGGTTGTAGAGCGCCTCGTACTTTTGGGCCTCGTCCGTCTTGCCCAGCACGAGCGCCGCCTTCACGACCAGCTGCGTGGAGTAAGCGTAGTAGGCGGTGGCGATCAGGTCTGTGGGCGTCGCGCCAAAGAGGTTGAAGGGATCAGCGGTGTCCTGGGCCAGCCAGTCGCCAAGATGGAAGCCGTAGTAGCGGTCCACGCCCTCGGTGTCCTGGGCGGTCATGTAATCCACCCAGGCCTTCATCGAGTCGAACTGGTTCTCCAGCGTGGCTTTGTCGCCGTAGTACAGGTAGAGGTCCCAGGGGATGATGGTCGCCACGTCGCCCCAGGCGGCGGTCGGGAAATCCCATTTGCCCGAACCGTAGATGAAGAACGGGATGACCACCGGCACATAGCCGTGCTGCGCCTGTTCCTTTTTGAGGTCGTAGAGGTACTTGCGGTAGAACGCGTCGGCCTCCATGTTCATGCAGGCGGTGGCGCAGAACACCTGCGCGTCGCCGGTCCAGCCCATGCGCTCGTCGCGCTGCGGGCAGTCGGTGGGCACATCCACAAAGTTGCCCTTCTGCCCCCACAGTGCGTTCATAAACAGGCGGTTGACCTTCTCGTTCGAGCACTCGAACCAGCCGGTGCGCTCCATCTCGGAGTAGACGACTTCCGCGGTGAAATCCTCCGGCTTCACTTCTCCCGCCCAGCCGGTCACCCGGATGTAGCGGAAGCCGATGAAGGTCATGTAGGGCGCGTATTCCTCGCCGCCGCCCCGGCAGATGTAGCGCTGTTCGGCAAGCGCGGTGCGCATGTTCTCACGGTAGAAGTTGCCGTGCTTGTCCAGGAACTCGCCCGCCTGCAAAAGGATCTCCGTGCCCGCGGGCGCTTGGGTTTTAAAGCGCACCCAGCCGGACAGGTTCTGGCCGAAGTCCAGCACCGTTTCGCCGGCGGGCGTGGTGATCACTTTTTCGCAGGGACGCGTTTCCATGACCTTGAGCGGCACGCTGCGCCGGGCCTCAAGCTTGCCCTTGGGCGGCGCGATCCTGACGGCGCTCCCCCATTCGCTGTCGTCGAAGCCGGGCGCGTTCCAGCCATCCTGAACGCGGCGCGCGTCAAAGTACTCGCCGTCGTAGATCTCGCTGCGAAGGAACGGGCTTTCGGAAGCCTTCCAGCCCTCGTCGGTGGCGACAATAACGCGGGTGCCGTCCTTGTATTCCACCACCACTTCACAGATAAAGCCCAGCGTATCGCCGTAGAGCTGCGTACGAGTGGGGATGCCCGGCCAGTTGACCCGGCCCTTGTAGTAGCCGTTGCCGAGGAATGCACCCAGCGCGTTTTCACCCTCCGACAGCAGGCCGGTGATGTCGTAGGTTTCATACTGCAGCCACTGGTCGTAGGCGTTGATGAACGGGGCCAGCACGTCCTCGCCCACCCGCTGACCGTTCAAAAACAGGCAGTATACGCCGACGCCGCAGACATAGGCGCGGGCGCTGCGTACGGGTTTGTCGATTGCAAATGCGCGGCGCAGCTGCGGGAAGCCGTCCCCCGCCTTGCCGATCCACTCGCCCACCCAGGGCGCGCCGTACCGGGCGGTCTCAAAGAACGCCGGCTCACTCCAGCCGCTCTCCTCCCCCGCCTCGTCCCACACCTTGACGCGCCAGAAGTAGCGTGTGCAGGGTGAAAGCGCCGCTTCCAGCCGGATGTCTACGCTCCGGTCGGATGCCACCTTCCCGCTGTCGAAGAGGGACGACAGGAATTCCGGCGACAGGCACACTTGCAGTTGGTAGGCGCTCTGGCGCTTGTTCGCACCGATCGCCTCCGTCAGCCACGAGAGCGAGGGGCGGTCGAAGTCGAAGCCGACCGGGTTTTCCATGTAGTCGCAGCGCAGCTTGGAAATCTTCATGAGGTTGCTCCTTTTTCCGCGTATTCGCGGTACAGTTTCAAGTACGTGCGGTAGGTTTCGAGGGAAACGTCCGGCGGCGTCTGATGGTCGACGGAGGCCAGGAAGCCGCCTTTTCGCATAACGGGCAGGATGCGCTCGAATTCCTTTCGCATCACGGCCTCGCCTTGCTTCATCACGGTCTTGTCGAAGTGGCCCAGGAAAAGAAAGTCCGGGTGAGTTTCCCGCAGCGCCGCCACGTCTACGCCCGCCTGCCGTTCGAGGGGCAGGATGCCCTCAAAGCCCGAGGCCTTCAGCCACGGGATCAGCTCCGTCACGTCGCCGTCTGAGTCGCAGAACACGCGGATGCCGCGCGCCTTCCACTCCGGCAGCATGCGGCGGTAGAAGGGCGCGAGGAATCTTTCGAACAGCGCGCCGGACAGCATGGGGCCGTGGTTGTAGCTCATGTCCTCGGCGACGGTCATGAAGTCCGGCACCGCGAAGCGGCAGAGCTCGTCCATCGCGCGGAGGTTGTAGTCCTGAAGGTCCTCGTTGATCCGGTCCATGAACTCCGGCTCGTCGTAGAAGGCGTACAGGTGGTTTTCGATGCCCAGCAGCGACCTCGGCCCCCAGAACGGGCCAACCACCGTCGCCCAAAGGACCGCCTCGCCCGCCTTCTGCATTTCCGCCGCGGCCTCAAGCCTCGCCTGGTCGAAGGGGGCCTTCGGGTAGAGCAGGGCTTTAAGCGCCTCGTATTCCGTCAGAGACTCTACCAGCGGCGCGCCGTGGCGCGCGGGTTTGGGCGCGCTCTCCGGAATCGGGTCCATCCAGAACTGCATGTCCAGATCCAGCCCCAGCGCGCGCTTGATGAGGTCGCACTGCGTAAACGGCGCTTCCTCCGGGATTTCAAGCCCTTCGGAGAGCCAGCGGTCAACGGTTTTGTCCCACCACGTCGCCCACTCGATCATGGGCAGCCGGTCCGCCCGCTCAAACGAAAGCGTGCGGCGAAATCGCTCCCGGGCGGTCATGCCTTGATCGCCCCCGCTACCATGCCGGAGACGATTTTCTTGTTGAAGAAGATGAACAGGGTCAGCGGCGGGATGGTGATCAGCATGACGTCCGCGAACAAAAGGTTCCAGTCGCTGCCGTACTGGCCGTTGAAGTTGTAGAGCGTCTGCTGCACGGTGGCGTTCTTCGTGCCCGGCAAGAAGTACAGGGGGTTTACGAAGTCATTGAAGATGGTGACCGCGGACAAGACGATCACCGTCGCCGTGACGGGCTGCAGAAGCGGCAGGACCACCTGCCAGAACATCCTGAACGGGCCGCAGCCGTCGATGACGGCGGCCTCGTCCAGTTCCCTCGGGATCGACGCCATGAAGCCGCGGTACAGGATGCACGCGAACGACAGGTTGAGCGCCACCTCGATGAGCACCATGCCGCCGATGGACTTGTAGATGCCGATGCCCTGCATGACCCAGATGGTGGGCACAATGGCGGGCGGGATCATGAGGCCCGTCAGCACGATGAAGTTGGATACGGTGCCGAGCTTGTCACGCTTGCGCTGCAGCACATACCCCGCCATCGAGCAGACCACGACCATTAGGAGGATCGAGAACAGCGTGATCACGATGGAGTTTCCAAACGCCCGGAGCACGATGCCGCTATTGGTGTCGAGCACCTTCCGGTAATTCTCGGCGATGGGGAACGCGCTGGGCCAGCGGATGTTCATCAGCGCCGCTTCTCCCCGCGACTTGAAGGAGTTCAAGACCACGAAGTAGAACGGCACGCAGTAGACGACGGCGGCGAAAAGGATGGCCAGCGCGTCGGCGGCGTAGCGCTTCGCGCCGGACGGCCGCTTCCTTTGAGGCTTTGCGCTCACAGGTCCACCTCCCGCCGCGTGATGAAGTGGTACAGCGGGAACGCCAGAAGCGAGATCAGGATGAACATCAAGACGTTGCCCAGTGTCGCAAGCCCATAGTATCCGGCGGAATATTGTTTATAGATGATCGACGCCAGAAGGTCCGTGGCGAAGCCCGGCCCGCCCTTCGTGGTCACCCAGATGAGGTCGAAGGTGCGAAGGCCTCCGATGAACGCCAGGATGATCACCGAGTTCATCGCCGGGCGGCACAGCGGCAGCGTGATGTGTAAGAATTTGTCCCAGGTCGAGCCGCCGTCGATGGAGATCGCCTCATAGTACTGCTCGGGGATGGAAAGGATGCCCGCGATGTAGATGACCGTCGCGATGCCCACGCCCTTCCACACGTCCACCATGATCACCGAATAGAGCGCCATGTTGACGCTGCCCAGCCAGTCCGGCCCGGCGATGCCCAACGCGGCCAGCGAGGTATTGATAAGGCCGCGGGTCGGGTGCATCAGCGAGCGGAAGGTGATGCCCACGGCGAGCGTCGAGATGAGGTTGGGGAAAAACAGGATCGAGCGCAGCGCGTTCCGGCTGCGCAGGAACGTCGAGCTCAGCACCGCGCCGAAGAAAAGCCCCAGCACCACCTTGATGACGCAGGTCAGCGACGCGTAGATGAGCGTATTTTTGAAGCCGACGCGCAGCGAGATTTCCTTGAAGAACATGTTGAGGTTGTCAAACCCGGTGAACGTCCAGCTTGTCAGCGTCCAGGTGGTCATGCTGAAGAAGAAGGACATCACGGTGGGCAGCAAGAACAACACGAAGAATATGATGCCGGCGGGCAAAAGGAACCAGCCGGAGTACATTCGCCTCAATGCTTTGGGCAAGGCAACCACCTCCGTATGAAGCGCGCCGGTTTCACCGGCGTCTGACAAAATACGAGCAAATGCGGACAGCCATAAAGAAAACGATTTTGTCCCATGGCGCGGTTGAACTGCCCCGGGTGAGTGATCAGAGAGGGCCGAAGCCCTCTCTGATCTTCCATCAAATCCGGCGGCATGCACGGCGGATTTGGCTTTCCCCCAAAGGACGAGCCAGCCCGTCCGACGGGGAAAGCGTTCCCGCTTACGGTTTCCGCCCGGAAACGCCGCAGCGTTTTAGGAAACCGGCCCGTTCCATGGCAAAGGAAAGATGCTTGGCAGATTTCCTTTGCCGCGCAGGTTTACCTGCGCTTTACCAGCCCGCCAGACCCAGCTGCTTGGCCTGCTTCTCGACGTCGGCGTCATACTCGGCCGCGCATTCCTCGGGGGTGCGCAGGCCGCCCATGGCCTCGATGCAGATCTGCGGCGAGTTGGGGCCCTTGACGGAGGTGATGAACTCGAGCGCCGGGGCGGTCTTGCCCGCCTCGAAGTAAGGCATCATTTCCAGCACGCCCTGGTAGGCGGTCTCAGGCATCTGGACGCCGGACACCACGTAGGGTCCTTCCGCCGAGGTGGCGGCGGCGTAGGCGGCCAGGCCTTCGGGCGAAACGAAGAACTCAACCCACTTGAGGGCGGCGTCCACGTTGGCGCCGTTCTTGTACACGTAGATGGAGTTGGGCAACCAGACGGTCAGGCCGTGGTCGTTCGGGTCGTCGCCGGGCTGGCCGAACACGCCGATATTGTCGGCGGCCTCGCGGCCGAAGTTCTTCTCGACGTTGGTGATGGCGTTGGTCAGCATCGGGTAGTGGACGCCCTCGCCGCTGGACAGCATCTGCAGCGAGTAGTCATAGGTGTTGGTATTGTAGTCGGCGTTCATGAAGCCCTTCTGGTAGACTTCAGCCATCTTGGCGAAGGCCTTGAAGGCGGCCGGGTCGGTGGCGTACTTGGCCTTATTGTTGTTGAAGTCCGCGGCGAAGTTCGGGTTTTCCTTCTGGACGTTGTAGAAGTCGGCCAGCAGGATCAGCTGGCTGGACCAGTCGTCGCCGAAGGAGGCGATGACGGCGGTCTTGCCGGCGGCCTTGATCTTCTCGCAGTTGGCCATCAGGTCCGCCCAGGTGTGGGGGACTTCCAGGCCCAGTTCCTTGTAGACGGCCTTGTTGTACAGCCAGCCGCCCACGAACGACGAGCCGGAGGGAACGCCGTAGACCTTGCCATCCACGGTGACGGTGACCTTGTAGGAATCGGAGAACGTGGACATGTAGGGCATCTCGGTCAGGTCCACGAAGTTCTGGGCCGGGTTGAGGGAGGACAGGAGCGAACCGGAGTTGAAGTAGCACAGGTCCGCCATCTCGCCAGCGGCCAGACGGGTGCGGACGACGTTCTCGCCCTCGGCGCCGCCGGGACGGACTTCGATCTCGAGGCCGATGCCCAGCTTCTCCTTCGCCAGCGCGGCGACGGCTTCGATGCCGGCCGTGGGCGAAGTGTTGTCGATGAGGAGCGTCAGCGTCTTTTCCTCAGCGGAAGCGGACACGCTCACGGACGCAACAATCAGCACCAGGACCATCAACAGAATAGACAGTTTTCTCAATTGATAAACCACCTTTCCATATAGTATGTAATGCGATCATAACACGCAGGAAGATGCCGTGTCGATGGAGAATCCAGCAAGAGGCATGGACAATTCAATCCGATGAAACCTGAAAGCGATGAAAATCCGCCAAGCGGCTTTTCATCGCAAAGGAAAAAGGGCTGCGTGAGCCTGAAACGCCCGCGGGCGTCTCGGGCGGCTCACTGACAGAAGGAATGTTTCCTCCACCAGTGTTCGCACTGGTTATGGAAACACGTTTCCGGCGCGCAGGTCGCCGGAAACGATTTGATGGCCTGACGAGAGACCTTAATCTCTGATCCGACGATATGGCGGGGATGCCTTTATCTGATAGTTTCACAGGTCCTGTCCGCCTTGCTGCTGGCAGGTTTTGGCGAAATCGGTGGGTGTGTGCCCGGTCTCGGCGCGGAACACACGGCTGAAGTACAGCGGGTCGCAAAAGCCCGCCTCGCAGGCGATCTCCTTCATCCGGCGGGAAGGCTCCCGCTCGATGAGGGCCTTCGCCCGCTCAACGCGGCGGCTTGTCAGGTATTCCACGAAGGAGCAGCGGGCATAGGTGCGGAACAGGCGGCTGACGGTGGTCTGCGACATGCCCAGCGCCCTGCACACGCCCTCCAGCGTCAGCTTCTCGCCCAGTTTCCTGCCGATGTAGCCTGTCAGCGCCTCGAAGTCCAAGCGTGCATGGTCGCCCTCCCCGGCGCGGGCGCGGGCGGAATATTCCACGATCAGCCGGTCGAGCCTCGCGCGGAGCTCCTGCGGGCCCGGCGCGTCGCTGACGGCGCGGCCCAGCTCGGTATCGAGCTTTGCCTCCTCGTCCTGCGTCAGCGTCTCCCCGCCCAGCGCCTGTCGGGCCTTCTGCGAGAATTCCAGCTTCAGCGAGATGCGCGCCAGGCAGTCGCGCAGCTCCGCGGGCTTCACAGGCTTGAGCAGGTAATCAGACACGCCAAAGCGCAGCGCAGTCTTGGCGTACTCAAACCGCTCATACCCGCTGACGATGACCACCGGGATCAGCGGCCACGCGGCGCGCACCGCCCCGGCCAGCTGAAGGCCGTCCATCACCGGCATGGAGATGTCGGTAACCACGACATCCACCCGGCTCTTTCGCATGAGGGCCAGCGCTTCTTCGCCGTTCTCGGCGAGGCCGGAAATTTCCATGCCCGGAAGCTCCCGATTGATGATGGACGAAAGGTATTCCGCCGACGCCGGCTCGTCCTCCACGATCAGAACGCGGATCAAGCGTGTTCCTCCCCTCTCAGCGGCGCGCGGATCTCCACCCTCGCGCCGGATTCGTCATTGCGAATGGTCATTTTGCAGGCGTGTCCGAAATGGAAGTGCAGCCGCGCGTAGGTGTTGATCAGCCCCATCCCGCCGATGGACAACCCCTCCGCGCCCGGGCGGAATGTACCATTCCGCACCGCCGCCAGCTTCTGCTGGAGGTCCTTCAGGACCTCCTCCCCGAAGCCCTCGCCGTTGTCGGCCACTTCCACCCGCCAGTATTCTTCGTCCGTCCACGCGCGCACGTCCACCCGCATCTGCCCACCCTTGCGGGCAAAGCCGTGCTGGATGGCGTTCTCGGCCAGCGGCTGCAGCGTCATCTTGGGCAGCCTCAGTTCAACCATGCCCTCCGGGATGTCGACGGCGTAGCGGAGCCGGTGGCGAAAGCGCTTGTGCATGAGCAGGAGGTACGTCTCCAGGTGCGTCTTCTCCTCGCCCAGCGTGGCCAGCCGACGCTCGGTCCCGGTGGAATAGCGCAGCATGCCCGCGATGCCCTCGCAGATGGACAGGATCTCCTCGTCGCCGATCTGCATCGCGCGGTTCATGATCACGTTCAGCGTATTGTAGAGGAAGTGCGGGTCGATCTGCGCCTGCAGCGCGTCCAGCCGTGCCTCCAGCTCCAGCCGTTGCGCGCGCATCTTTTCGTCCACCGCGCCGCCCAGCCGCTCGCAAAGACTGGCAAACGCTTCGTTGAGCGATTTCAGTTCGTCCACGCTATGGGGCGCCAGGTGCCCGCCGAGGTTGTCCAGCGCCGTCAGGTCCATCGCCTCCTGCAGCGTGCGCAAGGGGCGCATCAGCCGCCTTGTGGCGAAGTATATGTAGCAGAAGGAACCGGCCAGCGCCATCAGGCAGATCAGTGCGATCTGCAGCGCCCCGGGCGCTAGGTCGCCGCGCACCGCGGCGGAGTCCAGCGTCAGTCTGGCATAGAGGCCGTACCGGTTCTTCTCGCTGGTGACCACGATGGCCCCTTCCGGCGCGTCCCGCTGCCCCTCCGGCGCGTAGAACAGGCCGCGTTCGTCCATCAGTTCCACGCCAACGCCCTCGAAACCGCCCAGCGCAAGCAGTTCGTCCAGCTCGGCCTGGGCCCGCTGCACCTCAATGTAGCAGGTGATGCCGGAGACCGTCTTCAGCGCCCGCGCCGCGCCGTACACCCGCTGCGCCTGCCCGCTCCACGGATCGCGGTAGGGCGCGACCAACAGGAGTTTCCCCTTGAGTTTCGACGCTTCGCCCGCCCAGCCGATGGCCCCGCCCATCTCGATCACGCGCTTGGGCGAGGGCGTTTGGACCCGGAAGTTGCTGGTAAAGAAGTCGCCCACCTCGTCAAACAATATGATCTGGTGAAAGTGCTTGTCCACCGCGTAACTTTTGAAGAGGCGGTTGATCGTCGAAGCGCTGTCGGCCAGGATCAGGCGGTTGCGCTCGGCGTCCCGCCCCGGCATGGTGTAGTTGGACAGCGCCGACAGGAAATCCGGGTCGGACAGCACGAAGAGGAGCGCCACGTCGATCTGCTGGATGCGGGACTCCACCTGCAGCGACAGCTTCTCCGCCACGGTGTAGAGCTCATTGGTGGCCTTCTGCAGCGCCGTGCGCTCGTTGTAGCGGATGAAAAGTACGCCGGTCAGCGCGACCAGCGCAAAGACCAGCGTAAAGCTTAAAATCAGCAGCTTGACGTGTATTCTCAAAACGATTCCTCCGTCGTATACGGACTAGATGATTTTGGCGACGCTGCCCCGCTCCATCAACTGCGTATCGATCTCCTGCTTGATCCGGTAAGGGTCGCGGGTCTGGATCAGGTGCACCAGCCGCTCCACCGCCACCTTGCCGATGCACTTGCACTCGACGCGCATGGTGGTCAGCGGCGGCTCGATCACCGTGCAGGCCGGGATGTCGTCAAAGCCGACGACCGACACGTCGCCGGGGATCAGGTAGCCGTTCTCCTTCAGCGCGCGCATCGCGCCCAGCGCGATCACGTCGTTGTCCACGAAGAACGCGGTGGGCAGCGCGGGTTTCTCCTTCAGGAAGGCCAACATGTCCTGATAAGCGTCCTCGGTGTTTGCCCTAAGAGGAATCGTGGCGCCCTCAGCGCTCTCAAGGCCCTTATGCTTGAGCGCCGAGAGGTAGCCCGCGCGCCGCTCGTCGAAGTTCTTGATCCAGTCGCTCGATTGCAGGTGGCCGATGCGCCGGTGGCCCATCGAGATCAAATGCTCGGTGGCCTTGTAGGCGCCCTCGAAGTTGTTGATGCAGACCTTGTTGAGCTGCGCGCCGATGAGCGCCGAGTCGATCGCCACCACCGGCATGCCAAGCGCCAGGAAGCGGCCCATGTCCTCCGTTTCCAGTTCCGTGGCCAATACCAGTAGCCCCTGCGCGCCCCGGTCCACCCGGGCCAATTGCTGTTCCACAGGCAGTCCGCTTAAAAAATTTAAGTAAGACAGTGAAAGTATATACCCTGCGTCCCGGCAGGCTCTTTCAACTTCTTCAATGATCCTTGAAAAGAACTGCGTGTCCCCGACGACCTTTCCGTGTTTTTTACATACTACAAACGCAATTTCATGCACCGCGCCGATGGGCATCTTGCGCATCATGTCGTCGCGGTACCCGGATTCCACCAGTTTTTTCAGCACACGCTTACGCGTCTGCTCGCTGATGCCCGGTTTGTTGTTGATGACCATCGAAACCGTCGCGTTGGAGACGCCCAGTTCCTGCGCAATGTCCTTGATCTTGACCGGCACCCTCGCTCCACCCCCAAAACCGCATCACATTCCGGTGATATTATAACAGAAGCATCCGATGAACGCAACAACGCCCTAAATTATTTCAGCGAACTATTGACACATTTCACAAGTCATGTTACCATGTTCGAGGAAATATTTTAACTATTTCAGCGAGCTTTCGCACCGGTTTCAATGCGGCTCTGGCCGCGTGGAATAAAAACGATTCGAGGAGGAATCACCCATGAAGAAACTGGTCGCCCTCACGCTGGCCCTGATGCTGATCCTGGGCCTCGCCTCCACCGCCTTCGCCGCGGACCTGATCATGATCATCACCCCCAGCCACTCCAACCCCTACTTCAAGACGGTGGCCGACGCCGCCGCCGCGAAGGCCGCGGAACTCGGCTACGAGACCAAGGTCATCCAGCACGACGACGATGTCGTGAAGCAGCAGGAAGCGTTTGATACCGCCATCCAGCTGGGCGCCAAGGCCATCATCTGCGACAACGCGGGCGCGGACGCCTCCGTCGCCCCGGTGCAGGCCGCCAAGGCCGCCGGCATCCCCACCTTCCTGGTGGACCGCGAGATCAACTCCACCGGCGACGCCGTGGCCCAGATGGTCTCCAACAACTTCCAGGGCGCGACCGCGGTGGCCGAGTACTTCGTCGAGCTGATGGGCGAAGCGGGCGGCTACGTGGAACTGACCGGCAAGGACTCCGACACCAACGCCCACGTGCGTTCGGAAGGCTTCCACTCCATCATCGACCAGTATCCGGACATGGAGCTGCTCGAACAGCAGACCGCCAACTGGAGCCAGACCGAGGCCTATGACAAGATGGAGTCCATCATCCAGTCCAAGGGCGCGGACAAGATCAAGGGCGTCATCTGCGGCAACGACACCATGGCCATGGGCGTCATCGAAGCCTGCCTGAAAGCCGGCATGAAGGACGTCATCGTCTGCGGCTTCGACGGCTCCAACGACGTGCGCGACTCCATCCTGCGCGGCGAGATCAAGGGCACGGGCCTTCAGCCCATCGCCTACATCTCCGAGCAGGCGGTCGTCCAGGCGGATTACTACATCAAGAACGGCAAGCCGATGGTCGCCGATGAGAAGCAGCTGCTCGACTGCGTGCTGATCAACGCGGACAACGCGGCCAAGCTGGACAACTTCGTCCTCAAGGACTAAAATCATCTACTGAAAAGGCGGGGTGCGACCCACCCCGCCGAGGTGCGCTGAAAAACTCAAGGTTTTTCAGCGCACAGGAAGCAGCGCTGCGTGAGCCAACATCTCTGGAATTTCCGGGCGGCTCACTGACTGAAGGAATTGTTTCTTCCACCAGTTTCCGAACTGGTGGAAGAAACTTCAGAATCGGCGCGCAGGTCGCCGATTCTGATTGGAAGCCCGAGCGGACGGCAGGCAGTCTGAGGCGGAGTGGTTCTACCCCGCCTTCTTTGATAAAGCCATGGAGGTCCAAGGACATGAAGAAAAAACCGACCGGATGGGTCCGATGGGCTGCGCTTCTGGCGGTGCTCGCGCTGGCCGCGGCGTTTTGCCGTGTGACGATCATCTGGGACGCGCCCGCCTCCGCCGGCGCGGACGCGGATCTTACGGTCGCCCAGCGCTACTGCCAGGACAACTGGGAGAGCAAGATGCTGCCTGCGATCCTGGAAAGGGCGACGGACGCCGCGGAAATCCTCGCCGCCGCGAAGCAGGACCTGAGCGCCGCGGGCCTCAAGTACGGTACCCGCGAAAACGAGACCAGCGCCTGGAACTTCACCGTGAAGGGCGAAGCCGTGGTGGTCAACATTGAAAGCGCCGAAAAGGCCTCCAAGATCCGACTGGCGATCGACCTTGTGCCCGCGGACGGCACAGCCGACGCGCTGATCCAGTGGTCCACCGTCATCAAGACCAACGCCATCCGGGACAGCGTGGGCTTTTTAAAGCTGGACGACTTCGCCAACCAGGTGGAGTTCGCGGAACTGACCAAGGCATTCAACGCCCGCGTCCAGCAGGACCTGATCACAAAGACCGACGCCACGGCCCTCAAGGGCAAGACCATCTCCTTCACCGGCTGCCTGGCGCTGACCAAATTCGCCGAGGCCAAGGACGCGGAGATCATCCCCGTGCAGCTTTCGGAGGTGGGCTAACATGCAGCCCATCATGCAGGCGAAGGGGATCGTAAAAAAATACCTGGGCACCCAGGCGCTCAAGGGCGTCGATTTTGACGTGTGGCCCGGAAAGGTCAACGCGCTGATCGGCGAGAACGGCGCGGGGAAATCCACCCTGATGAAGATCCTGGCGGGCATCGAAAAGCCGACCGAAGGCAGGCTGTTCCTGGAAGGAAAGGAGGTCCACTTCTCCAGCGCGCGCGAGGCGCTCGCCTTGGGCGTGGGCATCATCCACCAGGAGCTCAACCTGTTTCGAGATATGACCGTGGTCGACAACATGTTTGCGGGCCACGAAATTGCGCGCATGGGCGTGATCGACCGGACCGAGCAGCGGAGGCGCGCTCGGGAAGTTTTAGCACGGCTGCAGCAGACAATCGACCCGAACGAGCTGATGCAGAGCCTCCGGGTCGGACAGCAGCAGATCGTTGAGATCGCGAAGACCATGCTCCGGCAGGAACTGAAAGTGCTGATCATGGACGAGCCCACCTCGTCCCTCTCCATGAGCGAGGTCGAGGTGCTGTTCCGGCTCATCGAGGACCTGAAAAAGCAGGGCATCGCGGTCATCTACATCTCCCACCGGCTGGAGGAGATCGTGCGCATCTGCGACAACGTGACGGTGCTCCGGGACGGCAATTTCATCGCCACCGCTGAAGTGAAGGACATCACCATCCCCTGGATCATCGAAAAGATGGTGGGCCACGCGCAGCTCTCCATTGAAAAGCCGCCTTTCCACGGCTCGCGGGAACCGGTGCTTGAGGTCACGGACTAC
Organism: Bacillota bacterium; assembly: GCA_023416655.1. Taxonomy (GTDB): domain Bacteria; phylum Bacillota; class Clostridia; order Christensenellales; family Aristaeellaceae; genus JAEZHK01. The sequence goes on from JAEZHK010000141.1 coordinate 20,852, forward strand.
TGCCTCCCCCGCCCCGGCGGCGGGTACGCGGTGGACCACATCTCCTTCACGCTGCACCGCGGCGAGGTACTGGGCATCTACGGCCTGATGGGCGCGGGGCGCACGGAACTGGTGGAGTCGCTGATGGGGCTGCACCCGGAGTCCAGCGGGAAGATGAAGGTGCGGGGCGAAGTTGTAGACAAGCCCCACGTCGCAGGGCAGATCGCGCGCGGCATGGTGCTGGTGCCCGAGGACCGGCAGAAGGACGGGCTGGTGCAGACGATGTCCATCGCGGGCAACATGCGCCTGACCGCCATCCCCCGGTTCGTTAAGCGCGGGACGATCGACGAAAAGCGCTGCCGCGCCGAGATCGACCAGACTGTGAAAAGCATGCAGGTCAAGGTGGCGGACGTCAACCACCTGATCACCTCGCTCTCCGGCGGCAATCAGCAGAAGGTGGTCATCGGCAAGTGCGTCATGGCACAGGCCGACATCTTCATGATGGACGAGCCGTCCCGCGGCATCGACGTGGGCGCCAAGACCGACATCTTCACGCTGATGCGCAGGTTCGCGTCCCAGGGCATGGGCGTACTGTTCGTGGGCAGCGAGCTCAAGGAGATCCTGGCAGTCTGCGACCGGGTACTGGTCATGTCGAGCGGCAAGCTGACCGCCGACCTCACGGCGGATGAGATGACGGAAAGCGCGCTGGTGAAGGCGTCCGCCGCGGCGCTGCACACCGCCTGACGCGTAGGAGGGAATGCAAATGGTTAAACCGGCCGCCCGCCCCGCGGGCAGGAACTCAATCGGCACAATTCTTCTGAAGGGCCGCACGTTCATCGCGCTGATCATCCTGTCGGCCTACTTCAGCGTGTTCGCCCCCAACTTCACCACCTGGCCGTCGCTGGTTTTGATGCTGAAACACGCGTCCATCTACGGCCTCCTCGCCATCGGCATGACGCTGGTGATCATCACCGGCGGCATCGACCTTTCGGTCGGCGCGCTGGTAGGCCTAAGCGGCATGGTGGCCGGAGGCTTTCTGATCCAAGGCATCCGCGTGCCGTTCCTGGCCGCCACCCTCTATCCCAACGTGCCGCTGATCCTGCTGGCCGTCTGCCTGATGGCCATTGCCATCGGGTGGATCTCCGGCAGGCTGATCGCGAGCGTTCAGGTGCCCGCCTTTATTGCCACGCTGGGCACCATGTACGTTTGCCGAGGCTTCGCGATGCTCCGAAACAACGGTGCCACCTTCCCCAACCTGTTCGGTTCGGCGGAACTCGGCAACGCGGGCTTTGACCTGATCGGCTCCGCCGCCATCCCCGGCGTCAACGTGCCCTACAGCATCATCGTTTTCCTTATGGTGGCGCTCTTCGCGTGGTTCATCATGAAGAAGACGCCACTCGGGAACCAGATCTACGCCGTGGGCGGCAACGAACGCGCGGCGCTGCTCTCCGGCATCCGCACGAAGAACATCAAGCTCTTCGTGTACATGTTCTCGGCGTTCTGCGCGGCGCTTTGCGCGATGATCGTGACGAGCCAGCTGCGCGCCTCCCACCCTGCCACCGGCGAATCCTGGGAGATGAATGCCATCGCGGCGGTCGTGCTGGGCGGCACCTCGATGTCGGGCGGCGTGGGCACCATCGGCGGCACCGTGGTGGGTACGCTGGTCATCACCGTTTTGAACGACGGCATGACGATGATGGGCGTATCGAACTTCTGGCAGATGGTCATCAAGGGCGTGGTCATCGTGGTCGCGGTGGTCATCGACCTGATGCAAAAAGAAATGCAAAAGCGCATCGCGCTGCAGATGAGGAATGCGTAATGGAACCGAAAGCGCTTCAAAGGATCGCGGACCTTCGCCGGGCCGACGCCGTGACCATGATCCACACGGCCAAAACCGGCCACACCGGCGGCTCGATGAGCTGCCTGGATATCCTGACCGTGCTCTATTATGACGTGATGAACGTCGACCCGAAGGACCCCAAAAAGCCGGACCGGGACCGTTTCTTCCTTAGCAAAGGCCATTCGGTGGAGGGCTATTGGGCGATTCTGGGCGACCTGGGCTTCTTCCCGAAAGCCTGGCTTTCCACCTTCTCCAAGCCCGGCTCGCCGTTGATCGGCCACCCCAACAACAAGGTGCCGGGCGTCGAGGCCTGCACCGGCGCACTGGGCCACGGCCTTTCGATCGCGACGGGCGCGGCGCTGGGCGCGAAGCGAACGGGTCAACCTTTTCGCGCCTACTGCGTGATGGGCGACGGTGAGCTGGCCGAAGGCTCCGTCTGGGAAGCGGCGATGGCCGCGTCCCACTACAAACTGGACAACCTCTGGGCAGTGGTCGACCGCAACGGCCTGCAGATCAGCGGCTCCACCGAGGATGTGATGGCGCTGGATGATCTCGCGGAGCGCTGGCGCGCCTTCAGCTGGGACGTGGAGACGCTCCCCGGCCACGACATGGAGGCGCTTCAGGCGTACTTCCACTCCGAACGCCCGGCGGGAAAACCGCACCTTCTGATCGCGAAAACCGTGAAGGGCAAGGGCCTCCCCTTCGCCGAAAACCGCGCCGACTGGCACCACCACGTGCCAACGGACGAACAACTGCTTGAGGCGTGCGGTGCGCTCTGCGTGAAGGAGGTGGCTTTCGAATGAAGCCGTGCAGAAAGGCGATCACGGAAACCCTTCTGGAACTGGCGATTGAGGACCCGCTCCTCTACGCGCTGGCCAGCGACAGCCGCGGCTCGGTCACGCTGGACGACTTCGCCAAACAGCTTCCGGGCCAGTTCGTTGAATGCGGCATCGCCGAGCAGGACGCGGTCGGCATGGCGGCGGGCCTCGCCTGCGCGGGACTGAAACCCTTTGTCTGCGGCCCGGCCAGCTTCTACGCCACCCGCGCCGCCGAGCAGGTCAAGGTGGACGTGGCCTACTCCCATCTGAACGTCAAGATCATCGGCGTGTCGGGCGGCGTCAGCTACGGCGCGCTGGGCGGCACCCACCACTCGGTGCAGGACATCGCGCTGATGCGCGCCGTCCCGAACCTGCAGGTCTTCCTGCCCGCGGACGCAAACCAGTCCATCGCGCTGACAAAGGTGCTGGCCGCCTCCACCGAGCCCGCCTACGTGCGCGTTGGCCGAGGCGCGGTGCCGGACGTGTATGGCCCGGACGCGACCTTTGAAATTGGCAAAGCGTCGAAACTCCGGGACGGCAAGGACGTCGCCATCATCGCCTGCGGAGAGATGGTGTACCACGCCGTGGAGGCCGCAAAGCTGCTGGCGGCGGAGGGCGTGGAGGCGCTGGTTTACGACATGGCCTCCATCAAGCCCCTGGACGAGGCGGCCATCCTGGAAGCGGCGGCGACGGGCGCCATCGTCACCGTGGAGGAGCATTCGGTAAAGGGCGGCCTGGGCGGCGCGGTGGCGGAGGTCGTCTGCCAGCAGCGCCCGGTCAAAATGCGCATCCTGGGGCTGCCCGACGAGCCTCTCTTTAACGGCGAGAGCAAGTACGTGTTCGAACACTACGGCCTGACGGCCAGTGGCATCGCGAAGGCCGCAAAGGAGCTGATCGGGTGAAGTACGTGATCGCGGTCGATCAGTCCACTTCCGCCACCAAGGCGCTGCTGATCGACGAAAAGGGCGTGGCGCTCCGCCGCGAGAGCCTGAACCACCGCCAGTACTACCCCGCGCCCGGACGCGTGGAGCACGACGCGGAGGAGATCTTTGATAACGCGCTGAAGGTCATCGCAAGCGCCGCGAAGGGCATCGATCCCGCCGACATCGCGTCCATCGCCGTCGCCAACCAGCGGGAGACCACGGTCCTGTGGGACCGGGCCACCGGCAAGCCGCTCTGCCACGCGCTGGTGTGGCAGGACGTGCGCGCGGAAGCGCTGTGCGGGTCGCTCTCAGATGGCGCGGAAATGGTGCTTGAGGCCACCGGCCTCATGCTCTCCCCCTACTATTCCGCGGCCAAGGCCGCCCACGCCATCCGCGAATACGGCCTCACCGATTATTGCTTCGGCACCGTTGACAGCTACCTGGTGTACCGGCTGACGGGTGGGCGCGTGTTCGCCACCGACGTATCCAACGCCAGCCGCACGCAGCTGATGAACCTGACGGAACTGCGCTGGGACCCGAGGGTGTGCAAGCTCTTTGGCATCCCGGAATCGGCACTGCCGGAGATCCGCCATTCGGACGCATCCTTCGGCGTAACCGCCGTACCGGGCATCCCGCAGGGCATCAAAATCACCGGCGTAGTGGGTGACAGCCACGCGTCCCTCTATGGACAGGGCTGCCACGTCGCGGGCATGGTCAAGACCAGCTATGGCACCGGCTCCTCGATCATGATGAACGTGGGGGAAGCCCCGATACGCTCGTCCATGGGCCTCTCCTCGTCGGTTGGTTACGGGTTTAAGGGCAAAGTTTGCTACGTGCTGGAGGGCAACATCACCTGCTCTGCCGACACGCTGGTCTGGCTGCGCGACCAACTGGAGCTGTTCCCGGACCTCAAAACCCTCGACCGACTGGCCGAAACGGTGCCGGACGCGGCCGGCGTGCAACTGGTGCCCGCGTTCTCCGGGCTGGGCGCGCCCTACTTTGACACATCCGCGCGGGCCATCCTCTCTGGGCTAAGCCGCGGCACCACCCGCGCGCATGTGGCGCGGGCGGCGCTGGAATCCATCGCGCAGCAGAACGCGGATGTACTGGACGCGATGGCGGCGGACCTCAAAAAGCCGGTTTCGGTCCTGTCCGCCGACGGTGGCGGCACGGTCAATAGGCTCCTGATGCAACTGCAGGCGGACCTCGTCCCCTGCCGGGTCAAGGTTGCCGCGCACCCGGACCTTACGGCGATGGGCGCGGGGCTGATGAGCGGCCAATCCGCAGGGCTGTTTGACCACTTCATCCCCTCGGGCCTCGCGGCGGAGTATTCACCCCAAATGCCGGAGGACGCCCGCACGTCTCTTCGCAAAAGCTGGGCCGACGCCGTGCGCAGAACGCGATAAGCTCAACCGGGCAAACAATGCGTTCAAAGCATTGTTTGCCTTCCATTTCCACTAAGGAGGAAAAACAAATGGCAACCTTTGGCGTATTGATCTCCAACCGCTCCTTCTTCCCGGACCACCTCGTGCTGACGGCGCGGGAACAACTGCTCTCAAGCCTCGAAGCCTGGGGCCACAAGGTGATCACCCTGTCAACGGAAGACACCAACATGGGCGAAACCATGAGCTACGAGGAGGCCGAAAGTTGCGCGAAGCTCTTCCGCGCCCACGCCGATGAAATCGACGGCGTGATCATCTGCCTGCCCAACTTCGGCGAGGAGGCGGGCGTCGCCGACGCGATGCGTTTGTCGCGCATGGACTGCCCCATTCTCATTCAGGCCTGCGACGACGATTTCGACAGGCTGCAGCTGGAAAACCGCCGCGACGCGTTCTGCGGCAAGCTGTCGCTGTGCAACAACCTCTACCAGTACGGCATCAAGTACACGCTGACGAGCCGCCACACCTGCGCGATCCTCTCCGACGAGTTCAAGGCGGACGTGGACTTCTTCGCCCGGGTGTGCCGGGTGGTCAAGGCGCTGAGGAATGCCCGCATCGGCCAGATCGGCGCCCGCGTGACGCCCTTCCGCACCGTGCGCTACTCCGAGAAGCTCTTGCAGCTCAGCGGCATCACCGTCGAGACCGAGGACTTCTCCGAGATCCTGGCCGACGCCAACCAGATGAACGACCGCGCGCGGATCGACGCAAAGGTCGCGGAAATCCGCGCCTACGGCAACGTCGCCCCCTGCGGCACGCCGGAGAAGCTGGAGCGGCAGGCGAAGCTGATCCTGGCCGTCGAGGACTGGATGGCTACGCACCGCTGCACCGCCAGCGCCATCCAGTGCTGGGACAGCGTGGAGGCCAACTACGGCTGCGCAATGTGCCTGGGCATGAGCATGATGGGCGAAAAGGGCCGTCCCAGCGCCTGTGAGACCGACGTGATGGGCGCGCTTTCGATGCTGGCGCTCTTAAACGCCTCCGGCGTCCCGCCGATCTACCAGGACTGGAACAACAACTACAAAAACGAGCCGGACAAGTGCATCAACGTCCACTGCTCCAACTACCCCGCCTGCGCGTTTGAGGAGAAGCCGGAGATCGCGAACCTGGACATCCTGGCGACCACGCTGGGCGAGGACGTGTCCTTCGGCGCGCTGAAGGGCCGCGTCCGCCCCTCGAAGATGACCTACCTGAAGCTCTCCACCGACGACCGCCGCGGCGTCGTCAAGGGCTACCTCGGCGAGGGCAGCTTTACCGACGATCCCCTCCCCACCTTCGGCGGCGTGGCGGTTTGCGAGGTAGAAGACCTGAATGGCCTGATGCGCCACCTGACCAAAAACGGCTACGAGCACCACGTGGCGCTGACCCAGTTCGAATGCGCGGACGTGCTGGAGGAAGCCCTCGGCAACTACATGGGCTGGGATATTTACCGCCACAGCTAGTACGAACCAAAAGAAAAGGCGCGCGGAGCATTTCGCCCCGCGCACCTTTTTTTATATGACCCAAAGACTAGAAATCCGTCTTGTCCGGGTTGGCGGCGAAGCCGCACACGCCCGTCATACCGGCCAGCAGTTCGATGTCTTCCTCGTCCAGCTCGAAGTCAAAGACCTTGCCGTTCTCGGCGATACGGGAGGGCGTGACCGACTTGGGCAGCGGCAAGTAGCCCCGGTCGAGGCTCCAGCGGATGCAAAGCTGCGCGACGCTCTTTCCGTACTTCTCCGCCAGCGCCACGACTTCCGGCACTTCGAATATCCTGCCCACGCCCAGCGGGCTGTAGGCTTCGACGATCATGTTGTGCTCGCGGCTGGCCGCCACCACGTCGTCCTGGGTGTCGCCGGGGCAAAGGCGGATCTGGTTGACCATGGGCTTGACCACGGCGGTCTTGTCAAGCGCCTCGATGTGGTGCCGGTGGAAGTTCGAAATGCCGATGGCGCGGACGCGGCCGGATTGGTACAGCTCTTCTATCGCCTTCCAGGTTTCGGCGTTAGCCTCCTGCCAGCGGCTGCGGAACATCGGCGGGTTGGGCCAGTGGATCAGGTAAAGGTCCAGGTAATCAAGGCCAAGCTTGTTCAGCGAATCGTCAAAGGCCTTAAACACCTGCTTGTAGCTGTGGGCGTCGTTCCAGAGCTTTGTGGTGATGAACAGTTCCTTGCGGTCGACGCCGCCCTCCCGAATGCCCTGGCCCACGCCCTCTTCGTTGCCGTAGATGGCGGCGGTGTCGATGTGGCGGTAGCCCGCCTCAATGGCCGAGCGGACGGACGAAACGGCCACAGCCCCTTCGGGCGTCTGCCAGGTGCCAAAGCCGATGCAGGGGATTTTGACCCCGTTGGACAGAACGAAGCTATCGGTCAAAGATTTCATGGGGTTTCCCTCCTTAAATTGATAGTGATTCGCCTTGACGACGCGCGGTCGCGCCTGATACAATTATTATAAAGCTTCAAGTTCACTTCAAGTCAATAGTATGCGCTGTTAAAGAGGTGTAAACCATGGAGTATTCCATCCACCAGGTTTCAGAAAAAATGCAGATCCGCCCGACGGTGCTGCGCTTCTACGAAAAGGAGGGGCTATTGCCCAGCGTACGCCGCACCAAGAGCGGCATCCGGCGCTACGACAAGGAGGACCTGGAATGGATCGGGCTGATCGTTTGCCTGAAGAATACCGGCATGTCCATCAAGCAGATCAAGGATTTCGTGAGCCTCTGCGTCGAGGGAGAGGTCACGCTGAAAGCGCGCTGCGAAATGCTCTACGAGCACAAGCGCAGCGTGGAGGCGCAGATCGAGCAGATGCACAAGCACCTTGAAAAGGTGGCCTGCAAGATCGATATCTTTTCCAAGCAGTACGAGGAATACAGAAATTCGCTCGCAATCAAGCGTACCGGCGCGCTCTAACCGCTCGGGGGCAAAGGAAGCGGCGGCCTCCAACGCGAACGCGAAGAGGCAGCCGCTTTTATTGCGAAAGGCGCGTTCGGCGGGGATGTACTCGATGAACACCTTGCCGCGCCCGTCCAGCTTCAGAAACGTCAGCCCGTCCTAAAAGCGCGCCCTCATCCAGGCCTTCTTCGCTGCGGCGCAGGCGTCAAACCCGTCCGACAGCGCGCAGCAGATGTGCTCCCGATCGAGGTTTTCCCCGCTCACTTAAAAGATCCATTACGGCCTCCTGGCCGGATGCCTGAGCACCGTGCGCATCTTCTCCGGCGCGGCGCGCCGCGGATCGCCCAGGTAGATCTCATGGTGCTTGCGCTCATCCGAAAGGTCGCAGAGCAGCCCCTGCGCTTCGGTATACGCGCGCATCCGCTCAACCGTCGCGGGTTCCTCGGCATAGGGCCCGATGTGCATGCACTGAACGCACAGCCCCTCCGTAAACTCCGCCAAACGCGCGCGGCCTGTGTCCAGCTTCTTCTTGCGCATGACCTCCCCCGCCGCCCATTCATAGACCTCCGGCGTCACGAACTCCGGCTGGCGGATCATCGCCGTCCAGTGGTACAGGCTCTTGTCCGCGGTCAGCACGTCCTCCGCGCCGTCCCCGAACCACCAAAACCCCTCGAGCGGCGGCATGGTGTACTCAAAGTACCCTACCGGCGCGCTTCCGGCCTTCGGGCTCATCTTGATGGTGTAGGCGATCGCGTAGAGCACCTCCACCGCCTTTGTGAACGCCCCTTCCAGGTCGTTCGGGTCGCCGCTGCCATCCGCCATCAGAAAAGTCATCCCGGGCACGTCCACCAGGGACGGCTCGGTCCCCGGCGCGTACAGTTCCGGATACGCCTTGACATACTCCAACTTGCCCATAAAGAACCCTCCCCCGTTTGATGCCCTGAGTATAGCCGGGAGAATTTGACAGCTGCCTGTCATATTAAGTAGCGCGACGCGATTTTTTTCAGCATCTCAGTGAACTCAGCCCGTACGTCCGGCGGCTCCAGTACCTCGGCGTGCTCGCCGAAGGACAGGATGTACTGGAAGAGGCCTTCGCCGCGCGTCAGGCTCGCCCGGACGATGAACGAGCCGTCCGGAAGGATCTCCCGTCTTTCGAATTCATCGTACACCCTGAACGCCTGCGACGCGGGCAGCAGGAGGGCGACTTCCACCGTCTCCCCGCGCGGCAGCGGGTAAGAAACCAGCGCGGTGGCAGGGCATTCGCGGGAAAACACCTGCTCCGCCAAAGAAAGGTTCCTGATCCTGCTCAGCTTGAAAAAACGGGTGTCCTGTCGATCCCAGCAGAAACCGTACAGGTACCATGCCTGCCCCTTGAAGTACAGCTTCAAAGGTTCCACGGTGCGGAGGGTCGTCTCTCCTCTGCCACTTGAATACTCAAAGCGGACCACCCGCCGCCCGAGGATGGAGGACTTGGCCAGAGAGAACGCCTCTGCCACGCCCGGGGGATCGCCCCAGGCGGAGAAATCCACCTCGATCCAGTCGGCGGCGGCGGCGCCGAACAGCGCGCCCAGCTTTTTCAGCGCGCCGTCCGACTCACCGGGCGCCACGCTGCCCAGCGCCTTCAGCGAGGCCAGCACATCCGCCCGCTCGCCCTCGGTGAGCAATGCCTTGCCCAGCGCGTAGCCGGGCGTCAGCGCGATACCGCCGCCGCGGCCCTTGGTCATGTACACCGGGATGCCCGCTTCCGACAGCGCCTCCACGTCCCGGTAGATGGTGCGGGCCGACACCTCAAAGCGCTCGGCCAGAAAGCCGGCCGTCAGCGCCTTGCCGCCCAGGAGCAGGGTGACGATCTCCAGCATCCGGTGGATCTGCATAGTCCCTCCCCCTTTGCCTCATTGAATCATAAAAATAAAAACCGTAAGGCATATTTTCTCGGGACATAAAGAAAACCCGGTGGACAGGACGCGGGGAAGCTGCGAGGATGTGAATGCAAGCCTTATGCTTTCATCGGCTCCAGCCAGTACACGAGGTCGGACGAGATCGAAAAGCCCATCGCCTCGTGCAGCCTGCGGGAGGCCATGTTGTCCACGGTGAACTGCGAGAAGGGCGTAAGGCCCCTCTCCATCAGTTGGCCGCACAGGAAAGCGACCAGAAGCGTGCCGACGCCCATCCGCCGAAACGCCGGGAGCACCTCCAGCATCCCCATGGAGCCTTCCTCATGGAAGCCGATGAAGCCTGCCAACTCGCCATCCCGGAACGCGCCGAACATCTCACCGGCTGCGAGGCGGCCTTCGACGTACTCCCGCCCGATGTCGTGGGAGTACAGCGCATGAATGTCCTGAGCCATATCCATGCCCAGCGACTTGACGCTAAACGGGGTTTCCGGCATGCGTGGCGGCGACGGACGCAGCCAGGCCGCCTGATGGCAGCGCATGGTCGGCTGAAGTCCGAACCTGCGCGCCGCGTCCTCCGCGAGAACTTCCTGATGGACGGCCATGAGGTATGGGTTTTCGATCTGCCCAAGGAACTCCGCCGCGTACTCGGGCGCTTCAACCGTCAGCATGTGCGTCCGGCTCACCTTTTCAAGCAGGAGTACGCCGCGCGAGTTCGCCGCCAGCACCTCCGCCGAGGCTCGGCGGATCGGCTGGAGCATGTCCATGTGATGCAGCGCGTTTCTTTCAAGGTACGACTTTGCGGCCGTTTCAAAATTCTTTGGCATTTGCTAGCTCTCCCTTGATTTCTCTTGTTAAAGCTGAAGGATTATCTCAATCGCCGATGATCCATCCTCTTCGATGTTCTCCACGTTGACACTGCGTACTGTCGTTGAAAACTCATAGGGAAACTCGCCGATCCGCGCCAGCGCGCATTGAAGCGCCGCCTCGTCCGGAAACTTGCCCAGCGTGATGTGGGGCGCGTAGGCGTCATAGCGTTCGGACTTGTACTTTGCGAGCGCGCCCTCATTCAGTCGCCCGCTGATCCTGCGGATGATCTCCCCGCCCTCCGCTACGTCCAGAAAGATGTAACAACCATCCGGCTCCCGGCGCGCGGAGATGCCGCGCATGAGGAGCGGAAACTGGTTGAACCCTGAAAGCGCGGACGATATGTGCGCGCGAAGCTCGTCCTTCGTCAGATCGCTGCTGAACGGAAATACCAGCGTGATGTGCGGCTTTACAGTCCCATAAAGCGGGTCGTACTTTTCCCGTATCGCCTCGATCCGATTCGAATCCTCAAATTCAGGGATGATCATGATGCATCTGCGGGTCATCGCACGCGCCTCCTGATACGGTTTGGGTCAGTTCTCCAGACGCGCGAACTTCTTCAGGCATTGCCTTAACGCACCCGCATGGGTCAGCCACAGGTACTCTCATTCGAGCCACTCGAGTTCTCTCTTGATTTGCCTGAGCACGAACATCTCACGCAGTACCCAGGGCGCTTCCGCTTTGTCGCAGAGCAGAGCGTTCGCAGAAATCGTGTCGTCAACGGATGCGATGGTCAGCTTGTAACCATATTCGCTTTCGTAATCATCCAGCGCGGTTTCGGATATGCCGTCCTCGACGCCGCACAGATAGTAATAGGAATTCTGCTCGAAAACGCCGTCGCCGAAAGCGTCCCTGTGGATTTCCCGGGTCATGCCATATTCTCTGATGGAGGAGGGGATCACGGTCAGCCCGGTTTCCTCCCTCGTTTCGCGGATGATCGTCTCGCCATGCGTTTCCTCGGGCTTCGCGCCGCCGCCGGGGAACTTGTATTCGCCAAATCGGTCGCTCTTTACGAGCACCAGATTTCTGCCGGACAAAATGATCGCACGGACAGCGCTCCGAACCGTCCGGGGCAAGGATTCATCATAATCCTTTGAATCCAGAATCCGAAGAATTCGCATGTTCTCCCCCGTAACAAAAAATGACATTCCCGACCAATTATAACACAGGCTTTGCGAAAAAGAAGCACAGGGGCTGGAAATCCCTGGCTTTTCATGAAGGCGGGTTATGTGAAAATATGGTATGAAATCTTTGGCAACCAAATTGCGGCAGAACGGGTCTTAATACCAGAAAGCGCGCTTTACAAGAACATCCAATCGATAAGGGGGATTGACCATGACCCGTAAATTCCTTAGCATGCTTGTTGTTGTGCTGCTCGCTTTGACTTCCTTTGCCCCGCTGTCCCTCGCCGCGACTTTCCCCACTGGAGAAGCTGCCCGCGTGACCACGCCCATCGCCTCCGGCCAGGTGAACCTGCGAAAGACTGCCAGTATGTCGGGCACGGTCCTCGCGACGCTGCCGAACGCGAACCCGCTGGCGATCCAGGGCAAGATCGGCAACTGGTACAAGGTGCGCGACCTGTACACCCGAGCCACCGGATACATGCACAAGAACTATATCGCAAAGACCTTTATTGGCACCGCCTCCGGCAACGTCAACCTGCGCAAGGGCGCGGGCACCAATTACGGCGTCATCAAGGTGGTTAAAAAAGGCGACGAGGTGACGGTCGTCCAGCTGGGCAAGAGCTTCTCCAAGGTAAAGCGGGGTTCGTCCACCGGCTGGATCTCGAACAAATTCCTCCAATACATGGCGCTCGGGTGCTGAAGCGCATCGCAAATCATCTTACCTGACGGATCAAACGGGAGCGGTCGCCGCTCCCGTTTTTATATCCCATCCGCTCGCTCAAGGATACTTGAAAATTCAATTGGAAACACTGTTTCCGGAGGTGTTTTCACTATGATCTCCCGCAAATCGGTCATCACATTCGGCATGGTCGCGATCCCGATCGCGATGTTTACGGCGACACAGGACAACGACATCCATTTCAATCAGCTGCACAAGGAGGACAACAGCCGCATCCGCTACAAAAAGTCCTGCGCACACTGCGGCAAGGAGATTACGGCGGAGGACATCGTGAAGGGCTACGAGTACGACAAGGACCAGTACGTCGTCGTCACGGACGAGGAGATCGAGAAAATCAAGACCGAAAAGGAAAAGTCCATCCAGATCCTGCACTTTGCCCAGCTCAACCAGATCTCCCCCGTCTATTACGACAAGACCTATCAGGCCGCGCCCGAGCCGGGCGGCGAAAAGGCCTTCGAGCTGCTCCGGGCCGCGCTGATGGCGGAACAGAAAATCGCCATCGGGAAGACCGTCATCGGCACAAAGGATACGCTGATGGCGATCATCCCGCGGGAGGACGGCGTTTTGATCTCCACAATGCTCTACGCCGACGAAATCAAGGAGCTGCAAAAGCGTTACGAGAAGCCCGCCGTCGCCGAGCAGGAGCTGAGCATGGCGAAGATGCTGATCAATTCGATGGATACGCCGTTCGACCCTTCGAAATACAAGGACGAATACCAGACAAAGCTTCGCGCGTTGATCGAAAGCAAGATCTCCGGCAAAGAAGTCGTCGCCACGGAAGCCCCGGCGCCCGGCAAGATCATCGACCTCATGGAAGCCCTCAAAGCCAGCGTTGAAAAGGCGCAGCGAGAGAAGCAGACCGCGTAGCGCCTATGCCGGAAAAGCTGAGCGAGTACAACCAAAAAAGGAATTTTGACAGAACCCCGGAGCCGGAAGGCGAAGCGGCGTCAGGCCAGGGGCATCTCCGGTTTGTCGTGCAGCACCACATGGCCCGCAGGGACCACTACGATTTCCGGCTGGAATGGGCGGGCGCACTTTTGAGCTGGGCGGTGCCCAAAGGGCCGTCCTATGACAAACGCGACAAGCGGCTCGCCGTGCAGGTGGAGGACCATCCGCTGGACTACCGGAACTTCGAGGGGACCATTCCCAAAGGCGAATACGGCGGCGGCGTGGTGATGCTCTGGGATGAAGGCCAATGGGAACCGCTTTCCGATGTGGATCAGGGGCTGCGGGAGGGTTCTCTCAAGTTCACGCTGAGGGGCCGAAGACTCAAGGGCAGATGGGCGCTGGTCCGGATGAAGGCGAAGGAGGGCGAGACCAAGGACAACTGGCTGCTGCTGAAGGAAAAGGATCAGTATGTACAAAACACCGACGGGATTTCCCAGTTCACCACCAGCGTCCGCACCGGGCGCACCATGGCGGAAATCGAACAGGGTGAAGGCGAAAAAAACGCGAGAAATCCGATCAGCCGGGTCGATGTGCAGCTCGCAAAGCTTGTCAGCGCGGTTCCCGAGGGCGACGATTGGCTCTATGAACTGAAGTACGACGGCTACAGGATCGTGGCTTTTGTTGAAGGCAGCGGCGTCCGGCTCATCACCCGAAACGGCAACGACTATACGGACCGGTTTCAGTCCGTCGCCGATTCCCTCCTCGATTGGGCCAGTGGACGGGCGATGGTGCTGGACGGCGAAATGGTGGTCACAGACGCCGAAGGCCGGACGGATTTCCAGGCGCTTCAGAACCATTTGAGGAATCCCGAGGGGAAGTGCCCCACGTACATCGCCTTTGACCTTCTGGCGCTGGACGGCGAAGACCTGAGAGGCCGCCCGCTGGTCCAAAGAAAGGAAACGCTTGAAGCGCTTTTGAAGGATGCCCCGGAAAACCTCTACTACAGCAAGCATGTCAGGGGGAACGGAAAGGACAGCTTCCAAGCCGCGTGCAATGCCAATCTGGAGGGGATCGTGGGCAAAAAAGCCGATTCCCCCTACAGCGGAACCAGAAACGGCGACTGGATCAAGCTGAAGTGCGGCAGGCGGCAGGAATTCGTCATTGGGGGCTACACGCTGTCCGACAAAAGGTCGAGCGGCGTCAGCTCGCTGCTGCTGGGCGCGTATGCGGGCGGGGAATTTATCTACACCGGGCGCGCGGGTACAGGCCTGAGCGAGGCCGACCGGGAATCCCTCGAGCAGAAATTTGAAATCATCAAGCGGCAGGAGTCCCCTTTCAAGACAGCGCCGAAGCCCAGGCCGAACGAGAGGATCACCTGGCTTGAACCGGAACTGGTCGCGTTCGTCCAGTTCGCGGAATGGACCGGCGACAACCTGCTCAGACAGGCCAGTTTCAAGGGTCTCCGGAAGGATGCGGACCCAAGAACAATCAGAATGCAAACCGCGGATGAAAAAGATGTACATGATTCATCCGTCAAGGAAACGGAGAAGCCCATGCAGGTGAAACAGGACAGCGTCGTCGTCGAAGGAATCCCCATCACCAGCCCCGGCAAGGTGATCTTCGAAGATCCCACGATCACGAAGGAAGACGTCATCCGGTATTACGTGGAGATTTCGGAGCGCATGCTGCCCTACGTGCGCCACAGGGTGCTCAGCATCGTGCGCTGCCCCAAGGGCGTGTCTCAGGCCTGCTTTTACAAGAAACATCCCGGCCCGGACAGCAAGGGAATCGTCGTCATACCCGTTCCGGGCAGCGACGGGGAGACGGAGGACTATTTCTATATCGAAAACGCGTCCGGGCTTGTCGCCGAGGCGCAGATGGGGACGCTGGAATTCCATACCTGGGGAAGCCGCGTGGAAGCTCTGGAACAGCCTGACATGATGGTGTTCGACCTGGATCCGGACGAGGGAATGGAACTTTCCACGGTGCGCCAGGGCGTGCGAGACATCCGGAGCATTCTCGACGAACTTTCGCTCCTCTCCTATCTCAAGACCAGCGGCGGCAAGGGATACCACGTGGTCGTCCCACTGAAGCCTGCCGCCTCTTGGGACGCGTTCCATGATTTCGCGAAGCGCGTCGCCGAAGTGGCGGAACAGAAGTGGCCCGACCGCTACACCAGCAATGTCCGAAAAGTCAACCGCAAAAACAGGATCTTCATCGACTGGATCCGAAACGGCCGGGGCGCCACGAGCATTGCGCCCTATTCCATCAGGGCGAGAAAAGGGGCGCGGGTATCCATGCCTATTTTGTGGGATGAACTGGAGACAATCGCGCCCGACGGCGTGACGATGGCGGACGCGCTATCGAGGATTCGCGGCGACGACCCCTGGAAAGGGTTCTTTGAGATTCACCAACAGCTGCGATGACGACTAATCTATACAAGGAAAAGGCCCCCGCACATCGGCTGGGGCCTGGTGGGCCTCTGTTCCCAAACTATTTGGCTTCGACCGCCTCGTTCTTTGCGATTTCTTCGCTCGCAATCGCGTCGGCCGCGCCGGTTGTCTGGGGTTCGGGCTCGGTGGGAGCGGGTTCGGTGGGTGCGAGTTCAGCAGGCGCGGGCTCGGTGGGCGCGGGCTCCGTGGGCAGCGGCGCAAGCGGTTCATTGACGCCCTTGATGCCCTTCACAACCACGTTGATCTTGGCGGTGGCTGTAAAGCCGTTGTCAAGCACGTACTGGAAGGTGGTCAGCCCGACACTGCGGGCGGTGATGTAGTTGCTTTTGTAGGTAGCCGCGGTATTGTCGCCCTTCCACCTCTGGGTGGCGAAGATCGCGGCGCCGCTCGGGAGCGCAACCACGCGGACGGCCAGCTTCTTCCCCTTGATCAGGTTCACGGGGGTGTCGCCGAAGGTTACCCATTTCTTGCCCTGCTTGTACTGAAGCATAAGCGAGGTGGCGACCTTGCGGATCACGACCAGGTGAGAAACGGTGGTGCCGTCGCTCAGCCTCGCGGACACCGTGATGCGGGTGGTGCCGCCCTTCTTCAGGGTGGCGACGCCGTCCGCGTTGATCGACATGAGCTTCGACTGATTGGACTTCCAGCTGGTCACGGTGTAGTCCGGAACGCTGAAGGTAATATTCTTGTCGGTCAGGTTCACGATGTACACCGGGCGATTCTTATAGCTCGACAGGACCACCTTGGTCGCGGTATCGACGGCGATCTTTTTCTGCGGGGGTGTCGGGTCCTGCGTCACGGTGACCTTGAAGCCGGCGGTATTCACGGAGGCGCAGTCCGCAGCCGTCAGCGTGACGACGATGGTGTACACGCCCTTGGAAAGCCCGCTTAGCGACACGGTCACGGTTCCGTCGGTTGCAATGGTCGCGGTTGCGCCCTTGCTCACACCGGATACCGCTTGCTTGACGGCAACCTTGGTCGCACCGAAGTCGGCGTAGTTGTCAATCTTGCCGACCACGACGTCCTTCTTCTCGCTCCCCTTCATTTCAAAGGCCGCGACGGTGGTTCCGGTGAAGTTGATCGTCTTTGGCTTCTTGACCACATTCAACTGGTTGCCGGAGATGGTGCGCCCGCTGTTCATCAGGGCGGCGCTGGGCGTAAAGCCGGAGATCGATTTCGCGGTCAACGCCCAGTCATAGCTGAATGCGGTCGTGGTATCGCCTACGTTTGAGATATTGAGCGTCACCGTGCCGTCCTTGGCCACGTCAAACGTCGGGTCGGTCATACCGGTGGATTTGTCCGGAGCGCTGAATTTCTCAAAGGCGATGTTGCAGTAGTATCTGATCTGATCCATCGTTTCGCCTTCGCCGGGCTGGAGCTTGCCGAGCACCTTGGACAGCGAGCCGCCCTCGATGACCGTAAACGCCTTGACGGGGGCAAAGGTGACTTCCTTCTTGGGTTCCGCGGGGATGGTGGAGGGCGCCGCCTCGACCGTAATGGCCGCGGTCGCGTGAACGCCATCCACCGTCGCCGTGATGGTGGCGGTCCCCGCCTTGCGGGCGGTGACGAGACCCCCATCCGAAACGCTGGCGACGAACTCATCGCTGGAATTCCAGGAAACGGTTTTGCCAACCAGGCCGTCGGGCTGCAGAAGGGCGGTCAATTGCTTGCTCTCCCGGATCGTAAGGGTCGTCGCCGAGGGCGCGAGCGCGATGGCGGTCGCCTCGACGTCCACAATCTTCACTGCGCACGTGGCGGACTCTGAACCGGCCGTTGCGGTCACCGTGACTTCCCCAACGCCTTTCGCCGTCAGCACACCGGTCCTAATGTCAATCGCCGCGAGGGCCGTGTTATCAACGCTCCAAGCGATTTCCGCGTTGGTCGCGTTGTCCGGGGTGACAGTCGCCTTCAATGTTTCGGTCTCGCCCTTGGTGAGGGTCAGGCTGGTCTTCTCCATCCTGACTTCTTCGACCGCGATGTCGAACTCGTAAGCTGCCGTCGCAAAGGCGGGATCCATCGAGGCCTTGATGGCGACCGCGCGCAGCGTGGTATCCGTGCTCAGCTTGACGCCGGCGCTTGGGAAAGGTGTGCTGCTGGCGCTCGGCTCGCTGCCGTTGATCGTATAGTAAACCGACGCGCCATTGGTGGCCGTCGCCGCCTTGACGGTGATCTCCGCGTTGTACGTACCCGCGGCCACATCAAGCTTCAGATCCGCGACCTTCGCAGGTTTCTCGCCGGGCTGGATCGTCACGGTGTCTGACTTACCGTCCAGCGTCACGGTGATGACCGCCGTCTTCGCCGGGTCGGCAGTCTCGGGCACGACCACGCGGCCGGTAGTATCCACTGTCGCAACCGTGTTGTCGCTGCTCGTCCAGATCGGCGTGGCAAAGGGCTTGACTTCAGAGGAACCGCTTTTGCCGATCGCCGACAGCTGCAGCGCTTCGCCGCTATTGATCGTGAGCGTATCGCCTACGTCCCCGGAACCGTCATGAATCTCGACGCTGTCGAGCACGACCGCGTTCACGGTCACCGTCACGGAGTCCGTACGGCCGCCGTCCGCCGTGGTCGCCGAGATCATCGCGGTGCCCGGCTTTTTCGCGGTGATGACCGCTTTGAGCTCATTGCCCGCGCCCGCCACCTGCGCGACCGTGGCGACGGTGGTATCGTTGCTCTGCCAGGAAATCGCCTTGTTCTTGGCGGTGGTCGGGTTCAGCGTCGCCGTAAGCTCGCTCGTGTCCTTGCCGTTCATGGTAATGACGCCGCCCAGATCGATGCCCGTCACGGCGGTGGCGCTTGAAAATGTCGCCGTCACCGTGTTGCTCTTCTGAAGGCCGCTCTTTGTGGCCCACGCCACAACGACCGCGGTCGTGTTCTCAGGAATCACGATGTCGGAGCCGGTGCCCGGCTTGCCATTGACCGTGTAGGCGAAGACGGCATCCTTGGTCGCGCTAGTGAGAACGACCGTGCGGTCCGACGCGCCCGTCTTGGTGAACACGGTTCCATCCGGTTTGTCGAAAACGGGCGCCGCTACCTTGCTGCTGGATGCCGTCACCGTCACCGCGCAGGTGGCGCGCAGGCCATTTTTCGTGACCAGGGTTATGGTTTCAGTCTTGCCTTCCCCAGTGTCCCTGGCTTCGATGACGATGGAATCCCGATCCTCCACGACGCCGCCCGTTGCGCCCGCAACCTGAATGGCCGTGGTATCTTTGTTGAAGTAGAAGTTTACCTTCTCATAAGTTGCGTTGGACGGGACGACGACCGCCTTCAATACCGCCGTCCGACCGGCCGGGATGGAAAGCGTCGCGGGAGAAGCGCTCACGCCGGTCTCGCGAACCTGGTTGACGGTAATCCTGCAACTGGCCTTTCGGGTGGCGGGCGTGTTGCCGTAGGTCACGGTCGCTTCCGCCTTTACATCCGAAACGCCGGTGGTCGTGAGCTTGAAGATTTTGCCGTCGGCCGACGTTTCAACCTTGGATACGCTCTCATTGGCCGCGCCGGGCGTCCAATCTATGCGCTTGACGTTGGCGCTGGCCGGAACTACGCTCGCGGTCAGCACGACTTCGGCCTTGCCGCTTACCGTAACCGCCGTCTTGTCCAAGGTGAAGCCGGTCACGGCGATATCAACGGTATACTGCTGCGCAACCTGCCCGCTGGCCGTGGAACCCTTGACCGCGATCGCATTAAACTTGTACGTCTTGTTCTCCGGCAGCGCAATGGGACCAGCATACAATGTGCCGACCGCCGCGGCATTCGCGGCCGTCAGCGCCGCGGGCGCCGCACCATTGTCGGTCATGGTGTAGTAAACCTTTGCGCCTACCGTGGTGGTCGCAATCCCGACCGCCGCGCCGGGCCTTGACAGCTCGCCTGACAGCGAATAAGTCGGATTGCTTGCCTTGCCCGTCGACGCGTAGACCCGCACCGAAGGGGCATGGGTGCGCCCGTAGTTCGTGGTAACGGAGATGACCGTGAGACCTTCGGAAATGGCGGTGAGCACGCCACTACCGTCAATGGTGGCAACTTCCTCATTGCTGCTCGACCAGGATTTCACGGTGTCGGTGTTGGCCGTGCCGGAAATCTCCGCGGTCAACTGCACGCGCTCTCCCACCGTCGTATTCTCATCAAAACCGGTTATGGTGACGCCCGTCGAATTGACCTTGGAAACCGTCACCTCACACGTGGCGCTCGCGGTACCGGCCGCGTTCTTTGCGATAACCGTGATGGTCGCCTTGCCCTCGGCGAGCGGCGTGATCGTCTGCTGACTGGGCTCCCCGGGGACTGTTTCGGCCTTGACGATCCCGGGTGCGCTGCTCGACCAGACAACCTCGACGTCCGCGGCGGTCTTGCCGTCCGCGTTGACCGTCGCGGTCAGGGTCTTGGGCGCAACCAAGCCATTGAAGGTGTGCGCAGTTGTGTCCAGTTCCACAGTCGAAACAGCGGTGTACACACTGACCATCGCGATCTGCTGCCCGGAAAGGGAAGTCGTCACATAGCCGGAGAGCGTCAGTCCATCCACAAACCTGATCGGCAGTTCGGCCTTGCCGCTGGCGGCTGTCGGCGACTTGAAGCTCGCGTACAGCTTGTTGTCGGTAATTTGGATGGCAAGGAGAAGATCATTCGTCGACGCGGTTTCTTCGTAGATCAGGGAATTCTTCGTGATGCCCAAAGCAAGGGCGGTTTTGTCTGCGCTTGACAAAGTCGAGTTCCCATCTACTTTAAACTCGCCCAACAACTTGTTGGTGAAATCAAGCCCCTCGGCATCCGCGGCAATGGTCGTATTCGCGGGCACAAAAGTCAGTACGGGAAAGCCTTTGCGCACCACGCCTTGCGCCGATGCACCCATCGAAAAGACGGACGCGAGCAGCGCAAGCACCAGTACCAGGGTAAACCACCGTCGAGTCATGAAAAAACACCTCCCAAATCATTCGGATATCGCAGCCATATAATGGCAATTATAGCCAAAAGTTACACAAATGTCAAGAAGTGTTTACAACTTGTCGGCACTCTAATTTTTCTATGTGTTTTTGAATGTAAAAAGGAACCGATCCTTCCGGCCCCAGTCTGTCTTGGAAAAGGGCGTCAACTCTTATACAATCGAAGTATGGGGTACCTGGACCTCTGGGTGCAACCGCGCCTCGTCGGGTGCAAACGGACGGTTTGGGTGCGGGCAAATAGCATGGCGATTTGTCATTCACCCTGCTGCATCGCCATTGAATGACTCCGATGCCTTCATGCCTTTCTCACCACCCAATATCAATTTGTTCAGCAAAATCCATGATATCATCTCTTCCTTGAATGGTTCGAATGGACCAATATCAGTATAGAACCTCCCGGACTGCAACGCAGCATCGAGAAAGAAAATCGAGACGGACGAAACGGCCTGACTTTCCATCCAGTGTCGGGCGAATTTATGGATCTTTGGTCGGATATGCAATTTAACGCACATAGTCGGGTCAATCATGGTGTACGGCGGTTAATATTGTAATGGATGTTTTTGCTTCCACTTCAGAATGACCGGGTCTTGGGGTTGGAAACTGAAAATCGGAGGACGGCATTGAAATGGCTAAACTGATCTACCCTATTAACGTATCTTTGGACGGTTACACGGAGGACGATCGCGGCAATCTTGAGTGGTCGATCTCCGATGACGAGGAGTTTGCGTTCTGGACTGACTTCCAGCGGCCGATTGGCACTTATCTATACGGACGCCGAATGTATGAGTCTATGGTGTACTGGGAGACCGCGAGCGCCAAAAAAGGCGATCATCAACCGAAGGCAATGCGAGAATTCGCGCAGATCTGGCGAGCTGCTGAGAAGATCGTGTATTCCGGGACGCTTCAGGTGGTTTCAAGCGCAAGGACCCGGATCGAGCGCGAATTCGATCCCGATGCGATTCGGAGGCTGAAAGAGTCTTCAGAAGCCGACATTACGATTGGCGGCCCCGAGCTTGCCGGGCAGGCGATGAGCGCTGGATTAATCGATGAGTGTCATCTGCTTGTTAATCCGATCGTCTTGGGTGGGGGTAAGCGGGCATTGCCGGACAACCTCCGCATGCGGCTCGAGCTGCTCGGTGAGAGTCGCTTCCGAAGCGGCGTTGTTCATCTTCACTACCGTTCAATAGAGTAGCCAACAGAAAAAATGCCCCATGCCTTATAGCCCCGGTAGGTACGGAAAAGGACTCAACCCTTGCGGTCGAGTCCCTTTTGATTTGGTGTAGCATAGGGGATTCGAACCACAGCCGAGGGTGCACTTTTGTGTACACCGCATAAAGAAAACTGCATCTTCTCCGGCAAAAATAAGCTATTCTGCACACCCGATAAAGAATAGTGTAAGCGCAAACGGGTACCTTCGCGGGTACCCGGAAACGCCATCAAAACCGCTCGACTTGCAATTTCAACAAAGCCTCCAGAACAGCCGCGCCCAGCCAGCGACGAACCTAACAACACCTCTATGATCCTAAAGTGCAAAGTGGGTGGAAAGGTGGGTGGGAGCTTCGCCGCTAGAAGAGCATCCGCCTACTGGCAAGAGACCTCTTTCGGAAATCTCATTGTTGCTCGGTCGTTTGATCACAGCACTTTACATATATCAGTGAGCTTAAATAAGTTGATCTTGTTCTTCTTGTCCCATCCAATAATCAGTTTCGCTTTTGATGGATACTGGAATTTTACGCGACTTAATTTAAAAGATATTACAATCAATTCCACCAGCTCTTGCTCCGATATGTCCTCGTAATCTTTAAACCTTGTTATCCCTGAACCCATCAATGGAATCGCCACAGTCCTACCAGCATATACAACGTCAATTTCATTCCAGAACTCAATCAAGAACCCCAAATAATCTTTCATGTACAAATATGCTCGATTGTCTTTATCGAACTTCGAAAATGCAGTAAGCAAGTATTCTCCATACGGAAAAAGGCTACCGATTTTATATTTTGTCAATTTTCCAGATTGCCTTTCGGGATTTGTACCAACTATTCTCTCCCTTAGCCTTTGGTACTTTTCCATTTCCGAATCCAAATCATGTATGTCTTTTACGAATTTCTCAATGAACTGACCATTCATAGATCTTTTCGAAATAATCACATCATCAACTAACGTATCAAAATATTCATTGAAAGCGATAACCTTTAGTCCATCCTCAGCAAAAAGATCTCCGAATTTAACTTCAATTTCCGAATTGCCGACACTTAGGCTAATACCTTTAATAGTATTAGCCCTAATCCACAACATTACACACGCAATTACAAACAACACCAAAGCTACGATTCCGATATAAACCGGAGCGCCTGCACTAGGGTCAGCGAAGAGTATCGCAATAGAGGCTACAAGCCCCGCCGTCCCTAGAGCATCATAGTATTGGCGCATGAGTTTCCGGTCAAATGCTCCAACTTTTAGAACCGGCTTTTTTATCACAAACCCAGCTCCTTATAAGCTGAATCTTTATAAAGGTAGGGACCCGCTTCCCCTTTAGCCCGATACTCATAATGCGATTGCGGCCAATTTTCCAAAGCGTACTGCATTATCTTTTCATTGAAAGGGATATGCACCGCCAGAGTTCCCGCGGCTACTGATGGGCAACGCTCCGTATCACACTGGCGCAGCTTGTTGATGTTCACAACAATTATTGGCAAGTTTAGCTTAATTGCGTGTTCAATCTCCCACTTAACAAACTTATACAAGTACTTCGTTTTTTCTCCTACAAGTAAAACAAAGACCTTGCTATTCGCCATTCTTTCCAGCAAACGGGTTTTTATGGTTTCCTCAGTGCTCGTATCTCTTGCCGTATTTATATCATGTGCATCGTAAAAATTAAAGGTAGTATTATCATTCTGCTTCCATGCTCTCATCAGATTATAATATCTGATATCATTGTCGCCGTCAAATGCAACGTAGGTTTTATTCTTATAAGCCATATCCATGCCTCCTCGACAAATTAACGCACAAATCTTAATAAGATTTTACCGTATATTTTATGTGTGTCAATCATTTTTGCGCGCGTTCCACAAATTTTACAATTTAACAAAAGAGAAGACCACGAATATCCAACTGAAAAGGGTGTCGAATGTTTTCTGGTAAGTTCCAGCGAGCACGCCTTACATGCATTAATCCAAACCTTTGGCGTTTCACCCCCCCCTGAATCTCAATGGTTTTACTTGCCAAATGTGTGAAGCAATACACTTAGGACCCAGTTGCACTGCCGTGAGAGTCGTCGTTCATTTCGATATCAGTCGAATCTCCTGCCTTCCCTCCCCCAGCCTTCAACTGGCCGAGCACATCAACCAGCTTAGGCGGAAGCCCCAGCCCGATGGCGGACGCGTTCTCCAGTACGCTGATGGCCTCATTCGCCGTGTAGAAGGCAATCGCGGCCGTCCGGCACACAGCGTTCAGGCCCATCGCCACGTCGATCTGCGCTTCTGCTGCCTTTGAAATTAGGAGCAGCAAGGCAGTAACTTTTTTACTCGCCAAAATAAAGATTGTAAATCGCTTGTTATTATATTATTGAAGTGCTATTATAGCACTAGGGAGTAGCATGGCTTCATAGGCTTGCAGATTTGAGGGAGAGATGTCGAAAGAGACCGAGATCCTATCCTTGCTCAAGACGATGAATGAGCAGATGATCCATATCGATGATCGGCTATCCGGCGTAGAAAATCAACTACTGGGGTTCGATAAGACCCTGGAGACACTCGACAGGATATCAATTATTTCCGACAACCGACTGTCAAAAGTGGAGAAGACTATCGCCCAACTGCCATCTGTTGCGCATATGGTCAGTGAGATACACAACAGAATGCTGGCGAAGCCTGATGTGCTTGTTTCCGGTAAGTAATTAAAGCGCGGGCCTTTTGTTTTGATCCAGCGACACATCAAGATTGAAAAATCCCCCCGCCAGCACGTAGGCTAGCAGGGGGATTTCAGTGCGTCATAATGCTCCAGTTCCATCAGAATCTTTGGTGTTATCAACCGAGTTCATCGAATCCTTCCCTCCCCCAGACTTCAACTGACCGAGCACATCAACCAGCTTCGGCGGAAGCCCAAGCCCGATGGCGGACGCGTTCTCCAGTACAGAGATGGCCTCATTCGCCGTGTAGAAGGCAATTGCGGCCGTCCGGCATACAGCGTTCAGGCCCATCGCCGCATCG
Source organism: Bacillota bacterium (assembly GCA_023416655.1). GTDB lineage: Bacteria > Bacillota > Clostridia > Christensenellales > Aristaeellaceae > JAEZHK01. Next base: position 45,823 of record JAEZHK010000141.1, read on the forward strand.
ACCTGCGCTGCGACGATCACAACCCCGAAGATGGTCAGCTTCCGGAGGATGCCCACAAAGCCGACCTTCGAGGACAGCTTCCGCTCCCGGATCGCGTTGATCACGCCGGTGGCGTAATCGACGGCCATGCACACCACGAGCACCTTCATGAGCGCATCCCAACCTCCCGCCAGACCGAGTAGCATACCGCCCGCCCCGGCGCACCAATTACGAACCGAGTCCCAACTCATCCACCGCACGATCTTCTCCATCATCTTAGACCACCTCCGTATATTCCGCACTGATCCAGTACACGTCGCCGTCGATCAGGACCGGACGCCAGCCGGACGCTTCGATCAGCGCGAGCAGCGCGCCTTTCTTGACCACCTTGACCGAGTCGAAGCCCGTCCCCGGACCAGTGCGCACATTGACCTCACCGCCGGTAACGCGGACGCCGCCCGACTGCGCAGGCTGCTCCGGCTTCGTCGGCTCGGTGGGCTTTACCACCGCGGGCGCAAGGCCCAGCGCGGCGCGCGTCGCCGCATCGCCAATCCCGGTCACAGGCAGGCCCGCCGCCTTCTGGTACGCCTTGAGCGCCGCCTGCGTCTTCAGGCCAAACTCGCCATCACCGCTCAGATCAGCCCCGCCCTTGGCGTTGAGCGCCTTCTGCAGCGCGGCCGTGCGGTAGCCCCTGTGGCCAACCACGAGATCGCACGCCGGATTGTACCGAACCACTGCGCACACCTTCCCAGCGTAGTGCGTCAGGCTGTCCATCCGGACGCCGTACGCCGTGCCGCGGGCATGCACGATCTTCGACGCGGACGCCACCATCGTGACGTGCGTGATCTTGTTCGGCCGGCTGGTCTTCATGGTGTTCAGGAACTGCAGATCGCCCGGCTGGTTCGCCTTGGCGATCACGGACGAGCCGCCCAGCTTCTTCCCGATCTCGGCGTAGGTCGCCGGCCAGAGCAGTTCGAAGTCATCGTCATAGACCTCGTTGTTGCTGGTCGGGACCCTGCCGCCATACTTCCACGCCTTGCCCATTGCGCTGTACGCGCGAGCGACGAGCGACGAGCAGTCGAAGATGGTCTCCTGCGTGCGCTTCGCCTGAGAGTACCTGCAGCCCAGCTTCTTGAGCGCCCAATCCCGCGCGCCCTTTGCGATGTCCGTGAAACTCATATGTACCACCCTTCTGCCCGGAATGCGGGCATAAAATTTGCGCCCTGCCAGGCGCATGGTCGCTACGCAATAGGGGTCAATTACTCATCAACGGGCTGAACGATAGCCATATCCATTTGATATTGAGCGAATTCGTCATCCGTCATGAGGCGAACGATGCCATTGTACATAATGTTAGGCCGTTCCATCATTAAGCCCTCCCGGAAATTTCAATTGATGTACCAGCGGGAAATGCCGACAGTCCCGATCCCGCGTACACATACAGCGATGTGATTTTCGCCCCGGATGCGACGGCCTGGTATCTGGATGCCGCGGTGCGTGTCGTGCCGTCGGATGAACTGATGTCCGCGAACAGGATGTAATAGCCGCCATCCCGCTTGATACGCATCATGCCCATACCAAATAGTGAGCGCACATACGCAAGCTCGGCACTTACGGCGTTGTCGGATGCGCTGCCGAAGTACCCGGTCGATATGCCGTTGATGCGCAGCCCAATAAAGCCAAGTGCTCCAATGGTCAGAGCGTTTGCGGGAACAATAATCCTGACCTCCGCTTCTTCCAGCGCCAATGCGTTCCCCGCATCGTCCTGTGTCCATGTGATCGCGGCGACGTTTTCGCCTGCGGCAATGGTGCGGCTGATCAGTTTGTGCATCACATCAGCGGCCTTCGCCTTTGAGGTCAATTGCGCATCTTGGCTGGCCCGAAAAGCGATGATCAAGTCAACGATGTTGTAGATCTTCCCGTCCTCACCGATAATTTGTCCGGTGTTTGGCGACATCTCCTCCAAATCGCCAGCCCCTGCCGCGCCGACGGGCGTCGCGCCTGCCCCCATCAAATCCACGAGATTGTAAACATTGCCGTCAGCGCCGATATAGCGCCCCGATCTGGCATGCATGCCGTCAACCATAATTCCACTCCTTCCAAGATTGCTCCGGTCTCAGACAGATAGCGCCACTCGGCGCATAGAACCTTGATCCCTTGCACAACCGCGGCGACTAGACCCCAATCGCGATCCAGCAAACCTTGCACGCATTGTTACCGCTGGCTGCGTACGTAAGCTCCCACGTAAACCCGGTATTCGTGACAGAGATCGTCGCGAGCTTCATGGGCCGGTCATAGCTTCCTGCAATGCCGCTTAGCGAGAGCACCACGTCGGGAGGATTCACATAAGGAGTCCCAAACGTGACAGAGCCGGACCGCGTGCCGTTGCTCGGCAGAGTGGTCGCGACGTTCCCTGATTGCACGCCCAGCGCCGCCCGTACGGCCGCGGGATCGGCGAAGCCGACTGCGCCCTTGAAGTTCACGTCGCCCGCGACGTTCGCCACAAACTCCGTCGCCAACGGTCCCTTCTCCACCTTCGGACAGGCGAACCACGCCGTGCCGTTGCGCACAACATAGAACCGGAAAGCCCAGTATGCCGTGCCGGCCGGTGCAACCGCGCCGTCAACCGAGAGGCGCGTCCACTTCCCGTTATGCGATGCGTTCGGAATGATCGACCTGGGGTTATACTGAACGACCGACCCGCTGCTGTTCCGAAACTCGGTGTTCACACTTAGCTGACCGCCTCCGAACGTCGTGTAGTCATCGATCCAGACGTACATCGAATGGCTGATCACGTCGCCCGGAGCGCAGGCGTAGTTCGTTCCGCCGCCGCCACGCCACACGTCGGAAGCATTGCCGCTTTGCATGGACTTGGCTGAATTGCAGCCCATGAGCGTGCGAGTGGTATCCCGCGTGACGTTTGTGGTGAGCGACCACCCTGACGAGTCCGTAAGCATTCCAACGTTCGGGAACAGGTTCGCGTTCCCATACTGGCCGCTTTCGCCCAGCGACACGACGCCGTCAAAGCGGGAGTCCAGCCCCACGTCGAACAGGCTCGCGGTCGTTGCCACCTTGCCGATGGCGACGCCCTCGCCGGAGAAATGCAGGTCGAAAAGGATCTTCTTGCTCGGCAGTTCGGCGAGCACTTCCGGCGCCGCCGTGTACTTGTCCGTCAGCGATACCGAAACGACATAGCCGCCGGAGCCGATAGCCCCGCTGCCAATCACGCCCGTGATCGTGAAGGAGTACGCTGTCGCGCCCGCCGATGCCATTGCCGCATCCAGCGAGATCGCCGCGGAATACGAGCCGCCAGACGCCTTGAACTTGATCGAGCCGGACTTCGTGTTCTTGTTCGCAATCGCGGCAAAGACGCAGGTCAGCGTAAACTTGATGTACGTCCCCTCGTTGGACGGCGACTGGTCGGACAGCGCGCGCGTGAGCGAAAGCCCCGTCACCATCGGCGCGAAGTACGAATTCACCGTGACCGCCGACGTCCGCGTCAGCGTCGCCTTCTGGCCGCGGGAATCCGTGACCTCAATGACCGCCGTCAGCGCGCCGGTCGCCGTGAGCGCGTCCGTCGTGATAGAGAAGGGATTGACCGGCGTCGCGCCGGCCGGAACCGTGTACGTCCTGCCGCCGATGGTCAGCTTGTACTGCACGATGGGCGCGCCGTAGCTCGTCGTCACGTTGATCGCGCAGACCGCCTTGCTCCGCCCCTGCACGTAGACGCCAATGGTGTCGCCCGCCGGGTTATGAAGCGTGAACGTCGTGCTCCCGCTGTTGATGACCGGCAGATACGACGCCGGCACATTCAGCGGGTAATCGAGCAGGATCGTAGAGGAAAGCACGCCGCCCAGATACGATTCGAGCTTCAGCCGGACCGTGCCAACCATGCCGTCCCGGATCTCGTTTGCAAGCGTCGTGGCCGGCGTCCAACTCATCGTGCCGCCAGCGTTCACCGCGGCCCCGCCATTCAGCGCGCCACTGGACGCCCCGATGGAGTATGACACCTTGTGCGTCAGGCCGCTGCCCGTCGTGCCGACCGTGATCGTGGACGGCGAGCCGATGGTGAACGCGCCGCCCGGAACGGACAGCGTCGCCTCCTCGTACTCGACAACCAGACGCGGCGCACTGCTGCCGGAGCCGGCCGTCCACTCGGAGTAGGACGAATCACCGGAGCCATGATCGAAATGCAGGTACCACGTTCCGGTGTACCCCTGCAGGATCGCCTTGTACGCGGTCAGGTCCCACGACTTCGCGCCGGTCCCTGATCCGGCGTAGATGTTCAGCGAAAAATCCACGGTCCCGCGGTCCGCATAATCAGGGTCCGCATTTGCGCCCAGCTTCAGCGTCCGCCCGGCGTACCCGTCCGTTCGGTTCATGTACAGCTTGATCGACTTGATGTACCAGGACGGGTTCAGCGCGGCGAAGCCCACGCGGCCCTTGCAGGTATAGTCGGCCGTCCGGCCAAGCGTGAACGGGCTGCTGGAGTTGCCATAGCTGGACGTTCCCCAGCGCGTCCCGGTCGAATTCAAAAGCGTTACCGTTGGCATCCCATCACGCCCTCCTGCAAGTCAGATTCCCGGTCGCCGCCGTGTACTCGAAGATGACCTCGCCCAGACGCAGCCGTGGTGATTGCGAGGACTGGCCCACCTGCAGGTACGCCGCCGTGATCGTCTGGAGCAGGCCAAACACCGCAACCGCGATGGCGTCCGCGCCCAGCCCGGCGAGGAATTCAAGCTGCTGGGTTCCGAGCCGTGCCGCGGACTTCCCACTCAGGCTAGTGATGGTCAGACCGTCCTGCGCAAAGGCCATCGACTTCGCAAGGTTGTCGAGCAGGTCCTGCTTCTCCTGCTTGGCCAGTTCGCCCAGCACGCCGGCGTTCACCATCACGGTCTGGAAGTCGGTGTTCTGGATGGTCCCCTGCATCAGATCGTCGATCATGGACGCCGCGCCGGAGTAGTCCGCGACGGTTTCCCACGAGCCAGCGTCGCCGCCGGAGCCGGCGCGCCAGACCTTCAGTACATTGGTTTCCGTGTTCCGCCAGTACATCCCGTCGGTCGGGTTCGCCGGCTCGGTGGCGCTCTCGATGATTGGGTTATTGAATACCACCGTGCGCCGGGCAGGTGCTACGCTCACAGGCTCACCCCCACGAGATCAAATTGATAGGTCGCGGTGATGCCGTCCGCCGCGCGCGTCAGCGTGACCGACTTCATGCCGCTGTGCGCCGCGTTCCACGCCGTATCGGCCGTAGCATTGGTGGACAGGCGCGTCCACTTGAACAGGCCCGCGTCAAATTCGTCCGTCGCATCGACGGCCCCGCGCCATACGCGCGCCGTCAGTGTGGTCGAAGCGATGCCGGCGCCCAGCGCGTCGCCCGTCGAGTCGATCTCCAAGCGCAGGCCCACGACCTCGTTCATGTCGTCCTGCAGCGCCGCGAGCCGCGCCTCGACCATTGCCTGGGCAGACGCCGCGGTCGTGAGATCGCCGGTCGCAGAGCCAAGCTCCACCGCCAGCACCCGGTCGTTCAGGCAATCCCAGACATGCCGCACGACTTCCGCTTTCAGGTCGATGCCCAGCTTCGGATGGTGTACGCGCACCACGTCGAACAGGAACACGCCTTCCAGCGCGCGGTACTGTGCGTACTCCTCGGTATCGCCCAGACTTACAAAGTCGATGGAAACGCTGATCGCCGGCAGGTCGCAGCCCTTATCAAACATTGCCTGTGCCTGAGCGCGCATCCGCGCGCGTGCGAGCGCCGCCGGAACGGAATCGCTGACCTTGCAGCCGTCACACTTCAGGTAGTAGATGTGCGGCGCCGCGTAATCGGACGCGTGCGGCGAGTCCACCCAGATCGTGCCGTCGAGCAGAAGCTCCGCGCCCGTCTTTGTTTGCCCGACGGGAATAATCCGCGTGATCACGTCCTCGACGTTTTCCACACAATCCACGCCGGTCAGGTTCTTCGCGTACTCGATGCGCACGCCGCGGTCAAGGCCCGCCTTTGACAGAAGGTAGACCTCCCAGTCATCGCGGACCAACTGTGCGCCCCACAGCGCGCAGAAGCCCGTCTTATCTTCGAGCAGCGCCCGGACCGGATTAATCCGCGTCCAATTGATACCGGTGCGCGTGCCGACGATGTCCGTATAAAAATCGAAATCCGTCGCCACGGTGAGGAATTCCTTGATCTTGATGAGCGATTCCTTTGCCCCCACCGACCCCGTGTTCTTGTAGTTCGTCAGGTTCCCGCGCAGGTCATAAAAAAGGCGCAGCGCGGTGACGCTGACGCTCTTCCCGGATTCGCTCTTCTTGACCTCCGTGATGCGGAAAAGCTGGTCCCGGATCGGCCACGCAGGCATGGCCTGCTCGATGCCGGCCGGCGTCGCCGGCGCCGATTCAGGCGTCTCATACCTCAGCGCCGCCTTCGCGATCCAGCCGGATGTGCCGCCCGACATGACCGGCCTTCCGACCCTCCCGTTGATGATGGAGCCGCCATACCGGATCTTGTAGCGGCCCAAGGCTTCGTCTTTTAGCGTGACCAGCACGCGCGTCCCCGCCTTGAGCGGCGACTTCGACTTCTTGACGCCGCCCGACTTCTTCGAATAGACGTACCGCTGCCCCTTTGTCGCGGTCGGCAGGATGCTCCAGATCTCAAACGTGGTGACGACTGTGCCGTCGACGATCTCCGGACAGGTTCGTACAGGGATCGGTGCCCGGAGGATACGGTCAGGGAGGAGCGCAGCGTACCGGCCCCATTCATCCACAGGATGGACCAGCGTCAGTTCGCTCGCGCCGTTGCCGACCTCCTCGTGCCGGCACTCGGTCGGCTCAAGCGCGCCGACCAGCCCGATGCACGCGAAATCCGTCGCATTCGCCTCATATACGTAGACGTTCCCCATGTCACCACCTCCGTCAAATCCAGCGCCAGCGCGGGCTGATCGTGACCGAGGACACGATGCCCGTCCATGAAATCACGTTCGCGCCCGGCAGGAGGACCGGCCACTCGGATAGGTCCACCTTCGAGCCGGCCAGCACGCCGTCCTTGTGTGCAAGGCGCGCACCGCAATCCAGCGTGATCTTCCCGTCCACGGCGTCCAGTTCCACCACGTAACTGCCGATGACCAGCGTAATGTCGCCGGAACCGGTCACGGTGATCTCCGGCTCCGACTCCGCCGTGCATGGATTGGAAACAGATGAGCCGGAAACCGTCACCACAATGTCGCTGACGATCAGCTTGTAGGCGTGCGGCTTCACCCAGATCGGCAGTGAAAAGACCCGGTCGTTATAGCCCGGCAGCACAGGCTCAAAGTTCACCGCTTCGAGGATCTGCCCATAAAAAAAGACACCCGGCTGATCGGACAGCGTAAGCTGCCCGCTGCCCGTCAGCCAGCCGATGATGGCGCGCAGGTCCGCGACCGGAACGCCCTGCTCATACGGCAGGTAGCATTCGATGTTCAGCAGAATCTCGTCGCGCACATCCCCCATGAGATGGAGCGCGCCGTGCCGCCCAGGGACCACCACGGTGGTGTTCCGCTGCGCGCCGGAGATCGGCGCCGGCAGGCTGCGCACCACCACGCCATAGGAATCAGAGGAAGCGCCGCGCCAAGTGAACGACATGTCAGCCATCAAACCAGCCCCTTCCCGATGTCAAGACGCCGCTGCCGCTCCGCCACCGCGCGCGTGTTGTCCGCGGCCGTCACCTGCGCGAGCACCTTCCCATCCAGATTCAGATTAACCGGCTGGCTGGCCATCGCCGCCGCCAGCTTGGAGTAGTCAATGGAAAACGCAGCCGCGCGCTGCGTGTTCTTGGTAGCGTTCGCCGGCACGCCCACCAGCCGCTCGACCGTCTTCTGGGAGGATAGCAAGCGGTCATCCACGCCCAGCGCGAACGAATCCGCGATGTTGTGGCCGATGCCGCGGAACACCTTGGAAGGTGACGCGATGCCCGCCTTCCGCTTCGCCGCCTGAACCGCGGCCACGATGATCCCCTCGAAGGTCGAGATGACGGACGCCCTTTTGGAAGTGACGCCGTCGATCAGGCCCTGTACCATGTTCACGCCGGCCAGCCTCGCAGAAGCAACCTCGGACCCGAACGCCGTCGCCGCTGCCTTTGAAATGCTGTTGCCGGCCGTCGTGACTGTTCCGACCGCGGCCGAGATTGCGCCTGCGAGCACGTCTACCAGCTTCTGCCCGGTGCCTTCCTCGGCGACCGGCGCAGCCGATACCGTGACCGGCGCCTCCACGACAAGTCCGCCCGTGCCGGAGCCTTTGCCCTCGGTTGAGCCGCCCGACGAAAGGCTATCGCTAAGCACGCCCTGTACCTTTTCCGCTGCGCCGTCCTCCACCGTTGGCTTGGGCGTCACCTTGAGCGGCACTTCCAGCGCGCCGGTTCCGCCCTCCGCGCCGCCGCCCGTCGCGGTCGGCTGCGTCATGGCATCGGCAATCGCCTGCGGGAGATTCATCTCGCCCAGCGCCAGCGCCAGCTTGTCCCGCATGCTGGCCGCGTCGTAATTGAATCCGGCAAGCAGGCCCTCTTCGATCAGGCCCTGCATGGCCGTCGCCATCGGGGACGTGTCCAGCCCGGCCGTTTCCTTGCCCGCGGATTCCACCAACTGCCCCATGTAAAACTGCAGTTCAGAGTTCAGTTCAGACGGCCCGCCGGCTTCGAGCAGCTTCTTAAAGTAGGTGGTCGGATCATCGATCCCCATCATTTTACCGAGCCGCTCCATGAGCGCCGTGTTCTCGACCGCGCCCTCCGGACCGCCCTTGTTGAGTGCGTCCTGCAGCGCTGCGGCTAGGTCCAGCTTTTCAAACGCACCCATAAGCTGTTCCTGCAGCCCGGCGTCCTGACCGGAAAGACCGGCGAATAACTCGTTCAGGTTTTGCAAGAGCGCCGCCTGAATGCGCGCCTTGTCGGCCGCGAGATCGGCCTCGATCTGAGCGACCTCGGCGTCGTGCTGCTGCTTCAGCTTTTCCAACGCCGCGCCGGTGACGCCCTGCGACTGCTCGTCGAACCGCTGATCGGCGCCCTTCCGGCGACCGGCTGCGTTCTGCTCGGCGTCGTATACGTCCAGCTTGTACTGGTTCTTCGCGGTCGTGAACGCAAGCCCGGTGGTTTCCTCGTCGGTCTTGACGCCCGACTTCACCAGCCGCTGTGCGCGCTGCGCCTCGGCTGATTCCGTCTCTTGGAGCAGCTTCGCAACCGCCGCCGCGGTTTCTTCCGCGCGGCGCTTGAGCGCCTCCAACTCGTCCAGCGAACCCTGCACCGCCGACGTGGACTTGCCCGACATCTCGTTCACATAGGCAAGGCTGTCCGTACAGGTCTGTTGCACGCTCAAAACCAACGCGCCATTCTCGGTCGTGATCGCGTCCGCGCGGGTTTGATATTCCTCGAGCGTAATGAAGCCGCTCTCAAGCTGTTCCTTCAGGCCCGCGAGCTGCGTCTCGGTGTTCAGGTTGATGTCCTTGACCAGAGCGTCGTAATAGCCCTGCACCTCGGCGTTCAGGTCCTTCGTCTGCTGTGCCGTGTCCGGCTTCCCGTCGGTCAACGCCGCGTACACCTGATCGTAGATCGAACCGGCCTCAACCTTCGCGTTCGCCTTCACGGTCACGTCCACATCGACGGAGTCAAGCCCCTTCTTGAACGCGGCCAGCTTCTCCGGATCGACCTTTGCGAGTGCAGCGTCCACCGCGTCCATCTGCGGGGGAAGCCCGGCCAGCGCGACACCCAGCGCCGCGACGCCGGTCAAGCCCAGCGTGATCCAGCCAGCCGGCCCGGACATCGCCTGCGTGATTACCGTGACGGAGGATACCAGCTTGCCCATGACGATCAGCGTCGGCCCAACGGCCGCGGCAACGCCGGCCACCGTCAGGATCGTCTGCTGCATGCCCTCGTCCATCGACGCCCAGTTCCGCGTCAGGTTCGTCACCCAGTCCGTCAGGCTCATCACCCTGGGCGCAAGGTCCTCGCCGAATTCGATGCCCAACCCCTCGGTTGCTGCCCCCAACCTGTCCATTGCGCCGCTCAAGCCGCCGGAGAGCGTATCGGCAAAGCGCTGCGCTGCGCCGTCCGAATTTTCAATATCGCTGGCAAACTTCGCATAGAGGCCGGTGGTCCCGGCCATGAGCGCCTCCGCGGCCTTCAGGTCGCGGACGTTGAAGAGTTCCGACATGAGATCGGCGCGCTTCTGGTCGGACCAGCCGTCCATGATCTTTGCAAGGTCGGTGAAAATGTCGTTCAGCCCGCGGAATTGCCCCTGCGCGTCGAACGCCTCCAGCTTGTACTTCTTCATCGACTTGGCAGCAGTATCCATCGGCGCAGACAGCGCATTGATGACGTTACGGAGCATGGTGCCGCCCTCGGCGCCCTTCAAGCCGTTGTTCGCCAAGATGCCCAGTTCTGCGTTTAGTTCGACCGTGCCGCCCTTGAGGATTTTCGCCGTGCCGCCGACGGTCAGGACCGCCTCGCCCAACTGCGCGATGCTCGCGTTCGAAACGCTGGCGCCCTTGGCAAGCTGGTCTACGTAGCCGTTCATGTCGGACACGCCCAGCCCCAGCGAGGACATGCTGTCGGTCAGCATCGCAGCCGCCGCCTCAAGGTCGATACCGGCCGCGGCCGACAGCTTCAGGACGGTGGGCAGCGCCGCGATGGAACCCTCAGTGTCATAGCCCGCCGCGGCGAGCGCGTTCAGCGCCTGCGCAGCCTTCGTCGCCGAAAATTGCGTCGTAAGCCCAATCTCCTGCGCCGCCTCGGTCAGCCGCTTGGTTTCCTCCTCGGACGCCTCCATCGTGGCCGTGACCTGCCGGATGGCGTCGTCGAACGACACAAAGGTAGCGGTGGCCGCAGCGCCCAGACCGACGATGGGAACCGTCAGGCCCAGCGTCATGAGCTTGCCGGTGGACGCCATCGCGTCGCCGATGGCGAGCGCCTTTTTCGCCGTGGACGCGCTGTCGCTTTGCAGCGTCTTCATCAGGCTGCGGCCGGTCGCGATGCCGCTCTCAAACTTCGTCGTATCCAGCATCAGATACGCTACGACCTTACCAGCATCAAGCCCCACGCTTACCGCCACCCTTCAGCATTGAGATCACCGCCGCGTTGTTCGTCGTTTTCGCCGGGCGCAGCTTCTGCTTCTGCGTCAGCCGGAGCAGAATGTCAAAGACCGCCTCGTCCAAACTCCACGCGGCGATCTCATCATCCACCCGGAGTAGTTCGCTTGGCCTTGCGCCCATTTGCTTGAGCATTACCGCCAATTGCACCCCGTGCCGCTGCACGAAATCCGGCCAAAGAGGCCGCACCTCCGAGAACGAAGGTGTAGATCTCCAAAAGCTGATCGTCCGTCAGCACGGCGCCGGCTTCGTGGATTTCATCCACCGTCGGCTCAACCAGCGCCATGTCGGCCAGCGCAATGAGCGCCTTCGACTGGTCCGGCACGCTGCGCTTTGCGAGCGCCGCCGAGTTCTGCACGAAAAGCTCCTCCACGATGGGGAGCAGCGGGTTCGGGATCTCGCCGGCTGCGGCCATTTCAAAAAGGCGAGGACGGCGCGCCTTGCATCGGAACGACGTGCCCGGCTCCCAGCCTGAAAGCTCGATTTCCTGCGCAGCGTTCGCCGCGCGAATCTCGTCCAGAGAAGTGATTGCCATGATTTGATCCTCCTCAAATAAAAGCGGAGCGCCTGCATGGCGCTCCGCTGGGTTCATCCGGCCATCAGGTCACGGCCGGCAGTTCCTCAATCTTCTCGACCTCGATCACGCCCACGCCAGTCGCCGGGCGGCTCGTGATCGAATACTTCATGCTGGAGAACGCGCCGTCCGAGAAGTTCAGCGGCACGGCCTTACCCTTGCAGCCGGGAAACTTCCACTCGTGGAAGGCGAGCGCGCCGCCGTCGGTGTCGCGGTCGGACGTGTACAGGAACAGAGAGAAGCCCTTCCTCGTCACGGAAGCGCCCGCGGCCGGACCGGTGTACTTCGTCCACGCGGCGCCGACGCCGGTGGCCGTGCCACCGTCAATCAACGCGAACACTTCCATGATCACGCGCTGATCTTCCAGATCGATGTCGTAGCCCTTGACGATGTCCTCCGTGCGCAGCAGGCCCTTGATCGCGTTCTTCACGCGCTGCTCAACCTCCTGACCGGCGGACACGGCCGGCGTCGCGGTTGCGGAGCTTGCCGTCTCGAACACGTGCGTCTTCGGAGTCGTTTCATCCGTTACGACCTTCACGCGTTCGACGTTTGCGATGTTGAAACCCTCAAGCAGAGCCATTCAGATCACCATACCTTTCATCTGAGCGAGCACAGCGCCGCATACTCCATGCTGGCGAAGTGTGCCGCCCTGTCCTCGTCGATTTCCTCGTGTGAGATTTCGCCGGTGGTCCTTGCCGCCGGCACGGCGCGCAGCGCGGCCTGCGAGGATGCAAGCAGCGCGCGCAGGTCGGTCAGCCGGCCAATCGGAACATACCCGGTGACCAGAAACCGCTTGATGCCGGTCGTCTTGCCGGTCGGCACTGTGCCGCCGTCGCTCACCACGACGAACGGCGCCTTGCACAGCCCGTCAAACTGGCCCGGCAGGAACACTGCCTGCCCGGCGCCCTTCAGCGCCGTGTACATGGAATCCCGGATGTTCATTTCAACCGCCCTCCAAGCGTCGAGTTCGGCTTCAGCTGATGGCCCGTGTTCTTCGTGTACCGCTCGCGGAATTTCCGCTGGCGCGTCTTCAGCGCCCGCTTGCTGCGAACAAGCCGCGGTCTGAAACTTCCACGCAGCGCCGCGTCACCGAACCCCGCGCGGATCTCCTTCTCGATTGCCTCAGCCGTGGGATAAACGACAGACAGATCAGGGAAATTCCTCGACAGCGATTCATGGCCAAATTCGAGGATTTCCATGTAATCGTCGTAATCGCTGTTCGCCGCCTTGTTTGGCGCGCTGCCGCCGATGGCAATCGTGGTCCGACTGCCGCTCTGCTCGGCTGTGCTCGTCAAACTCCGGCGCGCGGTTCCGGATCGGTCAACCCATGCCGCGTCCGCCTTCGCTGCGCGCTGTGCCTCCGATGCGACCGCCTGCGCATAGTGCAGCGTGTTTTTTTTGACCAATTCCTTCGCGGCGCCGGTCGCCCGGAGGAAGTCGCTGGTATCGATCTTGAACCCGTCCATGCGCTACACCTCCGCGAGCTGGAGGAACACGCGGACGTCGCCGCGGTTCTGGATGTTCCGGACCGTGCGTTTCACGCCGTCCGGCAGCGCGCAAAGGTCGCCGTGCTTCCACTGGGGAAGATCGGCGCGCCAGATGACCGAAACCCAGAGCGCGTCATCATCGGCGAACACCTGCCCGGCTTGTCCGACAGCCCACGAGTCCGGCCGGGCGCCCGGAATGCGCCAGCATTCCACGGAGCCGAGCGCCGTGCTCTCGTCGGTCGGTTGGTTATAGGCGTCCAAAACCGGCCGCGTGAACACAGCCGTCTCGGTTGGGAATCGTCGGCTGACCGCCTCAACACGCCGACGCATAAGGTCCATATTCACAGCATCACCACGCCTTCCCGCGGTACGGGGAGAGCAGCGCAGCCGCGGCCGGCGCGAGCCGTTCCAGCCCGCCCACCGCCTGCGACGGCGACACATACGATACAGAGTAGCCGTCGAGCCGCTCGGACACGACCTGCTGGCCGTTATTGTCGTTCGCATAGGCGATTGCCCGCCAGATCAGCGCACACGCCACCTTGATGGGCATCGGCACGGCGTCCAATGGGAAGCCGCCGATGTACTGCACGCGCAATTCCAGCCCCCAAAGGGACGGCACATGCCATGGCAGCGAGAGGATGCCGCTCGTCTCAGACACTTTACAGCCATCCACTTCCGTGCCCTCAAGTGTGACGGAAACCAGCGAGTCGACCGGATATGCGCGCAGGAGCACTGTACGCTGGCCGTTCAGACTGAACGTCTCGTCCTGCTCGCCCTGCGCCAGCGTGCGGTTCAGGTAGCCCTCGGCCACCTGCTGTGCGGCGATGATCGCCACGGTGACCTCCGCGTCCGTCGCAAACGGCAGGCCCGACAGGTCGCGCATTTCAGCAGCTGTCATGCAGGGAGTCATCGAACCACCTCACAAAGAGCGGCGCGCCCTTGAGGACGCGCCGCCGTTGGTTATCCCGGATCAGGTCGCCTTCATGACCAGCTTCTTCACCGCGTCGGTGTTCAAGAGCGCGCCGTCGTAGCGACGGTAGGCGAGGAAGCCCACCTGACCGCTGGTCGCCGCGATCTCGTTCAGGCGCTGGAAGTACAGGCCCTTGCGGTCGAGGATGCGGTACCGCTTGAAGTCACCGAACAGCACCGCCGCCTTGCCCGCGGTCGCCTCCGGCATGGTGTCCGAAGTGTACAGCGGACGGGAGAGCAGGCGGTCGGGCTGGCCGTCCTGAATGGACGGCTGCCACAGGTACTGGCCGTCGTTGCCCTTCAGCTTGCGCAGCTTCAGGACCGTCGAGTCGTTCATGAGCCAAGCGCCGCGGGAGCGGTACTTCTGGTTCACGGAGTAGAGCAGGTCGAGCAGTTCATCCCCGGTCAGCGCAGCGGCCGCGGCAGCGGTCACGCCCAGCGCCGCGTTCGGGATCAGGCCGGACGGCATGGTCGAGCCGGTGCCGGTGAGGAAGTGAGCCTCCTCCAGATCGGCGAACGCCGTACCGAAGTCCTCGCGAATCCACGCCTCCATGTCGAGGAACATGTCCTGCATCGCCTCATGGGTGATGTAGGCCAGCGCACCGACCTTGTACGCCTTCATGGCCTTCTTGTCGAAGTCGGGCTTCGACGCGGTGAACGGCGCGCCCTCGGCAACCAGATACGCCTTGGTGTGGGCGGTCGCAAAGGGAATCTCCACATCGGAGCCGGAAGCGCGAACGTCCGCCAGCTGGCGGATCACGTTCTGCTTCTTGACCTCGTCAAGCAGCGCGCGCTCCATCACGGCCGGCGCGAGCACGCCGCCGGTGGCGCCTTCGCCGCCCAGCGACACGCCCAGCACGTCGCGCA
>JAEZHK010000043.1 GCA_023416655.1 Bacillota bacterium
CTCCTCGAATGGGTGCCCGCCGCCGACGCGGAGGGCGCGAGCGAGCGCGATCTTTCGGTGGTCGCAGCCCGCGTGGCCGCGCTGCTCACGCTGCCGGGACTTTTCAACCTTTCGTGGTTTTTGCCCACCGCAGCCCTTGCCATACTCTTCTGGGTCGCGCCCGGGTGGATGCGGCTCCTCGCCGAGCCGCAGGCAGAAGGGAAACTGTCCGACATCCAGCGGGATCAATTGATGGGCCTTGCGCGCGCCACCTGGCATTTTTTTGAGACGCAGACGCCCGAGGACGGGCCGGGCCTGCCGCCGGACAACGTGCAGCTGGATCCGCCGGTGGGCAAGGCGCCGCGCACCTCGCCCACGAACATCGGCCTGTATCTTTTGTCCTGCGCCTCCGCGCACCTGATGGAACTCATCGGGCGCGAGGAGCTTTTGCACCGCATCGCCCGTACCGTGGAAACGCTGGAGAACATGGAGAAGTGGCACGGCCAACTGTACAACTGGTTCGATACGGGGTCTTTGAAGCCGCTGAAGCCCCGCTACGTATCCAGCGTGGACGGCGGGAACCTCGCTGCGTGCCTTCTGACCGCCGCGCAGCTAACGCGCCCGCTGGACGAGGCACTCTCCCGCCGCCTGGACGCGCTGGCGAGAGATATGGACTTTTCCAAGCTCTACGACAAGTCCCGCAACCTCTTCTACATCGGCTTTGACGCCGAGCACGGCTCGCTGTCCTCCGGCCACTACGACCTCCTGGCCTCCGAGTCCCGCATCCTGAGCTTCGTCGCGATGGCGCTAAGGCAGGTGCCGCTCAAGCACTGGTCGAAGCTGGGCCGCGGCATGGCCCGCTCCGGCCGCAGCGCCGCGCTGATCTCCTGGAGTGGCACGACGTTTGAATACCTGATGCCGCTTCTCTTCCTCCGCGCGCCGCACGACTCGCTGCTCTCGGACACCGAGCGGGCGGTGGTGGCGGCGCAGCGGGCGCTGGGCGCGCCGTGGGGCGTGTCGGAGTCGGGCTACAACGCCTTTGACCTGATGATGAACTACCAGTACCGCGCCTTCGGCCTTCCGAGCCTTTCGCTCAGGGGGACCGCCTTTGAGCGGGTGATCGCGCCCTACGCGTCGATCCTGGCGCTGCCGGTGGACCGGGAAGCGGTCTTGAAAAACCTCGAATTCATGCAGCGATCGGGTTTTCAGGGGCCGATGGGCCTCTATGAAGCCGTCGACTACGCGCCGATGAGGCTGCCGGAGGGCGAGCCGCATCGGGTGGTGATGAGCCATATGGCCCACCACCAGGGCATGATCCTGGCCGCCATCTGCAACGAGCTGACAGGCGACGCGCTGGTCAAAGCCTTCAGCGGCATCCCCGAAGTGAAAGCGCTGACGCTGCTGCTCAGCGAAAAGCCGGTCCGCGGCGCGTTCCGCAGGGCGCAGTCGGAGCCGGAGCCGGAGGAGGAGCGGCCGCGCCAGGGCGCCCACGCGGGCTGCCCGGCGGGAGCACCCACCGACGCCCACCTGATCTACGGCGGCGGCACCACCGCGTTTTTGAACGCGTCGGGCGCGGGCTTCGTGCGGGCGAAGGGCGTGCTCTTAAACCGCTGGACGGCGCGGGAGGGCGGCGACGACGGCGTGTGGGTACACGTCAAAGTCCCATCCCGCCGCACGTCCTTCACGGCCAGCGGCATCTGCGCGCGCATGGCGGCCAGCCAGCGGGCGCGCTTCGAGGCGGGCAGCGTTTCCGTGCTCACCAAGACCGAAGAACTGGAATGCCGCATGACCACCTGCGTCTCGCCGGAGGATGGCGCGCTGATCCAGCGCCTGGAACTGACCAGCCACGCGCCGCAGCCGATGGACATCGAAGTCACCGGTTGCTTCAAGGTGGCCCTCTGCGCGGAGGGCGACATGCGCGCCCATCCCGCGTTCCAGAACCTGTTCGTACGCGCGCGTTTTGAGGAGGGCGCTCTGGTCTTCACCCGGAAACCCCGGAGCGGCGGCAAGCACCCGATGCTTGTCTACCTGCTTTCGGGCGCGGAGGACCTGAAGCTCTCCCACGAGATCGACCTGGAAAAGCTGATCGGCCGCGAAGGCTCGCTGAGCGACCCCGAAACCCTGAGCCGGACGTTCTCGAACGCCTCCGGCGCGACGCTGAACCCCTGCGCGGCGCTGCGCGTGAAGCTGACCCTCGCCCCCGGCGCGCGGCGGCAGATGGCTTTTGTCGCCGGAATGGCGGACGACCAGGAGGCGCTTGCCAAAATGCGCACCCGCCATCAGGCGCAGGAGGACGCGAGAAGGTCGCTCCTCCTTGCGGGCTCACAGGCCCGATCCATGCTGGACTTCCTCGGCCTGACCCCGGCGAGGCACCAGCTTCTGCAGCGCGCCAGCCGCCTGATGATGTTCCCGCGGCGTTCGACGGTGGCGCCGTCCTGCCGTTTGAATGTGTCGGGGCTCTGGGCGCTGGGCATCTCCGGCGACTTGCCGCTGATTTCGGTCAAGGTGGACACCACCGCGCAGATGCCGCTGGTCAAAGACGCCCTGCGCGCCCACGAATTCTACCGCACGATGGGCGTGTGGTGCGATCTTGTGCTCATCAACGACTATGGCAACGACTACGAGCAGCCGGTGCGCGACGCGCTGCGCGATCAGGTGGCGGCGAGCCACCTGGCGGACATGGTGCTGGAGCCGGGCGGTGCGTTTATCCTGGAGGGATCGACTTTGACCGCCGCCCAGCGCGCGCTGATTGAGACGGTGTCCGCGGCGTACCTCGACGGCTCAGAACAGATGGATACGACGCTTCGAAGCCTTCTCAGGTCGCTGCCGGAGGCGGCGGAACCGCCCCGCGCGCGGCTTAGAGGCGGCTTCTCGCTGCCCGAAGAGCCTCGGGAACGGTTCAACGGCTGGGGCGGCTTCGCACGCGGCGGCTATGTGATCGACCTTCTGCCCGGGCGGCCCACCCCCGCGCCCTGGTGCAACGTTCTGGTGAACGCGCTGGGTTTTGGCTCCCTCGTCTCCGAGCGGGGCGGCGGGTTCACCTTCGCCAAGAACAGCCGCGGATCGCGGCTGACCCCCTTCACCAACGACCCGCTTCGGGAGGGCGAGGGCGAGCGGCTGACCATTTCCGACGGCCGCGCCTACGCGTCGCTTCTGCCCGAGCAGCGGGGCCTCGCCCAGCCGTTCCGCGTGGAGCACCGGCCGGGCGTCAGCCGCTTTATTTCCGGCGCGGGCACGCTGGGCTGGACGATCGATCAGTTTGTGGACGTGGACCTGCCGGTCAAGTGCCTGATGCTGACGCTTCATAACGCGGGCGGCCTGGCGCGTACGCTCAAGCTGACCGCGTCGGTGGACTGGCTGATGGGCGTGGACAGCGGCGACGCACGGCTGACCTGCTCGTTTGCGGATCCGCCACTTCTGATGGCCTCCGGCGCTATGGAAGGCTTCGGCTTCGCGGCGCTCCTGAGCAGCGACGGCCGAACGCCGGAGGGCCTCGAAATCGACCCCGCCACGGGCCTCCGCGCGTTTGTCACGCTGCCGCCGGGCGGTTCAACAAAAGCGCAGCTGCTGCTGGGCTGGTCCGGCATGCGGGAAGGCTGCCACGAAGCGCTCGCCGCCTGGGGCGACGCCCAGGCGCGCCTCGACCGCGCCCGCGACAAATGGGAGGACCTACTGTCCCGCGTGGTGCCGGAGACGGGCGACTCGCTGACTGACCAGATGCTCGGGCGCTGGCTGCCGGCGCAGGCGCTGGCGGGCCGCGTCTGGGGCCGCGTGGGGCTCTACCAGGCGGGCGGCGCGTTCGGCTTCCGCGACCAGCTGCAGGACATGCTGGCCCTGATCCCCATCGATCCCCAATTGGTGCGCGCGCACCTTATCACCTGCGCGGGGCGGCAGTTCGAGGCGGGCGACGTGATGCACTGGTGGCACCCGGAGCGCACGGGCGTGCGCACCCGCATCTCGGACGACCTGCTGTTCCTCCCCTACGTCGCCGCGGCCTACGTGCGGGAGACTGGCGACGCGAGCGTACTCCAGGAGGAAATCCCCTACCTCGTGGACGTGCCAATCCCCGAGGGCGACGACGACTGGTACGGCACCCCGGAAGTATCGCAGCAGCGGGAGAGCCTGGACGGCCACTGCATGCGCGCGATGCGCCGGGCCTTCTCGATGACCGGCGAGCGCGGCATGCCGCTGATGGGCGCGGGCGACTGGAACGACGGCATGAACCTGGTCGGCGGCGATTGCGGCGAGAGCGTGTGGCTTGGCCAGTTCATGAGCGTGGTGGCGGCGGACTACGCGCACGTCACCGCCCCGGAGGACCAGAAGGAGGAGCTTCGCACCATGGCCGCAAGGCTGAAGGAAGCCGTGGAAGCCTCCGGGTGGGACGGCGCTTGGTACTGCCGCGCCTACTACGACGGCGGCGAACCGCTGGGTTCCAACGCGTCGGAGGGCGGCTGCCGGATCGACCTGATCGCCCAGTGCTGGGCGGTGGCCGCTGGGCTGGACCGGGAGCGCTGCCGCAGGGCCATGGACAGCGCGTGGAGCCAGCTCTACGACGCCCAGAACGGCATCATCAAGCTATTGACCCCGCCGCTCGCCGAAGCGCCCCGCGACCCCGGCTACATCGCGCGCTACCCCGCGGGCGTCCGGGAGAACGGCGGCCAGTACACCCACGCCGCCTGCTGGGCGGTGATGGCGTTTGCCATGCTGGGCGACGCGGAGCGGGCCTGGCAGGCGCTGGACACACTGCTCCCGGCCAACCACGCCGATACGGAAGAGGGCGCGCTGCACTACCGCGTGGAACCCTATGTGATGGCCGGCGACGTGTACGGCGAAGCGCCCTTTGCCGGGCGCGGCGGCTGGACGTGGTACACCGGCGCGGCCGGGTGGCTGTGCCGGTCGGCGATCAAGTACCTATTGGGCTATGAGCGCCAGGGCAACAAGGCGAAACTTGCCGCGCTATTGCGCCCCGGCAAAGACGAGGCGGCCCTGACCGTCCGGATCGGCGCCACGCGCTACCGCCTGCGCTGCCTGAAGGGGCAGGAGGGCGTGACGCTGGACGGGCGCGCCCTCGACGGGGATTTCATCGAACTCATCGACGACGGCGGCTTCCACGAGGCGCTGTTCCCCGAGCGTCCGCCTTTCAGCGCGGAAGCCATGGACGGCACAGGGTCGGACGCTGTCCCCGAACCACCCGAATTGGACCGGGTGCCCGCCCTGCCGTAAACCTGTTGCTCGCCGGGTGCAATTTAAGCTATTGCCCTTTGTGAGGGTCCCAAGGGGCATCATGCCCCTTGGCGGGGCGCGGGGCGGAGCCCCGTCCGTTCCCCCTGTCCCTTCCCCCGTTGGCCCTTGTGACACCCGGAAAAACATGGTAGAATGAATGCATGAGACTGGATCGACTGGTGGGCGAGGCGCTGTCCTCGCGCGCAAAGGCAAGGGAAGCCATCGCCCAGGGGCGCGTCAGGGTCAACGGCGCGACGGAACGGGACGGGGCATTCGGCGTGTCCGAGCGGGACGCGGTGACGCTGGACGGGGCGGGCATCGGGAAGCGGGAAACGCTGCACCTGATGCTCCATAAGCCCGCCGATTGCGTGACCGCGCGGGAGGACGCGCGCTTTTCGACGGTTTTTGACCTGATCCCGCCCGGCTTCCGCACGGAGGAGCTGTCCGCCGTCGGGCGGCTGGACCGGGACGTGACGGGGCTACTGCTCCTGACCGAGGACGGACAACTGGCGCACCGGCTGATCTCGCCCCGCTTCGAGGTGGAAAAGGTCTACCTTGCCCGCGTGACGGGCCGCCTCACCGATTCAGACGTGGCGCGCCTCGCTGAAGGCATTCCGCTCCACGACTTCGTAGCGCGCCCGGCGAAACTGGAGATCCTCGAAGCCTCGGAAGAATATTCCGTGGCGCTCCTCACCGTGCACGAGGGCAAGTTCCACCAGGTCAAGCGGATGTTCCAGGCCCTTGGACACCCGGTGGAGACGCTGCACCGGCAGTCGGTGGGCGGCGTGGAACTGGACCCAGTCCTCCCGCCCGGAGCATACCGCAAGCTCTCATCGGAGGAAATCGCGCATCTGTACGCGCTGACGGAGATGAAACCATGAATGAGCACTACTTCACAGCCGACCCGTCCGCGCCCCACAAATACCGGGAGATCACCGTCCGGGCGCTGGGGATGACGCTCACCATGCATACCGACGCCGGGGTGTTTTCCTCGGACGCTCTGGACAACGGCTCGCGGCTATTGATCGAGTCGCTGCCCGAACTTGCCGGCCGCGTGGCGGACCTGGGCTGCGGCTGGGGCGCGATGGGCGTGCCGCTGGCGCTCAAGAATCCGAGCGCGGAATTCACGCTGACCGACGTCAACCAGCGCGCGGTCGACCTCGCCCGAAAAAACATCATCCAGAACCAGGCAAAAAACGCCCGCGCCGTGGTCGGCGACGGGCTGAAAGCGCTGGAAGGGCCATTCCAGGCGGTCGTCACCAATCCGCCCATCCGCACGGGCAAGCAGGTGATCTACGGCCTGTTCGCGGAAGCGAAGGAAAAACTCGCGCCGGGCGGAAAACTCTATATCGTGATCCGGAAGCAGCAGGGCGCGCCGTCGGCCCTGAAGTTTCTTTCAGAACTGTTCGGGCAGGCGCAGGTCATGCAGTGGGGCGGCGGCTACTGGGTCATCGAAGCAACAAAGGAGGCGGACACTTGAAGACAACCCGACTGAACCGCGTGCTGACGGGCATGGACAAGCTGGGCCTAAAGCAGGCGCTGGTCACGTCCACCGAGTCCATCTACTACCTGACGGGCCTCTGGGTCTCGCCGGGCGAGCGGCTATTGGCGCTTAAGATCGACCAAAGCGGATGCTCGCTCTTCGTCAACCACATGTTCGCGGTGCCGAAGGTGGAGGGGCTGAAGCTGGTCGAATTTGACGACGCGGACGACAGCATGCAGGTGCTGGCCGCGCAGGTTTCCCCCGGGCGGCTGGGCATCGACAAGGCCTGGCCGAGCCGGTTTCTGCTCTCGCTCATGGAAAAGCGGGCGGATGTTCAGCCCGTGAACGGCTCCGCCGCGGTGGACGAGGCGCGGATGCTGAAGGACGCGGAAGAGACTGAGGCGCTTCGGAAAAGCTCACGCATGAACGACCGGATGACGGGCCTTCTCAGAAAGAGCCTGAAGGCGGGCGAGAGCGAACTGGACGCGGCCCGGCGGTACACGGAGTTCGGCGCGGCGGAGGGCGCTTCCGGCATGGCCTTCGAGCCGCTGGTCTGCTTCGGCGACGCCTGCGCCGAACCGCACCACGCCACCGGAAAGGGCCGCCTGAAAGAGGGCGACGCGGTCATCCTGGACGTCGGGGTCAATGTAGACCACGCGCTCAGTGACATGACCCGCACCGTTTTCTTCGGCTCGGCCACCGACGAACAGAAGAAGGTGTACGAAATCGTGCTCGCCGCGAACATGGCGGCCAAGGCCGCGGTCCGTCCGGGCGTGAAGCTTTCGGACATCGACCGCGCAGCCCGATCCGTCATCGAGGCGGCGGGTTACGGCCCCAACTTCCTGCACCGCACCGGCCACGGGATTGGGCTTGAGGTGCACGAGCCGCCGGATGTGAGCCAAGTCAGCCCCGCTATTGCGCAGCCGGGCATGGTCTTCTCCATCGAGCCGGGCGTGTACCTGCCAGGCAAGTTCGGCGTCAGGATCGAGGACCTGGTGCTGGTCACCGAAGGCGGCTGCGAAGTGCTGAACGAACTCGACAGGGACTTCATGATCGTCTAGCCGACCGGTCTTGAGAGGGGCCTGGGCGTATGCCTTCAAGCGATATAAGGCTTACTAACATAAAGGCGGCACTCGCCTTCCTCAGACTTTGGGTAAACCCTGGTACTGCTTTCATCGTTTCCGGCGACCTGAGCGCCGGAAACGTATTTCATCCACCAGTGCGCATACTGGTGGATGAAATTATTCCACAAGTCAGTGAGCCGCCCGGAAATTCCTCAGAATTTCAGGCTTACGAAGACTTTCTCCTTCGCGTTGAAAAACCATCGTGGTTTTTCAACGCTCTGGGGAAGGCGGCCATCGCCTTCCTGCTTCTCATGGTTTGGGTGCTTTTGCCATCGGGATGCATGGCGGAGAATGAAGAACCGCTCAGCCGGTCCCAGGTCGTCCGGCTGTCCCTCCAGAGCGCCGAAACCGGGACCAGGATGCCGTATCTGGTCTATCTCCCGGAAGGGTACGGCGGCGGGGATGCATATCCCGTCCTGTACGCGCTGCACAGCTATTCCACCTCCGAAACCATGTGGCTGGATGCGGGCGTCGGCGAGGCGGCGGACGGCCTGACCGGGCGGTGTGCGCTTCAAGCGATGATCATGGTCTTCCCGCTGACCCGCTACGACTCCGCCAAAGCCATCCAGGAGGACCTGAAGGACGGGGTGCGGGGCGAAAGCGGCATGGCGCGTTTTCTGACGAAAGAACTGATCCCCACCATCGACGCCCATTACGACACCGTGGGTTCCCCGGAGGGCCGGTACATCGGCGGCTACTCCATGGGCGGCTACTTCGCGCTGGAGATCGCCTTCCATCACCCCGATCTGTTTGGCAAGGCCGGGGCATTTAGCCCCGCGCTGCCTTATTCCGATTTTTCCGGCGGACAATTTGAAAAGTGGCTCTACCCCGACGCCGACCAGGAGGCTTCATTCGACGCAGCGGCGTTTGCCGGGGACATGGGGCTGGACAAACTCCGGGTGTACCTTGATTGCGGCCGTGTGAACGACCCGTTCTCCGAGGGAGCGCAGTCCCTGAACCTCGCCCTTCAGGAGCGGGGCATCCCCGTGACGTTTTCCGTGCACGACGGCGGGCATACCCTGCAGCTTGACAAAATCCCGGAATACCTTCAATTCTTCGGAAGCCCAGCGGCATGAACTGTCATTAGCATTCAACCCCTGCGCCCGAATCGGGCGCGGGGGTTGAATGCTGGTTTCGGGTTCAGGCGACAGGGCTGATCCTGCCGTCCGGCTCGGCGGGGAGGGCAGCGCCCGACTGGATGTAGGAGATCAGCACTTCCTCCAGCCCGCCGTAGTAGGTGAGGACGGGACCCGCGGCCAGCATGTCGTAGCCATCGCCGCCGTCGGCCATGAAGTCGTTGGTGGCGAGCACGTATTCCTTTGTCTCATCCACCGGCTGCCCGCCGACGGTCAGCGTCACCAGGCGGCTGCCCGCCTCCTTGGACGGATCAAAAGTGTAGGCGCAGCCGCCCACCTGCGGGAAGCCGCCGTTCTGGTCTGGGTAGAGCCGGATGCCGTGCTCGATGGCCTCAATCAGTTGCGCGCCGGTCACTTTCTTGGTGACCACGAGGTTGCCAAACGGCAGCACCGTGACCACGTCCTTCTTGGTGATGTCGCCCGCCTCGATGGAGGCGCGGATGCCGCCGCCGTTGGTCAACGCCACGTCCGCGCCGGTTGCCGCGACCATCGCGTCGCACAGGATGTTTGAAAGGTTGGTCTCTTTGGTGCGCACGTCCGCCCGCTCGCCGTTCAGGTTCACCGACGTCGAACCGATGACTTCGGACAGCTTCTGGTCCTGCTCGGACTGAATGGTTTTGATCGTGTCCAGAATGCCCGCATCCTGATAGACCGTGGGGGCGGGGATGAGCGCTGCGTCGACGCCCGTCACCTTGTGATCCTCAATGGTGAGCGTCACCTTGCCCAGGTTTTTCAGGTATTCGCCGGTGGAAACGATGGTCGCGCCACCCTCCACCTTGTAGCCGGTCTCGAACGCATCGTGGCTGTGGCCGTCCACCACCAGGTCCACGCCCTCGATTTTGGCCAGAACGTCCGACGGGTTTGTTACGCCCGAGGTGCCCCAGTGGGTGAGCACGATGACCGCGTCGGTCTGGTCCTTCAATTCTTGAACCGCCGCCTTGACGGCCTCCACACCGTCCGCCAGGTGGAACTTCTCAAACGTGGACGGCCTCAGCGCGGTGGCGATCTCCGGGTTGTCCGCGCCGATGATGCCGATCCGGACGCCGTCCTCGAATTCCTTGATGGTGTAGGGCTGCATCGCGGGTTTTCCGTCCTTGTCCACGAGGTTACAGCACAATACCGGGAAGGACAGCATGCCCTTCAGCTCGAACAGCCGGTCCATGCCGTAGTTGTAGTCATGGTTGCCGGGGGCCATCGCGTCGTACTGCATGGCGTTCAGGATGTCCACGATGGTCTCTCCTCTTGAGATCGTGGCAAAGGGCATGCCGTGGAAGGTATCGCCCGCGTCCAGCAGCAGCACGTCCTTCCCCGCCGCGCGCTCAGCGTTCACAAAGCCCGCGGCCATCGCGTAGCCCATGCCGGCGGACGTGTCCACGCGGGCATGCACATCATTGGTGTGGAACACGGTCACCTGGATGGGTTCGGCGGCGGCCTGGGTCGCCAGCGCGGAGGGCATCCACATCAGCAAGGTGAGCGCGGTCAGCAGGATCAGGATTTTTTTCATGGGTCTGCCTCCTTCTTGTCGCGTCGTCGGGATCGTTCTGCCTGTACAGCATATATACTTCAACAGCGGGGAGGATATGCCACCGCAGATGGTGGGGGCGTAGAAAGGCGCCGAGGGAGGACAATCGCAAAGGCAAACGGGCTGCTGAGCAACAAAAGAAACGAAAGGGCTATTGAAAAGACCCGCGCCGGATGAAACGGCGCGGGTCTTGGGTGCATCAGGCGCGGACCTTCTTGAGCCTCACGAAGCGCGGCAGGCCGTCTTCCAGCTGAAGCTGCGTCTGGCCCTGGATCAGCGGCAGCGCGTAGTCGATGAAGCCCTGGGTGATGCCGTCGTGGGTTTCGTTGATCCACTCCAGCGGCAGCTTCTTCTCGGCGTTGGCGACCGTTTCGAGGTTAAAGAGCTTGATCTTGCACTCGTACTTGCCGTCTTTTCCTACGACGCGCTCGAAGCCCACCATCTTGTCGGTGATGCCCTGGGTGGCGTTCTCCACCGCGGCCTGGCCCGCCATGAAGGACTCCTCCACGTCGGTCTGGGAGGCGCAGTGGGCGGCGCAGCGCTGCAGCAGGCTCAGCTCGATGCCGCGGACCTTCGCGCCGGTGGCCTTCTTGACCTCGTTGGCCAGGAACGCCGCCAGACCGCCCAGCTGGGCGTGGCCGAAGCTGTCGCGGGTTGAATCCTTGTTGGCGTACTCGGTGATGAACACGCCGTCCTTGTCGTGGATGCCCTCGGACACGGCCACGATGCACTTCTTGTTTTTCTCGTAGACGGCCTTGACGGAGGCGATGAACTTCTCCATGTCGAAGGCGACTTCCGGCACGTAGATGAGGTCCGGCCCGTTGCCCTTGTGCTGGGCGAGCGCGGCGGCGGCGGTCAGCCAGCCGGCGTGGCGGCCCATGCACTCGATGATGGTGACCATGCCGGTGTCGTACACGCGGGCGTCATGGTAGACTTCCATGACGGAGGTGGCGATGTACTTGGCGGCGGAGGAGAAGCCCGGGCAGTGGTCGGTGCCGGCGAGGTCGTTGTCGATGGTCTTCGGGATGCCCATCACGCGGCACTCATAGCCCTGCTCCAGCATGTACTTGGAGATCTTGTTGCAGGTGTCCATGGAGTCGTTGCCGCCGTTGTAGAAGAAGTAGCGCACATCGTACTTTTTGAAGATTTCGAGGATGCGATGGTAGTCCGTGGGGTCATCGGCGTACTTTTTCAGCTTGTAACGGCAGGAGCCCAGCGCCGAGGACGGCGTGTACTTCATCAGCTTGAGTTCTTCCGGATCTTCCTTGCCCATGTCGATGAGCCTGTCCTGCAGCACGCCCTGGATGCCGTTTTCCGCGCCCAGAACGCGGGTGATCGAGGGATTTGCAAGCGCCGCGGAAATGGCGCCGTACGCGCTGGCGTTGATGACGGCCGAGGGGCCGCCAGACTGGCCGATGATGCAAGCGCCCTTGAGTTCGCCCATGGTTGATTCATCCTTCCGTGCCTGTTTTTTTCCACCTGTCAATGTAGCACAACATGCGGAAAATGTCAATTTCCGCAAGGCTAAATTCCTGATTTCTTGCAGGTCTACAATACATGCTGGACAGGGAAGAGCAAAAAAATGCACCTGCGCAAAGGAAGAAATTCCTCGGCGCAGGTGTATGCATGGATGAATTGACGCTCCGGGTTCAGCCGCGCGGCCATGGGAACTTGTCCCATCCGGATGACAACAGGCGTTGTCGCCGGGAGAGTTTATGCCGCGGTATTGCGGATAGAGGTAGCGATCGTCACGGCGATGGGCGCGAATTCCTCATCGGAAGCGGGGTAGAAATTGAACACGAACATGTCCCCTTTGGCGCCCAGCGCCACGATGCCGGTGCTGTCGTTCTGAGCGTCCAAATAGGTGACAAAATCAATCCCGTTGATGTTGAGAACCTCGACCTCAGTGTAGGTGGCCTCCAACTGGGTTTTCACCGCATTGGCATCCGCAGCGCCTGCTTCTTCCGTCCATGCAACCTGCATGTTGCGAGCGCCGTCAGCCGAGGTAACCGCATAGAAGACGCCGGACTGAAGCATCTCGTCCGTGGGATCCACGACCAGCCATTCACTGGGCAGGTAGATCTCGAATCCATCTTCAAACTGAACCCAGCTGCCCTCGAACGCCGCGTTGGCGGGCGCGTCGGATTCCGCCAGCGCAGCGGTGCAGGCAAGGGCCAACATGGCAATCAGAACAAAGGATACGAGTTTTTTCATGGTTAATTTCCTCCCGTCAAATTTTGGCAGACAACCTTTCCATCTTATATCACAGTTACATACATAGTCAAGGCACAAACGCCCTCTCATGAGTTTTTACAATGCATGGTAACATCCACACGACGATTTTCTACCCTTTTTACCGGGCATCTTCGTGCCTGGCGGCGTTTCGACACATACCGTCGTCACCGCGGGGTAATTTGAAAAAGAGAAAGCGCCAGCCCGGCGCGTACGGGACTGGCGATACTTTGGTCTATGCCGCCGACAGGATGCTATGGCGGGCGCTGCAGAGTACGTATGCCGGAAGGCGCTTACGGCTTGAACGACTCGCGCCTTGCCGAGGCGCACGCCGCGCAGCCGCCCTCGCCGGTCTCGCGCAGGGAAGCGGGCATGGAGCGGCCCACCCGGCCCATGGCCTCGATCACCTCGTCCGCGGGCAAGAGGCTTTTGATGCCCGAAAGCGCCATGTCCGCCGCCGCCACGGCGTTGACCACGCCGAGGACATTTCGGTACACGCAGGGCACCTCCACGAGGCCCCCGACCGGATCGCACACCAAACCCATCACGTTCATCAGCGCAAACGACACCGCGCTGGCCGCCGCCTCCGCGCCGCCTCCGGACAGCTCCGTAAGCGCCGCCGCCGCCATCGCACTGGCCGCGCCGCACTCCGCCTGGCATCCCGCCTGCGCGCCGGAGATCGAAGCCTTGGCCGCGATCACGCCGCCGACACCCGCCGCGGTAAAGAGCGCGGCAATCAGATCGTCGTCCGACGCGCCCCGCGCCTTTCCGTAGGTGAGCAAAATCCCCGGCAGGATGCCGCAGGCCCCCGCCGTGGGCGCGGCCACGATGCGGCCCATCGCGGCGTTCAGCTCCGCCACGCCCAGCGCGACCGCCATCGCCTCCCCCACCAGCGGCCCTGCCGCCGAAGCGCCGGAGCCGACGCGCCCAAATAGCATCGCGGCCTGGCCGCCGGTCATGCCCGACATGGACTTTACGTCCGGTGACAGGCCCGCGGCGGCCGACTCGCGCATGACCTCAAGCGCCTCGCGCATCTTCCCGATCAAAAGATCCTGGCCGACGCCGTCCCGCTCCGCCTGATCGTTCAGCACCACCCGCGAGATGGGGCCCTCGCCCGCCTCCCGAACCAGCTCCTCCATCGAATCGGTCCTGAGCATGCTCCCCCTCCTCGCGGTCTACAATCTTTCCATGAGCACCGCGTCCCGGATGCCCCGGATGGCCTTTAGGCACGCCATCGCGTTTTCACCGGGCAACTCGTCCACCTCGAGCACCATCACCGCGTCGCCGCGCACGAAGCTTCGAAACACCTGCATCGTCGCGATGTTGATGCCCTGCCCCGCGAGGAGCCCGGACACCTGCGCGATCACGCCCGGCTCATCCCGGTGGCGGATGACGATGGTATTGGCGTCGCCGGAGAATTCCACCGGGAGTCCATTGAGTTTCTTGACCCGGATCGAGCCGCCGCCCACCGACGCGGCCTCCACCGTGACCTGGCGTGTCAGCCCCTCCGCGCGGATGACTGCGGTGTTCGGGTGGGCGTCGTGGAGGTCCACCGGGTGGAAATCGATCTTTAGCCCGGCCTCCCCGGCCAGATGCAGCGCGTCCCGGATGCGGGCGTCGTCCACGCCCATGTCCTGAAGCCCCGCCGCGATGGCGCGGTCGGTGCCGTGGCCCCGGTAGGTGCTGGCAAACGAGCCGTGAAGGCCCACGTCCACCTTCACCGGCGCTTCGCCGAGCAGCCGCCTCGCCACCCGGCCGATGCGCGCCGCGCCCGCCGTGTGGGAACTGGACGGGCCGATCATCACCGGCCCGATGATGTCAAACACGTGCATGTCCTCGCCTCACTTCCAGAAAAAGGGTATCACGCGGACGCGGCCCCGTCAAGCAAAAAGGCCGCGACCGCGCGGCCTCCTGAAATATTCTGTCCGGTGGAATGGGATTCATGATTTCTTTGGCTTGTCGCCGCAGCTTCCGCCGCAGGAACCGGAATAGGGGCAATGGTCGCAGGCGGACCGCCCGCCGGTTTTGAAAAACGAGCGGACGCCGCGGTAGATGATGAGCGCCGCGAGGCCCAAGATGACCGCCGCTACGATATAGGAAATCCACGTCATGAGAAGAACAGCCTCCCGATCTGGTAGACGATGAGCGCCACCACGTAGGCCGCGCCCACCTGGATGCCCAGCGATAGCCAGAGGTACTTCCTGCTGCCCAGCTCCCGCCTAATGGCCGCCATCGCGGCCACGCAGGGCGGGTACAGCAGCGTGAACACCATAAACGAATAGGCGGAGAGCGGCGAGAAGTACTGCGGCAGCATCCCCACGAGCACGCCCGAATCCGGCGCGGCGTAGAGCACCTGCAGAGTCGAGACCACCGCCTCCTTCGCGATCAGCCCGGAGAGCAGCGCCACGCCCTTGCGCCAGTCGCCAAAGCCCAGCGGGGCCAGGACCGGCGAAATGAACCGCCCGAGCCAGCCGAAGATACTCAGCTCGCTGTCCGTCACGTACTTTAGGCCGAAGGTGAAGCTCTGCAAAAACCAGATCGCCACGCTCATCGCGAAGATGACCGTGCCCGCGCGGGTCAAAAAGTCCTTGGCGCGCTCCCACAGCCGCCGGGCCACGTTCTTGACCGTGGGCCAGCGGTAGGGCGGCAGCTCCATCAAAAACGGCGTGTCACCCTCCCGGAAGGCGGTCCTCCGGAGGATCAGCCCCACCAGGATCATCGTCAGCATGCCTAGAAGGTAGAGGCTGAACACCACCAGCGCCTGCCCTCTGGCGAAGAACGCCGCCGCGAAAAGCCCGTACACCGGCAGCTTCGCGCCGCAGGACATGAACGGGGTCAGGAGGATGGTCATGCGCCGGTCGCGCTCGTTCTCCACCGCACGCGCGCCGATGACCGCGGTGGTGGTGCAGCCAAAGCCCATCAGCATCGGGATGAACGAGCGCCCCGAGAGGCCGAAGCGGCGCAGCAGCCGATCCGTGATGAACGCGGCGCGGGACATATAGCCGCTGTCCTCGAGAATCGAGAGGAACAGGAAGATCATCAGAATCTGCGGCAGGAACGTGACCACGCCACCCACGCCCGCGATCACGCCCTCCAGAATCAGCGACTCGATCCACGCGGGCGTATTGGCCGCGGCCAGAAGCCCCTGAATCCCGACGCCCAGAAGATCGTTGATCAGGTATCCCACCCAGCCGGACAGCGTTTGCCCCACCGGCCCGAAGGTGACCGCGAACATGAGGCCCATGACCAGAAGGAAGATCGGGAACGCGAATATTTTGTGCGTCATCACCCGGTCGATGCGGTCGGAAAGGTCGTCCGCGGCCGCGTCCGCCCGCTTGAACCCGGCCTCCCGCAGCATGGATTCAATGGCCGTGTAGCGCGCGTCGGCCACCAGCGTCAGCCCGTCGATGCCCGGATGGACCTTGCGGCCCTCATTCAGATACGCGTCGACCGCGCTTCGGATCTTCCTGCGCTGGTCGTCCGTCAGGTAGGCGGAGGACAGGATCGCGTCGTCGCCCTCCAGCAGCTTCAGCGCCACCCAGGCGGTGGGCGGCGCGTAGTCCAAATCGCCCTCGTCCTCGTAGCCGCCGATGTGCGCGTGGGGCGCTTCGGCGGTGTGGTCGTCGTCCCGGTTGAGCGGGTCGCGGTGGCCGAAGTGCTCGGACACGTCGAAGGCCGAGTGCGCCTCCGCGCCGCCCAGCGCCGCCACGATGTGCGCAACCGCCATGCGCGTGGCCGCGTCGTAGCGCCTGAGCGGGCTGGCCGCGACGGGGGCATGCGACTGTTTATGAAGTTCAGTGAACAGTTCGTCAAACCCGGTGCGCTTCTTGGCCGAAATGGACACCACCGGCGCGCCCAAAAGCTGCGAGAGCCGCTTACTGTCGATGTGCCCGCCGTGCCGCTCGATCTCGTCCATCAGGTTGAGCGCGATCACCATCGGCCGCTCCAGCTCCATCAGCTGCAGCGTCAGGTAGAGGTTCCGCTCAAGGTTCGTGGCGTCGACGATATTCAGCACAACGTCCGGGCGGTGCTGCGCGATGAAGTGGCGCGTGATGTTTTCCTCGATTGAATAGGGCGAAAGCGAATAAACGCCGGGGAGGTCCGTCAGGGTCGCCTGGTCCTCGCCCAGCTCAAAGAGCGCCTCCTTGCGCTCCACCGTCACGCCCGGCCAGTTGCCGACGTACTGGTTGGAGCCGGTCAGCGCGTTGAAAAGGGTGGTTTTACCGCTGTTGGGGTTTCCCGCCAGCGCGATGGAGATCTTCATGCGCTCGCCCTCCCCGTCACCCGGATTCCCCGGGCATCCGCCTGGCGGATGGTCAGCTTGTAGCCGCGGAGCTGGATTTCAATCGGGTCGCCCAGCGGCGCGCGCTTGTTCACGGTGACGCGCGTACCGGGCGTGATGCCCATCTCCACGAGCCTGCGCTTGATCTTGCCCTGCACGAGCACCTGGGTGACCTGGGCGCTCTCGCCGTTTTTCAGATGGTCCAGCGTTCGCTCCTGCATAGGCACCTCCAAGGTTAGCGTATTCTAACCAAGAAAATTATAGCCCCGCGCTCAGAATGCTGTCAACCGGTTCTATGCGTTAAACTTGGATAAAATGCCGGACAGCATCTGCACGCTTGCGATATAATGATGGAAATCTCGCGCCGCAGGGCGTGGGCGGAAAGAGGACAGGAAATGACCGAACGATTCGACGCCGTGGTGATCGGCGCGGGCCACGCGGGCTGCGAGGCGGCGCTGGCGCTCTCCCGCACCGGCTTTCAGACGCTTCTGACCACGCTGAACCTGGACAGCGTAGCGCTGATGCCCTGCAACCCGTCCATCGGCGGCACGGCCAAGGGCCATCTGGTGCGGGAAGTGGACGCGCTGGGCGGCGAGATGGGCCTCATCATCGACGACACCATGCTGCAGTCGCGCATGCTCAATACCGCAAAAGGCCCGGCGGTGCATTCGCTCCGGGCGCAGGCGGACAAGCGCGCTTACCAGAAGCGCATGCGCCGCGCGCTGGACGAGGCGGAAAACCTCGTCTTGCGTCAGGCCGAGGTATGCGAGATTGAAGTCTCGGGCGGGCATGTCACCGCGGTCAAAACCACCACCGGCTCGAGGATCGAATGCCGCGCGGTCGTCGTGTGCGGCGGCGTGTACCTAAACAGTCGCATCATCATCGGCGAATGCTCCTGGCAGGGCGGCCCGCAGGGGCTTCTAAGCTCGCTGACCCTGGGGGATTCCCTCCGAAGCCTGGGCTTTCCGCTTCGGCGGTTTAAGACCGGGACGCCCGCGCGCCTTGACGGCCGCACCATCGATTTTGGCAAAATGGAGCCGCAGGCGGGCGACGAGCCGGTGGTGCCGTTCTCCTTCCTGACCGACCGGAAGCTTGAAAACAAGCAGCTCTGTTACCTCACCTATACCACGCCCGAAACCCACGAGGTCATCCGGCGGAACCTGCACCGCGCGCCGATGTATTCCGGCTCCATCCACGGCACAGGGGCGCGCTACTGCCCGTCCATCGAGGACAAGGTCGTCCGTTTCGCCGACAAGGAGCGCCATCCGATCTTTCTGGAACCGGAGGGGTCCGACACCGTCGAATGGTACGTGCAGGGCATGTCCACCTCCATGCCGGAGGACGTGCAGCGGGCGATCTACGCAAGCGTCCCCGGGCTTGAAAACGCGAGGCTACTGCGCCTCGCCTACGCCATCGAGTACGACTGCATCGACCCCACGCAACTGACCGGCGCGCTCGCCGCCCGCGAAATCGAGGGGCTGTACTTCGCCGGACAAGTCAACGGCACCTCCGGCTACGAGGAGGCCGCCGCGCAAGGGCTTTTCGCCGGGCTGAACGCCTCGCTCTGGCTGAAGGGCGAAGCGCCGCTCACGCTGTCCCGCTCCGACGCCTACCTGGGCGTGCTGGTGGACGACCTGACGGTCAAGGGCGTGGACGAACCCTACCGGATGATGACCTCCCGGGCCGAGTACCGGCTGAACCTTCGGCAGGACAACGCGGACCTTCGGCTGACGGAGCTTGGCTACCGGGCGGGCCTTGCAAGCCTTGAGCGGTACGAGCGGATGATGAAAAAGCGCAAAAATACCGAAAGGGCGCTCGCGCTGATCGGGGAACTGAAGCTGGAAGCTCTCCTCCGCAGGCCCGACGCCAGCCTCGATGCGCTGGCCGAGGGCACGCCGCTATGCGACCTGCCCGCCGACGCGCGGGCCCAGGCGGAGATCCTGGTCAAATACGACGGCTACCTCACCCGCCAGCAGTCGCAGATCGACCGCTTCAACCGGGCGGAGCAGCTTTTGATGCCGGAGGGCATCGATTATCTCGCCATCCAGTCCTTGCGCATCGAGGCCCGGCAGAAGCTTCACAGGCACCGTCCCCGGTCGCTGGGGCAGGCGTCGAGGATCCCCGGCGTGTCCCCGGGCGACATTTCGGTGCTCATGGTGCTGCTGGAGCGGCTGCGCCGGACGGCAAACGATCAAATTTTACACAATTCACAGTGACGGGAACACACTTCCTGACATATGATAGATGGGAAGGCATCGGGAAATGGGGGAATGTCCGTGCGGTAAAACAAGGTGACCTGTAAGCGCCGGGACTGTCCGTTCCGCCCAAAGCGCCACGCGCGTTAAGGCGGTTCTGTTGGCGGACAGTCGACGAGGAGAGCGGTAGCGCCGGGAGACCGGCGCGCATCGAAAGATTCGGCGGATGCCGCTCGGGTGGGACGCGCCCATCCTTAGACGCGCGGGAAACATGCGAGCGATCGCAGAACAAAGCGTGCGTTATCATTCTACTCAATTAAAAATAAGGGGCTGCCGCGCCGGGAACAATGACGGGGGGCTTTGTCGCACATTTGCTTTGAGCAAACGGCAGAGCGCCGCCCTTGCGTTTTTCGTGCGCCGCCCGTATAAGGAGTTTTGATCATGTGCGGAATCATCGGATACACCGGCCGCGAGGACGCGGTTACGAGGATCATGGCGGGCCTCACCGCGCTGGAATACCGGGGGTATGACTCCTCGGGCATCGCGGCGTTCGAGGGCGGAAAGCTTAAAATCGTGAAGGCCAAGGGGCGGCTGAAGAACATCGAAAAGCTGCTGGGCGACGCGCCCATCACCTCCTCCTGCGGCATCGGCCACACCCGCTGGGCCACCCACGGCGAGCCGTCGGACGTCAACGCCCACCCCCACGGCACGGACCAGCTCTACCTGGTGCACAACGGCATCGTGGAGAACTACCTCGACTGGAAACGCTTTCTGGAAAGCCACGGCTACGCCTTCGAGACGGAAACCGACACGGAGGTCGCGGCCAAGCTGATCGATTACCACTACACCCGGACCCATGACCCGTTCCGGGCGCTGGTCGCGGCGGCGGGCGAACTGACCGGGGCCTACGCCTTCGGCGTGGTGTTCCGCGACGCGCCCGGCCAGATCTACGCCGCCCGCAAGGACAGCCCCCTCATCGTCGCGCCCAGCGAGGACGGCAGCTACATGGCGTCGGACATCCCGGCACTGCTCCGCTACACGCGCTCCTACTACCAGCTGGAGCCCGGCGAGATTGCGATTTTGAAGCCCGAGGGCATCCAAATCGTGGATTTCAACGGCGCGCCGGTGGAAAAGAAGCTCGAAACCGCCCAGTGGGACGTGGAAGCAGCCGAAAAGGGCGGCTACGCGCACTTCATGCTCAAGGAGATTTACGAAGAGCCGGACGCCATCCTGCGCACGCTACGCCCCCGCGTCAAGGACGGGCTGCCGGCGCTGGGGCTGGACGCGCTGACCCCGGAACGGCTGAAAAGCCTCAACCGGCTGATCATCGTTGGCTGCGGCACCGCCATGCACGCGGGGCTGGTGGGCAAGGGCGCGATTGAGAAGCTGGCGAGGCTGCCTTCCGAGGTGATCATCTCGTCGGAATTCCGCTATCAGGACCCGATCCTGACGGAAAACGATCTGGTCGTGCTGATCTCCCAGTCGGGCGAGACGGCGGACTCGCTGGCGGCGCTCCGGCTCTCCAAATCCCGCGGCGCGCTGACCCTTGGCGTGGTCAACGCGGTCGGCTCGTCGATTGCGCGGGAGGCCGACGCGGTGCTCTACACCTGGGCGGGACCGGAGATCGCGGTGGCCTCCACCAAGGCGTTCACAGTGCAACTCATCGCCATGTACCTGCTCGCGCTCTCCATCGCGCTGGCGAGGGGGACCATCGGGCCGGAGGCGGCGAGGGAAACCGTCTCCGACATGCTGAACCTGATCCCCGGAGCGGTTCAGAAGGTGATCGACCAAAAGGAGGGCATTCAGGCGCTGGCCGACGACTACCGCCACGCCGAGAACCTGTTCTTCATCGGCCGGGGGTTGGACTGGGCGCTGTCGCAGGAGGGCTCCCTGAAACTCAAGGAAATCTCCTACATCCACTCGGAGGCCTACGCCGCGGGCGAACTCAAGCACGGCGCGATCTCGCTGATCACGAAGGGCATGCCGGTGATCGCGCTGGCGACCGACGAGGCGCTGTACCCGAAGCTGCTGTCCGGCGTCAAAGAGGTCAAGGCGCGGGGCGCGAGGGTGATCCTGATCGCGCCGGAGGGCGCGCCCGACGACGGCGCGGCGGACGACGTGGTGTTCATCCCGCGCGTCAGGCCCCTTCTGACCCCCCTGGTCAGCGCCACCATGCTGCAGCTCTTCGCCTACTATGTGGCGGTGCTCAGGGGCTGCGACGTGGATAAGCCCAGAAACCTTGCGAAGTCCGTCACAGTGGAATAAGTAAAACAACTCCCTCGGGAGGGCCGCCGCCCTCCCGATTCTTCATCCTCCGGCCCGTTTTCCCGCAGAGGAAAGCCGCCTCAGGAGGATTGGCTTTAGCCCAGAGAGGCCGGAAACGTCGTTACGGAGGATTCTGGTCGGAATTTACGCGGCCGGTCTTTCACAGAGGCGTTGTTTGTGCTATACTGTGCGCGAATTGCACGGAGGGGGCCAGTGGATCCTCATGCCTAGGGATAGAGACAGGGACAGACGCAGAGACCGTGACTGGGACCGGGATTGGGACCGGGACAGGAACCGGAACAAGAACAGGAATCCGCAGGATGTGGAATCCTGGATTCCGGCGATCATCATGTTGGTCATTTTCTGGCCTGTGGGCCTGATCATGCTCGCCAAGAGGTTCCAGGCGCTGTCGAGCAGCGAAGTGTCGGCGACCCGCTCCCGCCCGCTTTCCGTGGTCGGTTGGGTGCTCATGGTACTGGGCATTCTGACGCTCATCGGCGGCGTGGGCCACACTTTCACCGCGGCGATGTTCCTGGGGCTGGGCGGTCTTGCGATGCTCGGCTTTTCCAGCCGCATGAAAAAGACGCACAGGCGGTTTGGAAAGTACCTGGCGGTGATCGGGAACCGCAAGGTGATGCGCGTGCGCGACATCGCTTCGGCCATCCCGGTGACCGAGGAACAGGCCTGCCAGGATTTGGAAAAGATGATCGACGAGGGCCGCTTCCCGCCGGGCGCGTACCTCGACATGAGCACGCGCGCGATGGTCATCGACGGGACCGTGTCGCAGGAAGCGCCCGCCCGCGAGATCAAGCTGAGCTTTGAGACGGCAGCCGTCACCAGGCAGGCCGCGAAACCCGAGCCCGCGGTCAAGGCCGAGCCGAAATCCGAACCCAAGGCGAAGCCCGAAAACGCGCCCCCCGCCGACCCATACCTTTCGAAGCTTTCCGAGATCCGCCACATGGACGAGCTGATCGAAGACGAGGAGGTCTCCCGCAAGATCCGCCGGATCGAGGAGGTCACCGCCTGCATTTTTGATCAGGTCAAGGAGAACCCGGAAAAACTGGATCAGATCCGTACCTTCATGAACTATTACCTGCCCACCACGCTGAAACTTTTAAACGCCTACGCGCAGCTGGAGAAGCAGAAGGTGTCGGGCGAGAACATCCGGGTGAGCAAGGAGCGCATCGAGAAGATGCTCAGCCAGCTGGTGTTCGCCTTCGAGCAGCAGCTTGACCAGATGTTCGAGGCCGACGCGCTGGACATCTCCTCCGACATCAAGGTGCTGGAGCGCATGATGGCAAAGGACGGCCTGAGCGAAAACCCCTACGCGCTGCCCAAAATGCCGCCGAAGGCGCAGACGGCGACCGGCGGCGGCTCCGGGGTCCTCCTGGCGCCGTGGGATTCTCAAAACTCCGGCAGTGCCGCGCAGGCGGTGCAGGAGGACAAAACATGACCCCGAAGCGCCCCATGGAATCCTACACGGAACATGTGCAGATCCTGACGCAGGGCGCGCTCAACGGTTTCAAGCGGCTCTTCGGCGGACAGCTGATGCAGTGGATCGACGTGGTGGCCGCGGTTGCGGCCCGGCGGCACGCGGGCCGCAACGTGACCACCGTCGCCGTGGACAACCTGCAGTTCTCCGGCCCCGCCCGGGCCAACGACGTGGTGCTTGTGACCGCCAAGCTCACCTACGTGGGCCGAACCTCGATGGAGGTGTGCGTCAAGACCTACGTGGAGGCGCTGGACGGCGAGCGTGACCTGATCAACACCGCCTTCCTCGTGATGGTGGCGCTGGACGAATTCGAGCGCCCCACGCCGGTTCCGCCGCTCGCGCCCGAGACGGACGAGGAGAAGGAAGCCTGGCTGGCCGGCGAAAAGCGCAGCAAGCTCCGAAAGGCGCGGTCCAGGGAGAATTACTGAGAAAATGCCGGTTCCCACGGGGGCCGGTTTTTGTATGCCACTGAAGTGGCGGCGAGAAGTCGGGGCGAAAGGCAGGGCCGGTGCGGGGGTGATCTCCGCCCCGTCGGGAGATGAATAAAAACACAGCATTGACAGGCGAGAAAGCCCTGTGCTATGCTTGTGCACAACGCGCGGCCGGGGCGCGGGCTCCGGAAAATCAAGTACGAAGGGGAAATCCACCCATGAGTGAGCTCACCGTCCCCAAGGGGTATGCGCCGGTTTTGAATGTTTATGAGACCCAGACCGCCATCGGCATGATCAAAAGGGTGTTCGAGGACAAACTGGCCTCGGCCCTGAACCTCAAGCGGGTATCCGCCCCGCTCTTCGTGGAGCCGCAAACCGGGCTGAACGACGATTTGAACGGCGTGGAGCGCCCGGTGGAATTCGACGTGCGCGAGACCCTCGAGAGCGTGCAGATCGTGCAATCCCTCGCGAAGTGGAAGCGCATGGCGCTGCACAAGTACGGTTTTCCCGTGGGCGAGGGGCTGTACACCGACATGAACGCCATCCGGCGCGACGAGGACATGGACAACCTCCACTCCATCTACGTGGACCAGTGGGACTGGGAAAAGGTCATCGACCGGCCCGCCCGAAACCTGGAAACGCTGAAGGAGACCGTCCGCGCGATTGTCGACGCGATCTGCGATACGCAGGACGCGCTGCTTAAGGCGTATCCCGCGCTCACGGGACGCCTGACGAGAGACGTAACCTTCGTCACCACGCAAGAGCTGGAGGACATGTACCCCGCGCTCTCCCCCAAGGAGCGGGAAGCGGCCTGCCTCCGGGAGCACAAGACCGTCTTTCTTCTTCAGATCGGGGACCTGCTCCGGTCGGGGAAGCGGCATGACGGCCGGGCGCCGGACTATGACGACTGGGCGCTGAATGGGGACATCCTCTTCTGGAACGAGCTTCTGGGGTGCGCGTTCGAGGTGTCCTCCATGGGCATCCGCGTGGATGAAAAGTCGCTGGACGAGCAGCTTACCAAGGCCCGGTGCGACCAGCGGCGCAAGCTGCCGTTCCACGCGATGCTATTGAGGGGGGAACTCCCGCTGACGATGGGCGGCGGCATCGGCCAGTCCCGGCTGTGCATGCTGCTTCTGGACAAGGCCCACATCGGCGAGGTGCAGGTTTCCGTGTGGGACGAAGGGACGCTGGACGGCTGCAAGGCCGCGGGCATCCGCCTGCTGTAATCCCAATCCCTTGCCTTTCAAGCGCGCCGCCCCCTGCCAATTGGCAGGGGGTGGCCTTGTTTCGTTATGGGGTTAGGACGTCCACTGTTCAGGTCGCGCCCAGACGCTCCTGCAAGACGTTTGCGGTGTCCTGGGCGATGCGCTGGATCAGCGCCTCGTCCGCGCCCTCGGTCATCACGCGGATCAGCGGCTCGGTGCCCGACACGCGCACCACGATGCGCCCGTCCTTGCCCAGCGCCCGCTTCCCGGCCTCCACCGCTTCCTTGACGGCGGGGTCAGTGTAGAACTTCAACTTGCCCTCCGGCGACACGCGCACGTTGATCATCGACTGCGGGTAGCGCTTCATCACGCGGGAAAGCTCCGAAAGCTTCATGCCCGAACGGCGAAGGAGCGACAGAAGCTGCACCGCGGTCAGCTGGCCGTCCCCGGTGGTGGCGAAATCCCGGTAGATCACGTGGCCGGACTGCTCGCCGCCGAAGTCGTATTCCTCCAGCAGCATCTCCTCCAGCACGAACCGGTCGCCCACCTTGGTGGCCACAAAGCGGATGTCGTTCTCCTCGCAGAACTTGACGAAGCCGAGGTTGGTCATGATGGTGCCGACGACGGCGCTTTTATTGAGCTTGCCGCGCTTTTTCATGTCCAGCGCGCAGATGGCCATGATGAAGTCGCCGTCGATGAGGTTGCCCTCGTCGTCGATGCACAGGCATCGGTCCGCGTCGCCGTCAAAGGCCACGCCCGCGTCCAGCTTGTGCTCCAGCACGTAGTTACGCAGCGCGGAAATGTGGGTGGAGCCGCAGTTCAGGTTGATGTTCAGGCCGTCGGGGTCCGCGAAGAGCACCGTCGCGTTCGCCCCGAGTTCGCAAAACAGCCGCGCCGCGGAAGCGCTCGCGCTTCCGTTGGCGCAGTCCACCGCGATGTTGAGGCCGTCCAGCGAGAATGCCACGGAGGACTTCACATGGTCCACGTAGTCCTTGATGGCGGTATTCTTATGGATGACCTTGCCGATGTCCTGCGGCGCGGCCAGCGCCTCGGGCTGCACTTTGTCCAGCACGATGGCCTCGATGCGCTCCTCCAGGTCGTCAGGCAACTTGTAGCCGTCGCCGGAGAAGATCTTGATGCCGTTGAATTCCGCGGAGTTGTGGGAGGCCGAGATCATCACGCCCGCGTCGGCCTTGTACTTGCCCACCAGGTACGCCACCGCCGGGGTGGGCACCACGTCCAGCATGATCACATCCGCGCCCACCGAGCAAAGCCCGGCCGCCAGCGCTCCTGCCAGCATGTCGCTGGAGACGCGGGGGTCCATGCCCACCGCGAACACGGGCCGCCTGCGGCTGCCGCCGGAGAGCACCATGGCCGCCGCGCGACCGATGCGCATCGCGAGTTCCGCCGTCAGCGTTTCGTTTGCGACGCCGCGTACGCCGTCGGTTCCGAAGAGTCTGCCCATGGATTCAATCCCCTTCCGTTCGTCTGCGGGCGACGCGCCCGCCGTCCTTCACCACGTGCATGGCCGGCACGACGCCGCGCACCAGGGAGCCGGGGTACACCCACACGCCGCGGCCCAGCACCACGCCCGGGTTGAGCACGGTGTTGCAGCCAACCTCGACATTGTCCCCCAGCATCGCGCCGAATTTCTTGAGCCCGGTCCCGATGTCGCCCTCAGGCGTATGGACCACGACCAGCTTCTTGTCGCTGCGCACATTGGACGTGATCGCGCCCGCGCCCATATGGGCCTTGTAGCCCAGGATGGAATCGCCCACATAGTTGAAGTGGGGCACCTGCACCTTGTCAAACAGCAGGCAGTTCTTAAGCTCCGTGGAATTCCCAACCACCGCGCCCTTGCCGACGATAGCGCTGCCCCGGATGAAGGCGCAGTGGCGCACCTCCGCGCCCTCGTCAATGATCAGTGGCCCGGCCAGGTACGCGGACGGGTATATTTTCGCGCTGCGTGCAATATATATGCCGCCCTCGCGCCGTTCATACGCGCTTTCCGGCAATGTTTCGCCCAGTTCCAGGATGAATTTTGTAAGAAGCGGCAGCGCCTGCCACGGGGCCTCGAGGCCGTCGAAGAGCCTGGCGGCGATGGTTTTTGAAAGGTCAAAAAAGTCCCCGATTTTGATTTCACTCGCCATCCGGATCTGCCTCCTCATACTTCTCCAGCTTTACGCCGCCCTCATGCAGCATCTCCACCGAGAACTCGTCCGGATATCCTTCCCGGTAGACCACCCGCGCGATGCCCGCGTTCACGATCATCTTGGCGCAGAGCACACAGGGCTGATGCGTGCAGTAGAGCGTCGCGCCCGCGATGCTCACACCCAGCCGCGCCGCCTGAATGATGGCGTTCTGCTCGGCGTGCACCGCGTAGCAGATTTCGTGATGGGTGCCCGACGCGATGCCCAGCTTCTTGCGCAGGCATTCGCCCCGCTCCACGCAGGTCTTGACGCCCGCGGGCGCGCCATTGTAGCCGGTGGTCATGATGCGCTTGTCCTTCACGATCACCGCGCCGATCTTGCGGCCCGCCTGGTAACAGCTTGCCCAACTGGCGATGACCGACGCCATCTCCATGAAGCGCTTGTCCCACTTGTTCACGTTTTTCCTCCGGCATAGCGAACGTTCACAGCTTCGTAGGCCTCCGGCGAGCCGATGTCGATGCATTCGCCGTCAAAGAGATAGGCGCGCACGTCCCGCCGGGTACAGAGCCATTCCGGGAAATGGCCGGGCGCGTCCTTGGAGTTGCCTTCGTCAAGGTATTGTTTGAAGAGCGGCAGCGTGTCCCGCCGGTAGAGGTAGAGCGCGTAGACGCCCACGTCGCTGGGCGGGAGTTTCGGCTTTTCCACCAGCGCGAGCACACGGTTGTCCGCGCCCAGCGTGGCCACGCCGAAGCTTTGAAGCGTCTTGAGATCATGGATTCGGGCGCAAAGCAGCGTGTCGCACCCGGTGCGATGGAAGTCCGCCGCGAAATCGACGAGCCGGAAGGTGAAGAAATTGTCGCTGGCCGCGATGAGCAGGTCGTCGTCCAGAGCGGCCTTCTCAATCACGAACCGGATGTCCCCCACCGCGCCCAGGCGGTCGTCGTTACTGGTGGTGCCGTCGTCCCAGACGAAGAATTTGAGGCCCGGGTAGCGGTCCTTCGCGCCCTTGGCCCATTCCTCGAACTGAGCGATGAAGCGGTGGTTGGAGACGATGTGGGCCTCGGTCATGCCGGGCAGCGTCGCGATCTCCTCCACCAGGTAGTCCATCATGGGCTTGCCGCCAATATTTAAAAGCGCTTTCGGGGTATTCAGCGTGAGCGGGTAGAGCCGCGTAGCGTACCCGGCGGCCAGGATCAGCGACTTCATCGTCCACCATTCCTCCAGAACCTGTGCATTCCATAAGTCTCTCTGATTATACTTTGCCCAATATGCTTTTGTCAAACCTTGGAGGGCTTCCCGGCCGTCCGGAAGGCTGTGTAGAGGCTCTGTGTTCAGAATTTACCAATCTGACTTAATTCAAACATAACTTGCAAATTGCCAGGCCATGCCATACAATGGTCAAGTGAGCGCGCCGAGCGGCGCTAGAAAGCACAGGAAAGGGGGCCGTCCAGATGTCCAACTGCGTGAGCTTCTACCGTGGAATCAATGCAACCGTCAACAAGCTGGATAGCCGCCTTATGCACCTTCGCGATTTAAGGGCGTAGTTTCGTCCGTCAACGCGTCGGCCATCGGGCAGCATAGCCCGATGGCCGTTTTTCATGCCTCAAAAAACCAATGGGGGGAAACCAAAATGAAACAGAAAGACCTACGCCTGATGCGCGCGTTCATGAAGGGCCGATTGCTCAAATACGTCGGCTCGATCGCCGCGATGGCGATCTCGGTGTGCGTCTCGCTGGTGACGCCGCTGGTGCTGGCCGAGACCATCGACGCCGTGATCGGCGCGAAGCGGCCGCTGCAGCTGCCGGGAGCAATCCAGGCTTGGGTGGATTCCATGGGCGGACGGGACTTCCTGATCCGCAACCTCTGGCTGATGGCGGGGAGCCTGCTGCTGCTCTACATCGTGGGCGGGTTCTTCCAGTACCTTCGCGGCAAGTGGTCGGCGGAGGCCAGCGAGGACGTGGCAAAGTCCCTTCGAGACAAGCTGTACGACCACCTGCAGCGCATGAGCTACGACTACCACGTCAAAGCCGAGACTGGCGACCTGGTGCAGCGCTGCACTTCGGACGTTGAAACCATCCGCCGCTTCCTGCAGACGCAGATGGTGGAGATCTTCCGCACGTTCCTGATCGTGGGCGTGGCGGTGGTGGTGATGCTCCGCATCAACGTACCCATGACGCTGGTTTCGCTGGTGCTGGTGCCGGTGCTCTTCACCTGGGCGTTCCTCTTCTTTAAACTGGTGCAGAAGAACTTCCAGAAGGTGGACGACGCCGAGGGCAAGCTGAGCGCCATGCTGCAGGAGAACCTCTCGGGCGTGCGCGTGGTGCGGGCGTTCGGGCGTCAGCAGTACGAAGTGGAGAAGTTCGCGCGCTTCAACGACGACCTGTACAAAAAACACGCGCACCTGACGGACCTCTTGGCCATCTACTGGCCGTCGAGCGACCTGATCTCGATGATTCAAGCCGGCCTCGCGCTGGCCTACGGCGTGATCCTGGCGGCGAGCGGGCAACTGCTGGTGGGCGAAATGACGGTGTTCGTCAGCTACATCTGGATGCTGCTGTGGCCGGTCAGGCAGCTGGGCAGGATCCTGTCGGAGCTGGGCAAGGCGCTGGTCTCGGCGGGACGAATTTCGGAAGTGCTCCAGACGCCGCCGGAGCCGGACCAGGAAGGCGACGACAACGTGCCGATCAGCGGAGACATCCGCTTCGACCACGTGGCCTTCTCCTATGAAAAGATGAACCCGGTGCTATTGGACGTCGACTTCACCGTGAAAAGCGGCCAGACGGTCGCCATCCTGGGCGCGACCGGCACCGGCAAGTCCACGATGATGCACCTGATGCAGCGGCTCTACGACGCAAACGAGGGGCAGATCACCATCGGCGGCGTGGACATCCGAAAGATTCAGAAGGCTCACCTGAGAAGCCGCATCGGGCTGATCCTGCAGGAGCCGTTCCTCTACTCCCGAACGCTGGGGGACAACATCCGCATCGCCGCGCCGGAGGCCGACGAATGCATGGTGGAGGGC
This sequence comes from Bacillota bacterium, assembly GCA_023416655.1. Lineage (GTDB taxonomy): Bacteria > Bacillota > Clostridia > Christensenellales > Aristaeellaceae > JAEZHK01. The sequence goes on from JAEZHK010000043.1 coordinate 29,742, forward strand.
GCGGCCCAGACCGCCTGCGCCGACGCCTTCATCAAGGGCTTCGAAAAGGGCTACGAAACGCTGGTGGGCGAGCGAGGCGTCACGCTGTCGGGCGGACAGCAGCAGCGGGTGGCCATCGCGCGAACGCTGCTGAAGCGTAACGACATCCTGATCTTTGACGACTCGCTGTCGGCGGTGGACACCGAAACCGACCAGGCCATCCGCGAGGCGCTGAAGCTGGAAAAGAAGCACGCCACCACCTTCATCATCTCCCATCGCCTGACCACCCTGAGCCAGGCGGACCTGATCCTGGTCTTGCAGAACGGCCGCGTCGCCCAGCAGGGCACCCACGAGGAACTGATCGCTCAGGACGGCCTGTACCGGCGCGTCTGGCGCATCCAGTCGCAGCTGGAGGAAGAGCTGGTCACCGACGCCTCGGCGTAAGAGGCGGGGAGTAACGCCGGAGGGCTCCGCCCTCCGGACCTCCCGCAAGGGGAGATGATCTCCCCTTGACCCCACACAAAGGGAAAGCCAAAGCTGACCGCAACAATCGTTCTCATCTCCGGGAGTTCATAGAGGGTCGAAACCCTCTATGCTTCCACCAAATCCGGCGACCCGCGCGGCGGATTTGGCTTTCCCCCAAAGGCCGTGCTTGCCCGGCCGACGGGGAAAGCATTCCCGTTCCGGTTTCCGCCCGAAAACGCCCGCTGGCGTTTTAGGAAACCGGCCCGTTTCCATCGCGGATGAAAGCCGCCCTGCGGATTTCATCCGCCCGACGACAGGAGGAATTAAGATGCAATCTCAACACGAACAGGACTACACCAAGCGCCTGGACGCCGGGCTATGGGTCCGAGTGCTGGGCCATGTGAAGCCCTTCCACCCGCACCTGATCGGCATCATCGCGCTGATGATCGTCTGCGCGGCGATGGACGTGGTGTTCCCGCTGCTCACGCGCGAGGCCATCGACGTGTTCATCGGGGGCGGCACCACCGAGGGGCTCGGCTGGTTCATCACCCGCTACGTGATCGTCATGCTGGTGCAGACGGCCGCGATCGCCGGGTTCATCTTCCTGTGCGGCCGCGTGGAGGCGGGCGTCTGCCACCTGATCCGGAAGACGGGCTTCAAGCGCCTGCAGGAGCTTTCCTTCTCCTACTACGACAAGACGCCAATCGGCTACGTCCTGTCCAGGATGACCTCTGACACGCAGCGCCTGGGCGACACCATCGGCTGGAGTCTGATCGATCTGGTGTGGGGCAGCGGCTTCATCATCCTGTCGGTGATCGTGATGCTGGGCATCAACCTGAAGCTTTCGCTGGCGCTGCTGGTCGTCCTGCCCATCATCGCGGTGCTGGCGGTGTACTTCCAGAAGCGCATCCTTAAAAGCTACCGCGACGTGCGCAAGACCAATTCCCGCATCACCGGCGCGTTCAACGAAGGCATCGCGGGCGCGAAAACCACCAAGACCCTGGTTCGAGAGGACGCCAACACGCAGGAATTCGTGGTCTTGACCCACGCCATGCGCACCCATTCGGTCCGGGCCGCCGTGCTCTCCGCGTTCTTTTTGCCGCTGGTGATGTCGCTGGGCTCGGTGGCCGCGGCCTACGCGCTGTGGCGCGGCGGATACGAAGTGTTTGCTGGGATCACCAGCTTCGGCACGCTGGCGCTGTTCATGAACTACTCGGTGCAGATCTTCGAGCCCATCACCAACATCGCGCGCGTGTTTGCAGACCTTCAGTCCTCGCAGGCGGCGGCGGAGCGGGTGATGTCGCTGCTCGATTCCAAGCCGGACATCCTCGACACCCAGGGCGTGGAGGCGGTCTACGGCGACAACTTCAGCCCGAATACGGGCAACTGGCCGGGCATCAAGGGCGACATCTCGTTTGAGCATGTGACCTTCCAGTACGGCGGCGGCGAGAAAGTGCTGGACGATTTCAGCCTGAATGTCCGCGCGGGCCAGACCATCGCGCTGGTGGGCGAGACCGGCAGCGGCAAGTCCACCATCGTGAACCTGGTGTGCCGCTTCTACGAGCCGACCTCCGGCCGCATCCTCATCGACGGCGTGGACTACCGCGAGCGCTCGCAGCTGTGGCTTCAGTCCCACCTGGGCTACGTACTGCAGCAGCCGCACCTGTTCTCCGGCACCATCCGAGAGAACATCCGCTACGGAAGGCTCAACGCCACCGACGAGGAAGTGGAGCGCGCCGCCCGAATGGTGGACGCAGAAGGCTTCATCCTGAAATTCGAAAAGGGCTACGACACCGACGTGGGCGAGGGCGGCGGCAGGCTGTCCACCGGGCAGAAGCAGCTGATCTCGTTTGCGAGGGCGCTGATCGCAAACCCGGCGATCTTCGTGCTGGACGAGGCGACCTCCTCCGTGGATACCGAAACCGAACAGCGCATCCAGAAGGCGATCGCCACCGCGCTCAAGGGCCGCACCAGCTTCATCATCGCGCACCGCCTGTCCACCATCCGAAGCGCCGACCGCATCCTGGTCATCCAGGACGGCCGCGTGATGGAGCAGGGCAGCCACCGAGAGCTGATCGCGCACCGCGGGCACTACTACAACCTCTACGTCAACCAGTTCCGCGAGGAGCGCGAGCAGGCGCTGCTGGGCCACGGGCTGACGGAGTAACGCAAAAGATGCGGGGCTCTGCCCCGCGCCCCGCCAGAGGGATGATCCCTCTGGACTCCTCACAAGGGACATATGCAAAAGAAAAGGCATCTCCGACAGAGGGATGCCTTTTCTTCGGGCATGATGCAGCGAGCTTGACAGCCCGGAAAATCATGGTACACTGCGAAATAGAAGACCGACGGAAAGGAAACAACACCATGGAATGCGTCATCAGAGGCCTCGCCGTCCATTACGAGACAACCGGGCAAGGTACGCCCATCCTGCTTATCCACGGCTATCACGTCGATTACCGCCTCATGTCAGGCTGTTTTGAGCCGATCTTCGAGGGGCTGGAAGGGTATCGCAGGGTCTACATCGACCTTCCGGGAATGGGGCGGACGAAGCGCGCCGACTGGATCAAGCGCGCGGACGACATGCTGGAACTCCTCCTCGCCTTCATCGAGCAGGTGATGCCCGGCGAGCGCTTCCTCTTGGCCGGGGAATCCTACGGCGGGTATCTGGCGCGGGGCGTCGTCCGCCGCCTGGGCGGGCGCGTGGCCGGGCTGCTGCTCCTGTGCCCAGCCATCCTGCCCGATTATGAAAAGCGCGCGCTGCCTCCGCACAAGGTGCTTAAAAAAGACGACGCGCTGCTCGCCTCTCTCACCCCGGGGGACGCAGAGAACTTCACAGAGGTCAACGTCGTCCAGACGGAGGAAGTCTGGCAGCGCTTCCGCGATGAGATTCTGTGCGGCATTAAAATGGCGGATATGCCTTTTCTTGAATGGTATCGGAAAAACGGATATGCCTTCAGCTTTGACGTGGACGCGATGGACGAGCCCTGCCTGAGCCCGACGCTTTTCCTTCTGGGCCGTCAGGATAGCAGTGTCGGCTACCGCGACGCGTGGGCGATCCTTGAAAACTACCCGCGCGCGGCGTTTGCCGTATTGGACCGGTCCGGCCACAACCTGCAGATCGAGCAGCCCGGACTCTTCCGCGCGCTGACGCTGGAATGGCTGGAGCGGGTGAAGGAAGCGGCGCAGTAATCGCCCTCGGCAGCGACATATCGGCCTGAAAACGCCACAAAAACGGAGCCACCCGGAAGGGTGGCTCCTGACTGTTTGGTTAAATTACTCGAGGACCTTGGTGACGACGCCGGAACCCACCGTGCGGCCGCCTTCGCGGATGGCGAAGCGCAGACCTTCTTCGCACGCGATGGGCGTGATCAGCGTGATTTCCATCACGATGTTGTCGCCCGGGATGACCATCTCAACGCCGTCCGGCAGCTTGATGTTGCCCGTAACGTCCGTCGTGCGGAAGTAGAACTGCGGGCGGT
>JAEZHK010000100.1 GCA_023416655.1 Bacillota bacterium
CTCCATGAGCGTGAGCTCGGGCTCAAAAACGCCCTGTGAGGCTGTGAAGGGAGGAAGGAACAAAAATGAGCGAACGTAATAGCAGAAAGCAGCGCACCGGCCTGGTGGTCAGCGATAAGATGGATAAGACCGTGGTGGTGGCCATCCAGTCCAAGGTCAAGCACCCCCTTTACGGCAAGACGGTCAACCGTACCACCAAGTTCAAGGCTCATGACGAAGAGAACGCCTGCGGCGTGGGCGATACCGTACGGATTATGGAGACCCGCCCGCTGTCCAAGGACAAGCGCTGGCGCGTCGTGGAAATCATTGATAAAGCCAAGTAAGGCGCAGGGTTAAGGAGGCAGTAAGCCATGATTCAGCTAATGTCCAGGCTAAAGGTTGCCGACAACACCGGCGCCAAGGAAATTGCCTGCATTAAGGTGCTCGGAGGGTCCGTGCGGCACTCCGGCAATATCGGCGATATCATCATCGCCTCGGTCAAGACCGCCACCCCGGGCGGCGTGGTAAAGAAAGGCGATGTAGTGCGCGCCGTGATCGTGCGCTCCCGCAGCGGCAAGCGCCGCCCCGACGGCAGCTACATCCGCTTTGACGATAACGCAGCCGTCATCATCAACGAGCAAAAAATGCCCCGTGGGACCCGTATCTTCGGGCCTGTCGCCCGGGAACTGCGCGAGAAGGACTTCATGAAGATCGTCTCGCTGGCCCCGGAAGTACTGTAAGGAGGTGTGACGATTATGCATATACGTTCCAAAGACCAGGTCGTTGTCATCTCCGGTGACGACAAGGGCAAGAAGGGCAAGATCCTTACAGCCTATCCCAAGACCGGCAAGGTTATCGTGGAAGGCGTGGCCGTTGTCACAAAGCATCAAAAGCCCCGCAGGCAGGGCCAGCCCGGCGGTATCATCCACAAGGAAAGCGCCATCGACGCTTCCAACGTGATGCTCATCTGCCCCAAGTGCGGTGCCGCGACCAGGATTGGCCGCGTGGCTGATGTGGTGGAGAAGGAAGACGGCCAGAAGGTAAAGAAAATGGTCCGCGTTTGCAAAAAGTGCAAGGCGAAGATCGACTGATAAAGGGAGAGGAGACGGCAAATGGCTACCAGAATTCGCGAAAAATACTTTGCCGAAGCTGTGCCTGCCCTGAAGCAGAAATTCGGCTATAAAAATGTGATGGAGATCCCCAAGCTTTCGAAGGTCGTCATCAACATGGGATTGGGCGACTGCAAGGATAACGCCAAGGCACTGGAAGGCGCTGTGGCGGAGCTGACCGCCATCGCCGGCCAGAAGGCTCAAATCACCAAGGCCCGCAAAAGCATCGCCAACTTCAAGCTGCGCGCGGGCATGAACATCGGCGCAAAGGTCACCATCCGGGGCATCCGGATGGAAGAGTTCATCGATAAATTGATGAATGTGGCCCTTCCCCGCGTGCGTGACTTCCGCGGCGTATCCACAAAGGCTTTTGATGGCCGCGGCAATTATGCCCTTGGAATCCGTGAACAGCTCCTGTTTCCTGAAATCGACTACGACAAGGTGGAAAAGGTACGGGGTATGGAAATCATCTTCGTGACCACCGCCAAGACGGACGAGGAATGCATGGAACTGCTTCGGCTCCTGGGCATGCCATTCGCACAGTAAGGGAAGGAGGAAGAAACAAAGTGGCTAAAACAAGCATGATCTTAAAACAACAACGGCCAGCGAAATTCTCCACCCGAGCCTACACCCGTTGCCGCCTGTGCGGCCGGCCCCACTCGGTGCTCCGTAAATACGGCGTGTGCCGTATCTGCTTCAGAGAATTGGCCTATGCCGGCCAGATCCCCGGTGTCCGCAAGGCCAGCTGGTAAGCGGGGAAGAACGGAAGGAGGTTCCACTATGGTTGTGAATGATCCCATTGCCGATATGCTGACCCGCATCCGCAATGCGCAAGTTGCAAAGCATGACGCCGTGACGTTGCCCGCAAGCAACCTCAAGAAGTCCATTGCCAGGATTTTGCTGGCGGAGGGCTACGTCAAATCCATCGATTTTCAGGATGAAGGCCCTGCGGGGAATATCAAGATTGTTTTGAAGTACGTCAACGGCAAGCAGCAGCCTGTCATCGCAGGGCTCAAGCGCATCAGCCGTCCGGGCCTGCGCGTGTATGCCCGCTGTGAAGAATTGCCCAAGGTGCTCGGTGGCCTCGGAATTGCCATCATCAGCACTTCCAAGGGCCTGATGACCGACAAGGAGGCCCGCAAGAACGCCGTAGGCGGCGAAGTGCTGGCCTATATCTGGTAAACCGACTGTCTATGGAGGTGCGATTATGTCTCGAATCGGAAAGCTTCCGATCACCGTCCCCAAGGGCGTGACGGTCACGGTTTCCCAGGACAACACCGTTACGGTGAAAGGCCCCAAGGGCGAATTGTCCCAGTGGGTAAACCGGGATATTACCGTGCATCAGGAAGGGAACGTACTTACCCTTGCACGTCCTACGGATTCCAAGCCCCACAAGGCGCTTCACGGGCTGTACCGCAGCCTGGTCAACAACATGGTGGTTGGCGTTACCGAAGGCTTCAGCAAGTCTTTGGAACTGGTGGGCACCGGCTACCGCGCTGCGGCGGAAGGCAAAAAGCTGACGCTGAACGTGGGTTATTCCCATCCCGTAGTCTTTGATGCCCCGGCCAACATCACCTTTGAAACCCCCGCCCCCACCAAGATCGTGGTTAAGGGCATCGACAAACAGCAGGTAGGCAGCCTTGCCGCCGACATCCGCGCCGTACGCGAACCCGAACCATATCTGGGTAAGGGCATCAAGTACGAAACCGAGCGGATCCGCCGCAAGGAAGGCAAGACCGGCAAAAAGTAAGAAAGGGAGTGAACGCATATGTTCAAAAAGCGTGACCGCAATGAGATCCGCGTGATTCGTCACGCGCGCGTCCGCAAAAAGATCAGCGGCACCCCGAACATGCCGCGTCTTTCCGTGTACCGCAGCCTCAACC
>JAEZHK010000113.1 GCA_023416655.1 Bacillota bacterium
GGGGCGGGCGCGGCGACAGGGGCGGGCGCGGGCGCGATAGCGACCGGCGCGGACGCGAAAGCGGCGACTTCCTCAACTTCCACCTGATAGCTCTGGCCATTGACGGTTATCTGAAATTTACGCATGGATGTTTCCTCCTTCATAAAATGCACGCCCGGCGACCCAGCCGGCCGTAGGTTTTGTGAGATGGCCTTTCGGCCGCGTTTAGTAGGCGGATTCCCTGCGGCCCGCGTCCGCCCAGCCGCCAGAGCGGCGCACGGAGCGAACCACCAGGCGCTTGCCTTCGGACTGACCCATCACGGACACGACCGCGGCGATGGCCGCGACCACCTGGGGATCGACGCCAGCGAACATGACGCCGTCCGCGCCGTCGCCCCCGTCGTCAACCACCTCAATGCCGGAGGATTTGCGTGCCTTCAGCGTTCGAAGGATTTTCACCATCGTGACCGTGATGACGATGAGCATCACAAACGCCGCGACATACCCGGCGAGGAAAAGATAGTTTACAGCTTGCAACCACGTGTTCATCGCGTATCTCTCCTTCCCCGCTTACAGCGGCAGATTGGCGTGCTTCTTGGGGAGGCGCGAGTCCCGCTTGCCGGACAGGACCTCCAGCGCAGCCACCAGCATCATCCGGCTTTCGGCGGGTTCGATCACGTCGTCCACGTATCCGCGCCGGGCGGCGTTGAGGCCGTCGGCGATGTTGTCGGCGTATTCCTGTTCCAGCTCAGCGCGCTTGGCCTGCGCGTCCGGCTGACCCTTGAGCTTGCCGTTCATCAGGACCTGCACGGCGGCGGGCACGTCCAGCGGGGCGATCACGCTGCCCGGCCAGGCGTAGATCACGTCGGCCTGGGTGCGGGCCGCCAGCGCCATATAGGCGGCGGCGATGGCCTTGCCGGTGACGAGGGCGATGCGCGCGCCGACGGATTCACTGAGCGCGGCCAAGAGCGCCGCGCCGGCGTTTGCCAGCCCGGCCTGCCCGGAGGAACCGGCCACGGAGAAACCGGTGGAGTCCACCAGCGTCAGAACCGGCAGGTTGAAGCTGTCGCAGAAGCGGGCGAACCGCGCGGCCTTCTTCATGCCGCAGGCGGTCAGCGCGCCGCCGTCCAGCGTCGGCTGGGTGGCCAGGATGCCCACGGTGCGGCCGCCGAGCTTGGCCAGCGCGGTGATCATCGAAGGCGCGTGAGCGGCGCTCAGCTCCAGGGCGGAACCAAGATCCGCGATCGCCTCGACAATCTTGTGCGCGTCGGGCGAATCGGTCAGCTCGTTGAGCTCCGGCGAGAGGCGGTTGAAGTCGTCTGAACCGGCCAGGTCCACGGGCGAGGCTTCGAGGTTGTTGTCGGGCAGCAGGCCCGCGACCTTGCGCGCAAGCTCAATGGCCTCGGCGTCGGTCTTCCCGGCCAGGTGCGCGATTCCGGAGGCCTGGCAGGCGGGTGCGCCGCCCAGCTTCTCGGCGTCGACGTTCTCGCCGGTATTGGCCGAAACCACCTGCGGGCCGTTGACGTAGAGACGGGCCGCGTCCGAGCAGATGACCACGTCGCTCATCGCGGCGATCAGCGCGGCTGAAGCCGCGCACTGGCCCATGACCAGCGCGACCTGCGGCACCACGCCTGAAAGCTGCGCGGTGGCGGCGGCGATCTGCGCGTAGGCATCCACCGCGTCCACGCCTTCCATCAGGCGCGCGCCCATGGAATCGTACATGGAGACGACGGGGCTGCCGGTCTTCTTGGCCAGCTCCATCACCTTGACGACCTTGCGCGCGTGTTCCTTGCCCACCGCGCCGCCGCTGGATACGTAATCCTGCGCCCAGACGTAGGCCGGACGGCCGTCGATCAGGCCATACCCGGTCACCACGCCGGACTCGCCGCCCTTCCCGGAAAGCGCGTCGAGCTCGACGAAGCTAGCTTCGTCAAAGAGCAACGCGATGCGCTCCCGCGCGGTCAGTTTTTGCAGTTTCTTCTGCTCCGCCGCGCGGTCGGCCTCCCCCTTCAAGATCGCCTGCTTTCGCTCGCGGATGAGGGGCAGATTGCGCTCCACACTCATTGAGATCCCTCCAAGCTCTATGTATAAGGAAATGTCCAAATTGCCACAAATTCTATAATTCGACGATGGATTCCTTTTTCCTGCCGGGCGATGAAATTTTTCGCATTTGTGCCGCATTCTGGATTTTTATCGGCCGCGGCGGAAGGATCATTCCCTTCGATGCCGCATGTTCCCTCGCAAACGCACGGAAAATGTGCCCGGCCATTTTATGTGCGTTTGCCCTGCAAATTTACCTTGTTCACCTGCCGAAAAAATGGTCCCGGTGGTATAATACCCAAAACGATGCCGGGAGCACAGCCGTATGATCGAGAAGATTTTGTTAGAACGAGCGGAAAAAGCGGGCATTTCGCTGACCAGGGAAATGGCGGAGAAATTCGCGCTCTACCGCGTCATGGTGATTGAGGCAAACCGCGTCATGAACCTGACCCGCGTCTCCGAGGACCCGGAGGAAGCGGTGGACCGAGACGCGCTCGACGCGCTCGCGCCGCTTCGCGTACCCGGCCTCATGGACCCCGTCCGGACGCTGATCGACGTCGGCAGCGGCGCGGGCGTGCCGGGCGTGGTGCTGGCCATCGCGCTGCCGGGCGTCAAGGTGACGCTCCTCGACGCGCTCAAAAAGCGGGTGGACTTTTTAAACCGCGTGTGCGAGGCGCTGAATCTCGACGCCCGCGCGTTGCACGCCCGCTCGGAGGATGCCGCCCGCGACAAATCCCTTCGGGACGCGTTCGACTGTGCCACCGCCCGCGCCGTGGCTGGGCTGCCCGCACTTTTGGAGCTTTCGCTTCCTTTTGTCAGGCCCGGCGGTTTCTTCCTCGCCTACAAGGGCCCGGCGCTTAACGAAGAGCTGCCCGCCGCCGCCCGGGCGCTGAGGCTTCTGAACGGGCAGGACCGCGGGCCGGTGTCGCTCCCCATCCCCGGGCGGGACTGGGACCACCGCCTTCTGATCGTGGACAAACTGCGCCCAACTCCCGCCGCCTATCCCCGGAAGGCGGGCGAACCGGAGAAGATGCCGCTGTAGCGGAAGCGTTCTATATTATAGTCAGTGTGCGTATTTATCCGCCCGCAGCATGCGCCTTCGGGCGGCTTTTCGATGCCCGCTGCGCTTGCAAACCCTGCATTCATGTGCTAAAGTGTAGATTAGGAAAAATTGCCCCTCGGGGCCTGGAGGACAACCCCATGTCCAACGAGAAACTCCGCTCCCCGCACACCGACCGGCTGGCGGACGCGCTATTGTTGCTCGAAAACCGCGAAGAGTGCTACGCGCTATTGGAAGACCTTTTAACCATCCGCGAGATTCAGGATCTGGCGCAACGGCTCGAGGTCGCGCGCCTTCTGACCGCCAAGGTCACCTACAACGAAATCGCGCACCGCACCGGCGTATCCACCGCGACGATCAGCCGCGTCAACCGCTCTCTGGCTTACGGCGCGGGCGGCTACCAGCGCATCCTTGAAAAACTGGAGGAAACCCAGACCCATGCTTGATCTATCCCGCCTCAACCCGCCCCAGCGTGAAGCGGTGCTGTGTACGGAGGGGCCGCTGCTCGTCTTGGCGGGCGCGGGCTCCGGCAAGACCCGTGTGCTCACCCACCGCATCGCCCGCCTGATCGAGACGGGCGTGCCCGCCTGGTCGATCCTGGCCATCACATTCACCAACAAGGCCGCCCGCGAGATGCGCGAGCGCGTGATCTCGCTGGCGGGCGAATCCGTTTCCGACGCGTGGGTGATGACCTTTCACGCCTCGTGCGCCCGCATCCTCCGCCGCGACATCGAAAAGCTGGGCTACAAGCGCTCGTTTTCGATCTACGACGACGACGACCAGAAGTCCCTGATCAAGTCGCTCCTCGCCGCTATGAACCTTGACGACAAGCTCTACCCGGTGCAGGCGGTGCGCGCTGCCATCTCCGACGCGAAGAACAAGCTGCAAACCCCCGCCGAGTGGCTGGAGGCGCAGGGCAACGACTTCAAGGCGCAGAAAATCGCCGAAGTCTACAAACAATACGAAAAGAAGCTCAAAGAGAACAGCGCGCTCGACTTTGACGACCTCTTGATCAAGACGCTGGATCTTTTGTCGCTGCACCCGCCGGTTTTGGAATACTACCGGCAGAAGTTCAAGTACATCCTGGTGGACGAGTACCAGGACACCAACCGCGCGCAGTACGAGCTGATCCGCCTTTTGTCCGGCGATAAGCGCAACGTGTGCGTGGTGGGCGACGACGACCAGTCCATCTACGGCTGGCGCGGCGCGGACATCCGCAACATCCTGGACTTCGAAAAGGACTATCCGGACGCGAAGGTGATCAAACTGGAGCAGAACTACCGCTCCACCGCGTCCATCCTGGAAGCCGCCAACCAGGTGGTGGCCCACAACCGGGGCCGCAAGGAGAAGGCGCTGTGGACCGACGCGGGCGAGGGATCGCCGATTGAACTCTACGAGGCGCTCGACGAGCGGGACGAGGCCGCATGGGTGTGCGCGAAACTGCGCGAGCTTTCCAGGGAGCGCATTCAGGCGGGCGATAGTGCGGTACTGTACCGGGTCAACGCCATGTCCCGCGTCATTGAAGAGGCGCTGGTCCGCAGCGGCATCCCCTACCGCGTCTACGGCGGCCTCCGCTTTTACGACCGCAAGGAGGTCAAGGACCTGGTGGCCTACCTGCGCCTTCTGGTAAACCCGGACGACGAGGTATCGCTTCGGCGCATCATCAACGAGCCCCGGCGCAGCATCGGCGACGCGACGGTGGACCTGATCGCGGCCTACGCGGCCCGAAACGGCCTGCCGCTCTTCGCGGCGGTGATGGACATTGAAGAGGTCGGTCTCCCCGCCCGCGCGAGAACCGCCGTGGCGGGCTTTGCGGTCCTGATGATGGAGCTGATGGAGGCGCGCATCGACCAGCTGCCGGATCAGTTCGTGCGTACGCTGATCGAAAAGACCGGCTTCAAAAAGCAGTACGAGGCCGACAAGACCGACGAGGGCCGCGCGCGCCTGGAAAACATCGAGGAGTTCGTCGGCGCGGTTCAGCAGTACCAGCAGCAGAACCCCGAGGGCGGTCTCGAAGGCTTCCTCGAAAACGTGGCGCTGGTATCGGACCTTGACAACCTGCCGGAAACCCAGCGACCGCTGACCTTGATGACGCTGCACAGCGCCAAGGGCCTCGAGTTCCCGGCGGTCTTCCTGGTGGGCCTCGAGGAGGGCCTCTTCCCCACCACCCGCGCGATGTTTGACGACGACAAGCTGGAGGAGGAGCGCAGGCTCTGCTACGTGGGCATCACCCGCGCGATGAAGCGGCTCTTCATCAGCCACGCCCGGACGCGGATGCTCTTCGGCTCCCGGCAGGCGTTCGCCCGCTCCCGCTTTGTGGACGAGATCCCGCCCCGGCTCATCGGCGACAACCGGCAAATGCGTCAGGCACCGGAGCGGCTGTCAAGGCCCATGGGCCATCCGGACCGGCCGAATTACGAACCCCGCCCGCAGCCCGCCTGGCGGCAGGAGACGCCCGCGGCCAAGAAACCCGCGGCGCTGGGCATCCCCGGGCTCGCCAAAGGCTTCGTGCCGTCGGTGGCGCGCTCGCTGGAGCCGGTCATGCTCTTCCAGCCGGGCGACAGGGTGCTGCACCGCGTATTCGGCCACGGAACCGTGGACGAGATCCGCGGCACCGGCCGCGACGCCAAATTGGTCATCACATTCGACGACCGGGGCCAGAAGATCTTCCCCGCCGATACCGCGCCGGTTGTGAAGGCATAGCCTTCACAGCGCCCAAAATCCGCCGGGCGGCTTTTGGGCGCGAAGGAAGAGGCTCTGCGTGAGCCTGTAACGCCCGCGGGCGTCCCGGGCGGCTCCCTGACTGAAGGTATTGTTTCCTCCACCAGTGTGCGCACTGGTTATGGAAACCGTTCCCGCCGCGCAGGTCGCCGGGAACGGCTGGAAGTTGGAGGACAGCGGCCCTCCAAGCCTCCCGGGATTAAAACGGACAAACCACATCGCGCTGACAAGGAGTGAACCCCGTGGACGAAATGCGCCGCCTGGTGGACCGCCTCAACGAGACGGGCTACCAGTACTATACGCTGGGCGAGGCGACCATCTCCGATCAGGAATGGGACGCGATGTACGATCAGCTGACGGCCATGGAAAAGGAGACCGGCGTTACGCTGCCCGATTCCCCGACCATCCGGGTGGGCAGCGCGCCGCTTTCCGGCTTTGCCGAACACCGGCACATCGCGCGGCTGTGGTCGATGGACAAGGCGCAGTCGGTGGGCGCGGTGCGCGAGTGGGCGCAGCGGGCGGAAAAAAACCGGCAGGCGGCGATCGCTGGTGGCACGGAATTACCGCCGCTCGCCTTCGTGGTGGAGCACAAGTTCGACGGCCTGACCATCAACCTGACCTACGAGAACGGCCAATTGGTGCAGGCGGCCACCCGCGGCAACGGCGAGGTGGGCGAGGGCATCCTGCCGCAGGTGCGCACCATCCGCGCGGTGCCGCTCTCCATTCCCTACACCGGCCGCGTCGAGGTGCACGGCGAGGGCTTCATGCGCCTCTCCGTCTTCGATGCCTACAACAAGACCGCCGCCGAGCCGCTGAAAAGCCCCCGGAACGCCGCCGCGGGCGCGCTTCGGAACCTCGATCCCGCCGTCACCGCCTCCCGCAAGCTCGACGCCCGCTTCTACAACGTGGGCTTTATCGAGGGCCGCGCTTTCCGCGATCAAGCGCAGATGCTTTCTTTCCTTCGGGAGAACCGCTTTCCCGTCTCCGACTGCGAGATCATGGCCGACTCCATCGATTCGGCGATCGAAGCGGTGGAGGGCATCGAGGCCTCCCGCGGCGATCTGGATTACCTGATCGACGGCGCGGTCATCAAGGTCACCGACTTTGAAACCCGCGAGGCGCTGGGCTTCACCGACAAGTTCCCGCGCTGGGCGGTTGCCTACAAGTTCGAGGCGGAGGAGGTTACGGCCACCCTCGAGGACGTGACCTGGGAACTGGGCCGCACCGGGAAGCTGACGCCGCTGGCGCACGTCTCCCCGGTGGATCTCGCGGGCGCGACCGTGAAGCGCGCCACACTCAACAACTTCGGTGACATTCAGCGAAAGCGCGTGAAGCTGGGCGCGAAGGTATGGATTCGCCGCTCCAACGAGGTCATCCCGGAGATCATGGGCCGGGTGGAGGAGTACGTGGAGGGCGAGCGCGACATCCTGCCGCCGGACACCTGCCCCGCCTGCGGCGTGAGCGTCGAGGCGCGGGGCGCGAACCTGTTCTGCCCCAACCGCCGCTGCCGCCCGCAGGTCATCGCGCGGCTCGCCCATTTCGCAAGCCGCGACGCGCTGGACATCGAGACGCTGTCGGACAAGACCTGCGCGGTGCTTTACGACGCGCTGGGCGTTTCGGAACCCGCCGACCTCTACACGCTGACCCTGGAACAACTGACAAACCTCGAACGCTTCGGCCCGAAGAAGGCGCAAAACCTATTGGACGCGCTGACAGCCAGCAAGACGCCCCCGCTGGACAGCTTCATCTTCGCCGTCGGCATCCCGAACGTGGGCCGAAAGACCGCCCGCGACCTCGCGGCCCGGTTCGGCTCGATGGAAGCCCTTGCAAAGGCGGACACCGAAACGCTGGTCGGGATCGACGAGGTCGGCGCGATCGTGGCCCGAAGCATCGTGGACTTCTTTGGTGACCCCGACAACCTTCGGATGCTTCAGGCACTCTACGACGCGGGGGTAGCGCCGGTCGCTCCAAGAGCGACCCAGGCCGGGCCGCTCACCGGCATGACGGTGGTCGTGACCGGCACGCTCTCCAGCATGACCCGCGGCGAAGCCGAGAAGCTGATCGAGCACCTGGGCGGAACCAGCGCGTCCTCGGTCTCCAAGAAAACCAGCCTCGTCGTCTACGGCGAGAGCGCGGGTTCGAAGCTGGAAAAGGCTCGCGCGCTCGGCGTACGCACGGTGGATGAAGATCAATTTCTTTCAATGATTCGAGCAAATTAACGCACATTGCCTGCTTTCTGTGGTATACTATTGGGATGATGCCGGCTGCGGAGGAATGCCTATGAACAGCATGACCGGGTACGGGCGCGGCGCTCTCGAGCGCGACGGGCGCCAGCTGACCATTGAGATCCGTTCGGTCAACCACCGCTTTCTGGACCTGAGCCTGCGCATGCCCCGCTGTCTGGGCTTCTGCGAACAGGCGATCCGGGAGCGCATTGGTAAGCGCCTGTCCCGCGGACACGCGGACGTGTTCGCCACCTACAAAAACCTTCGGGACGATTCCCGCACCGCGGTGATCGACCCGGCGCTTCTGACCGCGTACCTCGTGGCGCTGGACGAGATCAAGGCCAAGTCCGTGCTCCGGGACGACCGCAGCGTCATGGCCGTCGCCGCCATGCGGGATTTGATCGTGGTCTCCGAGGCCGAAGAGGACCCGGAGGCGCTGATGCAGCTTGCGATGGACGCGCTGGACCTGGCGCTGACCGACCTCTCCGCCATGCGGAGCCGGGAAGGCGCGGCGATGGCGAAGGACATGTCCGGCCGCATCGACCAGCTGGAGGCACTGACCGGGAAGATCGAGGAACGCTACCCGGCGGCTCTTAATGAGTACGCCGCGCGGCTCCGCGCCCGGATCGAGGAACTGGTCGCGAACTGCGACGAGCAGCGGCTGCTGCAGGAGGTCGCCATCATGGCCGACCGCAGCGCCATCGCCGAGGAGACGGTGCGCCTGAGAAGCCACTTCACGCAGATCCGCGAAATGCTGGTAGCCCCTGAACCGGTGGGAAGGAAGCTGGACTTCATCGTGCAGGAACTCAACCGCGAGGTCAATACCATCTCGTCCAAGTCTCAGGACATCCCGATCACGCAGCTGGTGGTCTCCTGCAAATCCGAGATCGAAAAGCTGCGCGAGCAGGTACAAAACGTCGAATGAGGTGCGATACGAATGCCTAAACCCGGGAAGCTGTTCGTCGTCTCCGGTCCGTCCGGCGTCGGCAAGGGTACGATCTGCCGCCTGTTCACCACAAAAAGGCCGGATGTCTGGATGAGCGTCAGCTGCGCGACGCGCCCGCCCCGGCCCGGCGAAATCGACGGCGTGCACTACTTCTTCGTCACGGATGCGGAATTTGACCGGACCATCGCGGAAAACGGCTTTCTGGAATACGCAAACGTGCACGGCAACCGCTACGGCACGCCTCGAAAAGCGGTGGAGGAAAAGCTGAGCGAGGGCCGGAACGTGATCCTGGAGATCGATGTCCAGGGCGCAAGCCAGGCCATGCAGCGCTACCCGGACATCCACGGCGTGTTCGTGCTGCCGCCGTCCCGCGAGGAGCTGCTGAAAAGGCTCATCATCCGCGGCAGCGAGAACGCGGAGCAGATCTGCAGGAGGCTGCGGAACGTCCCCGGCGAACTGGTCCGGGGCGAGCGCTACCCTTCGCTCCTTTTAAACGACAACCGCACCGCCGCCGTCCGGCGTTTGGGCGAAATTACCGACGGCCGGTTTGTAACCACCCCGAAGGACCGCCAGCTTCTGACCGACCTCGAGAAACAGTTTGAGGCCGATCCGATCACGCCGGAATCGATCGAGGCATTGATCCGCAAATATAGGAGGTAAACCCCATGATGATCGACCCCCCCATCGGAGAACTGCTGGAGAAGGTGGACTGCCGCTACACGCTGGCGGTGGAAGCCAGTAAGCGCGCAAGGGAACTCATCGCCGGCGCGCAGCCGCTGATCGACACCCGGGAAGTCAAGCCGCTTTCCATCGCGATTGAAGAAATCAGCCGCGGCTTGATCACGTACACCCGCGATTTATTGGATGTGGAGAAACGCTGATGCTGGACGGAATTCGCGTAGCGCTGGGTGTGACGGGCGGCATCGCCGCCTACAAGGCCTGTGAGCTGACCAGCCTTTTGAAGAAGGCGGGCGCCGAGGTCCGCGTTGTCATGACCCAAAGCGCGACCGAATTCGTCTCGCCCCAGACGTTTGAAACCTTAAGCGGCAACCGCGCGTCGGTGGGCATGTTTGATCGGGCCTGGGAGATCGAGCACATTTCGCTGGCCAAGTGGGCGGACATCCTCTTGATCGCCCCAGCCACCGCCAACATTCTGGCGAAGATGGCTCACGGCATCGCGGACGACCTACTGTCCACCGTCGTCCTCGCGAGCCCAACCCCCATCGCCGTCGCGCCCGCGATGAACACGCAGATGTGGTTCAGCCCCGCCAATCAGGCCAATCTTGCGCTGCTCCGCGAGCGGGGCGTGTTCATGGTCGGGCCGGAGAGTGGGCTTCTCGCCTGCGGCGACGACGACGTGGGCCGCATGAGCGAGCCGAAGGACATCCTCTCGGCGCTCGAGGCCATCCTGAAACCCGTCCGCGATTATGAAGGCAAAAAGGTGCTGGTCACCGCCGGCCCCACGCGGGAGGCACTGGACCCGGTGAGGTACCTCACCAACCGCTCCAGCGGCCGCATGGGCATCGCGCTGGCCGAGGCCGCGAGGGACCGGGGCGCGTCCGTCACGCTGGTGCTTGGCCCGGTCGCGACTCCGCCGCCGTCCGGCGTCGAGGTCGTAAAGATCGAGACCACGCAGGAACTTTACGACGCGGTGATTTCCAGAGCGCCAGGGTTTGACGTGGTGCTTCAGGCCGCCGCGCCCGCCGACTACAGGCCGGAGAGCCCGTCAAACGCCAAGATCAAAAAGACAGGCGGCGTTCTGTCGCTGACGCTCATCGAGAACCCGGACGTCGCCAAGGCGCTCGGGGAGCGGAAGGTTCCCGGGCAGGTGCTGGTGGCCTTCGCGGCGGAGACCGGCGAAAACATCGAAAACGCCCGCGAGAAGCGGCTGAGGAAGAACGCCGATTTGATCGTTCTGAACGACGTGACAAAGCCCGGCGCGGGCTTCGACGTCCCCACCAACATCGTGACGCTCATCGACCGCCTGGGCGAGGAAGCGCTGCCCATCCTCACAAAGCGCGAGACGGCCGACCGCATCCTGGACCGGGTACAAAAGCTATGCAGTACTGCCGGGTGATCGTCGACCTCGCGGCCGAGGACGTGGACAGGCTCTTCACCTACCGGGTTCCGGAGGGCATGGCGCTCTCCCCCGGCCAGCGCGCGCTGGTGCCCTTTGGGCCGAGGAAGCTCGAGGGCTGGGTGATCGAACTGACCGACGCGCCCGGCATGCCCGAGGAGAAGATCAAAGACGTCGTCCGCCCCATCGAGGACTATCCGCTGTTGCTGCCCGACCTGATCGAACTGGCCGGGTGGATCAAGGCCACCTGCCACGCCACGATGGCCTCGGCGCTCCGGCTCATGATCCCGGCCCAGCTGCGCGGCGAGCGCATCCGGGAAAAGACGGTGCAATACGCACGGCTTTTGCTGGAAGGCGCTGCGGCGGACGAGGCGATTTCCGCCCGGAAGCGCGCCAAGCGCCAGGCGGAGGCCATCGAAAAGCTCAAGGATGGCCCGCTGCCCGCGTCGCAGCTGAACCGCGAGGCGCTCAAAGCGCTGGAGGCGGCGGGGATCGTGGAACTCACCGAACAGGAGTCGTTGCGCACACCCTACTGCGCGTCGGACGGAAGCCGCGCCGTTGCCCCGGCGCTGACCGAATCCCAACAGTCGGCGGCGGAGCGCATCGTGGACGCGATGGATTCCGGCGGCGGGCGGTTTCTGCTCCTCGGCGTCACCGGCAGCGGCAAGACCGAGGTCTACATCCGCGCGGTCAACCACGCGCTGAACGCGGGCAAGACCGCGATCGTGCTGGTGCCGGAGATCGCGCTGACGCCGCAGATGGTGGACTGGTTCCGCGCCCGCTTCGGCGCGAACGCGGCGGTATTGCACTCCTCGCTGACGCCGGGCGAGCGCTACGACGAGTGGCGGAGGCTTCGCACAGGCCGCGCGAAGGTGGCCATCGGCCCCCGCTCCGCGGTGTTCGCGCCACTTTCAAACCTCGGCCTCATCGTGGTGGACGAGGAACACGAGCACACCTACCAGTCCGACCGGCACCCATGCTACGACGCGCGGGACGTGGCGCGGTATCGGTGCGAGCAGGCGGGCGCGGTCTTGGTGCTGGGCAGCGCGACGCCCTCCATTGCAAGCTTCATGCGCACGCGCCCCGGCGTAAAGCCACAGAACGCGCTCCAGCTGATCGACCTCCCCGACCGCATCCCCGGCAGCCGCCTCCCGGATGTCGAAGTCGTGGACATGAGCCTCGAGTTCACCCGGGGCAACCGCTCGATCTTCTCGGCCAAGCTTCAGGACGCGCTCAGTGACTGCCTAGCCCGCGGCCATCAGGCGATCCTGTTTTTAAACCGCCGCGGCTACGCGACGTTCGTCAGCTGCCGCGCCTGCGGCTACGTGGAGAAGTGCGGCGCGTGCGACGTGTCGATGACCTTCCACCAGGCGGACGGCCTGCTGCGCTGCCACTACTGCGGCGCGACCCGGAAGCCGCCAAACACCTGTCCCGCCTGCGGCAGCCCGTCCATCCGCTTCTTCGGTGCGGGCACCCAGAAGGTCACGGAGGAGGCGCAAAAACTCTTCCCGGATTCGCGTATCCTGCGCATGGACATGGACACCACCCGCGGCAAGGACGCGCACGAGAAGATTCTGGGTGCGTTCCGCCGGGGCGAGGCCGACATATTGATCGGCACGCAGATGATCGCGAAAGGTCTCGATTTTCCGAACGTCACGCTGGTGGGCGTGGTGGCCGCCGATATGGCGCTGAACCTGCCGGACTACCGCTCGGCGGAGCGCACGTTCCAGCTGATCACCCAGGTCTCCGGCCGCGCGGGCCGCGCGAAGGACCCGGGTCGCGTGATCGTGCAGACCTATCAGCCCGAGCATTACGCGGTCCAACTGGCCGCGAAGGCGGATTATCGCGCCTTCTACGAGCGGGAGGTCAAACTCCGGCGGCGCGCGCTGTACCCGCCTTTCACGTCGCTGGCCCGGCTTGTGGTGACCGCGAAGGACGCGGACGCGGCGCGGGAGACGGCGCTAAGGCTGGACGAGGAGCTCGCGAAGTGGCTGGAGGAGACCGGCCTTGAAAAGGGCGTGCTCTACCGGCACGCGCGGGAGGCGGCGATCAAGCTGCTGCGCGGGGAAACCCGCTGGCAGGTGTTTGTCAAGCTCTTCGTGCCCGGCCCCACGGACGAAATTCTGGAGAAGATGCGTTCGATTTCGCTGAACCCGCCCGCGGGCGTGGCCGTCGAACTGGAAATCAACCCCTCCAACATGATCTGATATCTTGGAGGTTTTCATAGGAGGAAATATGGCTGTCAGAAAGATTTTGCGCATTGGCGACGAGACCCTACGCCGCAAGGCGCGGCCGGTCGAAGTGTTCGACAAGCGCCTTCATACGCTCCTTGACGACATGGCGGAGACCATGTACGACGCCGAAGGCGCGGGGCTCGCCGCGCCGCAGGTGGGCATCCTGCGCCGCGTGGTGGTCATCGACGTGGGCGAAGGGATCATCGAACTGATCAATCCGGAGATTCTGAGCGCCGAGGGCGAGCAGATCAACCCCGAAGGCTGTCTTTCGATCCCCGGTCGGCGCTGCACCGTCGCGCGCCCCCAGAAGGTCGTGGTCCAGGCCCGGGACCGAAACGGCGACCTCTTCGAACTGACCGGCGAGGGCTTCCTGGCCATCGCCGTCTCCCACGAATTGGATCATTTGGACGGCGTGCTCTACGTCGACAAGATGATCGAGGACGTGACCGACAAGCTCGGCGACGAGGACGAGGAGAATCGTGACGAAGTCTGAAATGCGCATCGTATTCATGGGCACGCCGGAATTCGCCGTGCCCTCTTTTCGCGCGCTGATCGCGCAAGGATACAATGTGGTGGGCGCGTTCACGCAGCCCGACCGCCCGGCGGGGCGCGGCCACAAACTCGCCGCCTGCCCGGTGAAACTCGAGGCGGAGAAGGCGGGCGTACCGGTCTACCAGTTCCAGAAGATCAAGAGCGATGAAGGCGTCGCGCAGCTTCAGGCGCTCGCGCCCGATCTCTGCGTCACCGCCGCGTTCGGCCAAATCCTGTCCCAAAAGGTGCTGGACATCCCGAAAATCGGCACGGTCAACGTGCACGCGTCGCTTTTGCCCGCCTACCGGGGCGCGGCGCCCGTCAACTGGTGCCTGATCGAGGGCGAGACGGTGACCGGCGTCACCACCATGATGACCGACAAGGGCATCGACACCGGCGACATCCTTTTGCAGCGCGAACTTATCATCGACCCGGAGGAAAACGCGGGGCAACTTCTGGTCAGGCTTTCCGCAATCGGGGCGGAGCTTCTCATCCAAACGCTTCAAAAAATCGAGGCGGGTTCCTGCCCGCGCACCCCGCAGGACGCGGCACAAGCGTCCTACTTCCCCATGCTCAAAAAGGAGATGGGCCAGATCGACTTTACAAAGAGCCCCGAGCGGGTGGTCAACTTGATCCGGGGATTGAATCCGTGGCCCGGCACGTATGCGCTGTTGCCTGAAGGCGCGCTGAAGATCCACAAGGCGAGACCGGTCGCGCTGGCGCGCGATGCGGTCCCCGGCGAGATCGTGGAGGCCAGCGCGAAGAAGGGCTTCGTCGTCGCCTGTGGCGGCGGCGCGGTGGAGATCCTTGAAATGCAGGCCCCAAACGCCAAGCCCATGACCGCGAAGGCCTACCTGGCGGGCAAGAGCCTGCCGGTTGGCTTACTATTGAATGAGGTGCATGTATGAACGGCGGCCCCAACAAGCCCCGCGGGCCTCGCCCGCCACGGGATGGAAATCCGCCGCGCAGCGGCAAGCCCGAGAACCGCGACACCTTCCCCAAGCGTGAAGGTGGCCCGGAGCGCCGCGACAGCTTCCCCAAGCGCGAAGGCACCCCAGTGCGCCGCGACAGCTACCCCAAGCGTGAAGGCACCCCGGAACGCCGCGATAGCTACCCCAAGCGCGAAGGCACCCCCGAGCGCCGCGACAGCTACCCCAAGCGTGAAGGCACCCCGGAACGCCGCGATAACTACCCCAAGCGCGAAGGCACCCCGGAGCGCCGCGACAGCTATCCCAAGCGCGAAGGCACCCCCGAGCGCCGCGACAGCTTCCCCAAGCGCGAAGGCAGCCCCGAGCGCCGCGACAGCTTCTCCAAGCGCGAAGGTGGCCCGGACCGCCGCGACAGCTACCCCAACCGCGACGGCAGCCCCGAGCACCGCAACAGCTACCCCAGCCCCGA
>JAEZHK010000117.1 GCA_023416655.1 Bacillota bacterium
TCCATCAAACCCGATTGCCCTAATCAGTACGACGAAAACCAAATTCAAGTGCTGGAAGGCCTGGAGGCGGTGCGCCGCAGGCCCGGCATGTACATCGGCTCCACCGACGAACGCGGCCTGCACCACCTGGTTTACGAAATCGTGGACAATGCCGTGGACGAGGCGCTGGCCGGCTACTGCGACCACATCATCGTCACGCTGCACAAAGACGGCGCCGTTTCCGTGGAGGACAACGGCCGAGGCTTCCCGGTGGGCATCCATCCCAAGATGGGTCGGCCCGCGGTGGAAGTCTGCCTCACCGTCCTGCACGCCGGCGGCAAATTCGGGGGCGGCGGCTACAAGGTTTCCGGCGGCCTGCACGGCGTGGGCGCGTCGGTCGTCAACGCGCTCTCCAAACACCTGATCGTAAGCGTCTTCCAGGACGGCAGGCTCTACCAGCAGGAATACGAGCGCGGAAAGCCGCTCTACGACCTGAAAATCGTCGGCCCGGCGGACCGTACCGGCACGACCATCCGCTTCCATCCGGACGTGCGGACCGGCGAGGAGCCGGAGCCCGGCATCTTTGAAACCGGCAGCTTTGACTTTGACACGCTGCGCACGCGCCTGCGCGAGATGGCCTTCCTCAACAAGGGCATCAAGATCGAGCTGAACGACGAGCGCACCGAGCCCGCCCAGCAGAAGACGTACCACTACGAGGGCGGTATCGTGTCCTTCGTGGAGTACCTGAACAAGAACAAAGAGGTCATGTTCAAGCCCCCGCTCTACATCGAGGGCTTGAAGGACTTCACCACCGTGGAGATCGCGCTGCAGTGGAACGACGGCTTCAACGAGAGCGTGTTCTGCTTCGCCAACAACATCCACACCCCGGAGGGCGGCACGCACCTGGCGGGCTTCCGCTCGGCGCTGACCCGCGTCGTCAACGACTACGGCCGCAAATCCGGCATCCTGAAGCCCGCGGACGGCAGCCTGACCGGCGAAGACATCCGCGAGGGGCTGACGGCCATCGTTTCTGTCAAGCTCATGGAGCCGCAGTTTGAGGGCCAGACGAAGACCAAGCTGGGCAACAGCGAGGTGCGCCAGCTGGTGGATTCCATGGTGGCGGATAAACTCGCCATCTACTTTGAGGAAAGCCCCGGCGCGGCGAGGACGATCCTCGACAAGTGCCTCTCCGCCGCGCGCGCGCGCGAGGCCGCGAGAAAGGCCAGGGACCTGACCCGGCGCAAGACCGCGCTGGAGAGCGCCGCGCTGCCGGGAAAGCTCGCCGACTGTTCGGAGCGGGACCCGGCCAAGTGCGAGATCTTCCTCGTCGAGGGCGACTCGGCAGGCGGCTCCGCCAAGACCGGGCGAGACCGCCACTTCCAGGCGATCCTCCCTTTACGCGGCAAGATCCTGAACGTCGAGAAGACCCGCATGGACAAGGTGCTGGCCAATACCGAGATCAAGGCGATGATCACCGCCTTCGGCGGCGGCTTCGGCGCGGAATTCGATCCGGAAAAGCTGCGCTACCACCGCATCGTGTGCATGACGGACGCGGACGTGGACGGAAGCCACATCCGCATCCTGCTGCTCACCTTCTTCTACCGCCACATGACCAGGCTCATCGAGGACGGACACGTCTACATCGCGCAGCCGCCGCTGTACAAGGTGACGAGGGGCAAGACGGTGCGCTACGTCTACACCGACCCGCAGCTGCAGGCGCTGCTGGACGAGCTGGGCCGGGACGCAAAACCCGACATCCAGCGCTACAAAGGCCTGGGCGAGATGAGCGCAGAGCAGCTCTGGGACACCACCATGAACCCGGAGACCCGCTCCATGTACCGGGTGACGCTCAAGGACGCCATCTCCGCCGACGAGATGTTCACGCTGCTCATGGGCGACCAGGTGGAGCCGCGCAAGGAATTCATCGAGGAGAACGCGAAACTCGTCGCTGATTTGGATATCTAAAGGGTGTTGAGCACTCGAAACGGGGCCAACATTCAGCCGGAAGGGAGCCAATTTCGTGCCGGATCAATTCAACATCGGCCACTTGATGCCGATCGACATTGAGGAAGAGCTTAAAAAATCGTTCATCAGCTACGCGATGGCCGTCATCGTCAGCCGGGCGCTGCCCGACGTACGCGACGGCCTGAAGCCCGTGCACCGCCGCATCCTCTACTCGATGGTGGAGCTGGGCGTGACGCCCGACAAGCCCTACCGCAAGTCCGCCCGCATCGTGGGCGACTGTTTGGGTAAATACCACCCCCACGGCGACTCGTCGGTCTACGACGCGATGGTGCGCCTGGCGCAGGATTTCTCCACCCGCTGCCTGCTGGTGGACGGCCAGGGCAACTTCGGCTCCGTGGACGGAGACGGCGCGGCCGCCATGCGTTACACCGAGGCGCGGCTGACCAAGCTCGCCATGGAGATGGTCGCCGACATCGAAAAGGAGACCGTCGACTTCTACCCCAACTTTGACGAGACGCTGATGCAGCCCGCGGTGCTGCCGTCGAGGTTCCCGAACCTGCTCGTCAACGGCTCCAGCGGCATCGCCGTCGGCATGGCCACGAACATCCCACCCCACAACCTGGGCGAGGTGATCGACGGCACGATCCACCTGATCGACAACCCCGACGCGACGAACGAATCGCTGATGGGCTTCATCCACGGCCCGGACTTCCCCACCGGCGGCATCATCCTGGGCCGGGCGGGCATCCACGAAGCCTACGTCACCGGCCGCGGCCGCATCGTCATGCGCGCGCGCACAGAGATCGAGGCGATGGCCAATAACCGCCAGCGCATCGTGGCCACCGAGATTCCCTACATGGTCAACAAGGCCCGCCTGATCGAGAAGATCGCGGAACTGGTGCACGAAAAGCGCGTGGACGGCATCAGCGACATCCGCGACGAGTCTGACCGCACCGGCATGCGCATCGTCATCGAACTCAAGCGCGATGTCAACGCCAACGTGGTGCTCTCCACGCTCTACAAGCACACCCAGATGCAGGATACCTTCGGCGTCAACATGCTGGCGCTGGTGGACGGCGCGCCCAAGATCCTGTCGCTGCAGCACGCGCTCAGGCACTACGTCGAGCACCAGAAGGACGTGGTGACGCGCAGGACGCGCTACGACCTCAATAAGGCCGAAGCCCGCGCGCACATCCTGGAGGGCCTCCTGATCGCGCTGGACCACATCGACGAGGTGATCCGCCTGATCCGCGCTTCCCGCACCGACAACGAGGCGAAGGACGGCCTGATGGCGAATTTCGGCCTCAGCGACAGGCAGGCCCAGGCGATCCTGGACATGCGCCTCAGGCGCCTGACGGGCCTTGAGCGCGAGAAGATCCAGGCGGAATATGAAGAGCTTCAGGCGCTGATCAAGCACCTGATGGAAGTGCTGGCGGACGAGCGGCTGCTGATGAACATCATCAAGGAGGAGCTCCTTGAGATCAAGCGCAAGTATGCGGATCCGCGCCGCACCGAAATCACCGCGCTCGACGGCGAGATCGACATGCTCGACCTCATCCAGGAAGAGGACATGGTGGTCACGCTGACCCACTACGGCTACGTGAAGCGGCTGCCCAAGGCCACCTACCGCGCGCAGCGGCGGGGTGGCAAGGGCGTGACGGGCGCGACCACGCGGGAAGAGGACTTCGTGGAGCAGCTCTACGTGACCTCCACCCACGACCCCGTGATGTTCTTCACCAACCGCGGCCGCGTGTACGAGAAGCGCTGCTACGAGATCCCGGAGGCCGGACGCACCGCGAGGGGCACCGCCATCGTCAACCTCCTGCAGCTCGAGGGCGGCGAAAAGGTCACCGCCATGCTGCCGGTGCCGGAGGAGCGCGTGTCGGGCCACTACCTCATCATGGCGACGCGGAAGGGCCTCATCAAGCGCACGGAGCTCTCCGAATTCCAGAATCTACGCAAAAACGGCCTGATCGCCATCGTCCTTAGAGAGGACGACGACCTGATCGCCGTCGCGCTGACCGACGGCACCCGCGACGTGTTCCTGGGCACTGAGCAGGGCATGGCCATCCGCTTCGCGGAGAGCGACATGCGCCCGATCGGCCGCGCCGCGATGGGCGTGAAATCCATCGAGCTGGACGACGGCGACAGCGTTGTCGCCATGTCCATCCTGGAGGACGGCGCGCAGGTTTTGAGCCTGACCCAGCTGGGCTACGGCAAGCGCACGGAGATCGATGAGTACCGCGTGCAGACCCGCGCCGGCAAGGGCATCAAGGCGATGAACCTGACGGACAAGACGGGCCTCTTGGCCGGGCAGCTGCTGGTACACGAGGGCGAGGACCTCTTGCTCATCACCGACGACGGCACCGTCATCCGTACGCCCGTCTCCGCCATCTCGGTGCAGGGCCGCAACACCCAGGGCGTGCGCATCATGCGCGTGGACGAGGGCGTCAAGGTGGTCTGCGTCGCCCGCGCCGAGCCGGAGGACGACGACGACGAAATCGAGGTCGTCGGCGCTACCGCTTCCTGCACGGCGGGCGCCTGCCCGAACGCGCTGGACGTCTCCCCGGAGGATTTGAACGCCGACCTCAGCGGCGACACCGGCGAGGAACCGGAAGCCGTGGAAGAGCCGGAGAACGAAGTCTGATCACACCCAAGCGCCCTCGCGGGAATTATCCGTGAGGGCGCTTTTCTGCCGGTTGGCTTCGCGTCGGGAAGCCAATCATCTTGCCGAATGACATCCGCAAGTCATGCACGCTCCATAAGGTCAATTTTCTTTCACTAAACCGCATTTCGCCGGGCTTAATTTTAGAAATCGCTTGAAAATGAAATTAACCCGCGCTAGAATAAAGCCAATTCCGCCGCAAGCCAGACCCAGGCATGGAGGGCGTCCTTTCACCCGGGACAAAAGAAGACGCGCGCGGGCGGGAATCTCCATGCCGCCTCACGGGCATAATTTCTGCCACCCGCGCCGGTAGCAGTTGCGTTACGATGGGAACGGTTGACGCATTCCAGGAAAAACCTTTCGTCTCAAGGGGATTCAAAACACCCCCCTTCGGGGCATCTTGAGTTGGGAATCCGGGCGGAAACGCGGCAGCATTCACCCCGCCGCGAGGAATGCGAGGAAGATGGATTGATCACGCACATCCTGTTTGACTTCGACGGCACACTGGTGGAGTCCATGGACCTGTCGCTCCATCTGCTCAACGGCCTATCGGAAAAATACCATTACAGCCGTGTGTCGCTGGAAGACTTGCCGAGGCTCAAGGCCATGCCGCTGCCCGAGCGCTTTAAGCAGGTGGGCGTACCCGCGCACAGGATCCCGGCGATCTCGATGGATTTTTTGTCGCTCTACCACAAGTCCCTGCCCAGCCTTCAGCCGGTGGAGGGCACGCGCGCGCTGCTCGAGGCGCTGAAAAAGGAGGGGCTGGGCCTCTCCGTGCTCTCGTCGAACTCGGTGGAGAACATCAACGCTTTCCTCCGCGCAAACGGCATGGAGCTGTTCGACCACATCTTCTCCTGCAACAACCTCTTCGGGAAGGACCGGTCGATCCGGAAGTTTCTGTCTCGCTTCGGGGTGGAGAAGGGCGGGCTTCTCTACGTCGGCGACGAGCTGCGGGACATCGAGGCCTGCCGCCTGGCGGAGGTCAAAATCGTCGCGGTGACCTGGGGCTTCGACCCCGCGCCGCTGCTCCGCTCCGGAAATCCGGAATTCATCGCCGCCACGCCCGGCGAGGTGCTTAAGATGATCCAGTCTATGCGATAAGGCACCACCTATTGGCATCAATCTTTATCTGGATAGTGTAGGCCAGCTTCGAGATTTTTAGCCCGTTCTCGATACACCGTCGCGGTATTTCTATCCTTTCGAACATCATCAAGGAATATAGAATAATTGCGAAGGCTATTGACGTGGTTTGGATCGGACTTTATCGCCCGCTTGTAGTATGCTTCCGCCGCGTTATAATCTTTACGTACATCACATAGGAGATTTGCATAGTTGCCCAGGTTGTTAGCGTGGTTCGGATCGGCCTCTATCGCCCGCTTGTAATACACCTCCGCTGCATCATAATCCTTTCGCACATTACAGAGGAGATTTGCGTAACCGCCTAAGGGGTTGGCTTTCTTCGGATCGGCCTCTAACGCCCGCTTGTAGTACGCTTCAGCCGCGTCATAGTCTTTGCGGACATCACAGAGTAAATTCGCGTAGTTGCCCAAGTTGTTAGCGTGGTTCGGATCGGCGTCTATCGCTCGTTTATAGTACGCTTCAGCCGCGTCATAGTCTTTACGGACATCACAGAGGAAATTCGCGTAGTTGCCCAGGTTGTTAGCGTGGTTCGGATCGGCCTCTATCGCCCGTTTATAGTACGCTTCTGCCGCGTCATAGTCCTTACGCTCATCACAGAGGAAATTTGCGTAGTTGCCCAGGTTGTTAGCGTGGTTCGGATCGGCCTCTATCGCCCGCTTATAGTACGCTTCCGCCGCGTCATAGTCCTTACGCTCATCACAGAGGAAATTCGCGTAGTTGCCCAGGTGGTTGGCGTGGTTCGGATCGGCCTCTAACGCCCGCTTGTAGTATGCTTCCGCCGCGTCATAGTCTTTACGTGCATCACAGAGGAAATTCGCGTAGTTGCCAAGGTAGTTGGCATGGTTTGGATCGGCCTCTATCGCCCGTTTATAGTATGCTTCCGCCGCGTCATAGTCTTTGCGGACATCACAGAGGAAAACCGCGTAGTTTCCCAAACTGATGGCACGGTTCGGATCGGCCTCTATCGCTCTTTTATAATACACATCTGCCGCATCGAAATCTTTAAGTTGCTTCTTAAGGAATACTGCGTAGTTGCCCAAGTTTGAGGCATGGTTCGGATTGGCCTCTATCGCTCGCTTATAGAACGCTTCCGCCTTGCTATACTCTTCGCGTATATCACAGAGGAAAACCGCATAATTACCTAGGTTTCTTGCATCACCCGGTTTTAATGCAATTGCTTCCTCATAACGCAATTGCGCCTGGTCAAACCGTCCATGCGCTTTTTCAACTATCGCATAAGTCCCGAGAATTCGTTCATCGGAAGGAAACCTTCGCAACGCTTCATCCAGCATCGCAATCTGTTTATCGTATGGCTGTGCCCAAATGTCCTGCAGCAAGCGCTGAGGTGTTTCGACTTTTTTAATACCGGCGATGTCTTTCAGCGCATCAGTGACATGCGTCTCGTCAGATTTACGTTCCTCTTCACGCTCTCGATCGCGTTTTTCTTGTTCTTCTACACACTGGTCAATTGCTTCGACCAGATGCGTATACCGTTCTTCACAATCTTTCAAAAATTCCTCTCTAGTCGGCTTGTGATAATTCAGTGCTTGACCAATCAGGACCATAGTGCTATCAAATCCCTCGTGAGAGACACATACGCCATTGGCTTCGTCGAGAAACTCCGCAATGCTTCCGCTCGGTTCCGTTTCACGATACAAGAGCCAGTAAGGTGTGAGAAAGGTCTTGTTCTTGAACATCGGAGCCACCTCACGTAAAAAGCCCATGAGGCTTGGGTCATTCCCGGCATATCCGATAAAGATTGGGTGATATGCGCGAAAAATCTTATCAAGCACATTACGCCATTCTTCGCTCAGCTTTTTTATCGCTTCGGGGTCACTGGCCGGATCCAGCAATAAGTCTCGATGGATTTTAATAATGATTGGTCGGCTTAACCTTTCTGAGAAATGACGTGCAAGCGCCTCATGCCCCAATATCAACGGCATCTGTTGAGCATAATACCCAACCGCATCCTCGGATAGGTGGTCGAAATTCGTCGTGATAACGATATTATGCGGGGTCTTTGATAGCACATGTGATAGGATGACATAGCCGCAACTAGGCCGCTTTCCTTCCATGAGCTGCTCCATATAATTGAGTGCATAATCCGGTTCATTTTCAAACCGTTTCGCGTAGTACTCACTATAATGCACCGACTTATTAATATCCGTAATACCGTTTGATTTTTTCCATGCGTTAAACTCAACAGGGAGCAGAAAGTCCGCCAAATCTACGTCCCATTCATTTACCAGTTGCTGGCCTGTTTTTATGCCGGACTCCAGAGATGCGCCTGCCCCCAAAACAAAGCAAAACTTATGCGTTCGGGCCCCACTGGATGCCCCTTTAAGAATTGAGATAAAGCCGCTCATTTTCAGTTTGCGATGCGCCATACAAAACGCCTCCAAACATTACGATTCGATAACGACGCATTCATTATATACCAACATCCGAAGTGTGACAATAGATAAAGCTATCACTCAAGATATGTTCACATATACACTGCTACGCAAGAGCAGGCATCGCGCGGTTACGCAAAAAGCACCCGGCGGATTCAATCCGCCGGGTGCCGCGATGAAAAGCCGCTTCAGAGGATTTTCATTGCAGTTTAGTACATTCCGCCCATTCCGCCGCCGGGCGCCGCGGGCATCGGGGGCTCCTT
>JAEZHK010000036.1 GCA_023416655.1 Bacillota bacterium
TCCGCCAGCTGGCGGATCACGTTCTGCTTCTTGACCTCGTCAAGCAGCGCGCGCTCCATCACGGCCGGCGCGAGCACGCCGCCGGTGGCGCCTTCGCCGCCCAGCGACACGCCCAGCACGTCGCGCAGTTCGGCGCCGCCGCGCGCGTCGGTGCGGAGCACGGCGTCCTGCACGCCGTAGGCCATGTACCGAAGCAGACCGCGACGGTACTCCGCCGCCTCGGTGGGATCGGCGCGCTGGCCGTCGCCGGTGCGGCCCGGCTGCTGGCCGCGGTTCGGGTTCTGCTCGCCGTTCGCGGAACGGACGGCGCCCGCCTCACGGTCCGCCAGCGCCTGCTCCCGGTTGATCTTCGCGGTCAGGGAGTCGTACTCGGTGTTGAAACCGTCGTACTTCTGCTGCTCGTCCGCGTTCAGGTCGCGGTTCTCCGCGTAAGCGCCGTCGAGGACGGCACGCGCCTGCGTCAGCGCGGCCGCGCGCTGTTCCATCCAAGCCCGAATCTTCTCATTCATGAATACCCATCTCCTTCTTTTTCAGGTCCAACTGCATCCGCATCAGCCCGACGCGGGCGGGAGCGCCGGCCGGAGCCGCCTCCCGGTGTTCCGCAAGCACCTCCGCGCAGCTTCGCACGTTCGCGCTCGTGTCCGGATAGGCCGGATAGGTTACGATGGACACGTCGAACAGGCGCACCTCAAGGAGCGTGCGCTCGTCGAAGCCGTCCGCCGTCCGCCAGTCATCCCGGACCGTCCGGAAACCGAAGCTGCACTGGTCGATGTCGCCGCGCCTCACGCTCTCGGCCAGATCGCGCGCCCATTGCGTGTTCGGCGCCGTCACCTCGAAGCGAAGCCCGCGTTCATCTTCTGTCAAAACCAGCGTCCCGGACCGGTTGCGGCCCAGAACGTAGTTCTTGTCGTGGTTGAGCAGCGCGCGGACATCGTCCGCGGTCAGCGCCTTCGTGAAAGCGCCCGGAGCGATCTGCTCACGGAAGCCGCCCAAATCCTGACTCCACGAATTGAAAAGCGCCGCGTATCCTTCGAAACGCAGCGCGCCGGAGCCGTCCTCCACAGGGGATGCGCGCACCTCCGTAGCAAACGCGCGCACCTCCATGACAGGCTTTTTCTTGCCAGTCAAGCGCATCACCGTCCTTTGAAATGAGCATAAAAACCGCCGTTTTAGTGCGGCATACCGGATCATGTTCTCAAGGTCAGATTTCCTCGTCCGATGACGATAAAGTCCTTCAAATACAATTGCTCTCCATCCTTATATTTGCTATAATCTTTAGATGATGTTATGAAGAAGGGGTGGTCTCTTGAAAAGAATCATTACACTGATACTGGTCATAGTTGTGTTCTTAAGCACATCCGTCGCAGCGCAAGATGCGGCAGCAAGTGCCAGCGCTCCTCTTGATTCAACGGTAGTGCCGGAAGATCCATCCCCATTGATCCTTTCAGAGTTTCTTAACCGGTATAGCCAGATACGGGTAACCCTTGGTATGGAAGGGGAAAATGTGCTGAGACCATCGGTTGTTTTTGGCGGGGGAGACGAAATGGGGATGGGAATAACGCCTAACGAGATGCTCGGCGAAGCGCAGGATAATGTCGGCTGGTCATTGGGATTTCTCTGGGACAATGGCTATGTCACTTATGCGAGTTTTAATTTCTATGTTCAGGAAGGGTTTGAGTCTTTCCAAGATGAGGCTATGGCTTTTTGCTACGCACTAAACATGGATGTTGACCCTTATGACACATCTTTCCTAGAGTGGTATCATGCGCATGCTGCGGATGATTTTGAGGTTTTGTTATCCGCGAAGATGTCTGACAGACATCCTTGGGGTTCGTTTGATGCGCATAATAGAAAGTGGGACATGCAACCATACGTGACTTTCAGGTTTGATTCGTAACAAATCGTAAATCCTAACCAAGGAAAACTCCTCCGGTTCAAATCCGGAGGGGACTGTTTGTTTTACCGCACCGCATCCACCGTACAAGCGCAGCCCTTGTGGAGCGGCGGCGTCAAGGTGGTGATCGTCTGGTCGTGCAGAGTCAAGCAGATTTTGCAGCTACCCGGCGGAGCCTTCCAGACCGCGGAATACCCCGCCCGCTTGAACCCCGCGACCAGCGTCTTGTTCAGAGCCATCGCCGCCTCATGACGCGCCATCACTTCCGCACGCTTCTCACCCCAGTCGCCCAGCTTCGAGCGCAGCGCGCCCACCGCGTCGCCGTCTGCGCTCGCGATGATCCGCTCCACCTGCGTCAAATTCGCCTCGCACAGACGCTTCGAAGTATCGGAGTAATACCGGCTCAGGTACCCCGAAAGCCAGTCCTCGGTGACGCCGGCCGACTTGCCCACGCTGGCCGTGACGCGGTTCATCGCCGTCCGCGCGATGTCCCGAATTGCCGCCTGTTGGTTCTCCGGCATGACGCCGGACAGGCCCTTGTAGTAGTCGTTCAACTCGTCCAGCAGGCGCGTCAGGGAATCGCCAGAGCGGACGCCCAGCACCCGCTCCGCGAGCCGCACGACATCCTGCGCCTGTTTGCTCAGCCAATTGGATAGCGCCGCCCGTAGCGCCTCGTAGGCGCTCACGTCCAGCCCCCAGTTTTTAAGCGCGGCGTCTAGGTCGTTTCCGGCAGCGCGCCGCTCGCCGCCGGCAGGAAAGGGTCCGAACGCGCGCCCGGTTCCTTCTCCTTCGCCGCGCCCGGCGTCGCGATGTTCAGCGGCACGCGCATTTCATCGCCGCCCTCAACCGGGTTCATGTTCTCCTTGGCGCGCGCCTCGTTTACCAACAGGAAGCCGGCGTTGATGCCCAGCGAGTACGCCTCATAGCGCGACTTCGTGTCGCCCCGGAGGAAGTTCCCGGTCTCATGCTCGATGAAGAACCGGCGCCGCTCGGTGGCGGTCATCAGCCCGCGCATAAAGCCCTGTTCAAACCGGAGCATCCACGGAAGGAGCGACCTTTGCAGGTACCCCAAATCCTGATGCTCGATGTTGGAGAACGTCGCCCGGTCCAGATCGTTGATCAGGTGCAGCGGAACGCGGTACATGGCCGCGATCTCGCTGCGCTGGAATTTCCGGGTTTCGAGGAATTGCGCGTCTTCCGGCGAAACGCCCAGCGCCTGATACGTCGCGCCGCCCTCAAGGATCGGAACACCGTGTGAGTTCTGTAGCCCTTTGAACATGTCGCGGAATTGCTTCTCCGTCCGCTGGAACGCCGGTTCACTCAACGGCGCCCCCGGAACGCTGATGACGCCGCCCAGATGCGTGCCGTTCTTAAAGAACCGCGCGCCGAACGATTCCGCCGCCATGCCCAGCCCGATCGCCTCACGCGCATAGCTGATGGGCGACAGGCCCAGCAGCCCGTCATACGACAGGCCCGGAATGTGTAGGATCTCAAACCGCGAATACGTCTCGCCCAGCACCTGAAACCTCACCTGCCCGGCAGTGTCCCGGAACGGCGTGACGTCGGTGTGCAGCAGCGGCCAGAGCGCAAGCACGCGCCCGGACATGTCGTACTCGACGAAAGCGTAGGCATTGCCGCCCAGAAGCAGGTTCACCATCATCGCCTGCTTGAAAGACATCGCGGTCATTTCGCTGTTCGGCTCGTCGTGCAGGAGCGGATACAACGGATGCGAGCGCGCGCGCTCCTTGCCGCCGTCCTTCG
The DNA here is from genome assembly GCA_023416655.1 of Bacillota bacterium. Taxonomy (GTDB): domain Bacteria; phylum Bacillota; class Clostridia; order Christensenellales; family Aristaeellaceae; genus JAEZHK01. The sequence continues at coordinate 3,656 of JAEZHK010000036.1, forward strand.
TCCGCATGTAGACCTGCATCGGCAGCGCCGCGATGTCCTCGGACAGCACGCGCACGCACGCCTGTACCGCGGCCAGCCGCATCGCCGCGTCCTCGCTGACCATGACGCCGGCGTCAGACGGAACGTACATGCCGTGCATGGCCCCGCCCGGCTGGCGCCCCGGCATGATCTTGTCCAGCGCGCTGCGCACGGCAGATGCAAAGCCCATACGCCAACACCTCCCTTAAAAACGAATGACGCGCGGAGCGCGCGTCTCATAGACTGATTGGTTCTCCCGCCAGCGGACCGCCCGGTCGAGCGCCATGACGAGCGCCACGATGCCGTCGATCTTCTCCGGCGACTTTTCCTTGTCCGGCTTGATGTTCCCCGCCGGATCGATGCGAACGACCACGTTCTCGGCCATCCAGTCGAGGACCGGATGATGGCCGTGCCGGATGCCGTGCTCCAAGATCAGCCGCTCCAACTCCTTCGCCGGCGGCGACATGGACGCAAACCCCTGGCCGAATTGCACCATCGCCGTGCCGGAGCCGGACAGCGCGTTCTCGATGTCCGCGCGCAGCTTCGCAGCGCCCCACCGGTCAAACGCGATCTCCTGAATCTCAAAGTCCTGCCGCAGCGCCTCGATGCGCTGGAGGATGAAATTGTAGTCCGTCGCCTCGCCTGGCGTCGCTTCGAGCACGCCAGCCCGCACCCACGGCCGCAGGTCGATGCCGCCCTTCCGGCGCTGCTTCAGCCGCTCCTCCGGAATCCAGAAGAACGGCAGGCAGGTGAACGTGCCGTCCTCGAACGGGAACACGAGCACGAGCGCGCAGAAGTCGTCTGTGCTGCCAAGATCCAGCCCGGCGTAGCACTTCATGCCCAGAAGCTCGGCGTACTTCACCTCGCCGGCCGTCGCGTTCCACGCGTCCCGGCGAATCCAGCGCGTCAGGTTTTGCACCCACTGATTCAGGTATAGATGCCGGAAGGAAACCTCCAAGGTCGGGAGCAGCTTCGCGCGCTGCGCGTAGGCCCGAATCTCCTCCAGATCACGGAAAGCGCCCGCGGACGGGTTCGCCTTGCGCCAGATGCGCTCGCTCCAGATATCGTCGCCCTCGTCCGCCTCGAAGATCAGCGGATAAAAGGTCGGGTCCTTGACCTCTTTCGACTGTACTTTCTTGCCGTACTGGTAGAGTTCATAGCACAGGCTCTGCAGGTCGGTGCCGGCGGTCGTGATCGTCACGAACAGCGGCTCGCGCCGGGCGCCCATGCCCGTCTTCAAGACGTCGTACAGTTCGCGGTTCTTGGCTTCATGAAGCTCGTCGTAGATGACGAACGACGGGTTCAGACCGTGCGCCGTCGCGGATTCGCGGGACAGCGCCTTGTAGAAGGACTCCGTCTCGTGCCGCACGATGCGCTTCGTGGAGTCGTAAATCGTGCAGCGCTTTTTCAGCGCCGGGTTTGCCCGGATCATCGACGCGGCCATGTTGAAAACCAGCGCCGCCTGATCGCGGTCGTTCGCCGCGGAATAAATCTCCTGCCCGTATTCCGGCGAGCAAAAAAGCTGATAAACGACGCACGCCGCGATGGTCGTGGTCTTGCCATTCTTGCGCGGGATCTCGACGAACGCCTCGCGGTACTGCCGCGTGCCGTCCGGGTTCACGGTGGCGAAGATGTCCGTGAAGAATTTCTCCTGCCACGGCAACCACTTGATGCACGGCCGACTCAGGATGGAGCCGCCCTTCGGGTCCTTCAGCAGCCGCACGAACGCAAGCACGTGGTCGGCCTTTGCCTGATCAATCACGAAGGGTCACCACCTCATCACCCGCGGCGCAGCAAGCGCTCCATCTCGTCCGCCTCACTCTGTGCTTCCGGTAGAATCATGCGCCCGCGCGCAGCCGGTGTCATTCCAAACTCGCGCGCCCAATCGCGCATCTCCTTACCGTAAGCCCGCAGCATACGCGACTGCGGCAGTTCGTCCAGATAGACGCTGCCCGGCTGCGTCGCGGCGTGCGGCTTGTAAACCAGCATGTTCGCCTTCGTCAGATCGGACGCCATCTTCCTGAAATTCGCGTACATGATGCAGTACGCTTCAAGCGCCTTCAGGTCCGCGACCGTGAGCAGGTGCGTCCCGGCCAGCATCGGCGCGTTCTCGCGCCAACATTCCTTAGCCGAATCCGGCATGTACTCCGGTGGCTCCGGCACGGCGTCCGGCGCGATTTCTATCGGCTTCGGCTCGGCCGCAGCCCGCTGGTCCAGATCAGGAATCTTCGACGGGTTCCCGTTCAGCAGATGCAGCGCCGTCGGCTTCCGCGGCCGACCGCCCCTGTTGCCAACCGCCATCATCTCTCACCTCCAGCTAATCAGGGATACATCATGCAGTTTATTGACAACACCAAGATGGAAGTATTAGAATAAAACATGCAGTTCTGGCATGTCCGTAAACAGGTCAATTAGAACGGGGTAAAAGCAAGCCATGACGATTGAAAAGGCGATTGCATTGGCCTTGCCCAACTTCATCGTCCTCAGCGGGATCGTGATTGCGGTCGCGGTCTGGCTGTGTCGTGCGTTCTCCTACCCCAGGAACAAACGCATCTCAATTCTCTTGAATGGCTTTGCGATCATTTCGTTCATTATGGGATATGCATTTTTCCTAGGGCCAAACCCTGAATTCCACATACAAGATGGTCTTCGGGGGAGATTCATCCCGACTGGCTCTGGCTGGAGCCTCATTGGTGGTATTTTATTGGCGTTGTTGCTCCACGCCATTGCTCGCACCTACGCAAATAAGGACTCTTAGGCCGAAACCCCATGCTCTCCAAACAGATTCCGCCGGTAGAATTCATAGAGCGCCGCGTCGTTCTCGAACGAAAACTGCTCGATCTTCGGGTTCTCGTTCAGGTTGCTCGACGTCTCAATCACGAACCAGTTCTCCGCTGTGCGCGCGAGGATGACCTTGCTGTGATTTTTCAGGCTCGCGTACCGCCAGCCGTTCCGCTCGCACACCGCTTTAAAGAACGCGTAATAGTCGTACTTTTCAGATTTCCTCGAATCGTCCCACTCGACCAGCCCGGACAGTACAAACTGCGCTGTGCCGATTCGCCCGGCTTCATGGAGCCGCTCAAGCTGGCCGATCTCCTTCGTGCCGACGCGGAACGTCGAGCAGTACAGGTCGATGATCGGCTCCTTTTGCGCCAGCCACATGATCAGGGAGCAGCTAGACCAGCCGCCCGCATCGGACAGCATCTTAAAGCACTCGCCCGGCGCCG
>JAEZHK010000063.1 GCA_023416655.1 Bacillota bacterium
GTTTCGTAAACCGCAGGTCAAGGGTTCGAGTCCCTTCATTGGCTCCACGTCGAGGTGTAGCGCAGTTTGGTAGCGCGTTTGGTTCGGGACCAAAAGGCCGCAGGTTCAAATCCTGTCACCTCGACCACAAGAAAAGCCCCGTAAATGCTGAAAATCCAGCAAATACGGGGTTTTTTCATGACTACACGTGATCGACCGGAATCTCGGTTGCTGAGGCTGAATCACAAGAAGTAAAGAATCAAGCCCCCTTGGACGCGGAATATGCGATCGAGGAGGCTTGGCTATGGATACCTGTTCCGCATACGCCCACAGCCTACAGTTTATTTGGCTTGTACACTCATGGTTAAAATAGTTGGCATGTTCTGAACAGATGTTTTCCGGGACTTGTTTCCTTGGATCGATCGGCGTATAATATTACGAAAGACATCAAATGGAACGACTCGTTTCACATTGAGACGGTTGTGTAGGTGTAATATGTATAAAGATAGAGGGCGGGGAAGACTTTAATTATTAGGGTAGGGGAGGGTTAATTTGCAAAGCGTCTTCTGCGTTTTCATCTCCTGGCGCAATACTGACTGCTGCTCGGAATTAATTTGATTGAATGGTGAAAAACTAAAATGGAGGTGCAGTGTTGAATAATTTTGCACAGCAAATCCCTGCCCGCGTTCTGGAAATGAGAGAGATTCTTGATATTTCTATTCAAGAAATGGCTGAAAGGCTCGGCGTTACGCCCGAGCAGTATGTCGGTTATGAAAATGGCAGTGAGGACATTCCAATCTCAATACTTTATGAAATTGCAGGGATTTTCAAGGTCGATTTTAATGTTCTGCTGATGGGAGAAGAGGCTCGAATGAGAACCGCTTCAGTGGTTCGAGCCGGACAAGGTAAAGCTGTTGATCGGTTTGAAGGGTATTCATATCGCAGCCTGGCGTACAATTTTATCGGCAGAGTCATGGAACCGCTTCTGGTAGAACTTAGCCCCAATGATGATATGCCCAAGCCGGTTATGCATACCGGGCAGGAATTCAACCTGGTGCTAAGCGGAAGCGTTGTTGTTTGTGTAGGCAAGGTTGAGCACATTTTGAATGTAGGCGACGCAATCTACTTTGATCCAATGCTGCCGCATTATCAAATGGCTATTGACACAAACGCCAAATTCCTGACTGTAATTTGCCAATGAGGAGAGAAGAGAATTGAATCCTATACTGAGCACTTATGTGCCCAAACTTGATTTTGAGTCCTATGACGATTTTGTGTCCAACTACAAAGTAAACGTCCCTGAGGACTTTAACTTTGGCTATGACATCGTGGACCGTTGGGCGAACCTTGAACCCAACAAGCTCGCCTTGCGTTGGTGCAACGATGAATTTAAAGTGAAGGAATTTACCTTCACCGAAGCAAAAGAGCTTTCAAACCGTGCTGCAAACGCATTTAAACAAGCCGGAATCAAAAAGGGCGACATCGTTATGCTGATTCTCAAACAGCGTCCGGAAGCGTGGTGGTGCATCACCGCGCTTAGCAAAATTGGCGCTGTCTGCATCCCCGGCACCTATCAGCTGACGAAAAAAGATATCGTCTATCGCTGCAATCTTGCAAGTATCAAGATGATTGTTACCGTTGACGATGCCGATTTGATTGAAAAAATCAACCAGGCACGGCCGGAATGCCCATCGCTTGAGATTCTGGCCAGTGTGGGAGACCACAACGTGCCGGATTATATCAATTTCCGCGAGGCGGTTGCGAATGCGTCGCCTGAATTGGAACGCGTTCCCAATAAGGTTACGGAACCCAATCTGATTTATTTTTCCAGCGGGACTTCCGGGATGCCGAAGATGGTGCTGCACGACCATTCGCTTGCGATCGGACATATCGTAACGGCTCATTTTTGGCAGAAGGTCCAGAATAACACGGTCCATATGACGCAGTCGGATTCGGGCTGGGCGAAGTTCGCGTGGGGCAAAATCTACGGTCAATGGATCTGCGGCGCCGCGATCGGCGCTTTTGATACGGAAAAGTTTACGCCGCTGACGCTTCTTAAGGCCATTCAGGTCCTTCATCCCACCACTTTCTGCGCGCCGCCCACCATTTATCGATACATGATCAAAGAGGATCTGACGGGTGTGGATCTCAGCTTTGTGAAACACTCCGGCACCGCGGGTGAACCGCTGAATCCGGAGGTTTACAACCAAATCAAACAGAAAACAGGAATGGATTTGCACGAGGGGTTTGGGCAGACGGAGACGTCGGTTCTGCTCGCGAATTTCGGATGGGATCCCATCAAGCCGGGTTCCATGGGAAAACCCTCTCCGCTGTACGGCATTAAGCTGATTGCGGAAGATGGCAGCGAGTGCGAAAACGGCGTGGTTGGCGCCATCTGTATCACCGGTACGGACAAGAAGCACCCGACAGGCTTGTTCAAGGGCTATTATCTGGACGAAGCAATTACTTCAGCGTGTTGGACGGACGGTGTTTACAGCACCGGAGACATGGCATGGCGTGATGACGATGGGTATTACTGGTTTGTTGGACGAAATGATGACGTCATCAAGTGTTCGGGATATCGCATCGGGCCGTTTGAGGTTGAGAACGCTTTGCTGGAGCACGCTTCCGTACTCGAATGCGCCGTCACGGCTACGCCTGACCCCGTTCGCGGACAGGTTGTGAAAGCCACGATCGTTCTGGCGAAAGGGTATACGGCATCCGAGGCGTTGGTCAAGGAACTGCAAAACCATGTCAAGGAAGTCACCGCGCCCTATAAATACCCGAGAGTGATTGAGTTTGTGGAGGAACTGCCCAAGACCATTTCGGGCAAAATCCGAAGAGTGCAAATTCGTGAAAACGAGAAAAGGTAAAAGCATCGGCAAGCGAATGTCGCGGCCAGCGATTAACGAACCGCGCCCCCAACGGTGGCGCGGGTTTTAATATTCGCCGGATCGCCAGTGCATGAATCGCGCAGAATCTTCCGATCCAATAGTTAGAAAGTGCATATGTTGATTAAAAATTTGATTGACATTCCGGCTGTAAAAACATATTCTCAGAGCAACATGGGATTCGTCTATGGCCAAACGATCATGGTTGGAGGTTGAAAGCGATGTGCGCGTCGAACGTTTTCCTGATCGACCGGGAGGGCAAAGAGAGCCTGATCTTCGAAGCCGTCGATAAAATCACGCCGTTCGCGGAGGGCGTCCTGCTCGAGGATATTTTTTTTACAACGAAGACCGTCAAGGCGAGGATCAAGGAAATGGCGCTGGTCGACCACCGCATCGTTCTGGAGGAGATCGGTGAATGAAGCCCAAAACGGGCGGATCCGATACATAAAAACCCATTCCGGGGCCGTAGGGTTCCGGACATTGTGCGTTTTCAATAATACTGAGAAAGAGGTTGATCTGCATGGCAAAGGCGAAAATCGTCGACGTGGTAAAGGGTGGAAAGGTTCTCGTGTCCGACGGGGCATGGGGCACGTTCCTGCAGCAAAAGGGCCTGGCGCCCGGCCAGTGCCCCGAGCTTTGGTGTGTCGACCGGTTTGACGACGTCAAGGATATCGCCAAGAGCTACGTCGACGCCGGCGCGGATATGGTTGAGACCAACAGCTTTGGCGGCACATGCTTTAAGCTGAAGCATTACGGCCTCGCCGACAGGGTGGCCGAGATCAACGAAGCCTCCGCCAAGGCTTCGCGCGCGGCCGTCGGCGCGGACAAGTGGGTCATCGCCTCCATCGGCCCAACCGGCAAGATGCTCATCACCGAGGAAGTCACGGAGGACGAGCTCTACGAAGCGTTCAAGGAACAGGCGGTTGCGCTTGAAAAAGGCGGGGCCGACGCCCTCTGCATCGAAACGATGAGCGACAGGGAAGAGGCCGCCCTCGCGGTCAAGGCCGCGAAGGAGAACACGAACTGCGAGGTCATCTGCACATTCACCTTTGAAAAGTCCAAGCGCGGCGACTACCGCACCATGATGGGCGTTTCGCCCGTCGACGCGGCCGCAGCGGCCATCGAGGCGGGCGCGGACATCATCGGCACGAACTGCGGCAACGGCATCGAGCGCATGATCGAGATCGTCAAAGAAATGCGCGCGGCGTTCCCCGAAACCCCCATCCTCGTCCACGCGAACGCCGGACTGCCGGTCCTCCGGGATGGTAAAAACGTGTTCCCCGAGACGCCGGAGATGATGGCCGCGCGGGTCTTAGAGCTGATCGACGCGGGGGCGAACATCGTCGGCGGCTGCTGCGGCACGACGCCGGCGCACATCAAGGCGATGAAAGAGGTCGTCGAGAGCCGTTGATTCCTTAAAACAAGCATGCGGGAGGGAAACATCATGAAGACGAAATTGATCGCTTCGGGCATCGGCAGCATGCCGTTCACGGACGCGGATTACGCGGTACAGGTGTCGCTTAACAACATGGTCTACGCGCCCATCTGGCCCCAGCTCCCCAGGCTCGGCGTCAACGAGCAGATGGAAATCCAGTACAGCGAGGGCATCCCGAGCGCTGTGATCGATTATGACAAGGGCAGGATGTATTTCGACACCTCCGTCGATTACAGCGAACTCTTCGCGGAGTTCTACGAGAAGTACCTTGGCGCCATGGACCCCGACGGCGGCGACGGCGACTGCTCCTCCATGGCGATCAGCCCCGAATTCTCCAAGGGCATCTACGCGCTTGAAAAGGCGCTCAAGGCGAAGGGGGGCAAGCTACCCTTCGTGAAGGTGCAGACCACCGGCCCCTGCAGCATGGGCCTCACAATCGTGGACGAAAACAAGCGGGCGATTTATTACAACGACGAGTTCCGCGACGTCATCGTCAAGGCGCTGGCGATGAAGTGCCGCTGGCAGATCCAGAAATTCCAGCCCTATGCCGAAAAGGTGATCTGCTTCATCGACGAGCCGATCCTCTCCGCGTTCGGCAGCTCGACCTATGTGTCCGTCAAGCGGGAAGACGTCGTGGCGATGCTCGGCGAAGTCATCGAAGCCGTCCATGCGGATGGCGCGCTGGCGGGCATCCACTGCTGCGGCAATACCGAGTGGAGCATCCTCATCGACGCGGGCGTTGACATCGTCAACTTCGACGCTTTCGATTACGGCAAGACCATCGCGTTCTACGCCGATTCCGTCAAGGCGCACCTCGAGCGCGGCGGCATCCTGGCCTGGGGCGTCGTGCCGACCAACAAGATCATCCAGTCGCAGACTGTCGAATCCCTCGAGACGCAGCTGGAAGCGGTCATGGACAACCTCGCCGCCACCGGGATCGACAAGCAGCTGATCCTGGAGCAGGCGATGATTACGCCCTCCTGCGGCACCGGCTCGCTGGAAACGGAGCACGCTGAAAAGGTGTTTGAGCTCCTCGGCAAGCTCTCCATCAGAATGCGGGAAAAGTACGGTTTCGCCAACTAACACTGGTTCTCAGTTTGAAAGGGGCCGAATCATGAAAATAGCTGTCTCGGGTAAAGGTGGCGTGGGCAAGTCCACAATTTCCGCGGCTTTGTCGCTGTATTTCGCGCAAAAAGGGCACAAAGTGCTGGCTCTCGACGCCGACCCGGATGCGAACCTCGCCTCTGCCCTGGGCATTCCGCATGAGGTGCAAAAGGGCATGGTGCCGATCTCCGATCAGGTCGAGATCATCGAGGAGCGGACGGGCGCGAAGCTCAACGAGTACGGAAAGGTTTTTCAGCTCAACCCCAACGTCTCCGATATCGCCGAGAAATTCGCGTATACGCACAAGGGCGTATCGCTGATTGTGCTCGGCGCCATCAAGAACGGCGGCAGCGGCTGCGCCTGCGCGGAGAGTACCTTCCTGCGCGCCCTCGTCAACGACCTCGTGCTTTTCAAGAACGAGACTTTGATCATGGACATGGAGGCGGGCATCGAGCACCTCGGGCGCGCGACCGCGTCGGGTGTCGATGTGATGATCGTCGTCGTGGAGCCCGGACAGCGCTCGATCGACTGCGCCAACACCATCCTCCGGATGACCGGGGAAATCGGCCTCAAGCGCGTCGTTTTTGTCGCCAACAAGGTGGCGAGCGCGGCGGAGGAAGCGTTCATCCGCGAATCCCTCGCGGGGCAGGAACTGCTCACCGTGATCCCCTTCTCCCAAACCTTGCGCGGCGCGGACCGGGACGGCGTTTCGGTTATGGACGTACTGGACGAGGGCCTTACGGCGCGGTTTGAGGAGCTTTTTGCCAAAGTCGAGGGTAAATCGCGATGAGCTTCCTGATCGCCATCACCGGAAAGGGCGGCGTGGGCAAGACGACCATCGCCAGCCTCATCATCAAGCAACTCGTCGCCAATCGCCGCGCCCCCGTGCTGGCCATCGACGCCGACCCCAACAGCTGCCTCGACGCGGCGCTTGGGGTCAAGGCCCTGCGGACGGTCGGCGGCGCGCGCGAGGAAGTGCGCGCCGAGGTGCGCAGCGGCCTAAGCGGCATCTCCAAGCAGGAACTGTTGCAGCTCAAGATCTCCGAGAGCCTTGTGGAGGCCGAAGGCTTCGACCTGATCTCCATGGGCAGACCCGAAGGCGCAGGATGTTATTGCTATGCCAATAACATCCTAAAGTCTGCAATCGCCCAGCTCTCCGGCCAATACCCCTATGTGGTGCTCGACAACGAAGCGGGGCTTGAGAACCTCTCGCGCCGCATCGTCCAGAAGGTCAACGTGCTCGTCGTGGTATCGGACGTCTCCAACTCGGGCCTTGAGACGCTGAACAGGCTCTACAGCCTGGCGCGCGAGATGGACATCCAGTACGACCGGCTCCTCCTGGTGGTCAACCGCCTGCGTACGGACAAACTGCCCGCAAAGATCGATCAGGTCATGGCGTTTACAAAGGCGGACGGCGTGATCGCTCTCCCCGACGACGCGGAGATCGCCACGTTTGCCGAGGAAAACAGGAGCTTTTTGCACCTGCCGGACGACAACCCGGTGCTGCGCAAGATCGACGCCCTGGTTCTCAGCCTCAACGAAAATTGCTAGGAGAAATAAGATGGCAAAGGATTTTGTGGCAATCCAGGGAATGGTGAGCGACAACGCCTCCCTCGAAATGTTGGGAAAGGCGCAGCTCGATTGCGTCAACACCTGCTTTGACCGCATGGATACACAGAAGAACCAGTGCGGCTTTGGAAAGAGCGGAATCTGCTGCCGTATCTGTCACATGGGCCCGTGCCGCATCTCGAAAAACGCGCCCAAAGGCGTTTGCGGCGCGGACGAGGACACGATTGTCGCAAGGAATTACCTGCGCGAGGTCGTCGGCGGAACCGCCGCCCACTCCGACCACGGCAGGCACCTGGTGCTGTGGCTGAAAAAGGTGGCGCAGGGCAAGGGCAACGGCTATACCATCAAGGACGAAAAGGCGCTTTATTACGCCGCCAAGCTGTACAAAATCGAGACGGAGGGCAAGGCGGTCAATGAGATCGCGCTCGAGCTCGCCAACCTCATGCTGGAGGAATTTTCCTCCCAGGAGGAGAGCCTGCGCACCCTGAAGCTCGCCCCTCCAAAGCGGCAAAAGGTATGGGAGAACCACGACATCGCGCCGCTGGGCATTGACCGCATGGTGGTCGAGGCCATGCACCGGACGACGATGGGCGTCGATCACGATTATAAAAACCTGCTCATGCACGCCTTCAGGACGTCGCTGGCGGACGGCTGGGGCGGCTCGCGCGTCGCGTCCATCGCGTCCGACATCCTGTTCGGCTCGCCGAGGCCCGTCAAGAGCGTGGCGAACCTCGGCGTCATCAAGGAAAACACAATCAACATCATCATCCACGGACATGAGCCGGCGCTGTCCGAGATGCTCACCGTGGCGGTCGCCGACCCCGCGATCATCGCGTACGCGAAGGATGCCGGGGCGGAGGGGATCACCCTCGCGGGCATCTGTTGCACCGCCAACGAGATCCTGATGCGCCACGGTGTACCCGTCGCGGGCAACGTACTCCAACAGGAGCTGGCGATTGTCACGGGCGCGGTCGAGATGATGGTCATCGACGTGCAGTGCTGCATGCCGAGCCTGCCGGACGTGGCGAGCGCCTACCACACCGAGATCGTGTCCACTGCCGAGATCGCCAAGACAATCGGCGCGGCGCACATGAATTTCAGCGAGGAAAGCCCGCTGGAAAGCGCGAAAGCGCTGATCCGGCGTGCAATCGACAACTATAAAAATCGCGACCCCAAGAAGGTCTCCATCCCGAGGGACAAGGAGCAGCTCGTCGCGGGCTTCAGCGTGGACGCCATCAAGCATATGCTCGGCGGCAAATACCGCGCCACCTTCCGCCCCCTGAACGACGCGATCATCCAGAACCGCATCGTGGGCGTCGTGGGCATCGTCGGCTGCAACAACCCCAAGAAGAAGACGGACGACTACACGAACATCCTCACCAAAGAGCTGATCAAGCGCAACGTGCTGGTCCTCAAGACGGGCTGCGCCGCCATCGCATCGGCGAAGGCGGGCATGCTGAAGCCCGAGATCGGCGTCGAGATGGCGGGCAGTGGCCTCCGCGAGGTCTGCGAGGCGGTCGGCATCCCCCCGGTTTTGCACATGGGCAGCTGCGTGGACAACGCGCGCATCCTCGAGGCGGCGACCGAGATCGTGTTCGAGGGCGGCCTGGGCGACGATCTAGCGGGACTCCCCGCGGTCGGCGTCGCGCCGGAGTGGATGAGCGAAAAGGCGGTCGCCATCGGCTGCTATTTCGTGGCTTCGGGCGTGGACGTCATCCTTGGGCATCCCTTCTACACGTCCGGCTCCCAGAAGGTGACGAAGTTCCTGTACGAGGATACCAAGGATCTCTTCGGCGCGTCCTTCCACCTGTGCGAAGACCCCATGGAGGCGGTGGATCGGATCATGTCGATACTCGACGCCGCGCGGGAGAAGCTCGGCATCAACAAGAAGGCCGAACGAAAGCTCTTAGATATGAAGGACAGGAGAGACGCCGATGTCTAAGTTAATCTGCACAAGCGCGATCGATGGCGCGGTCGAGTGGGTTGTAAAAGCTGAAAACATGGTGGACCGCGCTATCAAGGAAAAGGGCGCGGACTGCCCGGTCGCCTTCCCGACGACGAACTATTATCTGCCGGTGATCTATTCGTTCACCGGCAAGAAGATGCAGACGCTGGCCGACCTCAAGGACATCCTGGAGGAGGCGCGGTCGCTGCTCCCGGCGCGCCCGTCCGAGCATGTCTGGCTGCCCTACTTGGGCAATACCCTAGACGCCGGCGTGGCGACGCTATTCGCCTGCGAGGCGATCGAGGCCTGTAAATACATCATTGGCCCGAACCCCGTCGACGGCATCTGGCTGGGCGCGGCGAGCGACGTGATCATGCGCGAGCGCGGAATCGAGTTCGTGGACGGCACAGCCCCGGGCTTCGCGGCGATTACAGGCGCGGCGCCCGACAATAAGACTGCGGTCAAAATTGCCAGGGAGCTGCAGCAAAAGAACCTCTATGTGTTCATGGGCGGCAGCACGGGTGGCAAGCAGTTTGCGGAACAGCTCGCCGAGGAGGGCGTGCAGCTCGGCTGGGAGACGCGCCTCGTTCCCTTTGGCAGCGACGTATCCGCCCTGATCTACGCGCTGGGCTTTGCCAACCGCGCCGCGCTGTCCTTCGGCGGCGTCAAGCCGGGTGATTTCGCGGGCAACCTGCGCTACAACAAAAACCGCATCTTCGCCTTCGTGCTGGCGCTGGGTGAGGTCACCCCGGACAAATACGCGGCGGCGGCGGGCGCGATCAACTACGGCTTTCCCGTCATCGCGGACACGGATATCCCGCAGATTCTGCCCACGGGCATCTGCACCTACGAGCACGTCGTATCGAACGTGCCCTACGACCAGATGGTCGACCGCGCGCTCGAGGTGCGCGGCTGCAAGATCAAGGTCGTCGACATCCCCATCCCCGTGCCATATGGTCCGGCGTTTGAAGGTGAGCGCATCCGCAAGGAAAACACGCACGCCGAATTCGGAGGCAACAAGTCCTCCGCCTTCGAGTTTGTCACGAGCGTCGATAACGACAGCATCACGGACGGCCAGATTACGGTCATCGGCAAGGACATCGACGAGATCGCTCCGGGCACGGTGATGCCCCTGGGCATCTGGGTCGAGGTCTCGGGCCGCAAGATGCAGCTGGACTTTGAGCCGATCCTCGAGCGTCAGATCCACCACATGGTCAACGGCGCGGAGGGCATCTGGCATATGGGCCAGCGGGACATCGTCTGGACGCGCGTCTCAAAGGACGGCTTCGCCAAGGGCCTTCGCCTGAAGGACTACGGCGAGATCATCCACGCAAAATTCCTGGCGGATTACCCGGCCATCGTCGACAAGGTGAAGGTTACCCTCATCACCGACAAGGAGGAGGTCGAGCGCCGCCTGGCGGTCGCGCGCAAGGTCTATGACGAGCGCAACCGCCGCCTCGAGGCGATGGTGGACGAATCCGTCGACACCTTCTATTCGTGCCTGCTCTGCCAGTCCTTCGCGCCCAACCACGTCTGCATCATCACGCCCGAGCGGCTCGGCCTCTGTGGCGCGTACAACTGGCTGGACGGCAAGGCCGCCTACGAGATCGACGAGACCGGCCCGAACCAGCCCGTGGTGAAGGGCGAATGCCTCGACCCCGACAAGGGCATCTGGAAGGGCATCAACGACTACGTGTACGTCAACAGCCACAAGACGATCAAGGCCTTCAGCGCGTACTCCATCATGGACAGGCCCATGACCAGCTGCGGCTGCTTCGAGGCGATCGTCGCCTATGTGCCCGAGTGCAACGGCGTCATGGTGGTAAACCGCGAATTCATGGGCGACACCCCCGTTGGCATGACCTTCTCCACCCTCGCGGGCAACGTCGGCGGCGGTCAGCAAACCCCCGGCTTCATCGGGTGCGGCAAGGTCTTCCTCTCCTCCCGCAAGTTCCTGTCCTCCGAGGGCGGCTTCAAGCGCCTCGTATGGATGCCCAAGGAATTGAAGGATCAGCTGAAGTACGATCTGGACAAGCGCTTTGACGAGCAGGGCGTGCCCGACTGGTACGAGTTGGTCGCGGACGAGACCATCGCGGTAAGCGCCGACGATGTCCGGGCATACATGGAGAAGGTGGGGCACCCCGCCCTGACGATGGACAATATGGCCGATCATGTGCAGGCCGAGGAAGCGCCCAAGGCCGCCGAGGTTAGGCTCGCACAGGAGAAGCCCGCGGAAGTGAAACCGGCGGAACGCGTCGCCGTAGAGAAAACCCCGGAACCTGCCCCCGTGGAACCTGTGTCGCTTCGGGCGGCGGACATTCAGGAGATTAAGGATCGCCTGACCGCGGAGATCCGCGAAGCGGTGGTCAAAGAGGTCGTGGGAAGCATCATCGACGTGCTCTCGCAGAAATTCCTCGGAACAGCCGCGCCCGCGCCGCGGGCACAGCCCGTACAGTCTGCTTTGATCGCGCCCGCGCCGGTCGCCCCCGCGCCCGCGCCGGTCGTGAAAAAGCCCTCCATACCCGCCGCGCAGCGGATCAACGCCATCAGCGCGTTCCCGGTGCGCAAGGAAGAATGCGTGTTCCCCAAGTGGACGGTGAAGCTCGGAAACCTCAAGAACGAGGGCGGCACCCGCGGCAAGACCTACACCGTCGGCGGCGCGAACTGCATGCCCTTCCACCTGTGGGAAGGCGAGATGCCCAACCGCCCGCTCGTCGCCATGGAGGTATTCGATACCGTCGGCGAAAAGTACCCGGAGGTTTTGCGCGGCATCTACGGCGATTTACTGCATGATCCCGCGCGGATGGCCAAGGCCTGCGTCGAAAAATACGGGGCCGACGTCATCAACGTGCGCCTGGACGGCACGCACCCCGAGCGCGGCAACCGAACGCCGCAGCAGGCGGTGGCGCTGGTCAAGGCGGTGCTGGCGGCAGTCGAAGTGCCCCTCATCGTGACCGGCCACAGCCACTTCGAGATGTCGAACGAGGTCATGAAGGCGATCGCGCAGGCGTGCGAGGGCGAAAACCTGCTCATCAACTGGGTGGAGCAGGACAATTACCGCACCATCGCGGGCGCGGCCATCGCGTATGGGCATACGCTGGTCGCCCAGTCGCCCATCGACGTCAACATCGGCAAGCAGCTCAACATCCTCCTCGGCAACATGGATGTGAAGCCCGAAAAGATCATCATGGATCCCATGACGGGCGCGATCGGCTACGGCATCGAGTACACATATTCCGTCATGGAGCGCATCGGCTCCACCGCCATGGGCGGCGACAAGATGCTTTGCGCGCCGATGATCGTGTCTCCGGGCTTCGAGTGCGCGAAGCTCAAGGAGTTCAAAGCGCCGGAGTCGAGCTTCCCCACCTGGGGCGATCTCGCGAAGCGTGCGGCGAACTGGGAGCTGGCCACCGCCGTCAGCCTTCTGCACGCGGGCGCGGATATCCTGATTATGTACCACCCGGAAGCGGCGATGGCGGCCAAGAAGACCATCTTCAAGCTGCTGGACGGCAAGGGCAATCAATAAGTTGGGAGGGAACGCAACATGGCTCTGAATGGCTTGCAGATACAAAAAGTATTGCCAAAGACCAACTGCAAGGAGTGCGGATCGAACACCTGCCTTGCCTTTGCGATGAAGCTCGCGGCGAAGAAAGCCAACCTCTCCGAGTGCCCCTACGCGTCCGAGGAGGCCAAGCAGCTGCTTGGCGCGGACAGCGAGCCGCCGGTCAAGGCCGTGACGCTGGGCTCCGAGATCAAGGCGAAGATCGGCGAGGAGACGGTCATGTACCGTCATGAAAAGACATTCGTCAACCAGACGCTGATCGCAATCAACATCGACGACACCGCCACCGACGCCGAAAAGACCCTCGGGCAGATCCGGGACTACAGGCTCGAGCGCGTCGGGGAGATCCTGACGGTCAACGCCGTCGCCATCACCCAAAAAAGCGACGACAGCGCGCGCTTCGCCGCCCTTGCGAAACTGGCGTGGGATACGACAAAGCGCCCGCTCCTCATCCGCGCGAAAAACGCCCAGGCGGCAAAGATGGCGGCCGAGGCCGTGAAGGGTTCGCACAGCCTGATCTGCTCGGTGACCAGCGAAAACGTGACCGAGATGCGCAGGATCGCCGAGGAAAACGGGCACTCTATGGCCGTCACCGCGCCTGACCTTAACGGCATCTGCGCGCTGACGGAAAAGCTGAAGGCGGACGGCTTCAACGATCTGATCGTCGAATTCAGCACGCATTCGCTTGCCGAGGCCTTCCAGACCAACACAATCGCTCGCCGCGCGGCGATCAAGGACAGTTACAAGCCGCTGGGCTACGCGAGCCTCAAATTTGTTGGCACCGGCGACCCCATGGAGGATCTGGTCGAGGCGGTCACCGAGATCAACAAGTACGGCGGCATCTGCGTGCTGCCCAGCTTCGACCCCGCCCAGCTGGTGGCGCTGATGACGCTCAGGCTCAACATCTTCACCGACCCGCAGAAGCCCATTCAGGTGGAGCCGAAGGTCTACGCCATCGGCGAGCCGGACCGCAATTCACCCGTGTTCTGCACCACCAACTTCTCGCTCACCTACTTCATCGTCTCGGGCGAGATCGAGAACAGCGGCATCAGCGCGTGGCTGGTCATCCCCGAATGTGAGGGCTACAGCGTGCTGACGGCGTGGGCGGCGGGCAAGTTTAGCGGTTCCGTCATCGCGAAGTTCGTCAAGTCCGTGGGCCTGGAGGAGATGGTCGACGCGCGCCGGATCGTCATCCCCGGATATGTGGCGCAGATCAGTGGCGATCTGGAGGAAAACCTGCCCGGTTGGAAGGTGCTGGTCGGCCCGCAGGAGGCCGCGGATCTTGACAGCTTCATAAAAACAGTTCTGAAATAACCAGGGCGTTGAAAAACCACGGTGGTTTTTCAACGCGAAGGAAGAAGAATCTGCGTGAGCCTGAAATCCTGCGGGATTTCCGGGCGGCTCACTGACTTGCGGAATTGTTTCCTCCACCAGTGTTCGCACTGGTTCCGGAAACAGATACGTTCCCGGCGCGTTAGAGCCCGGGAACGATTAGGAAGGTACGGCGAGGTTAATCAACAGTTTGAGGCTGCCTACAGCAGCCTCTTCATGCTCAAGATGAGGTGGAATACGGGTGCCAACGATTACCTTTCAACCGGGCGCGAAAACCGTCCACGCGGCGGCGGGGGAACTGCTCCTCGACGTGATCAAAAAGGCGGGGCTGACGGTTGAAGCCCCATGCGGCGGGCATGGCGTCTGCGGCAAATGCGTCGTAAAAATCGTCTCCGGATCGGTGGAGTTTTATAACGATGGCCGCCTGACCGACGAGTTATTACGGCAGGGCTATGTGCTCGCGTGCAGGGCCAAGCTGACCGACCAAAACGCCCAGGTGCAGCTGCTCTCCGACGGGGACATGGAGGAGGGCAAGTTCACCGACATGGCGGACGACCGGCGGCTGATCGATCCTTTGCTGCTGCCTGGCCGCGCGGACCTAAGCCTACTCGTTCAAAAGGCGATCATTTTTGTACCCGCCCCCGCGCCCGCCGATGGCCTGTCCGATTATGACCGCCTGAAAAAGGCCGCCGTGGCGGCATTGGGCGGGCAGACCATCGAGCTGCCCCTTTCCCTGCTCCGGAATCTGCCCGAAGCGCTTCGACAGGAGGACGGCCGCGTCGCGCTGTCCTATTTCATGGAGAGCGACTGTATCCGCATCGTCGATATCGACGCGGCGGGCAATCTGTCCCGCAATTACGGCGTCTCGGTGGACATTGGCACGACGACCGTCGCGGTGCAGCTCGTCGACATGAACGACGCGCGGGTTTTGGCCGCAAAAACCGAGTACAACGGGCAGATCGCCTGCGGGCTGGACGTCATCAGCCGCATCAACTATGCAAAGAATTCCGAGCGGCTCGGCGAGCTGCGCGGTAAAGTGCTCGAGACCATCAATGGCATGATCGTTGAACTTTCCGCATTGCGGGGCATCGAGCCAAGGTTTATCTACAACGCATCCATCGCGGGCAACACGACCATGGTGCATCTGCTGCTGGGCATCGTCCCCGAGTATATCCGCCTCGACCCGTATACGCCCGCCGTATACGACGTTCCGTATTACAGGGCGTCCGAAATCGGGCTGAACGTCAACCCCAACACCATCGCGTATCTCGCGCCGTCCGTGGGTAGCTATGTCGGCGGAGACATCACCTCCGGCCTTTTGTGCACAAGCCTCGCCACTTCAAGCGAAGCGGTATGCCTCTTTATCGACATCGGCACGAACGGGGAGCTGATCTTGGGCAATGCCGACTTCCTGATCGGCTGCGCCTGCTCCGCCGGCCCCGCCTTCGAGGGGGGCGGCATCGAGCACGGCATGCGGGCATCGAGGGGCGCCATCGAGCATGTGGAAGTAGATAGAATGACGGGAATCCCGCAGGTCTCGACCATCGGAAGCGTCCCGCCCCTCGGGCTCTGCGGCTCCGGCATTATCTCCCTGATCGCCGCCCTGTTCGCCGAGGGCTGGCTCGACGCGGCGGGCAAGCTGGACAGAGCGCGTTCATGCAGCCGCATACTGCCAAGCGGCAAGCAGGCAGTCTACTTGGTCGCTTCCGCCGAGGAGAGCGGCCATGGCAAGCCGATTACCCTGTCCGAAGCGGACATCAGCGGCTTCATCCGGGCGAAGGCCGCCATATTCTCCGCCTGCGCCGTCATGCTGGAAAAGGTGAGCATGACATTTGGCGACCTGGAACGCGTCTACATCGCGGGCGGGTTCGGTCGCTATCTGAACACGGAATACGCGAAGACCATCGGGCTTCTCCCCAATCTGCCGGAGGAAAAGTACCATTTTCTCGGAAATTCCTCGATGCAGGGCGCGTATATGACGCTCATCTCCCAAAAGCACAGGCAGCTTGAGGCGGAACTCGCCCAAAAGATCACCTATATCGACCTGTCCACTGAACCGGATTATATGAACCAATACACCGCGGCGCTCTTTCTTCCCCACACGGACGCGCGGCTGTTCCCAAGGGAAACGGATGCATAGAACCATTCGACGTCAAGGCGCGTAGATCAATCTACGCGCCTCTCTTCTATTGGTGATCCGCCCCGCTACAGCAAATGCTTCTCAAGGAAGCGCAGCGCGTCCGTGCGCATCTCCTCCGTTTCCACATGTCCGACCGGATAGCGCTGAAGCGCCCAGTTCTCCACCACGCCCAGCGCCTCGTAGGCATCGCGTATCTCGCGCTCGTCCCGATCGACGCCGCGCGGCGGCGTGAGCGGGTCGAACCGCCCGACGATGGATAGATGCGCGCGCGGCGCGATCAGGGCGTTGAGCTGCGAGGTCGTGAACTTCCTGCGCAGACCAGGGATGTAGTAGTAGATGCCATGCTCGTCGAAGCGTCGCTCTGCGGCGAGCTCGTCGAAGTTGGTCAGGCAGCAGATGTCCACACAGGCTCGGATTCTCTCATCCAGCGCAGCGACCCACTGCGCCATACTGCTGCCCATCGACATGCCGACGGTGCCTATTTTACCGGCGTTGATATCCTCACGCGCGCACAGATAGTCCAGCGCGCGCAGGCTGTCGAACACCATCCACGCCCACATATAGTGTCCGTCCCAGATCATTTCCTTATAGGTGGCGGATTCGGTGCGGCCCCTGCGCTCCTCAAAGCACAACTGGTCGATGGACAGCGACGCGATTCCAAGCATCGCCAGATCATAGGCGTACCCCCGGGGCAGCATGTACTGGCAGCCGCCCAGCAATTCCGACTTGCCGATCTCAAACAGACCGCCGTGCGAATGGTTGAACAGCACGGCTGGGCGCGGGGTCGTCCCCCGCTTCGGCCGGACGAAGATCGCCGGTACGGGCTCGTAGCCATTCAGGTCGAGCACGAGGTGCTCGATGAAAAACGCCTCCCGCTCTTCGACCCGCAGCCGCTTTTCACCCACCGGCCCCGAGGCCACCGGAAGTTCGCCCATCACTGCCCAGAGATCCTCTCTCGTCCTCTTCATGACCATTTCCTCCTCACTTGAAGCCATGGTGCTCAACGAAACACCAGCCAAGTTTCCAATCTTTCTTAGGCGGTGACGTACTGGTCATGTCCACCACCAGATAATATGGCATCAGCCGGTTGATGGACGCTTTTTCTGACAGCGGCATCGCCTGTGCAGACGACGCGGCGAGCAAAAGGATCAGCAGCAGAGTCAGCAGAAAGCGGCGTAAGATGGCGAGCTTCATCCGCAACCCTCCTTCCATTGGGGAAAATTGGATATCTCCAGTATAACAGGGTGATGAAAGAACCTCAATCTGTTCGACCAACTAATTACCAGTTCCAGGCACGATTTTTGCGACCTGAAAAAGTGCCTTCGTTTGATGGCTGGTGTGGAATTTAATCTCATAGATCGAGGATGGGCATAGGCGCCGCCGCTCTTGACTGCCACGCCACAAAGCGGTACAATGCAGTCATGAAGCGAAAAGGATTGGGGAGCTTTATCAAACTATGAAATTTTACTTCGCACCGATGGAAGGTTTGACAGGATACATCTATCGAAATGCCCATCATGCTTTCTTTCCAAGCGGAATTGATAAATACTTTTCACCGTTTATTTTTGCCAATCAAAGTGATGGCTTTAAAAGCCGTGATATGAATGATATTTTGCCGGAGCACAACCAGGGGATCGTTTTGATTCCTCAATTATTGACCAACAACGCGGATGATTTCATTCATACCGCGAAGAAAATCAAGCGGCTGGGCTATCATGAGATCAATTTGAATTTGGGCTGTCCGTCAGGAACTGTTGTGTCAAAAGGCAGAGGTTCCGGATTTCTTGCAAAAAGAGCGGAGCTCGATGTGTTTTTGGATAAAATCTTCAGTCACCCGGTCACCAAAATATCCATAAAAACGAGAATCGGCAAGGACAGGCCGGAAGAGTTTGGCGAACTGATCGAAATATACAACAAATACCCCATGGAAGAATTGATCATACACCCCAGGGTTCAAACGGACTTTTATAGAAACACACCGAACATGGAAGTTTTTTCGGCGGCCTTCGGCCAAAGTAAAAACCCTGTTTGCTATAACGGTGATCTATGTACAAAAGAGGACATCAACGGGTTTTCAGCCGGGTATCCGGGGGTGGAAACGGTCATGCTTGGAAGAGGGCTATTGATGAATCCAGGTCTTGTTAACGAGCTTTTGCATAATATCAAGCCCGACAAGCACCTGCTGAAAAACTTTCACGACCAAATATATGACGGCTATAAAAAAATACTCTTTGGGGACAGGAACGTTTTGTTTAAAATGAAGGAGCTTTGGAACTACATGATCGAAATTTTTTGCGACAATGCAAAACACGCCAAGCGGATCAAAAAGTCGCAAAGTCTGCGCGATTATGACGAAGCGGTTTCGTCGTTGTTCGGCGAGTCGGATATGGTGGATATCAGGTAATGTCCTACAGGTGGAAACCTGAGCCGTGATGTAAAACGCTTGCATAAAAGAAGATCAAGCCGCTGCGCCTTTACGGACGCGGCGGCTTGCTTTTGAAGGATTGCCTGAGTACTTATGCGCCGAACTCCTGGACCCAGTACATGATGTTGCCAACCTTGTAGGCGGCGACGCCGATGGAGCCGAAGGAGGCGCGCAGGATGTTGGCGCGGTGGCCGGAGGAACTCATCCAGGCGGCCATGACCTTGTCGGCGGTCTGCTGGCCCACGGCGATGTTCTCGCCGCGGCATGCGGAGGACACGGTGGACCAGGCGCTGCCGTCGGGGCGGGTGTGGCTGAACATCTGAACGATTTCCCGGGCGCGGACGGCCGCGGCGCGGCTGAGTTCACTGGAAACAGTCAACGCTCCAAGACCCTGCTTGGCGCGATCGCCGTTGGTCTGGCTGATCACGCTCAAGGCCTGAGAGGACATCGAGGAACCGGCGGCCGACGCCATGACGGGCTGGGCGGTGACGGCCAGCGCGGGCATAGAGACCAGCATCAGTGCGAGCACCAGAATTCCAAACCGTATGACAGGCTTCATGATGTTACGCTCCCTTTTGAAACAGTATAGCAACTTGATTCAACGGAATTGTAACATTGAGCATTATATATGTCAAGACAATTTATGCAAATCCAACAATTACCGGCTCGGGGCCATGTGGCCGCATACATGCCCAGGGCTACCCCGGTTCAGCGCATTAAGATGTACTTTGGGGAGAAGTAAGGCCTGCGGGAAGAAAGTATTTTCGGAATAGAAACAACGGTCTCCATTCGCGTTCCTTTCATGGCTTGACGCAAGCCTTTCTTTGGGGATAACCTGAATCGGCCGCATAACGGAAAATGCGGCCGATCTGCTGCTAAATTGATTCTCGTTTCCTCCCTAGAAAAGGCTTTCCAGCGAGCGGAGCGGCAGCGCCTGGTACAGGTACAGCCCCTCGGCGTAGGGGACGCCGATCAATTCGCCGTCCCGGCGGGACAGATCCATCGCGAATTCCTCGATGTGCTGGGAGGCGTGGGCCGCGCAAATTTCGCGCTTTTGAGGCGCCTCCTCCGTGATGTCCACGAGGACATCCGGCCTCCGGGCGTTGGTGCGCCGGTCGGCGCTGAAGTAAAGGATCGCGCCATAGTGCCAGTCGCTGCCGTCGGCGGCGTATTTGTTGAGCCCGCCGGTAAACGCCGCGGCCCGCGCGATCTGGCTTGCCGCCACGTGGTCCGGGTGGTAGTCGTCCGGGTGCAGCGTCAGGATCAGGCGGGGCGAGCAAGACCGCATCACCGGCGCGACCTTCTCCACCGCTTCCTTCGTATAATGAAGCCCCGCGTCCGGAAAGTCCATTTGGTGGTATTCGTCTATGCCCATGCGTTTCGCGCCTTCGCGCGCCTCCTGGAGCCGCGTCTCCATTTCCGCGTGGCCGCCGGATTCGCCCCGGGTCAATACGATCAGCCCGGTGCGGCGGCCCTCCTTCTTTGCCTTCAAAAAGATTCCGGACGCGCAGACCTCCAGATCGTCCGGGTGCGCCGT
The DNA here is from genome assembly GCA_023416655.1 of Bacillota bacterium. GTDB lineage: Bacteria > Bacillota > Clostridia > Christensenellales > Aristaeellaceae > JAEZHK01. The sequence continues at coordinate 19,920 of JAEZHK010000063.1, forward strand.
GACCGCGAGCAGATCCACCATACCGCATGCCTCCTTGATTTGTTGTGAATGGGGAGCACGTGGGAACGCGTCTTGCGGGCGTTTCAGATCCTGGGGTTCGGGGCCGAAGCCCCGATTGATTCAAGGCAACCGGAGGGCGACCTGCGCGGCCGCAGGTTGCCTATCCCGCTTCGCGCGCAGGCTCGGCCGCAAGCCGCAGCTTGCAGAGCCTGCGCCTGCGCGTGAAAGCCGCGAAACGGATTTCACGCGCTTATTTGATGCCTGTCGCCGAAATGCCCTCGATGAACTGGTTCTGGAAGATCAAAAACAGGATGATCATCGGCCAGACCGCCATCGCGCTTCCTGCCATCACCTGCGGGTAATAGGTGGTGTGTTCGCCGATCAGCATCGCAAGGCCCGCCGACAGCGTCATCTTGTCCAGCGAACTATTGACGATCAGCGGCCACATCAGGTCCTTGAAGGCGGAGAGCGCCGTAAGGATCGCCAGAGAGACAAGCGCGGGCTTGATCAGCGGCAGCAGGATTCTCGCGTAGATGCCGAAGAAGCCGCAGCCGTCGATCATCGCGGCTTCGTCCAGCGCCTTGGGCTGGGTCATAAAAAACTGCCGGAGCATGAAGGTGCCGAATGCGCTGAAGATCTTGGGCAGCCACAGCGCCGTCACCGAGTTGGTGAGCTTCAGCCGCACCATGATGTCGAAGTGGGGGACCAGGAAGATCTGCCCGGGCACCATGAGGAGCGAAAGGCATAGCGTGAACAAGAGGTCCCGGCCCGGGAACGTAAGCCGCGCGAAGGCGTAGGCCGCCATGGAGCAGACGACGAGCTGCCCCAGGATCGCCATGCCCACCATCGCGAAGGTGTTGAAATAGAAGGCGCCGAAGGGGAATTTCCCCAGCACGATTTGGTAGTTGTCCAGCATCCAACGGGCGGGCAGGAGCGTCGGCGGGATCAGGATGCTCTCCTCATACGTCTTGAACGAGGTCAGGATCATCCACAGAAACGGCCCGATGGTGACGAGGCTGGCCAGGACCAATAGCGTGTGCAGCGGCCAGGTTTTGCCGCGACCCGCCTTGCGAAGGAGGGGCGAAACGCTAGTCATCGTAATGCACCCACCTTTTTTGCAGCTTCATCTGCAAGAGCGTCATGGCCAGGATCAAAAGGAACAGGACCATCGAAATCGCCGCGCCATAGCCCTTGTGGAACCGAATGAAGGCTTCTTCAAAGAAGTAGGTGACCAGCGATCTAGAGGCTGCGGTGCCGCTGGAATACTGCTTGATCATCAGGTAGATGATGTCGAAGATCTGGAAGACGTTGATGATGCTGGTGACCGTCACAAAGAAGATGGACGGGGTCAATAGTGGGATGGTGATGCGCCGGAACTGCTGAAGGCCGGTTGCGCCGTCGATGATGGCCGCCTCGTAGTAGCTGCGGGAGATGCCCTGCAGCCCCGCCAGCAGCACGATCACCTGGTAGGCCACGCTGCTCCACACAAACACCACAGAAACCGAGGGCAGCACCACGGCGGGGTCCGAAAGCCAGGCGACGCCCGTCAGCCCCAGCATCTTCAGCGCGTCGTTGATCAGCCCGAACTCATAGTTCATCAGCCACTTCCACATCAGCGCGACGGCCGCGGGCAGCGTGACCGCGGGCAGGAACACCATTGTGCGGTATATGCCGCGGCCGCGAAGCTGCTGGTTGAGGACCGCCGCCAGCATGATGGCAAGCGCCACCACCAGCGGTACGCACAGCGCGACGTACAGGAGCGTGTTGCCCAGCGACTGGTAGAAATAGGGGGCCTTGAAGAGATTGACGTAGTTGGTCAGCCCCACGAAGGCGGGCTTGCCGAAGCTGGACTTGTTGGTGAAGCTGTCGTACAGGCTCTGCCCGAAGGCGTACACGTAGAAGACGATGAGGCCCGTAAACAGCGGCGCGATCATGGCGTATCCCGCCCGCGCCTGCGCGCGCATCAATGGTCCTGTGCGCCTTGTGCGCATACCATCTCCTCCTTTCATACGGTCGGCCACCGTAAAACAATGCCCGCATGGTATAAGCCGATTGTACCATGCGGGCCTTCGGTCAACAAGGGTCTAGCCGCGTTCAGCCGCCCGACTTACGGGCGTGCTCCGATTGGATCAGCCCTGCGCGTCCAGAATCGGCTGCATCTGGTCCTGAATGGCCTTGCAGCCGTCCGCCGGGGTCACCGTGCCGGACAGGATCTGGCTGGAGAAGTCCATCACGACGGGCAGCCACTCGGCAATCGAGGCGGAGGTGGGGAAGAAGAAGCCGGTCTCCGCCACTTTATAGAACACGCTGGCGTCGATGTGCTTGAAGTTGGGCACGTAGTACTGCTGCGCGCTGATCAGCGCGGGCATGTCGATCTTGCCCTCGGCCTGCATCTTGTTGGCTTCCTCACCGGCGAGGAACTGGATCAGCTTCCAGGCGGCTTCCTTGTTCTGGCAGTTCGAATTCATCGCGTAGCCGAGGCCGCCCATAACGGAGGCGTTGCTCGCGTCCATCTTGGGCATCGGCACCACGCCGATGTCGGCGGCGAAGGAGGCTTCGTCCATCAAAAGCGCCTTCCAGGAGCCCATGAATACCATCGCGGCCTTCTGGGACAGGAACAGGTCCGTGCCCTTGGTGTCGGAGAGCACCTTGTAATCCGGCATGACGCCCGCGCTCATCAGATCGAGCACATCCTGGAAGGACTTGACGGTGCCGGCCTGGTCAAAACCCGCGGTCTTCTGGTCGTCCGAGATGATGAAGCCGCCGTCCTGCACGATGAAGTTGAAGTAGGAGGGCTGCGGATCCAGTTCCATCACCAGCGGGTACTCGCTGCCGCCCGCAGCGGCAATCGCTTCTTTAAGCTTCGTGCCGGTGGCGACCATGTCCGCCCAGGTCCAGCCGTCCTTGGGCTCGCCCACGCCATACTTGGCGAAGATGGCCTTGTTGTAGAACACCTGCACGGTGTCCATGCCCTTGGGCATTGCATACTGCACGCCGTTCATGTTGTAGGCGTCCCGGATGACCGCCACGTAACCGTTCATGTCGATGCCGGCGGCCTTGATGTAGCTGTCCAGCGGCTCCAGCACGCCCGCGCTGACATACTTGGGGAGGAAGGTGTTCATCCAGAACACGTCCGCCGCGCTGCCCGCGCCCATGGCGGCGTCCAGCTTGGTCCAGTAGTCGGACCAGGGGGTCAGCTGCACTTCCACGTCGATGTCGGCGTTCGCTTCTTCAAATTTGGTCACAATCTGATCGAAAACCGGCTTCTGCGACTCATCCCACAGCGCGTAGGTGATCTTCGTCTTCTCCGCCGCAACCGCCGGGGCGATGGTGCCGAGCGACAGCGTCAGGACCATCACCAGGATCAGGGCGAAAGACCTCTTGAACAACCGCTCCATGTCCATACCTCCTTAGAATTCTCAGGATGTGAAAACGACGTTTGGCTTGCGGCATGCCGCAGGCTCCGACAGGCACATTATAGGGTGAGGGGAAAAGTTTGTCAATAGTCTGATCAAATAAAATCATAATATATTCAAACACCATCTTGGAATTCCATGGAGTGGTTCTTGGAGCGGCGTGAAAATCCGTTGAAAATCCTATGTTTGTACTTGTAATTTCGCCCGGTCTATGGTATAACAGATGCAAAAGCGGTGGCGGCCCCCGTTGGGAACAATATGATCAATATGATCATTTTCTCGGAGGCCCGGAAAGGCGGGAAACCGGCATGAAACTCACGGTGATCGGCGGGGCGGGCGCCCGTTCGCCGATGCTGCTCAAGAGCCTGGCGGCGGAGGCCGCAACCCTGAACCTCACCACCCTGGTGTTTCTGGACGACGATCCTGTCCGCCGCCGCGCCTTCGGCCCGATGCTTACCAAGGCGGCCCGGCGGCTCAGGCCGGAGATGGCTTTCTCGGTGACCGGCGACGAGCGCGCGGCGCTTCGGGATACCGATTACGTCATCACCACCATCCGCGCAGGGTCGGACCAGTCCCGCGTGACGGACGAGCGCGTAGCGCTGCGCCACGGGGTCATTGGGCAGGAGACCACCGGAGCGGGCGGCTTCGCGATGGCGCTTCGGTCCATCCCGGCGCTGAGGCATTACTGCGAGCTGGCACGGGAACTGGCCGCGCCGGGGTTCATGATGTTCAACTTCACCAATCCGGCGGGGCTTGTGACCCAGGCGCTCCGGGACCTGGGCTACGACTTCGTCTACGGCATCTGCGACGCGCCGACGGGGCTTCTCAGGCAGGCGGCGCGCCTGATGCACCGTAAGCCGGAGGAATTTGAGGCGGAGCTGATCGGGCTCAACCATCTTTCCTATTTCACGTCACTCAAGCTGGACGGGCGGGAGGTGCTGCCTGAGCTGCTTGAAAACCCTCGGCTCTATTCCGAAACGGACATGCGCTACTTCCGCCCGGAGCTGGCGCGGCACCTTGGGTGCCTGCTCAATGAATACCTCTACTATTTTTACTACCGCGAGCGGGCGGAGGCGCGCATGCTCGAAGCGCGCGAGACCCGGGGCGAGCGAATCGCGGCGCTCAATCTCCAGATGGTGGAAGCGCTTTTGACCATGGACGCGGGAAGCGACTTCGACGGCATGCTCCGCCTGTACGGGGAGATCACCCACCGCCGGGAGGCGGACTACATGGCCTCCGAATCCGGCGTCCAGCGGGACGAGGCTTCGACGCCCCGCTTTGATCTGTACGCGCCGGAGGAGGGCGGTTACGCAGGCGTGGCGCTGAAGATCATCCGCGCCCGGACATTCGGGGAGGCCGGGGAGATGTCCGCCTGCGTGCCAAACCATGGCACGATCCCCTGGCTGGAGGATGGCGACGTGATTGAGGTCATGTGCGAGCTGACAAAGGCGGGGCCCATTCCGAAGCGGGCAGACTACTGCCTGCCGGAGGGCGCGAAGGCGCTGATTCGGACCGTCAAGTACTATGAGCGCGCTGCCGCCCGTGCCATCGTGCAAAAGGACTGGTGGATGGCCCGTGACGCGCTGGCGGCCCATCCGCTGATCAACTCTTACTCGCTGGCGGAGGCGCTGCTGGACGAATACCTGAAGGCCTATGAATCCTATACGGGAGCGTGGAAAAGATGAGTTTTGTGGCGGGGTTCGGCATTGCGAACGTGGATTTTCTGTTCGGACATATGCCGCGGGTGCCCAAACCTGGTGAGGAGATCTATGCAAAGAGCTTTTCCCGGCAGTTGGGCGGCGGCCCGGTGGCGACGATGATTCAATTGGCCAGGCTTTCGGTGCCGGTGCGGCTGGCCACCTACGTGGGCAGCGGCGACATGAGCGCCTTCGTCCGGGAGCAGCTGGCCATGAACCGCGTGCCCTTCGTCAACATGCATGCGAGCCGCGAGGCGGAGCCCCTCAACGTCAGCAGCATCATCTCCTGCCCGGAGGACCGGGCGCTGGTCAGCTACAGGCCGCCTGAGGAGGCCTTCCGCGTGTCGGAGGACACCGTCTACCAGTTCTACAAGGGCGCGAAGGTGGCCTACGTCCAGCTGGAGCACGCGTCTCTGTGCAAGCGGCTCAAGCAGGAAGGCGCCATCGTGGTGATGGACTCCTTCTGGGACGACGGGCTGTGCATGGACTGGTATGAGGACGTGCTGCCCTATGTGGACTACTTTACCCCAAACGAAGTGGAAGCCTTGAAGATCACCGGCGCGGCCTCGGTGGAGGAGGCGCTGGAGCGCCTGAGCCAGCGGTTGCCGCTGGCGCTGATCAAGCTGAGCGAAAAGGGCTGTATCCTCCGGCATAATGGCGTAACGACGCACATTCCCGGCGTCGAGGTCAACTACGTGGACGCCACCGGCGCGGGCGACGCGTTCCTGGCGGGGCTGCTCTACGGTCTCTTCTACGGCTACGGCCCGGAGGATTGCGTCCGGCTCGGCAACATCACCGGCGCGAGCGCGGTCACCCGCATCGGATGCCTCGCCGCCGAGATGAACCGGAGGGAAATGCTCGCCCAGATGGAGGCGCACTACGGCATCCGGCTGCCCGAAGCGACATAATCCGCCAGCCTCGGCGGCGGATTTCGACTTCCATCTGGCGCGAAGCGGATCGGGCTGATATAATAAAGGGAACCGCGCGGTTCACGGCGGCTTCTGAGGAGAGGTTATGAAACAGGACCGGCTGCAGCAGATCGAAAAATACGTCAAGACCCACGGCAAGGCCTCCATGGAGGAATTGACGGCGTATTTCGCGGTATCGCCGATCACCATCCGCCGGGCGGTCAAGGAGTTGAGCGATCGCGGCGCGCTGATGAAGGTGTACGGCGGCGTCATGGCCGCAACGCCCCTGCCGCCGCTGCCCGCCGCGCCGGGGGACGCGGGCGTCATCAGCCAGATCGCGGCGTCTCTGGTGGAGGACGGGGACTTCATCTTCCTGGACGAGGGGCCGCTGGTGGCCCAGATTGTGCCGCTTTTGACCCTCAAAAAGGACCTGACGGTGATCACCAATAGCCTTTCCGTGCTCAACGCCGCCCTCAACCTGTACCCGCTCAACGTGATCTGCCCTGGCGGGAAGCTGCAGCAGTCCACCCGCACGCTGGTCGGCAGCCCCAAGGACGGCTTTCACTGCCGCAAGGCCTTCATTTCGGCGGAGAGCGCGTCCGTGGAGTACGGGGCAGCCAACTCCAACTTCTATAGCGGCGTTGCCAAGCGCTTGGCGATGGAATCAAGCGACGAAAGCTATTTGCTGCTCGATCACGCGGGCTTTGCGTCTCAGAGCTACAACACCTTTGCCAAACTCTCGGCGTTTAAAGGCATTGTGACCGACAAGCACCCGCCCCAGCGCATCGTGCAGTACTGCATGGAGAACGACATTCGAATCTGCTGTACCCTGTAGCGCCGCTTGGTCTTATTTGCTTTTGAGCCTATAAAGCTACCGCGGCGTTTTGCAGCCGCGGCCTATCACATCGAAGATCACCTTTGCGGGGTTGTGGCGGGTTTGCCGTTCTTGCCGCCCCCCAATAGCGGCGCTATTAACCGGACGGTGTGGTGGAGGCGGCTTGGGTCTTGACAGGCATCATGGTTGTGACGGGGACTTTCGTTTTGACAGGCACCTCCGTCATAACGGGTATCTCGGTGAAAACCGGAGACTGGGTTGTGACAGGTACTTCGGTTACAACGGGCGTGGTGGTCGCGGCGGCAGTTTGGGTTGCGGCGGGAGATTGAGAGGGAGCAGGCGTTGGCGATGGCGCGGACGACATGCATCCTGCCATCGTGACGGCGGCGATCACAAGCATGGTTGCGATGATCAGGACCTTGATCTTCCTACGCTGTTCCTCCCATGAACGCAGTCGGCGCTGCGGCTTATGAACGCGCCTTGCTTTCTTTAGTATTCATACCCTGACGGAGCAGTATTCTCGCACCACGCAATAGGCTCTCGCAAAAGTGTCGCTTGGAAGGGTTATGGCTTTACTGTCCTTTGCCATGATCCGGAAGTTTTATACAGGTTTTCTTTTCGGAGCCGATGAAGAAATGGGCTGCTGCAGTTCCTGCGCCTGCAACAGCCCAACCATATCGGGAGGATTCTCATTTCAGCGTGCCGACCACTGGAATCCCGTTCATTACCGAATCGCCATGACGGGCCCTTGCGAAATCGGCGGTCAAGTCTTTGCCCGCGGTGTAGTCTTCGTGCTCGCCGTTGTGCCAGGCGGGCGAGTTGGTCACATCGTAGATGACGCCTTCGTTGGCAATGTAGGCGGGCCTGCCGTTCTTGCCGTCATAGGCGGCCAGTTCCTGCGGTGTGAGTTCAAGCGCGGGCGGGTCGGCGGAGGTTGAAGCGGCTTGCGCAGAGGTCGTTGTCTGGGAGCCCGTAAGGCTGGCGAGGGTATTCCGGAAGAAGCGCAGATGCAGTTGCTCATCCTTGATAATCCGTCTTAGCAAAGCGCGGACGGAGGCATTCGTCGTGTTGGCGGCGTGCCGTTCGTAGTTCGCAATGGCCTGTGTCTCGGACTCGATGTCCGCCCTGAGCATCTCAGGGAGCGTCCTGGCATAGTTCACCAGCTTCCCTTGCCAGAATACGGTCCCATTGCCGAAGGTGGGGTTGCCCCCGAGTGCCAGGATGGCGTCGCCGAGCATGTCCAGGTGACTCATCTCAACGATCCCGATCTGCAGGATCGCGTTGGCGAAGGATTCGTTGTCCGAACTGAGGATGTTCTGGTATATGTATTGCATCACGGCAGTCATTTCGCTGACGGCGCCGGCGTAGTCTTCCTTGAGCATCCTGACCGTATTCGGGTCTGAGCCTTTTTCGACTGTGGGATAAGGCCCGGAGTCAAGAAATACTGTCAGTCCTTGCCCGCTACCTGGGTTGTCTGCGGATGACTGACTCATTGCCAATGTGACAGGCATATGGGTCCTGGTATTCATCACAATCCCTCCTTACCTTCGCAAGCGTATGCCTTTTTCACGCCGGATATGCGGCCAGCCTGAAGCGTCTGGAAGCGTCAATTCGGTGTTTTCGCTTATATCCCGGCATACAATGGTTCAGGCGTTTGGAAAGGGGTGCGGCAAGGTGCATAAGTGTCCGCGTTGCAACAACATCGGCGGGGATTTGACGACTTCCGGGGTTTACACGCTGGAACAGCTTCGCTCCTACTATAACGGCAGGGGCGGAAGGCCCGGGCTGATCGCTGTAGACAAGGTTGTCTACAATGTGACGCACGCACCGATGTGGGGAGGCGGCACTTATCTTGGCATGAAACAAGGGGAAGATCTGACCGGGTATTTTATGGCGCGCCCCGATGAATTTGAAAAACTGAAGAGGCATAGTTTTGCCGTAGGCAGATTAAGGGAATAGGAGGCATATCTGTGGGCGATCAAAAGCCTCTGGTGTGGTATTTTCCCAAGGTCAATTCGATGCCCAGGAGAGAAACCGCAGCGCTCAAGCCCCAGGGCGGAACGCCCATCGGCCAAAGGCCACCCGAACAAAAGGCTTCGTCACAAGGAATGCCCGCTAAAGCCAATCCCAAGTCTGATGCGGTGAAGGGCGCTGGAGCCGGCGCGCCGCTTCCGTCGGAACCGGCGGATCTCAGCCCCTTGGAAATGGCAAAAATGGCTGTGCAAAAAATTCAAAACGGAGAACGAAAGCGCCTGAAGGCGCTTTGGATCGAGACCTCCGGCTGTTTCGCGGAATTCGTCGCTATGCTCAACGGCTCGGACCCGGACATCCTCTACTGGCTGACCCAGATGGTGGGCCTCACCTTCTTCGCCAGCATCATGGCGGATCAGGGCGAGTTGGCGTACCAGGACATCGTCAATGTCGTTGAATCCGGCGAGGAGTACCTGCTCGTGGTGAGCGGCGCGATTCCGCTGGCGCAAGGCGGCCATTGCGCGGTGATCGCAAAGTACGAAGGGAGATTGATCACCGCGGAAGAAGCCGTCAAGTACGCTGCCGCCAAAGCCCGGGATGTTTTTTGCATCGGCACCTGCGCCTGCTATGGCGGCCCTACGGCGGCCAGCCCGAATGAAACGGAGGCCGTGGATGTCAAGACGCTTCTGAACCGTGAGGTCATCCGGGCGCCGGGGTGCCCTTGCCATCCGGAGTGGGCGCTGGGCATCTTTGCGTACCTTGTGAATTTCGGACAGCCTCCCGTGGACGAGGAAGGCAGGCCGCTCGTGTATTACGGTAACTTCATTCATACAATCTGTCCGCGCCGCTCCTTCTTCGACATGCAGGACTTCGCATCAAAGTTCGGTTCGCCGGAATGCATGTTTGCGCTCGGATGCCGCGGCCCCATCACCAAGACGTCTTGTCCGTTTACGCGCTGGAACAATTCCAACAATTGGCCCATTGGCGCAAACACCACCTGCATCGGCTGCGCAAACAGCGGCTTCCCCGACAAGATGGAGCCCTTTGTCACATATTCGACCGGAGGAGGGGCGGAAGACAATGACGAAGACGTTGATTGAAATTGATCCTGTGACGCGCGTCAGCGGGCTGATGTCCCTCAACATACAGATTGAGCAGGGAAGGATCACCGATGCCCAAAGCGGCGGCATGCAGTACCGTGGGCTGAACCGCATGCTTCAGGGCAGGCCGCCGCTGGACGCCATCCGCCTCACCTCGAGAACCTGCGGCATATGCTCCGTGGCCCATACGATCGCCTCCACGATGGCGCTGGAGATGGCGATGGGTGTCACACCGGATTTCAACGGCGAACTGATCCGCGGGTTGGCGCTCGGGTTTGACACCATTCAAAACAACATTCGGCAGATTTATCAGCTGGCGGTTCCCGATTACGTGAACATCTGCGGCATCCCGCCGCTCTTCACCACCGCACCCAAGGATGAAACCGACTACAGGCTTCCGCCCAAAATCAACGACCTCCTGGTTTCGCATTACCAGGCGTCAATCGGTTTCAGCCGGAGCGCGCACAAGGCGCTGGCAACCATCGCGGGCAAGGCGCCGCACAACCACGGCATATTTGTCGGCGGCGTCACGACCAATTTCGATATCGACATGTACAGCATAGTCAAATCCATCCTGCACGACCTGACGCTGTTTGTGAGCGACGTCATGATTCCCGACGTCGCGCTTTTGACGGAATACTACCCCGAATACCTTGAGTGGGGGCGCGGAAGCGGCGATTACATGAGCTTCGGCTATTTTGCCTTCCTGCCGGAGCTGTTCTGGGTGACGAAGCCGGGGCTTCTGCTGAACGGCGTTTTTTCGGAAATCAACCCGAACCTGATCACCGAGAGCATCCGGTATTCCTGGCTGAAGGCGGAGCAGGACCTGTCGCGCCCGCTGGACGCGCCGCCGACGCTGGATTTTTCGAAACCCGGCGCGTATTCCTGGGTGGAGGCGCCGCGGTATGCCGGCAGAGCCGTCGAAACCGGCCCCATGGCCGGACTCATCGTCAGCGGAGACTATTCCGGCGCTACGGGCGCTCTCGGCCGCATCATGGCGCGGGCCATATTCACGCAGATGGTCTGCGAAAAAGCGCGGCTGATGCTGGATTACGTCCGGATGCAGCCCGGTTACCAGGCGGAATGGAAGGTTCCCCAAAGCGGCGAGGGCCATGCGCTGATCGGCGCGATGCGCGGCGGCCTCGGGCATTGGATTCGGATAGAGAATCAAAAGATCGGGCGATACACCATCCTGCCTCCGTCGAACTGGAACATGTCCCCAAAGAGCGAGGATGGCCTTCATGGCGCGTGCGAACAGGCGCTGATCGGCACGCCGATCGAGGATCAAAAAAAGGCGAAAGTCGTCGCCGGCCGCATTGTGCGCTCGTTTGATCCGTGCCTGAACTGCGCGGCGCATGTCGTTTCGGATAAGGCGGAGCCCTTCACCTTCCAGATTGCATGAGCCTCAAGATTTTCGGCGTGGGCAATCCGCTCATGGGCGACGACGGCATCGGGGTCGCCGTGTCAAGGCTTCTGGAACCCCCGCCAAACGTCATGGTCTTTCAGGGCGAAATCTTTGTGGAGGATTGCCTTTCGAACATCGAAGAAGGGGATGCCGTGATCATCCTGGACGCGGTGCAACTCGGATTGCCCGCAGGCAGGGTGATCGCCATCCCCTTTGAAGATTGCAGTCGGTATTTCCCGCCCAAACCGTTCTGCCACGACGCCAGCCTTTTGCATTCGCTCCTGTACGGGGATCAGAATGTGCCGGGATTTCTGATCGGCATCGAGGCGGCAGAGATCGGTCTTTCCGAAGCGCTGTCCGCTGTCCTTTCGGACAAGCTCCCGGACATCGTCGAGCAGGTGAACCGGGAGGTCGCGGCAATATGCATACGATTGGGCTTGCCCAAAGCGTCGGTTGGGGTGTCCTGATGGGCGACAGCGCCGGACGGGCCGACGCGATCTCGCGCAGGCGTTCATCCGGAGCATGTTCTCGCCGGAACTTAAGGAGCTCGAGCAGTAGAATCATCGAGGTCACGCTGAACGGCGGGGAGAGCCAGGCTTACGCCCGGGTCATGAAGGATGGGAACTACCAGCTGATCCACCACAGCTGGACGACGGACTTCAATGATCCCATCAATTTCCTGAACCTGTATGTTTCCGGCTCATCCTTCAACTACGACCATCATGAGGGATGACAGGTCTGACGCTGTCTTCGCCTCGGGACAACCGCATCATCCCGTGCAGCGAAGCCTCCCTTTGGCGGGCTTCGCTGCTTATGGCACGTTAGCGGCTACACTCAAAAGTTCATCCGATGTGCGTCACATTTTATTTCGTATGTGTTTCATATGACGCAACCATGTTATATTAATGATGTCGTTACCGGTATCAAGCCATATGCGGGGATACTGCATGGATACTGAAGAAACCCGAGGGGAAACGCATGGGGAAAGAATACAACGCCTTGGTGGTCGGGGCTGGTATGGCGGGCCTCACCGCTGCGGCCTATCTGGCAAAACATGGGCTGCGGGTTCTTTTGTGCGAGCAGGCCCAAACACCGGGCGGGCTCGTCGCGGGCTTTGAATCGGGCGGATTCCACTTTGACGCGGGGTTGCGCGCGGTGGAAAATTCCGGCGTCATCCGGCCGATGCTGCGCGACCTTGGGATCGATCTTGAGTTCCTGGCCAACCCCGTTTCGGTCCGCATCGGGGAGAAGTCTGTCCGGCTCGGGAGAGGCAGCCTTGAAGCATATGGGTCGATGTTGAAAAGCCACTTTCCTGATGATCGCGAGGCCGTCGACGCCATCCTTGTGGAAATCCGCCGGGTCATGGGCGTCATGGATGTGCTTTACGGTGTGGACAACCCGTTGTTCTTGGATTTGAAAAGCGACCCACAGTACCTTGTAAAAACGCTCCTGCCCTGGGTGGTACGTTATCAGGTCAATATGCGAAAAGTCAAAAAATATCATGAGCCGATCGAGCGGTATCTTTCCCGGTTTACCGCGAATCAGGCGCTGATTGACATGGTTGCGCAGCACTTCTTCCGGAACACGCCAAGCTTTTTCGCGCTGAGCTACTTTGGCCTGTACTTGGATTACATGTATCCCAAAGCAGGGACCGGCGCACTCAGCCACGCGTTGGCTGAATACGTGCGCGATCACGGTGGTGAGATCGCCTGTCAAACCGCGATTGTGCGGCTTGACTGGAAAGACCGCACCGCGGAAGCGGCGGACGGACGCATCTTTGAATACCGAAAGATGATCTGGGCGGCGGACCAGAAGGCGCTTTACAGAGCGGCTGGAATCACCCCGGCGGACGATGGCCGTGCCGGAGCGCAGGCGGCGCTGGCTGAAAAGGGAAGGGGAGGGGACTCGGTGCTCTCCGCATTCTTTGCGCTGGATGTCTCACCGGATGCGGTCGAGAACGCGTTCGGCGCCCACTGCTTCTATTCGTCCAGTACGAGCGGGCTTACAACCGTTGGGTATGACGCCTGGCGGAAAGCCGAAGGGCGGCAGGCGCTAGAAGAATGGCTGCGCCTGTACCTCGAGCGGACGACTTACGAGATCTCCTGTCCGGCGGTGCGCGAGCCCGCGCTCGCCCCCGAGGGGAAAGCCGGGCTGATCGTTAGCACACTTTTCAGCGTGGATCTTGTCCGGCAGATCGAAGCTTCCGGTTGGTACCCGGATTTCAAGGCGCTCAGCCTTAATCTGATGTTGGAACAAATCGGCAAGGCGATGCCCGGAATCGGCGGGCGCGTGCTGGGTGCCTCCTGCGCGACGCCGCTTACCATGGAGCGGACGACTGGCAACGCGGACGGCGCAATCACGGGATGGGCGTTTGGCGGCGTCATGCCCGCGGAACACCGGTTCAAAAAGATCGCCCGGTCGGTCCGCACGCCGGTGGCGCATATTTTCCAGGCTGGACAATGGACATTCAGCCCCTCCGGCCTGCCCGTTTCGATCCTGACGGGGAAATTGGCTGCGGACGCGGTGATCAAAGCGCTCAGGAGGGGGAATCCATGATCGAGGGGCTTGTGACAGGGCTTGCGGGCCTTCTGGCGAGCCGAATCCTGTTCTTCCGCTTCCCGGCGCTTAAAGCGGGGCGTTCGGTGTATGAGGATCTGCGGGTTTCAGTGGTGGTTCCGGCTCGGAATGAGGCGAAAACGCTCCCGGACCTGCTAGAGGACTTGCGGAAACAGACCGTGAAGCCCTTTGAAATCATCTGCGTGGATGACGATTCCTCGGACGATACCGCTTCGGTTGCCGCAGCCCATGGCGCGAGGGTAATCTCCGCTGCGGATCGACCCGGTGGCTGGCTCGGCAAGCCCTGGGCCTGCGAAACGGGCGCGCGGGCGGCGCACGGGGACTGCCTGCTGTTTCTGGATGCCGATGTTCGCCTGTCGCCGGATGGGATCCTTGCGCTTCTGTCGGCATATCATACCCGGGAAGGCGTCGTATCGGTTCAGCCGTTTCACCAAATTCCGAGCGGGTATGAGCAGCTGGCGCTGTTTTTCAACGCATTGCAGTTCGGCGCAAACGGCGCGGCGCTGCCGCGACCACGCGGGGTCGGCCTGTTCGGCCCGGTGATCCTTATGCCGCGGAAGGTTTTTGAAGCCATCGGCGGCTTCGTCGGCGTCCGGTCCTGCATTATCGAGGATCTGGCGCTTGGGGAACGGCTCAGGGCGGCCGGAATCGGCTTTCGGCTATTTTCAGGCAGCGGTTTGATCTCCTTTCGGATGTACCCGGATGGTTTCCGTTCGTTGGTTCAGGGCTGGACAAAGAATTTCGCGGAAGGCGCCTCCAGGACGCCTTGGTGGCTTTTCGCGCTGGTCTGCATCTGGGTCATGGGTTGCACTTCGGTTCCGCTCAGGCTGGTTCTTTCATTGCTCGGGCAGGATTGGCTGAAACTGGGGATTCAGGCTGCGCTGTACGCGCTGTGGGTGATGGAGATTCGGCGGGTCGCGATCCGGCTTGGAAGCTTTCGCCCCGCCAATCTCATTGGGTACCCTGTCGCGCTCGCGGTTTTCCTCTGGGTATTCCTGTGGTCGTGGATCAAGAAGGCGCTTAGACTCCCGGTTTACTGGAAAGACCGGGAGATACGCGCGGGGAGGTAACGCATGCAGATTCTGTTCCTGCCCACTGGTTGGACGGTTGTGCTTTGCTTCGCCGGATGGTTTCTTTTTCAGCTTGCCGTGGCGCTTGTCTGCCTGAAACTTCCAAAGGAAATGCTGTCGCCGGACGGCTTTTTGTTTCGCGAACGCGGCTGGGAGCATGGCGGGCGCGTCTACCGGCGTTTGTTCCGGGTGCATCGTTGGAAACACCTGCTTCCGGACGGCGCCGCGGTCACCAGGGGTGGATACCGGAAGAGGCGGCTCACGGATTTCTCAAAGGGGAATCTTGACAGGTTTCTGATGGAATCCTGCCGGGCGGAGCTGACGCACCTGCTCGCGATCCTGCCTTTTTGGGTCTTTGGCTTCATCGGTCCGCCGAGCATGGTGGTGTACATGCTCTTGTACGCGCTGGCTGTCAATTTGCCCTGCGTCATCGTCCAGCGCTACAACCGGCCAAGGGTTCGTTCCATACTTGACAAGATCGAGTATAAAGAGCGGGATTCATCCACCGCCTATGAGTGATGCCCACAAGGAGGCCGGTGGTCGTCTTACCGGCAGTGCGTCCGGCGGGTGCCTTTGGACGGCAGGGTTTACAAGGACCCCGCCGAATGATATATTGGAACGGGTGATGCACGTGAAGGGTGAACTGGTTGAGAAGAAGCTCCTGAAGATCATTTTATGGGTGTACATTGCGCTGTGCGTTATGATCGCGGGCCTCAATTATGGCTACGCGCCTCGGGCGGATGCCAGGACGGCACAGTTTCTGACCTGGTTCTGGCATTTCTACGAAAACTGGGTGAAGACCGCCTTCATCCTGGCCGCCAGCTTCCTGACAATCCGAATCACAAGCCGTTCCGGACGGACGACGCTCCGGCGAAAGAACCTGATCGGGTTTATCGCGGCGGCGCTCGTCGTCCATGTGGCGTTGCCGCTTGTCAGCGGGAACTACGAATGGTACTTTTTCACCATGCCGCTGCCCTGGACGACCACGCCGCTGCAACTATTGGACGGAGGCTCCGCTTTCCACCAGAGCCGCTTCCCGGTATGGGGCGCGGCGGGTGTGACGGGCGTGTTGGCGTTTTACGGGACCGTGACGGTTCTGGTATTTGTGGGAACTGTGCTCTTCGGGCGCAGGCTGCAATGCTCGATGCTTTGCCTGTTCAACGGCTTTGCCGCCGAGGTGTTCGACCCGGCGATCCCTCTGATCGGCCCAAGGCGCAAGCCTGGCAAGGGGCGGATGGTTGCGCTCGCCATCGCGCGCTGGGTATTTCTCGCCGCCGCGCTCCTGTTTACGCTGTGGTGGTTATCCTCTCTTCTGGGCCTGACCCCAGGCACCGCCCGGACGGTTTTCGAAAAGGTGGAAACCTATGTGTACCTTGCCGGGGAACTGCTGATGGCGATGTTCTTCTGGGTAGCGTTCATTGGTCGGGGCTACTGCTACTACTGCCCGCTGGGCACGGTGTTGTCGGGCCTTGCGCGACTTGGAGGGCAGCGGATCGAGACCACAGAGGCCCAATGCGTTCGGTGCGGACGGTGCTCGGAAGTTTGCCCGATGGCCATTGATGTAAAAGCAGCCGCTGCGTCAGAGATGCCGCTGCAACACAGCCGCTGCGTGGGCTGCGGCCGCTGCGTCGACGCTTGCCCGCCCCGTACGCTTCGGTACACCACGAGATTTCTTGCCGGAACGCGGCGGGTTCTGAACCGGAAAAAACCCGGTTGCAGGCCTGTTGATCATACATAGTGGGTTCTCCGCTATTCTGGCGTCCGATCGATCCAGTACGATACGTCATCAGCCAGCGCTTGCAGCTTGAGCCATGCGTCACGCTCGTTCGCGCCACGCACTGATAAGTACGCCTTGAGCTTGGGTTCGGTGCCTGACGCGCGCATGACCGCTTTTACACCGGCGCCGGTGAGCCAAAGCCCCGCCGGTCCGTCCTGGGCGGCGACAAACGCGCCGGAGAGCGCCTCAGGCGGGCGGTGGCGCAAGGCTTCGTAGAGCGCTCGGGCATCCCGTGCCGGGAACGTGAGAAGTTCGTCCAGCGTGCAGCCGTACCGGCGCATGAGCCCCTCGAGCGCCTCGTCGAACGTTTGCCCCCTGGCCTTCAGCCGCCGCGCCAGCGCGCACAGCATGACGCATGCCTGCACACCGTCCTTGTCTCGCACGCGCGGGTCGGCCAGATAGCCGCAGCTCTCCTCAAACGCGAAGGCGAACCGGTTCAGCTCACCGCGTCCCTCCATCGCATGAAGCCGCGCGCCGATGTGCTTGAAGCCCGTCGGCACCTCAACCACCTGCGCGCCATGCGCCGCGGCGATCGGATGCGCGAGGTCGGTGCTCACCAGCGTTTTCAGGACGACGGGCGGCCGCGTTCCCCGCCAGCGCCCGAGCCGGTCGTCGAGCAGCAGCGCGCCTGTCTCGTTGCCGGTCATGACGCGCCAGCCGCCGGTGCGCGTCCTTGCCGCCATAGCGACGCGGTCGCAATCCGGGTCGGTCGCCAGCGCGATGTCCGCGCCAATTCGCATCGCAAGGCCGATTGCCGCGTCGAACGAGGCGGGGAGTTCGGGATTGGGCAGCGGGCAGGTGGGGAAGTCGCCGTCCGGCTCGCACTGCGACGACACCTCTTCCACCGAAATCCCCGGAAGGCCCAGAAGCGCGCGGCGCACCCAATCGCGCCCCGCGCCGTGGAGCGGCGTGTATACGACCTTGACGGGCGGAAGCTCTGCGCCGGCGTCGTAGAGTGAGCGCGCGCAGGCAAGGTATTCCTCCTCGACTGTTTTTGGTACGCCAACGATCAGGCCGCGCGCGCGGGCCTGCGCCTCATGCATGGACGGGATTGCCTCCGGAACGGTCGCCATGTGACGGGCGATTTCGCCGGTCTCGGCCTCGCCGATCTGCGCGCCGTCCGGCCCGTAAACCTTGTAGCCGTTGTACTCGCGGGGGTTGTGGCTGGCGGTGATCACCACGCCCGCGCCGAGCCCCAGCCGCCGGACAGCGTAGGCGTTTAGCGGCGTAGGCGCGGGCCGGTCAAAAAGCAGCGCGCGGACGCCGCTGGCCGCGAGCGTACAGGACGTGGCGAGCGCGAATTCACGCGAGTGGTGCCGGGTGTCGAACGCCACGACGACGCCTTCGCCGCGCGCTCCGTCCAGCCACCGAACCAGCCCAGCCGTCGCGCGCGAGACCGTGCGCAGGTTCATGCAGCCCGGCCCTTCGCCCATCAGCCCGCGCAGCCCGCCGGTGCCGAATTCCAATTCCCGCGCATTTTCACGCATGGCGTCCGCCCTCCGGCGCAAGCTCCTTGACCAGCGGCGCGCCGGGCTTATCGGTCACGAGGATGCCGTTTTCCGTGGCGACGATGATCAGGCCGTTCGTGCCCACGGCGACCACGGGGATGCCCAGATGGTTGAGGATGAACGTATCCACGCAACTCTCGTGGCGGATGCAGTTTTCCTGCGGGGGCAGCACGCGCATCAGCTCGTTCCACGTGCCCAGGTCGCGCCATTCGCCCTCGAAAACGACGGCGGCGAGGTTCTTGGAATGCTCCAGCACCTCATGATCAAAGCTGATGGCCGGAAGTTCCGGATAGCGTTCGTAGAGCGTGCGGTAGTCGAGCGGAAGTCCGTATGCCGCCAGCTTTTCGCGCAAGAGTCCAACGCGCATGCACAGAACGCCCATATTCCACAGCGCGCCTCCCTCGATCAGCGCCTGCGCGGCCTCCCGGTCCGGCTTTTCTGAGAAGCCCCCGACGCGGATATACCCGTTCGCGCGGCAGTCCGGCAGGATGTAGCCGTACTTCTCCAGCGCTTCCTCCGGCTGATCGGTCTCTTCCGGCCTCTCGTCCTTGGGCGGCTCGTCCGTCTCCTCCGGCTCTTCGTCTGAAGTCAGATCCAAATCCGGCGGCACGGCATGGCAGGATTCGTAGCTTCCGCCGCCGCGTTCGGCTCCGCCGTCATGGCATTCGGGCAGGATGTAGGCGTAATCACTCCACTCGGCCGTGGGCCGCTTGCCCATCAGCACCACGTCCGCGCCCGACGCTTTCAGCGCGTAGGGCAGGCATTTCAGCGCGGAGAAGTACGCGCCGTCCACGTAGGAATCGATTGGGATGACGACGACGGGGTCGCCCGGGCGCGCCCCTTTTTTGTCGATCAGGTACGCGCACGCCAGCGCGACGGCGGGGAACGTGTCGCGCAGCGAGGGTTCTTCCGCGACAAACGCATCGGGCAGCTGCTCGGCGAGGAAATGCCGCTGGTTGCGCCCCGCGCAGACCACCGCATGGGAAGCCAGGCCGCCTTCCTTCAACTGCGACCAGACGCGCTGCGCCATTGAGCGCATTTGTCCGTCCGGGCCGGGGAGCATCTTCAGGTATTGCTTGGGGTGCTGCGCGTCCGTCAGCGGCCAGAGCCGCCGCCCGGAGCCTCCGGACATCAGGATCATGTACATGCGATTCTTCCTTCATCCCTCATGATGGCCGCTTCGTCTCCTCCGGCGGGGTTTCGCCGCCTTCCGCCGCTTCGCCGCCCCGCGCCGGGCCTCCGCCTTTCGGGGGATCGCCGCCTTTTGGGGGACCGCCGTCCTCCGGAGGGCTGCCGCCTGTGTTCTTCCGCCGCACATCCTCCGCGGCTTTTTTGAACCGTGACTTGTTGCGCCCCGCACGGACGATCAGAAAGACAATCAGCGCCAGCGCCGCCAGGAACGCCAGCATCCATTCAACCGGATAGCCCGTCCGGATTTCGGCGAGGTAGACCGCGCGCGCCAGCGTCATCGGCGGCGTGACGGTTGCGCTATTGGCATCCGGCGACAATGTTGTAACGCCGCCCGACGGCGATGAGAAGGCCGCGTTTCCCCCCAGCGCCTTCAGCGCCGCTCGGCTTTCGACGATTGAGAGCGCCGCGGCCTCCATGCCCTCGGGGTAGGTGACGAGGTACACCCGCCGGTCAAAGTTCCACGGCGAACGCGCCACCTGAAACACGATCTTGTCTCGGATCAGCTCGGGCGGCATATTGACTTCGGTGGATGTGCGGAAGCCGCCGTTTCCCTCCGGCGCGACCGCGAACGCGTTTTTCAGCGCTTCCGGCAGCGCCGCGTGTTCGTTGTCGGTCAGGATCACAAAATCCGCATTGGCCATGTCGCCCGGCAACGCATCAAGGTTCGCGACGCGCCACATGCCCGCCGCGCCGTTCGCCTGTCCCGCGCGCACGGCCAGCGCCGCGGCCAGATCATACGTCCCGGACGGCGCGCCGCTCCGGACGACCAGCACGGCCTCCTCCGCGCCCTGGCTCAGCGCGGGGAATCCTGTCAGCGTAGGTTGGATCGAACGCTCGCCCGGCTCGAAGTAGACGACCGAATCCTTGTCAATCACCGTCCAGGCGGTGTCGTAGTAGTCCTTGGAGCAGTCCACCCTGCCCAGGTAGTTGTACACCTCGACCTTGACCCGGATGTCCTCGGCCGCCAGCGCTTCGGCGGGAAAGCGGACCTTGATTTTGCCGCCGCCCGCGTTGGAGGAGGAGAGCTTCGCGCTGCCCATGGGCGTGCCGTTGACATACACGGTCAGGAGCGAATTGTCCGCGATCAGCGCTTCGGAGTGGCGGTAGCGGATCTCCGCGTAGGAGTTCCTGCCGCTCATCAGGCCGCCCGGCTGGGTCAGCGCGAAGGTGGTTTCCTGATGGAATGCGCCCGCCAGGTTGACCGTACCGTAGCCAAAATCGGAAAGCGCGTAGTAGCCGGATTTGTGCCTTTCGCCGCTCGACGCCGGGCGGGGCACGTCGCCCGTCAGCGTAAGGCTGGTTCCACTCGCCTGGCGGAGCAGTTCGGCGTTTGCGAGCAGCACCGCCGCGCGGTCAAGCCCTGCTTGGTCGCTCCCTGAAACCAGCAGGCGGTTGACGCCGCCATCCCGCGCGACCTCAAGAATCCCTTCGCCCGCGCCGCCCGGCGTTCCGGCCAGACCCGGCCAGGCGGCATGCGCCTCGCGCCCCACGTAAATCTTGTTCGGGATCGCGGTGCGCTCCGCCGCGGATACAGCGACGTTCACATCGTCCCGGTACGGGTAAGCGCCGCCGACCGCGCCCGCAACCTGCAGCATGGCCGCGAGCGACTCATTCGACGGCGTCGCGCCCAATACGAACTCGGTTGAAAGCGCGCCGCTGTTCTCCAGCGAGTCGTAAAAGCGCGGGAGTACGCCCGACAGCGTAAGCGGGCCTTCACGGGCGACGCTGAGCCGGAGGCGCGAATCCGCCTGCAGTTGCACCCAGTTCGAGAGGTTGTCGATGTCGACGCAGTCGCCCTCGATGGAGCGCTGGGCGGTGAGAATCCTCAGCTCGTTGAGGCTTCCGTCGGTCCGGATCGACGCCACGGGCATGTTCACCGTCCACAGCCCGCCGGCGAGGGCCGCGATCTCCGGAATGCGGCGCGTAGCCAGATTTACGCCGTTGAGCGCGAGCGTGATGCTCGACCGTTCGTCGATCAGCGTATCGCTGGCCGTGATGTGCAGCCGGAGCTGCGCCGCGCTCAAAACCGTGCCCAAGGGCACCCAAAACCAGAAGGTCGAGGCGTTGCGCGGAAGGTTCAGAAGCTGGTTTTCCGTAAAGACGGGCACGTCCACGGTGCGCGGCACCGTTTCCGCTCGGGCATCCGAGGTTGCCAATACCGCAAGTGCGGCAAGGCTCGTGAGTATGATTCGGAAAAGCCTTGCGCCGGACGTTTTCATATCCGCTTTTTCCTCCTTCCTGCCGTACCTTCTAGCCGTCCCCCTGCAGCCCGTCCGGAGGGTCCTTTCGCACCGCCGGGCCGCCGGTCAGCCCGTGGTTGGTCTTCTCCCAGTAGAAGGGCTTGCGGATCAACTGAAACAGCGCCTTGTACGCGGCGAGGCTCATGAGAACCCAGTACAGCGGCGTGAGTAGCGCGTACTTGATCAGCGCGTAGGAGAACGGCTGCCGCCCCTTGAGCGCGCAGTCCCGGATCACCTGGTACATGCCGATGATGTTCATGTAGGTGAAGGCGAAGTTGCCAAACACGAACTGCACCGTCGCAATGTAGTAGAGCACGCCCGGAAACATCTCCCGAACCCAGTTCGCGCCCGTCGCAAACCACGCGATCATCATGCCCCAAAAGAAGGGGTTGATCAGCGGCAGAAGCGGCGTGCCCAATATCATCGCCTGATAGCCGATGAAGCCGCGAAGCCCAACGGTCTTATAAAACTCAACCGGGTGGCGCATGTGCACGAGCCACGTCTGCATGTAGCCCTTGATCCAGCGCGAGCGCTGCCGGACCCAGTTGAGGACATTGCTGTTGGCCTCCTCCCAGGTGCGCGAATCGAGAATGGCGGTCTTGTAGCGGAACTTGTACAGCCTGACGCCCAGATCCGCGTCCTCGGTGACGTTGAACGGGTCCCAGCCGCCCACCTTCTTGAGAAAATCCATCCGGAAGTGGTTGGAGGTGCCGCCCAGCGGGATGGGGATGTCCGTCTGCATGATGCCCACGAGCAAAAGCTCGAACCACATGCTGTACTCCTGCGTGAACAGGCGCGTCAGCGCGTTGTGGGCGCTGTTGAAATAGTTGAGCTTGGCCTGCACGCACACGTACTCCCCGGGCAGGGCTTTGAACGCCAGGTACGCCTTTTTGAGCTGGTCGCGCTCGGGCTGGTCCTCGGCGTCGTAGATGACGACGAATTCGCCCCGGGCGTTGATCAGCCCGTAGTTGCATGCCTTGGGCTTGGTCTTGGGCGTCGACGCGGGCACGATGATGGGCGTGAAGTTCCCGGGCAGCGCCATCGAATGGATGACCTCGATCGTCTCGTCGTCGCCCTCTTCCAGCAGGATCCGCACGTCCAGCTTGTGCTGCGGGTAGTCGATCGTCGCGATGTTGTCCAAGAGCTTCCGCACGACCTCCTTTTCCCGGAACACCGGTACCAATACCGTGTACACGGGCAGCGCCCGCTCGTCGACGGCAGCGACCTCTTCGTCCGTAAAGCGCATCTGGACGTTGCTCAGCTCGCCCTTGAGCACGATGTTGAACTTCAAAACCGTCATCAGGAAGTAGACGATCTGAAAGAAGATGTTGAGCGCCACCAGCGTCGACCGCCATGAGATTGCGAGCGCGATCAGGATCAGCCCGCCCGCGGCGAGGAACGCCACCCGCTGCCCCGAGGAGAAGGTGACGATGGCGGAGTTTTCGGCCTGCTCCTCGTACAGGCCGAACACGCTCTCGTGGGTGTCGGCGTCGCGGTACGCGCGCTCCCAGAAGTCCAGGTTTTCCGCGCTGGAGACGAGCGCCTGCACCACGGACTTTTTCAGATACCGCGAAATTTCCGCTTCAGCCTCAGGCGCGAGCCTCTGCTCCACCGCGACCAGCGCGCGGTCCCCGGTTTCGCCCAGCACGACCGCACCCAACCTGCGCGCCATCTCGTAGGGCAGCGCGTTCGCCCCGCGCGGATCGGCATCCGACCCGAAGCGCGCCATCTCGCTTTGCGTCGCGATCTCGCGGTACAGCGCCGCGGGTTCAATGCAGCGCATGAACAGCAGGATGTCGCCCAGCCTGCCGCCGCTGCGCCGCTGCATCTCGAGCGCGCTATCCAGCTGCTCGCGCGTAATCAGCCCGCGCTGGGCGAGCCGCTCGCCCAGCAGAACCTTTTTCCGAGGGAATAGCCTCAGCGCCTCGTCCAGCCGGGCGGGGGAGAGAAACCCGAGGCCCGCGCAGATTTCGCCCAGCCTGCCGCCTTTCTCGCGCTGTGTTTCGAGCGCCGCTTCAAGCTGCGCGCGCGTAAGGTATCCGCGCCCGACCAGGAACTCGCCGAGCGGGCCGTGCCCGGACGCCGCCGCGCTACGCATTGCGGCTTCCTCCTTTGGCCGCCGCCTGTACGCTGTCCGTCACGCGGAACAGCTTGAACTCCCCGATCGAAGCCACCTCTTCGCACCAGGGCGCGCCGCCGTAGTACAGCGAGCGGTAAGCGATGTTGACCGCGTCCATGTCGCCGTAGCTGCCGGATTCGGGCACCATGAGGTATTCCACCCCGTGGGCGGCGGGATCGGCCAGGCTCTCGTAGAAGTCGACGCTGCTGCTGATGACGACATTGGCGGGGTTGTCAAGGTTCATGAACACGTAGTACGCTCGGTAGGCGTCCATCAGGATGCGGCTGTCGGGCAGGCGCGCATTGATGTAGTCCGCCATCTGCGCGGAGCCTTCGGGCAGCAGGAACAGCGTATCCTCTCGGATGATCTCGTCGTTTTTGAAAGCCCAGCCGAACCATACGCCCAGCGCGATCAGGGCCGCTGCGTAAAAAATCCTGGCATTGGGGCCGGAGAGCGTCTTCTCGCCGCTTTGCGCGTCCCGCGGGGCCAACTCGTAGGGCAGCCACGCGAAGGAGATCAGCAGCGGGTAACACATGTAGCGCACGTAGCCCGCGGAACTCCCGTTCATCAGCATCACAAACTGAAACACCGTCAAGACCAGCGCGCACATGAGGAAAACCAGCATGTCCGGTTGCCGCCATTGCTTCCGGGCGAGCCGGACCGCGAGAATCGCGCCGACCATGGTGAGAAACGGCCAAGTGCGCGCCCACAGAAAGCCCAGCACTTCGGCGGGGCCGCCATAGGCCGTGTAATAGGCGCTGTAGGCCAGCATTGAGTAGCCCGAATTCAGAAAGTACAGCGGATTTCCCGAGATGACCCAGTTGTACAGCATCCACATCAGCGCCGCGTAGACAAACGGCGCGAAGACCAGGGTCATCGTGCCCTCGATGTAAAACCAGGCTTCCTTTCGCCCGCCGCCCTGGTGATACCGCCGCTCCCTTTGGCTGAACAGGATGTGCGTCGCGATGCCCAGGCCCACCGCGGCGGCGAATGGGATGGACTCGTACCGGGTCAGAAACAGCCCCGCGAAACCCACGGCGATGCGCACCAAATATTCCGGCACGCCTTCCCGCATCCACAGGGTCAGGTTGCACACGATCACGATTGTAAACGCGAAGGAGATCATCTCGCTCATGCCGTTGGCGCCGTAGAAGAAGATGTATGGCTGGAGCGCGAACAAAAGCGTGAAGGTGAGCGCCCATGGCCTTGGCACCTTCATCTTGAGGAACGTATCCAGCAGGATCGAGGCGCTCCACGCCGCGAACAGCGCCGAAACGCACGCCGCGCCCACGCCCCTGGTCACGAAGGGCTTCCAAAACCTCGCCAGCGCGACAAAGGGGAGCTGGAGCGTACTGGGCAGCGGATTCCATACCAGGCCCATCGACGCGAAGCGATAGGGTCTGACGTTCAGCACGTAGTACGCGTTGGCGGTGCGGCTGACCGCGTCGCCCAGCAGCACGCCCTGAAAGCCCAGATATGCGCCGTAAGCAAGCTCCGCCGCGAATACCGGCAGGAAGATCAGGCGCGAAAGAGCGCGATCGCTTCCGATCTTGTCAATTCCGCGCATTCGTCCGCCCCTTTCCGCTCTCCCCACATTGTCGTACACGATCTTTGCGCTGTCCGCGCCGACGCATTTTCAAATCTTCTGTAAAAGGGCAGCCGATGGCCTGCGCGAAGCGCATTCATAGTATCGATCCTTGCGCGGCTATGTTTGCATTTGCCTGGCCTTGTATTTTTTACATCCGAGACGCTGCGCGAAAAATGCCACGTGGCCATTGCTTTTACTGCGATGGCGACGTGGCTGACTTTGGAAGGAGGTCTGGTTTACCGCCGGGATGAAGCCCTAGTCGTCGCGATTCCGGTGACCGGAATGGCATGTGCAGACCGCGATGCCGCCGGGGCCTGCCGCGCCAACGACATTGCCAAGCGACAGGCCGTAGGTGGTGAACACGGCCACCCGCCCGTTGCCGGAAATAAACAGCTTGGTTTCGCCCGCATCCAGGGTGATCTGGTCAACACCGAAATACGATGTGATGCCAAGCCCGTGGGGGAACGAGCGCTCAAGCGTCAGGCTGCCCGCGACGGGGTCGAACGCGTAGATATCGACATTTGAAGCCGTCAAGGCGAACACATGCCTGCCGTCACGCGTGATCGCCAGGCTCTGCGGGCCTGCGGAGGATGGCGCGCTGCCCAGCATCACGACGTCCTCGGGGATCAGCGTGCCGAGTACGCTGATGCTGCTGTCTTTCTGGGCGGCGACGAAGGCAAACTCCCCGTTGGGGCTGAAGATGATGTTGATCGGGCCGGTTCCGGTGAGGAAGCTCTGCCCTGAGTCCTCCAATGTGCCATCGGGATGGATCACGAACCTGTGAACACTGTCATTGAAATATTCCGCCGTCAAGACAAGCTCGCGGCTTCTGGGAGAAACGGCGACGGCCTGCGCGCTGGTGGACAGGGAGGAAACAAACGCGTTTTGTCTGGCTGAATAGGATACGATGGCCTGATTCGAGCCGGATCCATCCACGGACAGGGCGAATTTGCCGTCCGGTGTCAGCGCCACATCCTCGAGCAGTGTTGAGGCAACGGCGCTGGCAATCACCCGGGCCGGCATCGCGCACAGGTCAATCTGAAACATTGTCATGCTGGCAAAGGAAGTGACGAAGGCGCGCGTGCAGTCACTGTTGATCGCCACATCAAGGATGTCTGCGTCAAGTGGCAACTGCTGCAGCACTTCCTGCGTGTTTATGTCGAACAAGGTGACCCTGCGGTTATTATTATCCACGACAATTCCAAGATGGTCTCTTGCAGCCATGGGTGACCACTCCTTTTCGTCAAAAAAAGATGTTCTTCCCATGCATCATATGGAATCCGTGTGCGATTTGTTCTTTGGTATCAGAAACCACCGAACCGTCGGTTGAGGGCGTTGTGTTGGCCGGTACGCTCAAGAAATTGGCGCGAAGAAATGCATTCAAATCCATCCGACGCGCTTCAGGCCGAAATAATCGTGATAGGCGTCGCTCATCGCCCGGTAGTTTACATAGGGCACGGACGCGGCAATGGCGTTGCTTGCGGTAAAGATGTGCCCGCCCATGCCCGAGCCGTCCAGGAGGCACCTGAATGTCGCCTCGCGGATGGCTTCGGGGGACCCGAAGCTGAGCAGTTCGCCGCAGTCGATGTTGCCCATCAGGCAGATACGGTCGCCATACTGCGTTTTCAGCGTTTTCATGTCCATACCAGCACGGCTGTCGATCTCCATGTACGCGTCCGCGCCTGAATGGATGAGAAAGTCCTCCAGCACCGTCCTCAGATCGCCGTCGCTGGCGGTGACGGCGAACGCACCGGCTTCATGCACCTTGTCCGCGACGCGGCGCACTTCGGGCACGACGAATTCGCGGTACGCCTCCGGCGAGATCAGGAGGCGGTTGCCCGCGAAATCTCCGCCGATTCCAACCAGATCAATTCCATCCTGCGCATACCTTGCGACTTGGCGCCTCGCGGCGTCCGCCGCGAGGCGGAAATGTTCCCTTGCGGCCTTGGGATCGGTCAGCATGGTCATCATCAGATCGACGTCCGACCAGATGCCCAGCGTGTAGGCCGGGGCGAACAGCGCGAGATCCGCGCCGGTTTCACGCATGGCTTCACGGACATACCCGTAAACCTGATAACCCTCGTCGGGGAGCGGGTGGGACAGCGCCTTTGCATCGCGCTCGTTGCGAAAAGCCAGCCGATCCTCCGGCTCGTCGCCGGGAACTTCGACGGAAAGTATGCTTTCAACGGGGGCGAGGCAGACATAGAGCATGTCGTGGTGCAGCTTCAGGGCAAGCTCCACTCGGTCGCGTGCGTACTGCCGCAGCGCCTTCTCATAGCCAATCTCTCCCGCACGCCGGAGCCATTGGTCCGGGTTTTCATCGTAGCCGAAGAGGGGCCGCCCCAGCGCGCGGTCGGCGCTCGGGGAGAGCAGCACGTACTCGAAGATGGGGGTACGATCAACGGCTTGATGGCGCATGGCGCGGAGCACCAGGTTTCTTCCCTCCATGATTTTTTCTCCTTTCTAATATCATCGGTTTGTAGGGATGCCGGGCGCTGCGGTTAGGCACGCAATGTTCGTTTGGTTGAATTATAGTTTCCAAACCTACCAGTGATGCAAGAAAACTATCAAATACTTGGAATACTATCATTCCGTATGCATATAGTTAATTAGAATTACTAACTAGGAGCAACGGCATGACGCAGCCAACCGTGGCGGGACCCGGGAGCCTGGATGTCAGAGGGCACAACCAGCGGGCGATCCTGCGGGCGATTTTCTTCGAGGGGATCACCTCCAGGGTCGCGCTTTCAAGGCTCTTGGGCATCAGCAAACCCGCCATTTCCGAAAATCTCACGCCGTTTATCGCCTCCGGCCTGGTGGAGGAGATCGGCGAAGGCGCGAGCGGGGAAGGGGGCGGCCGCCGCCCCAAGATGCTGCGCATCAACGTCAACCATCGCTACATCATTGCCATCGACCTGATCCGCACGGAACTGGTATTCGCGCTTGGAAACCTCAACAATGAGATCATGGAAACCATCAGCATCCCCTCTCCGGCGGATACGCGCACGGAGGCCTACATCGAAACGGTCGCGCGCGGCGTCGAACAGCTTTTGAAAATCCGGCAACTGACAGCCAGGGATTTGGTATTCATCTCCTTCGCTTCCCCCGGCGTGTACGACACCGAGGGCAACCACCTGAGCTGCAACAGGAAATACTCCGGCGCGCCCTGGGCCTCGATCAACCTGTGCGACGCGATGCGCGAACGGTTCGGGGTGGAGAGCATGGCCGTCAACGACGTCAACGCCGCCGCGCTGGGCGAGCGGATGCTGTCGGGCGATGCGCGCATGGACAACATGCTCTATGTGAGCTGCGGCCTGGGCTTCGGCGCCGGCATCATCCTGGACGGACAGCTCTACGCCGGGCGTCACTTCGCGGCGGGAGAGATCTACAATTACGTGGACGGCGACCACATCGCGCGCGCCGTCGGCATCGAGGAAGACATCTGCGTCAAGGGCCTGGTCCGGCGCGTGCGGGAGGCCGTGGCGGAGGAAGGCGCTGCCGGTTTCCCGCCGCAGGACAGCATCAGCTTTTCGGACGTGGTGGACGCGTACCAGCGGCGTGACCCGCTGGTGATGCGCATCGTTCGCGAGGTATGCAAGGCGATTGCCATGGTCACATTCAACTTCGCGAGCCTCCTGGACGTGGAAAAGGTGGTCTTCGGCGGCGAGTATCTGGCGTTTGGCGAAACCATGCTGGAGGAGATGGCCGCGCTTCGCGCCCACTGGTGCATGATCGCGCCGGAGATCTCGCTGGCGACGGTATCCCGAAACGCCGGCATCCATGGATTGATGCACGCGGCGCGAGAAAAGTACTTCGACGACATCTGCCTGAAAGCCAACCGGAGGGAGGCGTCGATGGGATGAACGCGGTGGAACGCACGCTCGCGGCCATCCGGTGCGAAGCCTGCGACAGGGTCCCGGTGATCCCGCTGATCATCCAGCATTCGCTGGAAGTCTCGGGCATCCCGCACGCGCGCTATTCTTCCGACCCGGAAGCGTTGGCCTCGGCGCAGATTATCGCCTGGGAGATGTACGGGTACGACGGCTTCCACATTACCTCGGACAACTACGTGGTCTCCGAAGCGCTGGGCAATCGCGTCTTCCTGCCATACGATGAACCGCCGCAGAAGGCGCACACCTGCCTTGCGGAAACCAAGGATCTTTCCGTACTGCTTCGAAATCTTGACCCGGAGACCGCCGCGCGCATGCCGGTACTCATCGGCGCGATGCGCATCGCCCGCGAGCGGGTCGGCGGCCGCGCGTTTCTCAAGGCCAACTGTGACAGCGGCCCGTTTTCCGTGGCGTCCTCGCTGCGCGGCGCGGAAAACTTGTTCTACGACCTGTACGATGGCGAACAGTTTGTGTTCGACCTGATGGAAATCACGGCGGAGGCGATCATACGCTATGCGCGGGCGCTGGCGGATGCGGGCGCCGACGCGATCACCTATGGGGAATCCACGGGCAGTCTGGTGAGCCGCGGGATGTTTGAGAAGTTCATTCTCCCGCTCAACCGGTATGTCGTCGGCGAGATCAAAAAGACGGGGCTTCCGGTGTTCTACCACATGTGCGGGAAGGTGGACCATGTGGTGGACTTGATGGCCCAAACGGGCGCGGACGTTCTGGAGCTGGACAGCTTCACGGACCTTAAGGCCGCGTATGAAAAGACGAATGGAAAAGTATGCATCGAGGGCACCGTGGATACGGTGTCCACTCTTTTGCGCGGGACAAGCCGCGCGGTATACGATGAGTCCCGCCGGGTGATCGACATCGCGCGTGGGCGCGGCCTGATCCTGAGCAGCGGCTGCGAGCTGCCGCGGAAGACCCCTCCCGAAAACGTACGCGCCATGATGCGCGCCGCCGAGGACGAGGCCGCGGAGCGGTAGTGAAAGGAAAGCGGTTTGCGGGTACGCCGCAAAAATAATCAAGGAGGAAGTCCTATGAAAAAGACGATGTGGATTGCCCTGGTTCTGGTCGTCTGCCTGCTCGCCGGCACTCAAGGGGCTATGGCGGCCGCCGCCAAGCCCTTCGAGGGCCAGACGCTGACCGTGCTCTTCATGTCCAGCGTGTACGCGGAGGCCGCCCGTTCCATCGCGGGGGCGTTCGAGGCTGCGACGGGCGCGAAGCTGGATGTCGTGGACTACCCCTACATCACGCTGCACGACAAGGCGCTGCTGGACCTGACCAGCGGCACCGGGTCATACGATGTGATCGACGTCGCCTGCCAGTGGGACGGCGAGTTCGCCCCCTATCTGGAACCGCTGGACGCCTACGTGCAGAAGGACGGCTTTGACACCTCCGTGTTCATCGAGAACGTGTTCAGCCAGGCCGGGCAGTGGCAGGGCGCGATCACCGGCATCCCCAACGCCAACACCCCGCAGGTGGTCGCGTACCGGACCGACCTGATCCCCGAAGGCCTGCCCAAGACTTGGGAAGAGTACTGCGCGCTGCTCGAGAAACTCAATGATCCCGCAAACGGCTTCTACGGCCTCTCGACCCCCGGCGTCCGCGAGCAGTACGGCGGAATCTGGGACTCCATCCTGTGGTCGATGGGCGGCTCCTGGGCGGACGAGAACTGGAACATCACCATCGATTCCCCCGAAGCGCGCGCCGCGCTCATCAGCAGCAAGCGCCAGCTGGCCTGTGCGGACCCGGCGGCGCTCTCCTGGGGCCTTGAGGAGGCCATCGCCGCGTTCCTGGACGGCAAGTCCGCCGTATGCGACGCCTGGCCGACGCTGGGCATCACGCTCAAGGGCGACGACCCCGCGCAGAGCAAGATCGTCGGCAAGTGGGCGCTGGGGACCTTCCCCTTTGAGAAGAACGGCATCACCAACCTGAGCGCCTGGGACCTCGCGATCAACGCCGCCTCCGGCAAGAAGGACCTCTCCTGGGAATTCATCAAGATGTACACCACCGCCGAGAACCAGCAGAAGTTCTACGAGCAGTTCTACATCTTCTCGCCCCGCAAAGCCTTCTGGGAGCAGGACGCCATCAAGAAAGCGGGCCTTTACCCGCTGCGTACGGCGCTGGACACCGCGCTGATCTGGTGGCGTGTGGCCGCTTCCGTTGAGGCCGACACCGCCATCGGCACCGCCGTCAACGGCTACCTCGCCGGGCAGATCGACGAGGAGACCGCCATCGCCAACATGAAGGCGGGCTTAGAGCAGGCGCTGACCATGAACCCGGTCGAGGAAGGCATCAAAAACTACAACCGCTGACGAACGGACCAACGCGGGGGCCGGTCTTTGGATCGGCCTCCGCGGGCGAACTTGGAGGTGCCGCCCATGAAAGCAGGCTCAAGGTCCATGAGCGCCTTTAAGCGAAGCGACAGGCTGGCATCCTGGTCGTTTCTTGCGCCCGCCTGTCTTTTTCTCGCGGTCACGGCGCTCATGCCCCTAGTGTACTCGGTCTGGCTGAGTTTCTTCCGGTTCAAGATGAACCTTCCCAAAGCGGTGCCGCTTTTCATCGGATGGGACAATTACGCGCGCATCTTCATGGACCCCATGCTCGCGACCAGCGCGTGGAACACGCTGATTTTTGCGGTTGCCTCGGTGGCGCTGGAACTCGTGGTGGGCGTCGTGATCGCGATGCTGATCTCGGGGGATGGCCGCTGGGCTCGCGTCGCGATGTCGGCGTTCATCATTCCGATGATCATGGCGCCGGTGGCGGCCGGTACGCTGTGGCGGATGATGCTGGATTCCTCCACGGGCGTCATCAACTATTTCCTCTCGCTGGTTGGCATTCCGAGGGTTTCGTGGCTCGCCGGCACCTATACGGCGATGTTGTCGGTGATCTTCGTCAACGTCTGGCAACTGACGCCGTGGGTCACGGTGATCGTCGCGGCGGGCCTGAAGGCGCTGCCCAGCGACTGCCTGCAGGCGGCGCTGGTGGACGGCGCAAGCTCCTGGCAGATCTTTAGGAGGATTGTTCTGCCGCTGATCATGCCGCTGATGGCGGTGGTGATCATGATCCGCTTCATCGACGCGTTCAAGGTGTTTGATACCGTCTATGTGATGACCGGAGGCGGTCCGGGTACGGCGACGGAGATGCTGCCCAACTATATCTACAAGCAAGGCTTGAAATACTTTGACGCGGGTTACGCCGCCGCCATGGCGATCATGTTCGTGCTGGCGATGACGCTTGCCTGCCTTCTGTTTACCCTATGGCGCAGGAGGGAGGAGCTCAAGCTGTGACGAATATAAAGACAAGAACCCGAGAAACCTCCACCGCCCAGACAATCCTGAGGAAGAAAAGGACCCGCGAAGCCTCCTCCGCCGAGGCAATCCTGTCCAACTTCCTCGGCAGGCCGACCAGGGCCGTGCTGGTGACGATCAGCATGCTGGCGGTGCTGTTCCCGCTCTACTGGGTCGTGACCAGTTCATTGAAGCTCGAACAGGATTACCTCGCCAACCCGCCGGTTTTGATCCCCGGCCAGTTCACCCTTGCCAGCTTTGCGGACATATTCACCAACAGCCAGCTGGGCTCCACCTTCCTGTCCTCGCTGACCATCGCGGCGGTCACAACGCTGATCTCAGTCGCCATCGGCAGCATGGCGGCCTATGCGCTGGCGCGTGGGCCGATCGGCCGAAAAGCCAAGAACCTTTTCGGGCTGTGGTTCCTGGTGCAGAAGATGTACCCGGCGATCGCGACGGCGATCCCGATCTACATGGTCATGCGGGCGCTGAAGCTTATGGACACGCAGTTCGCGCTGATCGTCATGAACACCAGCTTCAACTTGCCGATGGTCATCTGGTTGATGATGGGTTTCTTCGAGCAGCTGCCCTACTCGCTGGAGGAGAGCGGCATGCTGGACGGCGCGGGCTTCTACAGGCGCTACTGGGACATCATCCTGCCGATCACAAAGCCGGGGTTGATCGCGTCGGCCATATTGACCTTCGTGGCCACCTGGAACGAGTTTTTATTCGCGGTGATCCTGACGATCAAAAAGACCAAGACGCTGCCGGTGGTCATCGCGGGCTTCATCACGGACCGGGGGCTTGATTGGGGCCCGATGGCGGCAGCCTCGATCGTGATGCTGGTGCCGGTGGTCATCCTGGCGTTTGCGCTGCAGCGGGATTTCGTGCAGGGCCTCGCGATGGGCGCGGTGAAGGGATAAACAAAAATATTCGCTTGATTGGAGCGCGACTACGTTGACAGAAGGGGAGAGCGTATGGACAAGGATCGGCTGAAGGCGTATCAGCGGAAGTTCCGCAATGAACTAATGAATAACAGCGCGCCATTCTGGATGGAGCATGGCTGGGACCGCGAGCATGGCGGGATCTACACCTACCTCGCCCGAAACGGGGAGCGGTGTTCGACGCTCAAAAGCGTGTGGGCGCAGGGGCGCTTTCTGTGGACGCTGTGCCGGCTGTGCGCCCAGTACGGCGTGCGGGAGGACTGGATGCGGGCCGCCGTGAGCTGCAAGGCGTTTCTCGACGAGCATTGCATCGACAGCGATGGGCGAATGTTTTTCCTGGTCACCGCGGACGGGCGGTCCGCCCGCAAGCGCAGGTACTTCTTCTCCGAAGCCTTCTACATCATGGGCTTTGCCGAATACGCGCTCTTGACCGGCGATGAAAGCGCCCTTCAGAAAGCGCGGGACATGTACGATTTCGTGCTGAGAATCTACAAAAACCCCGATTCCGATCCGCATTATGTGTACCCGAAGTTTGAGCCTGAGACGATCGTGACCCGGGCGCTCGCCGGGCCAATGATCATGCTGAACGTATCCAACGTGCTCAGGCGCTGCGACCCCGCGAACGCCGAACGCTATGACGCGGGCGTAAAGGAGTACATTGCCGACGTCACGGGATACTTCCTGAGCGAAGAGCACCGGTGCGTATTTGAAACCGTGAGCGGCGACGGACGGCTCCTTCTGGACATCCCGATGGGGCGCGTGGTCAACCCCGGCCATTCCATTGAGGCGGCGTGGTTCCTGATGAACGAAGCCCGCTACTTCGGGGATGCCGCGCTCACCCGGAAAGCCGTGGACATTCTTAAGTGGTCGCTGGACCTAGGGTGGGATCAGGAGAACGGCGGGCTCGTGTACTTCGTGGACCGGTTGGGCTATCCGCCGGAACAGTACGAGCACGATATGAAGCTCTGGTGGCCGCAGTGCGAGGCGGTCATCGCGGCGCTGATGGCCTACGCCGACACAGGCGATGAAAAATGGGCCGAATGGTTCGAGCGCATTGCGGACTATGCCTTCCGGTACTTCAAGGACGATGAAGGACCGGAGTGGCTGGGATACCTTCACAAGGACAACACCCGGCAGCTGCCCATCGTCAAGGGCAACTACTTCAAGGGGCCGCTGCACCTGCCGCGCATGCTGATGACCTGCGATGCGCTCATCGACGAACTTCTCGCGAGGGAGTGAACACATGGGAAGGCGCGAACC
The DNA here is from genome assembly GCA_023416655.1 of Bacillota bacterium. Classification (GTDB taxonomy): domain Bacteria; phylum Bacillota; class Clostridia; order Christensenellales; family Aristaeellaceae; genus JAEZHK01. The sequence continues at coordinate 54,715 of JAEZHK010000063.1, forward strand.
AAATTTTTCTCAAATCCTCAAAGTCGTGCGGCGCGAGAAGCCGGACAGGCCGACGCTTTTTGAGTTCTTCATGAACATGCCGCTCTACGAGCGCGTCACTGGGCGAAAGCGCGGGGAAGGGGCGCTCGAAGAGCTGAAGATCACGGCCGAGGCCTTTTGTGCGCTGGGCTATGACTATGTCTTCTGCAAAGCGAGCGACATGCAGTTCGACACCCAAGCGCATAAAAAAGAAAAGACCATCTCGCTCAACGACGGCTGCGCCATCACGGACTGGACGTCCTTTGAGCGGTTCCGCTGGCCCGATCCTGATGCGTTCGATTTCTCGCGGCTCGAGAAGATCCGGCAGTACCTTCCGGACGGCATGAAGCTGATGGTCGCGGGGCCCGGAGGTGTTCTGGAGAACGCGATCGCGCTGACCGGCTATGACAACCTGTGCATGATGCTTTACGAGGAGCCGGAGCTTGTCAAAGCGATCTTTGACGGGATCGGAAGCCGGTTGGTCCGGTATTACGAGATCGCCATGCAGTTTGACGCGGTGGGCCTGCTCATGTCAAACGACGACTGGGGCTTCAATTCGCAGACACTCCTCTCCCCGACCCACATGCGTCAGTACGTATTCCCGTGGCACCGCCGGATTGTCGAAACCGCCCATATCGCCGGGCGGCCCGCGCTGCTGCACTCCTGCGGGTACATGAACGAGATCATGGAAGATGTCATCGAGGACATGCGCTACGACGCCAAGCACTCCTTCGAGGACAAAATCCTGCCCATCGAGGAGTGCTACAAAAGGTGGGGCGGGCGGATTGCGCTGCTGGGCGGCATTGACCTCGACTTCCTGATCCGCTCCCCGATCCCGGTGATACAAGAGCGTTGCCGGAACCTGCTCGCCCTGACGGGAAAAACGGGTGGCTTCGCGCTGGGCTCCGGCAACAGCATTCCGGAATACGTGCCGTTTGAGAATTTCATCGCGATGATCGAATGCGCAACGATTTAGAAAAGCGCTGCGCATTAAGGCGTTGAAAAACCCGAGGGTTTTTCAACGCGCAGGAGGAGGTCCTGCGTGGGCCTGAAATTCTGAGGACCACCAGTGTGCGCACTGATGGTAGAAACACGTTCCCGGCGCACAGGTCGCCGGGAACGGTTGGAGGGTACTACCAGGTTTGTCAACAGGCTGATGCGCAACGTTCTAGAGAAAGAGCTGCGCACTCGCGGGATTGAAAAGAGCATCTATTTGGAGGGGACAGCGGAGCGCGTTTCAGCGGAAGCTGGCGTTCCCTTCAAATCGCGGCCTGCTTAAGCGCTCTGCCGGGCCGGGGACCAGGCGGCCATGCCTGTACATCGGCAGGTAGCTGCCGCCGGGCGTTATTCCCGCGACGTTGTCGCCCAACCACTTCACCTGATAGAGGTCGTCGATGGCGCGTTCACGCATTTCGTACTCGGCCACCGGGAACTCAATGGTCACGCCCGGAGGAAGTCGAACGCCGAGAAGGAGCCGTCCAGTTCCGCGGCCATGTTCAGGGCGAGCATGTTCCAGTTGAGGAAGCCCGGACTCATGACCGGCGCGCCGGTCTCGGGCACGTAGTATTCGTGCATCTCGCCGGTGGTCTTGAGGTCGCCGCCCAGGAGGGTCAGCGTCTGGTCGAAGAGGCGCTCGGCCTCCGCGCGGTAGCCGTAATTCAGAAGCGCGCGGAACACCGCGTAATTGACCACCAGCCAGATTGGCCCCAGCCAGTTCGAGGGATTGTTGGTGGCGTCCAGGTTGTACATCTTCTCGTCCCTTGACAGCGCGCGGATGCCGAAGGGACTGGCGAAGGTCTTTTCGTCCGTGATGTGCTCCCGCACGATGCGCTCCGCCTGCTCCGCCGTGGCCACGCCCGCGAGCATCGGAATGAACCCCGTCCAAGTGCGGATCTTGATGGGCAGCGTGTGCCAGAACACGCCCAGCCCCTTGTGGAACCAGTCGTAGGCGCGGGTCTTGACGTCCACATCCTGCGAGTAGAAGAACCCGTCTCGTTCATCCCAGCATTCCCGCTGGATCGCGGCGGCGAGAGAGTCGGCCTTTTCCACATAATGGGCGGCGCGGCCATCCTCTCCGAGCTTTTTGAGGATGCCCGCCATGGCGCGTTTTTCCAGCACCATGAAGCCGTTCAAAAACACATTCGCCGTGGAGAAGCGCGGGCGGCCGAAGCTGGCCGGGTCATTGTCCATGCCGATCATCACGTCGTCCGCCCAGACGTAGAGCCCGGTGGCTCCGTGCAGGTAGTACCGGTCGTAGCAGGCGAAGTAGGCTTCAAGCTTCTCAGCATGAGGCCGGAGCCATTCGTGGGAGCCGGCAAGCCCTGACACCAGCATCGCCTGCTGGCACAAAAAGGGCTTGTGCATGTTCAGGATGTGGCCCTCTCGGTGCTTTCGGATCAGGTAGGATTCCTCGTCCTCGCCCTGGATGTTGTTCGATACCATCATGGGGATGTAGCCGTCCTCGAGCTGGAAAGCGAGGAAGTTCTCCACGTTGCCCCGCGCGTGGGCGAGCAGCTTTTCCGAAAAGCCCGGCTCCGCGAACTCCGTCTTCGCGTAGGCGGTGAGCGCGTACACCGTCCAGAAGGTGTCCCAGTCCCAGAGGTTGCCGTCGTAGATGGAGCCGGGATCGATGAACGGATGGGGGAAGCGCTTGCCGGGGTATTTGAATACCCGTGGGCTTCGCTCCCGGATGTAGCGGCCAATGAGGCCGAGGAATTCCCTTTGTGCGTTCGTCACAGCGCCGTCAGCCTCCTTTCAAGTTCCGTGAGCGCGGGGTCGTCGGGCCTGAGGAAGCCCTCCCGCACGAAGTCGCGGATGCTGCGCTCGCCCGCCATCATCTGAAACAGCATCATGCGCGGCAGTTCCGGCAGCGTTTCCCGTAGGGCGGCAAGCGCCTCCGGGGACCGGTAGAGGGCGCTGACGGGGGAATCGAGGCCCAGCGCCTCGGGCGGCAGCGGGCGGGTGAACAGGTGCTCGCCCGGCCCCATTTCGGTTTCCGGCTCGCCCGGAAGCCTCAGAAGCGCCGCCCCGGTGAGCGGCACCCGGAAGCGGTAGCGGACTTTGTCGCCTGCGATTTCCCAACCGCTCTCGATCCGCCCGACCGGCGAATCGAACGTCGCGTGTGCATGGCCCAGCGAACGGTCGGGCTTCGGCTCGAACAGGATTTTCTTAAAGCCCGGGTGGGATTCCAGCGGGTTGATGCCGCACACGTCGCGGTACAGCCACTCCACCACCGCGCCGTAGGCGTAGTGGTTGAGCGAGTTCATGCCGGTATCGGAGATGGACCCGTCCGGCAGGATGGAGTTCCACCGCTCCCAGATGGTGGTGGCGCCCATCTTGACCTCGTAGAGCCAGCTGGGGAAGTCCTGCTGAAGGAGCAACTTATAAGCGATATCATTGCTGCCAGTATTGGACAGCACGCGGCACAGGTAGGCCGTGCCGATGAAGCCCGTGCGCAGGTGGTAGTCCGATTCCTTGAGTTTGAGCCGAAGCGCGTAGGCCGCCTTTTCGCGGTACTCTTCCGGCAATACGTCCATGAACAGCGCGACCACGTAGGCGGTCTGGGTGGTGACGGCGAGGCGACCGCTGGGGGTCAGGTACTCGCTCAGAATCGCGGATTGAATCGCCTCGGCGAGCGCGCCGTATTCCGCCGCGTCCCCGTGGCGGCCCAGAACCTGCGCCGCCTTGGCCAGAAGGCGCGTGGAGTACAGGTAGTAGCAGCTGGCGAGGAACATCCGCTCGGTGCCGCCGAAGCGGTAGCCCACCGGGTCCTCAACGTCCAGCGAAAGCCAGTCGCCGTAGTGGAAGCTGCCGCGCCACAATCGCGTGCCGCCGGTCGCCTCGTCCTGAGTGCTGAGGGCGTCCACCCAGCCGCGCATGGCGGGGTACTGCTCGCGGAGCATGGCCTCATCACCGTAGCGCACGTACAGGCTCCAGGGGATGATGGTGGCGGCGTCGCCCCAGGCGCACGCGCCCACCTGCCAGACGTCGTGCTTGGGCACCACCACCGGCACCCAGCCGTTAAGCGCGGACTGCTCCTTCATCAGGTCGTGCAGGAATTTCCCAAAGAACGCGCATACGTCCATGTTGAACGCGCCCGTGCCGAAGAACACCTGCGCGTCGCCCGTCCAGCCCATGCGCTCGTCACGCTGCGGGCAGTCGGTGGGCACGTCCAGGTAATTGCCGCGCTGGCCCCAGAGCGTGTTTTCAAAAAGGCGGTTAACAAGTTCATTGCCGGTCTCGATCCGGCCGGCGGGTTCAAGGTCGGAGTACAGCACCATGCCCTTGAAATTTTTAAGTTCAACGGCCATCGGCCATTCGGTCAGCTTCACGTAGCGGAAGCCGTAGAAGGTGAACTGCTGGCGCACCCACCTGGGGTTACCGTCCGACGTGTAGGCGAACTCGGCCTTCGCGGTGCGCAGGTTGTCCCGGTAGAAGTTGCCGCCCTGCAGCACCTCACCGAACTGAAGACGGACGCGCGCGCCGCGGGGCGCGTCGCAGTAGAAGCTGAAAAAGCCCACCATGTTCTGGCCCATGTCTAAAACCGTTTCGCCAGCGGGCGTATGAATGATTTCGACGGGGGAGAGCGTCAGCATTTCGCGTGTGGCGGGGCTGCGCCGGGGTTCGAGCAGCGCCTTTTCGATGGCGGCGGGCTTCACCGGGTATTCCTTTGAACAGTCCAGCGTGTCGTCCCGGACCTCGCCGTCGAAGATGCCCGAATCAACCACCGGTCCTCGCCGCGCGCGCCAGCGTTCATCGGTCAGCACCTTCATTTCGGTGCCGTCCTCAAAGGTGATCACGAGCTCCAGGATCAGCGCGAACGCTGAACCGTACTGGAATTTCTCTCGGCGGTTCAAGCCGTAGCGCCCTTTGTACCAACCATTGCCCAGCGAGACTTCGAGGCGATTTTCGCCGGGGAGGATGCCGCCCGTCACGTCCAGAGTCTGGTAGGGCAGCCACTTGTCGTAGGCGCATAGGCCTGGGGCCAGGTATTCGTCGCCCGCCTTGGCTCCGTTCAGCGAAAGCTCGTAAAGCCCCAGGCCGCAGGCGTAGACGAGCGCCGAGCGAACGGGCCTGTCCGCCCGGAAGAGACGGAAAAGCACCGGGTGCCAGTCCTCCGGGAAGTCCGGCGAAATCCAATCGGCTTCCCAGGGTTCATCCAGCTTGGAGGTTTCAAACCACGCCGCGGAACTCTCCGCTGAGTCGCCCTGGCGCTCTGCCGACACCCGCCAGAAGTAGCGCTTGCGCGGGTTGAGGGGGATATCCAGCGGATAGCACACGCCATGCAGACCGGCGCGCAGCCCGCTGTCATGCACGATGTCCTTGAAGCCCTCGTCCTCGGAAACCTGAACGCGCGCGAAGAGTTTCTGCGCGTCGCCGTCGCCTTCCACCACCCAGGACAGGCGGGGGCATTCCCCCAGCGCGTGGCCGAGCGGGTTTTTCAGATGATTTGTCTTGAGGGCGTCGATGGAAAGCCTGCCCATATGAAGTACCTCCCGCGAAATGCAACGAATTTGGGTATTGTATTCGGCGTCCCGGCATGAGAATCCTGCCCGCGTAAAGGCGGACAGGATCCGACCCGCCTGTGATCAGCGCCTTTTCCGCGCAAACGCCCTGCGCCGCGCTGGACGAACTGTTGGAGAAATTGCCCGATTTTCATACCGCCTGGACGCCCGATTCCCTGAGGGTCGAGGCGTATGAGCGCTTCGGCCCGGTGGTCCGGTTCCGCGACGCCTTTGAAAAAGGCTGGCGCGAGGTGCGGGAGGCCGTCGCGGCGCGCAGGCAGCGCCGTATCCCGTAAGAGGAACTGTTTCAAAAGAGAAATCCCCGCCGGTTGATCAGGTAAAGAAAACGGTCGTCGAGCGGGCGATCGCATCCGTTCTTTGAACCCAGCCCCCGCATGTGGAAAAAGAAGCGTACCCTGCCGGTCAAAAGGCAGGGTACTTTCGCGAGGGGGCGATGATGCTAGGCTTCCCTTCGGGACGCGTTCTTTCCGCCGATTTTAATAAACAGAATGACAGCACAGATAAAGAACGGGATTCCTCCGACGAGACCGGTGATCGAGGGTCCGAGCAGCGCGTTGTAGCCGCTCTTCGCGAACAGGACCGGAAGCCCGGCGCCCGCGTTCACCGTGGAGTGGATCATCGCGGCGGGGATTGCGCTGTCCAGCTTGATGGTGGCGTAGCCTTCAATGATGCCCAGTGACACGCAGAAGACCGTCATCATCAGGATCCCGAGCCAGGGATAGCCCACGTATCCCGTCCCATAGTTGTGCCCCATGACGATGACCGGCAGATGCCACAGCCCCCAGATCACCCCGGTGATGATCAGCGCCTTTCTGTCCGGAAAAATCTCGCGGAGTTTGGGGAGCAGGTAGCCCCTCCAGCCCAGTTCTTCGCCCATGGTCGGGATGATGTTGATGATCGGCCCGATGACGGCGACCTGGGCCACCGATACGAGCAGCAGGGTTGTCGGCGTCAGGCCCGCCGCGGCCTGTGACATTTTCTGAATCATGGTGAGTTCCGGATCGAAGGTTCCGGGGAAGATCAGGAAATAGACCCCCATGCCCAGGAGAATCAGCAGCGTCGGGCCGAAAAAGAGGACGAGATAGGCCTTTCCATGACCTTTGAAGTTCGGGCGCAGGTACATTTTCCGAAAGCCTTCTTTGGTGATCAGCCTCGTCAGGATGCTGCCGAGCGCGGGGACGAACATCCCCGCCGCGACGATGATGATCGACATCCCGCTGCCGTACGCCAGGCCGAGGGCCGGGACGAGCATGAATACCGCCCACGTGATCACCACAGTCAGGACCGTAAAGAGAACAATGCGCTTGATGGTCATGGATTTTTCACTGGACATACCGGGTTCCTTCTTTCTTTTCTTTCCGTTGTTCCGGTGCGTTTTCTTTGAGACGAGCGAGGATGCCCTGAAATTTCGGGTCGTCGGCCAGGGCCGTAAAGGCCGGGTTTAAGACCACCGCGTCCGCCATGCTCCGCCGGATCGTTTTTTCATCCCGCGGCAGCCCCGTCCCAAGGTCCAGCTGCTCCAGCCAGGCGTCCAGGCGGTTGAAAAATCCGTCTCCCTTCAGCCGCAGCGGGTAGATGTCGCCTGTGACGATGTCGGCGTACTGTCCGAGCATGTCCACGGCCTTTTCCGGATTCCCCTGCATCACGTACCCCTGAGCGGCGGACAGATACAGCGCCACCAGTACGCCGGGATGAAGGTGCTTCATGTCAAACGTCTGCGAAACCGAGAGGGCGCGCCTGAGCGCTTCCTGAAACTCCGGCGGCTCGTTCGCGCACAGCATCATGTACGCCGGGAAGTAGTTGAAAAGGAGTACGACGCTCTGGTAGATCCCGGCTTGAAGCACCGCTTTTGCTTCCTCCGGCAGCCCCTTCATCTGATATGCCGAGGCAAGCAGGGCTTCCGGCGGCATCACAGGCGCGGGGGTACTCCCCAGGCGCTCAAGCACGCCGTTTGCGTCACCTTCGGAAAGGCAGCACAGCGCTTCCATATATTGGGCTTGTCTGGCGAGCTGCACGTCTTCGCTTTCCTCCCGGACGCGCACGAACAGCGCCTTGGCTTCCGCGATCAGTTCGGCCTGTTCTTCCCGGCCGCCGGCCAATTCCAGATGGTTGATCAGCAGGATGCCCATCTGGAGGATCAGCGGATGGCAGGAATAGTACTTTTTGATGAGCTGCCTCAGGTCCTCCAGGACCGCGTGGAACGGCTTCGCGGCGAAATCCGCCGACAGCCTCTGGTACTGTTTCCGAATGTTTTCTTTGGGCATCTGCGGCTGGTAGTCCATCAGTTCGTCGATCGTGATGTCAAAGTATGCCGCCAGCAGCGGAAGGAATGTGACGTCCGGATAGCTCTGTCCGGTTTCCCATTTGGAAACGGACGCCTTGGACACGCCGATGTAATTGGCCAGTTCATCCTGGGTCACGCCCTTCTCCCGCCTTTTTGTGACAAGCACCTTTGCGATGTTGATCTCTTTCATATTCTTCCCTCCGCGTGTATTGTAGGCGGTGGCACAGGAAAAAGCAATGGGCCGGTGGTTGATTTCCATTGACAAAATCAACTGGAAGGAAACAGCGTCGGGAGAGATACCTGGAAACAGGAATGCGCCCGCCGGTACCGGCGGGCGCATGGAAGAACCCGGTCTATGCTGAGAGGATCAGCTCACAGGCTGTCTCCGAGGTCCTGGCGGAACTTCGCGGCAAGCTTCTCTTGCCAGTCGCCGAGGGGCGCGAGTCGACCGAAGAAGAAGCGCAGCGTCGCCGGTTCCTCCACGAACGTTAGGCCGCCGACAAGGTCCCGGTTCTGGTATAGCCAGGTGATTCGGTCGATGGCGTACTCCACCTGAGAGAGCGTAAACACGCGGCGGGGCATCGCCAGGCGCAGAAGCTCCATTTCGGACAGGCGCTCGCTGCCGTCCGGCTCGCGCTGCTCGGAGACGGTGCCGCGCTCCATGCCGCGGATGCCGCCGGCAATGAAGAGCGCCGCCGCCAGGCAGCCCGCAGGGTACTGCGTCTGCGGGATGTGGGGGAGGAAGCGCAACGCGTCCAAATGGCAGCCCAGGCCGCCCGGCGGGGTGATGACCGGCACGCCGCGCTTGACCAGTTCATTGACCATGTACTCGATGAACTGCGGACCCTGGGAGATGATGCTCTCGTCCAGCGTTTCCTCGAGGCCCACGGCCATGGCCTCCATCTCGCGCACGCTCATGCCGCCGTAGGTGAGGAAGCCCTCGAACATGGGCACCAGTTCCTTCATCCGGTCGCACAGTTCCTTCGAGCGCATGCAGATTCCGCCGCCGCGCGCGAAGCCAAGCTTGCGGGCGGAGAAATAGATGATGTCCATCCGCTCGGAAAGCCTGTGGGTGATCTCAAGCGTACTCATGTCGCGGCACGCGGCCTCGCGCTTTTTGATGAAGTAGAGGTTGTCCTGCCAGAGCGACGCGTCCAGCACCGTGAGGATGCCGAATTCCTCCGCGATGTCGGCGACCGCCAACGCGTTCTCCAGCGAGAACGGCTGCCCGCCGATCAGGTTGGTGCCTGCCTCCAGGCGGATGAAGGGGATGTTGGACGCGCCTTCCTTTTCGATGAGGGCGCGCAGCCTGTTTAGGTCGAAGTTGCCCTTGAAGGGGTGGTCGCTGACGACCTTGAGGCCTTCCTCGATGACCAGCTCCTCCACGCGGCCGCCCATGCGGGTGATGTGGGCCTTGGGGGTCGTGAAGTGAAAGTTCATGGGGATGACGCTGCCGGGTTTTACGAAGGTCAGCGCCAGGATGTGCTCGCACGCGCGGCCCTGGTGCGCGGGCAGAAAGTACTTTGTGGCGAACATGTCGTTCACCTTGGCTTCGAGGCGCGTAAAGGTGGCGCTGCCCGCGTAGCTGTCGTCGGCGACCATCATGGCGGCCAGTTGGTTGTCGCTCATGGCGTTGACACCGCTGTCGGTGAGCATGTCCAGAAAGATGTCCTTGTTCTGAAGCAGAAAGGTGTTGTTGCCCGCCTCCGAGATTGCCTCGAGCCTGCGCTCCACCGGGGGGAGATTGAGCTTCTGCACAATGCGCACCTTGTGCATTTCCAGGGGGAATTGCCTGCCGCCCGCGAACGTGATGTGGTCCATGGTCATCCTCCTTCTTTTTTTGGAGGCACCCTTTGGCCCGGTGCCGCCGCCGCGGAGGAATAAAAAACGCCCGTCCTCCGCCTGTAGAGGACGAGCGCCAAATCCCGTGTTACCACCTCATTTTGCCTGCGCCTCGCGACGCAAGCCTTTTCAAGTACGGCGGCCGAAACCGCGATACTTCACCGCTTTAACGGGCGGACCCGATCCAGCCTACCGGGTACATAGACCTTTGGGTGGACTGCTCAAGCGTGTATTCCCGGCCAGCACCTGCCGTCTCACACCAACCGACGGCTCTCTGAAAGGCCTTTGACCGGTACTCCTTCGCTGTCGCGGCATTTTACTATGAAACTACATGAAAGTATACTCGCTGCCTGACCGGATGTCAACACTTTCTTATTCAAAAATCTTAACCTGACGCATGCCCGAAGATTCACAAACCGGGGACGTTTGACGGTCCCCGCCCGACGCGTTTTGCATCAGATTTGGCCCGGGATTTCACTTGCCGGTTTTTGAGCCTGAGATTATCGTGGGGAAACCTGGTTGCGAATATGTCCGCATTGATATTGCGTTTTTCCATTACATATTATATACTCATATCAGATCGCTGTGGAGGAGGATGGAATATGAAGAAACTGTTCGTAACCTGCCTTGTGTTGGTTCTGGCGCTGACGATGACCGGAGCTGCATACGCGACCGAATACCTCGGGCTGGCCACGGGTGGCACGACGGGGACCTACTACGCGCTTGGCGGCGAGATTGCCGCGCTGTGGATGGCCAACATTCCCGATCTGGATGTCACGGCGCAGACCACCGGAGGCTCCAAGGCCAACATCATGCTCATCAATGACGGCGAAGCGGAACTGGCCACGGTGCAGAACGACGTCATGTATTACGCCTACCAGGGCGACAAGGACTTCTTCGACGGACAGGTGATCGATTCCTTTACGGCAATCGGCGCGCTGTACCCCGAGCTGGTGCAGATCGTCGTCGCCGCCGACAGCGGCATCAAGACCGTAGCGGACCTGAAGGGCCGCAACGTGTCGGTCGGCGCGGTAGGATCGGGCGTCTATTTCAACGCGGTGCAGGTCCTGGAAAACGCCGGGCTCACCTTGGACGACATCATCGCGCACCATTACTCCTTCGATGAGTCGGCGACCGCCTTCCAGAACCAGCAGATCGACGCTTTCTTTGTGACGTCGGGCATGCCGAACACCTCCATCATCGAAGTCGCCAACAAGCGCGACGTCAACTTGATCGGCCTGGACGAGGCGTCCCTCAAGGCGCTCATGGAGAAGTACAGCTTCTACGTTCCGGTCACCGTGCCGGCAGGCACCTACAACGGGATGACGGAGGATGTCACCGTGCCCGCCGTCAGCGCCGTATTGATCTGCAAGAAAGATCTGAGCGATGACCTGGTGTACCAGCTCGCCAAGGTGCTCTTTGAGAAGAAGGACGACCTGACGCACGCCAAAAAGGCGATGATCTCGGCGGAGAACGCCGTAAAGGGCGTACCGGTCCCGTTCCACCCCGGCGCCGAGCGCTACTTCACCGAACTTGGACTGCTTGGCAAATAGTCGTATCTGACCCTGCAGAAGTGCTGTTGCGCCGAACGCATTTGGGTACGCCAATGCGCCGGCGCAACAGCGGGTTTTGGCGTGGCGACGCCGCCACGCATTCGGCCAGCCGGGCTATGCAAACGCGCCGGGCGCCCCTTCTGTATGGTTCAGGAAAGTGGTTCAGGAAAGGAGCGAATTATGCCCGAACGCATGAACGAAGACAAGGCCGCTGCGGAGCTCACGATCTCCGAAGCGGCGAAGACCGACATCAACGACATCATGGCAAAATTCGACCGGGAATCCGCGTTTCGCATCCTGACGGGCTACCGCAGCGTCATCATCACCGCGGTCCTGGTCCTGTTTTCCGTGATCCAGCTGGCCAGCACCTGGTGGATCATCCCGTCCACGCACATGCGGCCGCTGCACCTTTGCTTTGTCATGGTGCTGGCATACCTGCTGTACCCCGCGCGAAAGGGCGGCCGCAAGGACACGCTGCCGTGGTACGACGTGGCGCTGTCGCTGGTTTCCATCGCGGTCTGCCTGTATCCGGTGGTCTTCTTCAATAAAATCGCCTCGCAGAACGCGCTGGAGCTGTACGAGCTCGTCTTGGGCGGAATCGCGATTGTGCTCTTGTTCGAGGCGTGCCGCCGCGTCGTCGGGCTCCCGATCGTCGTGATCGCGCTGATTTTCGTGGCGATCGGCTTCTTCGGGCGATCCATGCCCAGCTTCCTGGGCAACCGGGGCTTCTCGCTCAAGAACATCATCCGCCACCTGTTCTATACGCAGGAAGGCGTTTTCGGTACGCCGCTGGGCGCGTCGTCCACCTTTATTTTCCTCTTCATCCTGTTCGGCGCGTTTCTGGAAAAGACGGGCGTGGGGAGCTTCTTCATCGAGCTGTCGAACGCCGTTGCGGGCAACCGCCGCGGCGGGCCGGCGAAGGTGGCCGTGATCACCAGCGCGCTGGAGGGCACGGTTTCCGGAAGCTCGGTCGCCAACACCGTGGGTTCCGGAAGCTTCACCATTCCGATGATGAAAAACCTGGGCTACCGGCCGGAATTCGCGGCCGCGGTCGAGGCGGCGGCATCCACGGGCGGTCAGATCATGCCGCCGGTGATGGGTGCGGCGGCGTTTCTGATGAGCGAAATCATCGGGCTGCCCTACTCGATCATCATCAAGGCCGCGATCATCCCGGCGCTTCTGTACTTCGCGGGGATCTACATCATCACCGACATCGAGGCCCGGAAGCAGGGGCTCAAAGGGCTCAGCCGGGAGCAGATGCCCGTCCTCAAGCGCGTCATGCTGGAGCGCGGGTACTTGATCCTGCCGCTGGTCTCCATCGTCTGGGTACTCTCCAGCGGGTACACGCCCACAGTGGCGGCGCTGATCGGCCTGATCTGCGCGGCGGTGGGCAGTTACCTCCGCACCGCGGCGGAGCTGCTTGTTTCGCTTTTCCGGGGCAAGAAGCGCGAAAGTTTCGGCGCGATCATCCGGCGCAGCGACGGCCTCCGGCTGCGCGATTACCTTTCGGCACTGGAGGGCGGCGCGCGGTCCGTCATCGGCGTGGCGCTCGCGTGCGGCGTCGCAGGCACCATTGCGGGCATGATCACGCTGACCGGCATTGGCCTCAAAATGGGCGCAGGGCTGACCGAGCTTGCTGGCGGGAGCATACTCCTCCTGCTCATCTTCACAATGCTCTCCTCCATCATCCTCGGCATGGGCGTGCCGACGACGGCGAACTACCTGATTACCTCGACGATCATGGCGCCCATCGTGGCCAAAGCGCTCGCGGTCGCGCTGCCGGACGTGTACAGCGCGCTTGCTGCCATCAACCCGGGTTACGCGGTCTTGCCCGCGCACATGTTCACGTTTTATTTTGGCATCATCGCCGACATCACCCCGCCTGTGGCGCTCGCGGCCATGGCGGGCGCGGCGATCGCCAAGTCAGACCCGCTACGCACGGGCATCGAGGCCTCGAGGCTTGCGATCGCGGCGTTCCTGGTGCCCTACATCTTCGTATTCAATCCGCAGATGCTGATGCTCAACGCCGAGTGGTATCAGGTGCTTCAGATCGCCGTCACGTCGCTTCTGGGCATGCTGGGCATCGGGATGTGCGTGGAGAAGTTCTTCATCACCAGGCTGAATGTGTTGCAGCAGCTGCTCGCGCTGGCGGGCGGCCTGATGCTGATTGATCCGGGCCTGGTGACGGACATCATCGGCATTGTGCTGATCGCCGTGGTGATCGCCTGGCAGAAGGTGAAGCCGGGAAAGGCCCGGATGGCCGCGTAATGCCAATTCGGGAAGGATACCGGGCATCCGAAAAACGCGATGCTCCAATTACCTGCAGGCCTTTGGAGGGCAGCATTGAAAGGGGACAAAAAACCGCGTAGGTGGCTGCGGACGCTCATCTTCCTCATCGCCCTCGCGCTCCTGGCCGCCGCGGCGCTGTACCGGGGGCTTGTCGTCCGGCGCTATGAAGTCGAAACCGTCAAAGCGGCCGACGTTCGCTTTGCGCTGGTCAGCGACCTGCACGCCGACCGGTACGGCGAGGGGCAAGAGGACCTCCTGAAACTGATCCGCGGTCAGCAGCCAGACGCGATCCTGATGGCCGGGGACATGATCGACGACGTGTCCTCCAACGGGCCTACGCTGGAATTCATGCAGGGCGCGGCGGACATCGCGCCCTGCTTCTATGTCACGGGAAGCCACGACCTGTGGTCGAAGCAATATGGCGAATGCATTCAGGCCATGAAGGGCTGGGGCATCGCCGTTCTGGACAGGGACACGGCTTCGTTTGTGATCCGAGGAACGCGCGTCACCGTCTCCGGCATCGGCGACCCGACCTACGGCGACTATCCGGACGACCGGGCGCGGTACATGGGCGATCTGGAAGCGGGCTTTTCTTCCCTCAGCCCCGAAACGTTCAACGTATTGATTGCGCACCGGCCGGACTACGTCGCGGAGTACGTAAAATACCCGTTCGATCTGGTGGTCAGCGGCCACACGCACGGCGGGCAGGTCCGCATACCGCTTCTTCTGAACGGCCTGTTCGCGCCCGATCAGGGCTGGTTTCCCCAATATGCGGGCGGCCTGTACGCGGTCAGCGATACGAAGTTGATCGTAAGCCGGGGATTATCGCATTATCCCAGGCTTCCGCGCGTGTTCAACCCGCCGGAGGTTTGCGTGATCACCGTGCGCATCCGGCCCGGTCGAATGAAGCCCGTTACCTCCGTACTTCCCACAGTCTATTGGCTATTGGTTTCATCGCCGTTCTAAATTCCTGTCATGCATCAAGACAAACGACATGTCGCGCTCCCGGCAGTTTTGCTGCCGGGGATTTTCTCAGCGATCAAAAAGCGGCGTAAGACCCAGCTGTGAATTGCTAATGTTTCCCTCGGGCATACTGCAGTAAAGGCCCGGAGGGGGGAATGCCGTTGAAGAGCAGCATCAACGACCGTCAGATTTGTTTCATTCTGTTGCTGACGCTGACCACTTATACGGTCATCAGCATTCCCAAGGTGATTGCGAAGACCGCCGGAACGGGTGGATGGATCTCCTTAATGGTCAATGCGCTTTTCTTCGCCTCATTTGCCGCGATGATCATACGCTTGAACAGCGCGTTTCCGGGCATGATGATGTTTGACTACAGCCGACGCATCGTCGGAAAGTTCCTGGCCTATGTTTTGGCGGTTTTCTTCATTCTGTACTTCCTGATGGTTTCGACGTACCTGAGTGTACATTTGACTGAGCTGTTGAGGGCGGAATTCTACCCCAAGACACCGCAGTGGGTAATGCTCGTCGCAAGCGTCCTCGTGTTTGGCTTGATAGCCCAACGGGGCGTCGTAAGCGTTGCAAGGTTTTTTGAGATCATCGGCACGGTTTTCGCGATTTCCGCCGTTATCATCCATCTCATCATGTTCCAGCAAGGCGACATTCGGGAAATACAGCCCTTCTTTCGCGCCTCGAAGCTTCCGGAGTACATGTTGGGTGTCAAAGATACCATATTTTCTTTCCTGGGCATTGAACTGTTGATGATCTTCCCGCTTAGCGGGCAAAACAGTAAACGGACAACTTGGGTCGCTTTCTTTACGATCATTTTCGTGGGGCTGTTCTACGCACTTGTGGTGGAGACTTGCATTATGATGCTGGGGATGAAATCGGTGCAGAACTATAATTTTGCGCTGATTGAGGCGATCAAGCAGATTGATATTCCTATTCTGGAGCGGTTTGATGTTGTGTACCTGACTGTGGGCTTCGCGGGCCTGGTGGCCGGCATCAGCGGCGTATACCTGGCGCTCGTTGAGTTCGCTATTCGGCTGTTCAAAACAGTCAACCGGTCTTTCGTCGTGGTGGGCGTCGGGGTGTTAATAATCGCCTCAAGCATCGCGACGCAGGCGGTCAAGCCTGCCATAGACATCTATGAATCGGCGCTTCCGGTTGCGGGGGTCTTTATCGTGTTTCTCATCCCGGCGATTCTACTCTTGACAGCGAAGGTGAGAGGCCTTGTTCAAAAACCGCAGTAAACTCATTGCCATGTTGATCGCTATCTCTTTCCTTTTGACCGGCTGCTGGGATGCCTCGGACGTCAGCAATCTGAATTTGTGCACGATGGTCATCCTGGACCAGAAAGGGGACAAGCTCTCCTTTACCGTGGAGATCGCAAAAATTGCGCCGATGGGCGAGTCCGGCGGTGGCGGTGGCGGAGGGGAGAAAATGTCCTATGTGACAGGCACCGGCCGGGATTTTGCCGAGGCCCGGGATGATTTGGATATGCAAATGGACAAGGATCTTTTCCTGGGCACCGTGCGAGCCCTAATTCTCACCGAATCGGCCGCCACCAAGGACTTTGCGGAATACATGTTCCGGCTCCGGGAAAACCAGGCATACCGCCAGAAGGTGAACATCTCCATCATCTCGGTAGAACCCAAGGTGTTGACGGAATTTGAAAATGAAAATGATCAGCCCGCGGGGTTCGTCATCGACGATACCATTCATACCGCGCAGGCGCTCGGTCATACCTGCGCGGTGCCGACGGAGGAATACATCAACGATATTTTGTCGAAGAGGAGCTTCTTGATCCAGCACCTCGGACTCATTGACAAGCGGATCAAGATCGACGGGTATTCGGTATTCCGGGACGCGAAGCTCGTCGGGTTCATCCCGGTTGAAAGTTCAAGAGGAATATCGTATATCGTATCCGGAAGCCCGGTCTGGGTATATCGGCTACCCGGCGATGACGGGTTTGTCACGGCGGAGGTGCAATTGACCCACCGGGACATCAAACCTTCCTATGAGAATGAGAAGATCAAATTTCAGGTTCAAATTGCTTTCAAGGCGACAATCCAGTATAACAGCGAACCGAGCCTGTTCCCGCTCAATGATCAGAATATCCAGAAGTATTCAGACGACCTGAACGGGGTGCTGGCGTCCGAAGTCAGGACGGCGGTCGAGCAGTCCCAAACGCTGTTCCAGAGCGACTATCTGCTGTTCGGGGAGATCTTCCGCCTAAACTACCCCGACGAATATGAACAGATGGACTGGCCCGCGGAATACCTGAAAGCGGAAATCGAAACCAGCACATCGGTCGACGCCACGGTCAGCGACAAGATCGACATGGAAGCATCATAACAGGAAGGTGCGCGCATGATCAAGAAAAAACCCAGGCTTGAAACGATCCTGGAAGACATTGAAGCGGAAGGCTTCGCGCTTTCCCGGCGTTCCCTGCATTACAGCGGAGGTTCCGTTGAAATCCTGTACATTCCGCAGCTTACCGACCGGGTATCGCTGATGGATTTCGTCATCAAACCGCTTTCGCGCCATCTGGAGCAAGGTTCGAATACCTTGCACGGATTGAAGGCGGAAACCGTCGCCCGGAACGTGCTGTACGCCGACGAATACAAGCTCCAGACCGACGAGGAAGAGGTTAAGTCCCTGATCCTGGACGGCAAAACCATCATTTTGTTTTCGGAGGACGACGAATACATCGTCGTGAACCTGAAAAAAGTGGAACACCGGCCCATCTCGGATCCGACGATCGAATATACGGTGCGCGGGCCGCGTGACTGCTTTGTGGAAAACCTCGATACAAACTTGGCGCTGATCCGGTACCGCAACAAGGATACGAAGCTGAGAATATATCAGTACAAGGTGGGAAAGCGAACCCAAACCAACGTGGCGCTCTTCTACATCGAAGACATCGCGAACTCCAGAACCGTGTCGCTCATGAAACAGCGCATCCAGTCGATCGATGTGGACGGCATTGGAGAATCCGGCGAACTTGAAGTCTTTTTGCAGAACGGCAAGCGGAATCTGTTCCCTCAGATGGGCGTTGTGGAACGGTCGGATATGGCGCAACACCTGCTGAACGAAGGCAAAGTACTTGTGCTGGTGGACGGAAGCGGCCTGGCACTCTCCGCGCCAAAGGTCTTCCCCGAATTCTTCTACTCCTGCGACGACCGGTATGACAACATGTACTTTGGACTGTTCATGCGGATGACGCGATTTGCCGCATTTCTGATCGCACTGTATGCGTCCAGTCTCTATGTGGGCGTAACGTCCTTTCACATGGATGCCCTTCCAAGCCGGTACGTAATCAGTCTGGCGGAAATGCGCACCAAAGTCCCGTTTCCACCCTTCGTCGGCGCCATTATGTTGGAGTTCCTTGTGGAGCTCTTGCGGGAAGCGCTGATTCGCGTGCCCAAGCAGATCGGTTCCGCGGTCGGTATCGTCAGCGCCATCGTCATTGGACAGGCGGCCATTTCTGCGGGGATCTTCAGCCCGCTGCTTCTGATTCTGGCGTCGGCGTCGCTGCTTGCCTCGTTCGTCATGCCGGACTACACGCTCATCAACCCGATACGGATCTTAAAGATCTTCGTTCTGTTCAGTACCGCGTTCTTGGGCTTTTACGGCCTGGTCCTGTTCTCCTGCGTGATTCTGGTCCACCTGGTTTCCATTGAGAGCTTCGGCGTACCGTACCTCGCGCCCTGGGCCCCGTTTAACCGGTATGATTTTATTAGGACCCTGATCTACAATGTTTCGATTTCTCCATCCCGCCCTAAATATTTGAACGTCAAAGACAAGACGCGTATGAAGAACCGACGCTAAAGCAACATGTCGGAAAGCGATACGTCCGGGTGGTGATACCTCGGACAGCCCGTCGTTCCGCTTCCGAACTGCAGGGCGGACGCGGGGCACCATTGGAGGCATGCGAAGCACTGCTCGCAATGGTGCCGCCAAACCGGCCCGCCTTCCGTCAGGGCGATGTTGCCCACGGGGCACACCTTCGCGCAGGTGCCGCACCGCGTGCAATGCTCGTCGCAGGAAAACGCGTGGTCCATCAGCTGGATGCTCTCAAGGTACGTCAGGTCCGTCTTCCCCCTGTAGCCGCCAATTTTGAGCCACACCCGCTTCTGTAGCGTCTCGCGCAGGTTGAGAGAGTCGATCGCGTGCTCGAGGCGCCCGTGTTCCACCTCAATTGTATCTTTCGCCCTCGCCCGGATAAGCTCGCAGATCTTTTCGGTCTTTGAGGCGGCTTCCGCCAATATCCGGTTCTGCTCCGTGTACGTCACCGTTCGAAGCGCGAAGGGCTTGAAAAGGCCCGCGAGTCCATTGCGCGGGTTCAGGTAGTTATAGGGCATTTTTACGCCGAACCCAGCATCTAGGCGCAGCCCCTTGGCCGCGAGCAGCCCGGACAGGTATTCGAGGGCGATGCAGGGGCTGTCGCCGTACGTGCACACGGCGAAAATATAGCCCGCCTCGACGCCGCGGAGCCTGGCGGCAAAGCGTTTCACAATGTAGGGAATGCGATGATTGTAGACGGGGAAGACGATGCCGAGGCTTGCGCCCCGGGGAAAGCGGAGGCTGACCCCGTCCATGGCGGATTTCATGGTCCTCAGGTCGGCTTTCAGCCGGGCGGCGAGTTCCCGCGCGACCGCCAGCGAATTCCCGGTGCCGGAGAAATAGTAGATCACAGCATCCATCCGCAAGCCCCCCTTATGGTTACCAGCGGTCCTGACATCTGCATTGCGGACGCAGGGTGCGCCGGCTCCGTTGACACCGGTATAGCACCTTTTTAGGAAAATCGCAAGCAATATGGAGCGGGAAGGCGTTCCGACGAAAATCCCGGAAAGATCCGGACGGTACAAAGCGGGTTCGGCTTCCGCGATCGCGGAGCGAAAGATCAAAGCCGGAGAAAGCAAAAACCCGCCACGCCGGGCGGGTTATCGCAAGGACCTTCTAGTTCTTTGGCGCGGGCGCTTTCACGATGATGAGTTCCAGCACCTCTTCGTCAAGGTTCCGGACATTCATTTTTGTCTTGACAGGAATCGTCAGTAGCGTCC
Source organism: Bacillota bacterium (assembly GCA_023416655.1). Lineage (GTDB taxonomy): Bacteria > Bacillota > Clostridia > Christensenellales > Aristaeellaceae > JAEZHK01. The sequence continues at coordinate 74,255 of JAEZHK010000063.1, forward strand.
CGGCCGGGTAGGCGTGAACATCCTGATCGTCCAGCCCGATGGAAAGCCTTCCCCGGACGACCGTCATGTAGACGTTTGAATTCGAGTAATGCTCGGGCAGCCCTTCGCCCTTGGGGAACACCATGTGGATGTAGTGCAGGTTCTCGTCGAGCACGACCCTGCGGACCGACTTTTCGCCCGTCGCCGCCAGTTCATAAACCTTTTCCACCATGACCGTCCGCCTCCCGTTCATTGATCCTCTGTGGCAATACCATAGCATGGCGGCGGGCTTCCGTCTGTCGTTTTTACAACGCTATGGTTTATCCGCGCTGCGCCGTGCCGGGCGATATCCCGCACTGACCGCCCGGTATTTTCCGCTCGCGCCAGCCTCCATAGCGGTGTCAGGAAGTTTGGAGGTTTTACCACATGGCTTCGCCGATTCGCAGGCGCTTGATTTGTTTACCTTTATGCTGTATGCTGGAATCCATATTTGTACGCAGGGTATGCGAGGTATGAAATGACTTTTTCCGTTTTGCGCCCGGAGGTTCTGAACATTATCGACGAGGCGTCCGGGCTGACGATCTTTGGCGGCGACCAGGAATGGTACGCCGACGAGTGGCACAAAAGGGCCGGGTGCGGCCCCACCAGCGCTGCCAATCTCACGGCCTACCTCGCGCTGACCCGACCGGGATTGAGGGCGCTGTACGCCGGTGAGGATATGCGTAAAGGCGCGTTTTCCGCCCATATGGAGGACGTGTACAAATTCGTTACGCCGGGCGGCATGGGGCTGAACCGGCTGGAGATGTTTACCGACGGAATTGAGGAATTCGCCCGGAGCCGTGGGCTGTCTCTCCGCGCGCACGTGTTCGAGGTGCATGGCAACATGCATAGGGGCCGCCCACAGGCTCATGAGCTGGCGGATTTTGTGCGCGCTGGCCTCGAAAACGACAGCCCCGTGGCCTTTCTGAACCTCACCAAGGGCCGGGTGAAGAACCTGCAGGGCTGGCACTGGATCACCATCACCGGCGCGGACATGGATGGCGAACGTTTGATGGCAAGCGCCAGCGATGAAGGCAAATTGATCCACTTCGATCTCAGGCTGTGGTATCTATCAACCCGCATGCGCGGCGGACTGGTCTACTTCACTTAAGGAGCAGGATTAAGCCATCCGGCGGGCCGATTTGGGCGTCCTTCGGGCAATTCCATAGGGCTTTTGGGCGGGCTTCCTGTGAAGCCCGCCGTTTGTATGCCCACAGGAGAGGAGATGTGTATATGTCAATCATCGTACGCGGAATCTCGAAGAGTATGTACAAAATGAAAGACCTTCGCCAGCGGGCCATGGATGTGCTGGGCCTGCTCGGCCTGATCGAGGACAAGGACAAACTCGTGCAAAACTATTCGGGCGGCATGAAAAAGAGGCTTTCCCTCGCGGTTGCCCTGCTGCATGGCCCGAAATACTTGCTTCTGGATGAACCCACGGTGGGCATTGACCCCATCTTGCGCCGGTCCATCTGGGAACAGCTTTACAAGCTCCGCGATTCGGGCGCCTGCATCATCATCTCAACGCATGTGATGGACGAAGCGGCCAAGTGCAACCGCACGGCGCTGATCTATGACGGCGCGCTGATCTACAACGATACGACCGTAAACCTCTTGGCAAAAACCGAAGACGGCAATATCGAAGGCCTTTTTTTGCGGCCAGGGGTGCGGGGTCATGATCAGCATCATGGTACGGATCATCAGGCAGGTGCTAAACGACAAGCGTTCGCTCGCCATGATCGTCGTCGCGCCGGTTTTTCTCTTGACCCTTCTGTATCTCCTTCTGGGGAAGAACGCGTACACGCCCGTCGTCGCCGTTGACGGCCTCCCTCCGGTGATGCTCAGCGCGCTGAAATCGCAGAATACGATTGCGGTCGTGCCCAAGGACTCTGAGGAAACGGACGAGGACTACCTGAGAAACGGCCGCGCCGACGCGATGATCTCCATGAAGAAGGACGGCATCCACCTGACCATGCTGCAGCCGGACGCCGTAAAATCGATCGCGGTGACGACGGCGCTGAGGGATGCCGCGGCGAAGATCAATCCCTTCCTGTCCCGGATCATGCCGCTGTATTACGGGAGCATGGGCCTTCGGGGCGTCATGGTCTATGGGAATGGTCTTTCAGGGGTTTGGACACACATTCTCGCGCTGTGCGCCTATATCGCCGTTCTGTTCGCCGCCAACATTCTGGCCGTCAAGCGATAACGCGCGACTTAAGAAGGTCCGGGCCCCTAGATGAACGCCAACGCTTCACCCTTATGTGCACCCGCACAAACCCGATCCTGCAAATCGTAGGCGATGATCCCACAATATTCTTTGTGGGATTTTTTTGTTTGACAACGAGCCGCGGCGGTGCTATGATTGAAAACAACATTTCAACAGCCGAATTTGTGAAATAAACGTTTCTGAAAGAGAGGGCGTCATGAATTTCAAAACCGCCATTGAGGCCAGCTATCCCGCCCTCTCGCAGTCGCACCGAAAGATCGCCCGATTTTTCTCAGATCACTACGACGAAACGCTGTTTTTGCCCCTCACCCTGCTGGCGGAGAAAATCGGCACCAGCCCAGCGACGATCGTCCGATTTTCACGCGCCATTGGCTTCAGCGGTTACGCCAGCATGCAAAGGAACATCCAGAGCGAGGCAGTGATCCAGAAGCCTTTCGAGAAGCCGGAGCCTGCGCCCGACGCGCGCCCGGGCGATGCGGGCGCCGTCCTTCAAAACCTCGAAAGGATGTACCGGGACATCGACATGCCTAAGATAAAGCGCGTCTCGGACGCGCTGATGGGCGCGAGGGATGTGCTGATCATCGGCTACATGGATTCCTTCGGCACCGCGGCGGAGCTTTTGCACCGGCTGTACGGCATGCGCGACGGCGTGCATTTCAGCCGTCTGTTGAACGATTGGAACAACATCCTGAACCTGATGAACCCGGAGACGCTGATCCTGGCCGTCTCTTTCGCGCCGCACTATGCGTACACGCATACCTGTGTGTCCACGGCGAAGGCGCGGGGCAGCCGCGTGATCCTCATCACCGACAGCCTTTTGAACACCCTCTCCGGGTACGCGGACGAGACGCTGGTGTTTCGGCTTGAGCGTTACGGCAGGGAGGCGGGCCACGAGCAGCTGGATTTGAGCCCCGTGTCCGCCTTCATCCAGTTCCTGTCTCGCTACCTGGTGGAGAACTACCCGGAAAAGCTCTTGGAGGCCAACCGGGATCACGAACAGTTCGTGGTGGAGTAGCGCGCAATGCGCAAAAGGGGAGGGAAGCGCATGGGCGACGAGCGGCGAAACGCCACGGTGGACATGACGGCGGGCAACAGCCTGAAGCTGATGCTGCGCTTCTCGCTCCCGATCCTGCTTGGCAACCTCTTTCAGCAGATGTACACCGTGGTGGACGGAATCGTCGTCGGAAAGAGCGTAAGCACGGAGGCGCTGGCCGCCGTGGGCGTCGGTTTCCCCATCACGTACATGCTCACGTCCATCTTTCTGGGGCTGGGCCTCGGCGCGTCGGTGCTGGTCAGCCAGCACTTTGGCAACCGGGACATGGCTCAGGTGCGCCAGACCATTTCCACGATGAACACATTTCTTTTAATCATCGCCGTGCCCATCACGCTCTTGGGAATTTTCACAATCGACCCCTTTTTGCGCCTGCTAGGGACCGATAGCGCCATCTTTCAGGACGCGAAGCTCTACATGGTCATCTACTACGTGGGCATGCTGCCCCAGTTCGGCTACAACGTGAACGCCAACGTGCTGCAGGGCATCGGGGACAGTAAAACGCCGCTCTATATCCTGATCGCGTCGAGCGCGCTGCACATTGTGCTGGCGGTCTTGCTGGTGACGGTGTTCCCGTTTGGCGTGGCGGGCGTCGCTTGGTCCACGGTATTGTCGCAGGGGTTCAGCTGGGCCTTAAGCATTTACCTGATCCGGCGCAAATACCCGGAGATCGGAAGTGCTTTCCGGCAGTTCCGCGTCCACCGGGAGACATTCAAAAAGACCCTTCGGGTCGGCGTACCGATCGGGATCCAGAACGCGCTTTTCTCGCTGGGCATGATGGTGATGCAGCCGCTGATCAACGGCTTCGGCGCGGTGTTCATCGCGGGCTACAACGCGGCGGTCAAGGTGGACGGCTTCATCTTCATGCCGGTCACCAGCCTCGCCGCCGCCGTGACCACGTTTGTGGGGCAGAACATCGGCGCGCGGCGGATGGACCGGGTGAAGGAGGGCACGCGCAGCGCCATTTTGCTCGCCCTTGCGCTGTGCGTCCTGCTCTGCGCGGTGGTGATCCCGCTCAGGACGCCGCTGATGCGGCTCTTCACGGATGATCAGGCCGTGGTCGACGCGGGCAACGCGTACCTTTTGCGGGTGATTCCGCTGTACTTCATCTCAACGCTTCAGTACATGTACATCGGCGTCCTCCGGGGTTCGGGGCAGACGCTGGTGCCGACGGTCGCCACCTTGGTCAGCCTGTGGCTGGCGCGGGTGCCCGCAGCGTACCTCCTCACCTCGCGGTTCGGCCCCAACAACATGCACTGGTGCTACGCCGCCGGATGGGTGATGGGGCTGGCCATTTTGATACCCTACTATTATCTGGGCCGGTGGAAGAAGGGCCTGATCAAGGGGGAAACCCCGGCGCAGGCAGCGCCGTGAGGCAGGCCTGACTTTTCAGAGGATGGGGGAGAGCGCATGCGCAGGTATCTCGGCAGGCGGACAATCACCGCGCTGGTTTGCGTGGTGCTGGTGCTCGTCATCAATTTCGCGCTGATCCACCTCGCCCCCGGCAACCCGGCGCGCCTCTTGGTGGGCACCGAGACGCCCAGCGAGGAGCAGGTTCAGGCGATCACCATGAAGTACGGATTGGACCAGCCGCTGCCCGTGCAGTTCCTGCGCTACGTGGGGAACCTGCTCCGGGGCGACATGGGGGTTTCCTACTACACCAATGAGCCGGTGGCCGAGCTGATCGCGAGCCGCCTCGGGAACACCGCGCTTCTGACGCTGACATCCCTCGTCATCGCGGTGCTTCTGGGCATCCTCATGAGCATCGCCTGCGTGCGCAGGGTGGGCGGAAAGCTGGACAATTTCCTCTCCGGTATCACGTACTTCTGCGACGCCTTCCCAAGCTTCTGGCTGGGCCTGATGCTGATGCTGGTGTTTGCCTCAATCCTGCGCTGGCTGCCCTTTTCCGGCATGATCGACGTGCGCCAGAGCTACAAGGGCTTTGGCTACGCGCTGGACGTGGCGCGGCACATGGTGCTGCCGGTTATGACGCTCACCATCCTTGAAGTGCCCTACTTCTTCCGCATCTCGCGCTCGGCCATGATCCAGACGCTGGGCGAGGACTTCATCGTGACCCTCCGGGCCTCGGGCATGCCTGAAAAGAAGATCTTCAGAAAGTACGTGTTCCGCAACGCCATCCTGCCTACCGTCACCGCGGTCAGCATCTACATGGCGTACGTGGTGACTGGTTCCGCGCTGGTGGAGATCGTGTTCTCCTGGCCGGGCATGGGCAGCTACATCATGACCTCCATTTCCCGAAGGGACTACCCGGTGCTGATGGGCATCTACCTGATGCTCAGCCTGTCCGTGGCCGTCGTGATGGTCGCCGTGGACCTTCTCTACGCCACGCTGGACCCGCGCGTTTCCCACAAAAACCGAGCGTAAGGAGGGCGAGCGAAATGAGCGTAAACCTGCGGATGTTTCTGAAACGCAATAAAAGGCTCTGCCTGGGCCTTGTGATGCTTGCGCTGCTCGTCCTGGTCGCGGCCGCAGCCCCCGCGCTGGCCCCGCGCGAACCGGGCGCGATCTCGGCCGACATGGTCGCACAGCCCGGCGCGCAGTACCCGCTGGGCACCGACGGCCTGGGCCGCGACGTGCTGTCCATCCTGATCTACGGCAGCAGGTCTTCGCTCATGGTGGGCATTACGGCGGCGCTGATCGCGGCCGTGGTCGGCACGATGATCGGCGTGGTGGCGGGCTACTTCGGCGGCAAGGTGGACGCGCTGATCGGCGAGTTCATCAACGCCTTCATGATGATGCCCACGTTCTTTCTGATCCTGATCGTGATCGCCCTGTTTGGCTCGGGGATGGGCAAGGTGATGGTGGTGATCGGGCTTACCAGCTGGACGGGCAACGCCAAGATCATGCGCGCCCAGGCGATGAGCCTGAGGTCCCGCACGTTTGTGCTCGCGGCCGAGGCCGTGGGGGAGAGCCGGCTTCGCGTCATGTTCACCCACATCATCCCGAACGGCATCTTCCCCGTTGTGGCCAATACCGCCATGGGCGTCTGCGCCGCGATCATGACCGAATCGAGCCTGTCCTTTCTGGGGCTGGGTGACCCCAACATCGTCAGTTGGGGCCAGCTGATCTTCGACGGGAAGGCCTACATCACCAGCGGTTGGTGGATGTGCGTGTTCGGGGGCTGCGCCATCGTGTACACGGTGATCGCGTTCTTCATGATTGGCGAGGGCCTGAACGTCCTGATGAACCCCAAGCTACGCAGCGTGGTGTAGGAGAATGAGCATGCCGATCCTTGCGTTTGAAAATGTCAGCGTGACCTACGACGACGGCCGGCCTGTGTACGCCGTCCGGGGCGTCAGCTTTGACGTCATGGAAGGCTGCCCGGTGGGCGTGGTGGGCGAATCCGGCAGCGGCAAGAGCACGCTCATGCATGCGGCGCTCAGGATTCTGAATCCCCGGATCGCCAACGTATCGGGCCGCATCCTCTTTGATGGCCAGGACCTCCTCGCCATGGGCGCGGAGGAACTTTCGGAAACGCGCTGGCGCAGGATGGCCGCCGTGTTCCAGAAGTCCATGAACGCGCTGAGCCCGGTGCACCGCGTGGGCGCGTTCATGATCGACGTGTACCGCGTTCACGAGCCGAACGCTTCCAAGGCGGAGGCCATGCGGCGCGTGACGGAGCTTCTGGAGATGGTCAGCCTGCCCGAGCGCGTAACCCGGCTTTACCCGCACGAGCTTTCGGGCGGCATGATGCAGCGGGTCAGCATCGCGCTGAGCCTCATGCACAGCCCGCGCCTTCTGATCCTTGACGAGGCGACCACGGCGCTCGACGTGATCACCCAGACGCAGATCCTGGGCGAAATCAAGGAGTTAGAAAAGAAACTGGGCCTCACCCGCATCATGGTGACCCACGACATGTCGGTGGTGGCTTCCACCTGCGGCGAGGTGGCCGTACTGTACGCGGGCAAACTCGTGGAATTCGGTCCGGTGCGCACCGTGCTGGTGGCGCCGTCCCATCCGTACACAAAATGCCTGATGGAGAGCTTCCCGGACATGCGCGCGCCCGAGGGCGCGGTTTTGAAGAGCATCCCCGGCTCGCTGCCCGACATGCACGAGCCGCCGAAGGGCTGCGTCTTCGCCCCGCGTTGCCCGTATGCCGAGGCGGTCTGCCGCCGGGAAGAGCCTGCCACGCGCTCGCTGGGCGCTCGCCACAGCGCCGCTTGCCATCTTCTGAAGGGAGGCGAGTGACATGGCCGCAAAGCCTGAATGCGTGCTGGAAGCGGCGGACGTGACCAAGCACTACTACAGAAACGAGAGCCGCGCCACCGGCGGTTCGCGAAAAGCCGTGGTCAAGTCGGTGGACGGGGTAAGCCTCTGCCTCAAAAAGGGGGAAGTGCTGGGCCTGCTGGGCGAGACCGGCTGCGGAAAGAGCACGCTGGGGCGTGTACTGGCGGGGCTGGAGCCGCCCACGTCCGGCAGTGTGTCGCTTGATGGCGAGGACATTGGTTTGCTTGTCCGCCGGGACCGAAAGGCCCTCCGGCGCAGGGCGCAGATGATCTTTCAGAACCCCTTCGACACATTCGACGCTCGCCACCGGATCGAACGGGTGCTCGCGGGCACGCTGGCGCTGCATGGCATCGGCGCGGACAAACGCGAACGCCTGCAACTTGCCGCGCAGGCGCTGGAGAGCGCCGGGCTGCGCCCGGCGGCAGACTTCCTGGGCCGCTACCCGAGCGAACTTTCCGGCGGACAGCTTCAGCGCATCGCCATCCTGCGCTCGATGCTGCTGGGGCCGAAGCTGATCGTGGCGGACGAGCCGGTCTCCATGCTCGACGTATCGGTGCGCGCGGACATCATCAACATGCTGGGCCGCCTTGCCCACGAGAAGGACACGAGTGTCGTCTTCATCAGCCACGACATCTCCACCGCCCGCTACATCTGCGATACCATCGCGGTCATGTACCTGGGGCGGATCGTCGAAATCGGCCCGGCGCTCGAGGTGCTGGACGCGCCCGCGCACCCCTACACGCGCGCGCTGATCTCCAACTGCCCCAGCGCGGACCCGCGCGTGGCGTTTGAGCCGCTCCATCTCGAGGGCGAAGCGCCATCCCCGGTGGACCGTGCGCCCGGATGCGCCTTCTCGCCGCGCTGCCCGGAAGCGTGCGCTGCGTGTGCGATAGAGCCGGTTTTAACCCGGGTCGGAACCGAAACCCACTACGCCCGCTGTGTGAAGCTGCAGGGGTAAGGCCATCTGTCGTCGTTGGTTTGCCGCCGCGCTCGCTTGCGGCGCTGGATCATAATTCTATGGAGGAGAAGGGGGAACTGCCATGAAACTCAAAAGAGCCCTGTCGATGCTTTTGGTGCTTGCCCTGTGCATCGCGCTGCCGGTTTCCGCGGGACTGGCGGAGGCCGCGCCGAAGGCGGGCGGAACGCTGCTCATGTCGCTGGGCGCGGAGCCGACCAACCTGAACCCGAACGGCAACTACGACGCCAACAACGGGTACATCGTGCAGAACTGCTTCAACCGGCTGATCAAGCTCAACAGCATGCAGGAAGTGCTGCCGGACCTCGCCAAGAGCTACGAGGTCAGCACGGACGGCCTTCAGTACACCTTCCACCTCTACGACAACGTCCTATTCAGCGACGGCCAGAAGCTGACCTCGGACGACGTGAAGTTCACCTTCGAAAATATCCGTGACAGGCAGACCTACGCCGCCTACGTGATGGCCCAGGTGGACGCCATCGAGTGCCCGGACGAGAATACCGTGGTCTTCAAGATGAAGGCGGTCGACGCCGCGTTCCTCTACAACGTCGCCTACCAGGGCACGTTCATCCTGCCGCGCCACGCCTACGAGGGCAAGGACTGGATGGGCGCTGACGCGCTGCAGACGCCGGTGGGCACCGGCCCCTTCGTTTTCGACTCTTGGGACAAGGGCATGCGCATCACGCTGAAGAAGAACCCCAGCTACTTCATGGGTCCGGACGTGCCGTACCTGGATCAAGTGATCTTCGCGTTCGTGGCGGACGCCACCACGGCGAAGGTGGCCTTCCTCGCGGGCGAGTACGATGTTCAGGGCGTGTTCGCCTCCACCGACTACAACGAGATGCGCGCCAACCCCAGCATCGTGCTGGAGGTCAACATCTACCCCAGCCGCTTCCTCGTGGGGTTCAACCTCGCCCAGAAGCCCTTTGACGACCTGAAACTCCGCCAGGCGATCGCCGCGGCCATCAACAAGGACGAGATGATGGCCATCGCCCTCAAGGAAGTGGGCCTCAAGGCCGAGCATTTCCTGAGCCCCCTGTTTAAGTGGGCGGTGGACGACAGCGTCACCGTCCCGGCCTTTGACCTCGAGAAGGCGAAGCAGCTGATTGCGGAGACCGGCCTGACCAAGGATGCGGACGGCTTCTACCTGAAGGCGACGCTCGACACCATGAACTATTCGCCCTTCCCGGACCTCGCGCAGGTGTTCAAGAGCCAGATGGCGGCCATCGGTATCGACGTCACCATCAACATGCTGGAGTACGCGTCCTTTGACGAGAAGGTCGTCAAGAACAAGGACTTCCAGCTGGCCCTCACCAGCGATTACCAGGGCCCCGAGGTCTCGGCCATCGGCAACTCCGTCTCCTCCACCGGCTATATGAACTACATGGGCTACAACAACCCCGAGGTTGACAAACTGCTGGCCGACGCGCTGAACAAGGCCTCCTTTGAGGAGCGCGCGCCGCTCTATAAGCAGGTGCAGGCGTTCATGGCACAGGACCTGCCGTACGACCTGCTCTCCGAGTGGATCGGCTATTTCCCGCACTGGGACTACGTAAAGGGCCACCCGGGCGGCGAAGAAGCCCGCGGCAAGACCGGCTACGCCGAATTTACCTACGTCTGGCTGGACAAGTAAGATTAGGCCCTCCTGCGCTCCCCGCCCCGCCCTCTCTTGCTAGGGCGGGGCGGGGATGCGCGCCCCAATTTTGTACATGCAGGTGTGAGATGAACATTCCGAGCATCCTGTCCCGGATCCCCGACTACGAGACCTTCTACACGGTGGATGAGATGGCGGCCAGGAGCCTCGCGCTCGCGGAGCGATACCCCGGCGTCATTACCCGCTACAGCGCCGGGCAGTCCCGTAATGGCGACAGCCTGTGGTGCCTGAAGCTGGGCAGCGGGGCGAAGAACGCGCTGTGCTTCGCGTGCCCGCACCCCAACGAGCCCATCGGCGCCATGACGCTCTTCGCGCTGGCGGAAATCCTGGCGGGTGATCCCGCGCTGCTCGAGGAGACGGGGATGACCTGGCACCTGATCCCCTGCATTGACCCAGACGGCACGAGGCTCAACGAGGGCTGGTTCAAGGGGCCTTTCGGCATCGAAGCGTACATCCGGGGCTTCTATCGCCCGGCGGGCTTTCGGCAGGTGGAGTGGACGTTCCCGTTCCGCCATCGGGACATGTGGTTTGACCGCCCGCTGCCCGAGACGAAAGCGCTGATGGAGCTGGTCGACACCCTGCGCCCGAAGCTCGTCTACTCGCTGCACAACAGCGCGTTCGGCGGGGCGTACTGGTACCTGAACCGGAGCGATCCCGAGCTTTGCGTGAAGCTCGAGGGGGCGGCCCTCCGGCAGGGTGTCCCGCTGCACCTGGGCGAGCCGGAATCCCCCTACATCGTGAAGTATTCCAAGGCCGTGCACAGCATGATGAGCCTGCGCCAATACTACGAATACCGCGCGCGGCACGGGAGCGTACTGCCGGAGGGGGAACTGCCCTGCGGCACGTGCAGCGCGGACTACGTCGCCACCGTCTGCGACAGCCTGACGCTCATGGCGGAGCTGCCTTACTTTCTGGTGAAGGGCATCGACGACGAGGCGCCCTCCGGCATCCGCCGCGGGGACGCGCTCCGGGAAAAGGCCCGGCGGAGGGGTGAACACAGCGCGTTCCTCAGCGAGCGCTGGCTCGAGGCGCGCGCGCTCTTCGGGGAGGATAACCCCTTTCCGCTGCTGGTGGACGACGCCATCAAGGCCTACGAGAGTGGAGAAGCGGTGGCGGACGGCGAGGAATTTGACCGGATCGCGACGAAGGCGGAGGCGATCGACAGCCTCTGGCTCACCCGCATCTTCGAGGCGCTGGACCTTTCGCTCACGGTCCGCGCCTGCGACTACGAGCTTTCGAACGTCGGCGGCGCAGCCGAACGAGCCATACTGGAAGGTACGCGCGCAAAAACGGACGAGCGCCTGACGGCCCTGTGCCGGGAGATCGAAGAATCTTGTGAATATGAGGTGGCGTCGATCCGGCGGCTGGTAAGCGTGCAGCTCGAGTCGGTGTTACAGTCGATCCCTTACTGCCCATAGGAGGCGTGAAATGGCTGAGGCGGAAACCTGGGACCTCTCCGTGCTGTACGACAGCTTTGACGACCCGCGCTGGCAGGCGGACTTCCGCTTAACTCGGGAAGCGGCCCGGGAGGCGCTGGACTATGTGAAGGACCTGACGCCCGAGCGCTTCACCGCCGAAACCGCCGGGGAGGCGCTCGCGCGCATCGACCGGGCGCTCTGCCTCCATTCGAAGACCACCACCTACGCGGGCATGCTGCACGTTGCGGACAGCGCGCGGCAGGACGCGCTCCGAATGCTGGAAGCGCTGGACGGAGCGGGCGCGGACAACGCCGCTGCGATGAGCGCGCTGGCGCGGCTGATCCTCAAAACCGGCACGGCGGAGCGGCTGGCGGCGGAGCCGTCCCTTTGCGCGTATGCCGACTTCTTCCGGCGGCAGGCGGAGTTGGCCCCCCACGCATTGCCCGAGGAAACGGAGGTCGCTGTACTCCGCCTGCAACAGACGGGCGGACAGGCGTGGAGCAGGCTCCGGGGCGTCCTGGAGGCCTCCATGACCGCGGAAGTGGAACTGGACGGGGAGAAAAAGACGCTGCCCCTCACGCAGGTGCGCGCCATGTTTTCAAGCGCCGACCCTGCGCTGCGCCGCCGGTGCATGGACGCGGACATCGAAGCCGGGCGCAAGTCGGCGGCGGTGTTCGCCGCCTGCCTCAGCGGCATCAAGGGCGAGGGCCTCGCCATCGCGCAGATGCTGGGCTATCAAAGCGTGTTGGATTGGATGCTGTCCATCTCCCGGATGAAGCGGGAGACGCTATCCGCCATGCTCGCTGCCATTAACGAGGCGCTGCCCGTGTTCCGGCGCTTCCTGAAGGCCAAGGCCGGGGTGCTGGGCTGCGGCAAGGGTCTCGCGTATTGCGACGCGCTCGCGCCTGTTGGCCGCGATTCCCGAAGCTTCAGCCTTGAGGAGGCGAGGCGTTTTCTCGTAGACGCGTTTTCCGGGGTGGACGGCGCGCTCGCCAGTTTTATCGACGACGCATTTGAGCGCCGCTGGATTGACGCCATGCCTCGCGCGGGCAAACAGGGCGGCGCGATGTGCTTCCCGCTGCACACGGAGGGCGAGAGCAGGGTCTTTCTGAACTTCGACGGCAGCCTTTCGGGCGTCGTGACGCTTGCGCACGAGCTCGGCCACGCCTGGCACAGCCGGTGCCTGTTCCGGCAGCCTTTCATCAACCGCGATGCTCCGACGCCGCTGTGCGAAACCGCGTCCACATTCAACGAAACGCTGGTGTACGCCCGCGCGCTCGAAGGCGCGGCGGGGGAGGGGCGCCTTTTCTACCTGAACGCCATGCTTTCGGGCGCGGTGCAGAACGTGGTGGACATCTATGGCCGCTTCCTCTTTGAGGACGAAGTTATCCGCCGCCGCGCCGACGGCGGGCTGGACGCGGATGCTCTGTGCGACATCATGGAAAAATGCCAACTCGCCGCCTACGGCGACAGCCTGGACCCCCAAGCCTTGCACCCGACGATGTGGGTGGACAAGGCGCACTACTACATCCCGGACTTTCACTACTACAACTTCCCCTACGCGTTCGGCCTTTTGTTCGCGCGGGGGCTATACGGCGAGTACAGGCGGCGCCCGGAGGGATTTTTCGCGCGCTATGGGCGGCTGCTGGAGCAGTCCGGCGTGCTCACCGTAGAGGAAGCGGGCCTCGTCATGGGGCTGATTTTGACAAAAGCGGATTTCTGGAAAGCCGCGCTGGGCGATTTTGAGCAGATGGCGGACGAGTTCGAACGCCTCGCAAGGGATGGATGTCGATGAAGACGGTGAAGGAACTGCTCCTGGAACTGGTGAAGGTAAGAAGCGTCACGGGCACGGCGGAGGAGCTGGACGTGGCGCGAAAGATTCATGAGCTGATCGCGGAGGACCCGTACTTTCAGGCTCACCCGGACCTCTTCGGGGCGTGGGACGGCGGGGACCCGCTGGGCCGCCCGGTCGTCTGGGCGCTGAAGAAGGGCAGCGGGCGGCGCACCGTGGTCTTCTCCGGCCACTACGACACGGTGGGCACCGCCTGCTATGGCGTGTTCGAACCGTATGCGCTGGACCCGGACGCGCTGAAGGCCGTGTTGCGGAATAACCCGCCCGAGGACGGGGAGATTCTTCGAGACCTCGGGGACGAGAACTGGATGTTCGGGCGCGGCACCGCCGACATGAAGGCCGGGCTGGCGCTGAACCTGAACGCGCTCTTTGAGCATGTCCCCGGCGAGGTCAACATACTCTTCACCGCTGTCAGCGACGAGGAGAATCTGTCCGCCGGCGCGCGCCAGGCAGTGCGGCTGTACACCCAGTTGCAGGAGCGCTTCGGCCTCGACTATTCCATCGCGGTGATCAGCGAACCCATCGAAAGGGAACCGGACGCCCCGCACCCCTTCATCAATGGCAGCGCGGGGAAGATCCTGCCGGTGGTGGTCGCGAGGGGCATCCCGGCGCACAGCGCCAGCATGCTGCGAGGGATCAATTCGGCCCACCTCATCGCAAACATCATACGCGAGAGCGAGTACGACACCGCGTTTTTGTCCCAGGGCGGCAGCCTCTTCACCGAGCCGCCCGCCGTGCAGCTGGTGCGGGACCTCAAGGAAGGCTACGACGTGTCCATGCCTGAGTACACGGCGGCGGCCTTCAACATGACGTTCTTCTGCGGCACGGACCCCGTTGGGCTGATGGAGCGGCTGCTTGCAAACTGCCGGACGGCGGCGGACGAACTGCTCCGCCGCTACGACGCCTGCATGGACGACATGGAATCGACCGGCCGGATCGGCCCTGGCCGCCGCAAGCGCTTTTCCGTCCGGGTCCTGACGCTTCAGGAACTGGAGGCGGAGCTTTCCGCGCGCGTCGGCTTTGAAGCGTACCGGCAGGAGGCGAAGGCGCGCAGCGTTCGGCTTGTCGCCTCCGGCGAAACGCTCCTCTGGGCCAGCGCCCTCTACATCCGCGACATCATGGCGTTCGCGGGCGGCGGTCCGATGGTGGTCGCGGGCATCGCCCCGCCCTATTATCCGGCGGTCAACAACGACTTCTTAAGCAAGGACATCGCGCCCATCGTGGGGGAGACAATCGCGTCGCTGGAACGGGAACACGGCATCCGCGCCGCGCGGGAGGACTACTCCCAGGCCATGATGGACCTGAGCTACATGTCCTGCGCGAATCCCGAAAGCGCGCGGCGGATCATGGGCAACGTGCCGCTGCCCGAGAGCCTCTACGCCATGGACGTGGACGGGATGGCGCGGCTTGAGATCCCGACCCTCGTCATCGGCCCGGCGCGCAAGGAAATCCACCAGCTGGGCGAACGCGTGTACCTGCCGGACGTGGAGCGTGACCTGCCCATCGTTTTTAGGCAGATCATCCGGAGCGTGGAAAGAATCGAAAAGGAGATGCGCACATGAACCATATGCATTTACCGGACCGCTGGAGGGACGAAGCCTGGGCCATGGAGCAGTTTGAGAAGGCGGAATACGCCTGCGTCGCGGTCAACGGGGAGGACGGCGTGCCCTACAACGTGCCGCTCTGCGTGGTGCGCGTCGGCGACGCCCTCTATTTCCACACCGCGCTGGAGGGCCATGCGCTGGACCTTTTCCGCAGGGACGGGCGCGTGTGCGTGAGCTGCACGACCTATACCAAGCGCGACGCGGAGCACACGACGCTGCTATTCCGCTCGGCCATGGCGTTTGGCACAGTCTCCGAGATAACGGACACCGAGGAGAAACGGCAGATCATGGTTTGTTACTTTGAAAAGTACCTGCCGGGGGACGAAAAGGCGGCGGCATACGCTGTGCGCGCGTCCACCCGCGCCGCCGTGTGGCGCGTCGCCATCCGGGAAGCGGTGGGGAAGGAAAACAAGGGCGAATAATGACTTGCCCTGAAGGGCGTGAAAAAAGGCCGGAGGGGCGTAAATTTCGCTTTCCTCCGGTCTTTGTCTTGTTATCGGGCTTCGTTGGCGATGGGCTACCGCTCGACCTGCTTTCTTTCCGTGATGTCCATGTTGATGCCGACCACGCGCAGCGCGCCCCCATCCCCGTCCCGGATGATGTCGCCATAGGCCTTGATAGTCCTTACGCGCCCGTCGGACCGGAGGATTCTGAACTCGGTGTCGTATTCCTTCTCCCCGAGGATCGCCTTCCGGGCTTCCGCTTCGCTCCTGGCCCGGTCGTCGGGGTGCAGGCGGGCCAGCCATGCCTCATAGGTGCCGCCAAATTCGTCCCTTGCCACGTCGTACAGACGGTACATTTGATCGTCCCACCAAAGCGCGTTGTTTGGAATGTCCCAGTCCCAGACGCCCGCCTGCGCGGCGCGAAGCGCCAGCGCGTGGCGCTCATGGAGCAGTTTCGATTCGCATTCGAGGTTTTTGAGGGTGGTCAGGTCGTAGAACGTTGTGATGAGATGATCCCTGCCCATGGTTTCAATGCGCTGGATCGAGCACTGAACGGATTTGATCTCGCCTGTCTTTGCGCGGAGCTGCAATTCTTGGTTCCGGACGATCCCATCCTTCAGAAGCTTCTGAAGGATTTTTGTTCTGTCCTCGGGGGTGAGGTAGATGTCCATTTCCGTTGTGGGCCTACCGATCAGTTCCTCGTACCGGTAGCCGAGGAGTTTCAGATAGGCTTCATTGGCGTCGAGGATGACGCCGTCCCGAAAGGTGGTGATCATGATGCCGGTGACCGAAGCGCGGAACGCCTTTTCGAAGCGCTCCTCGGTTTCGCGCAGCGACTGGCCGATGATGATCTGCTCGGCCAGCGCCTTTTGCAGGTCGGTCTGTACGATCAGATTGGCCAGGTCGTCCCTCATACCGTCCGCGCACATGCCAAGGAACTTCTGCTCCTGGTCCGTAAAGGCGCGCGCCTTCGTATCCAGCGCGCAGATCGCGCCGAAGACCTCGCCCGATGGCCACAGGATCGGAATCCCCAGGCAGGCCACAAGGCCCATCGCCGCGTCCAGGCTGCTCGCCCAATGCCGGTCCAGGCGCGCGTCCGGGACCAGCAGCATCTTTCTGCTTTCCAGGACGGCCTCAAAGTATTGGCCTTCGCGCGGGCTGAACAGCTGGCCTTCCAGATAGCTGCGGTCCTGCCCGGCGCTCCGTGCATACACTTCCAGATGATCTTCGTGGGCGCGCACGATCAATGTGGTGGGAACGCCCATCACGTCGGCAAACAGATCGAGGTTTCTCTGCCATTTTTCCTGCGTCGACAGGTCGATGCGGATGTCCTCACGAACAGCGTAATGTGCTCTCATAGGCAACTCCTTGGTCTGCTCACAACAGCTGTCTTTTATCAAGAGGCCGCATTGTGGATCAAGGGTACCGATTCTTGATGCTACTAAAAAACAAAGAGTGTAATCACGCTACCTGAAGTATATCACCATGACACGAGCGTGTAAAGGGCGGATTAATCCTGTAATGCTTTTCCTGCGATAATTTATCGCCCGGCGAAATGCTAGCCTGCGCATGCCACAGAGGGATCGGGCCGGAATTCATTGTCCCTGAAAATTGAAAACGGGAACCGAATTGCGGTTCCCGTTCAGACACGTAAAGAGGTTGGCGGGACTGTGTCCCCATTTCTATCAGGACAGTACGTTGTAGCCCTGGTCTTCGATTTCCGATCGGATCAGTCCGATCGGCAAAATGTTCGGGTCATGCTCGACCGTCACCGTCTTCGCCTTCAGGTCCACATTCACGCTCCCGCTGCCGGGCAGCGCGCCGACCGCGTTTTTCACGGCCTTGACGCAGTGCTCGCAGGACATGCCTTCCACATTCAGAACCGTCTGAGTCATCGAAATCCTCCCTTTCCGAATTGTCGCTTTTTTGGGATTTGGGCGGCGGCGATGCCGCCGCCCTGATCCGTTCCCGCTACTTCAGGTTGAAGGGTTTGAGGAATTTATATACCTGCTCCGTCTTTCCGTTTTCCTCCACCGGCACCTGCAGATAAGCCCAGCCGGTAACCTTCGCCGGGTCGACGCCGGCGGCGATCAGCGGTTCAGGATTCAGAACGAACACGATATCCTTGTCCTGATCGGTGTTGGTGACGGTGTTTTTGGACATATCCTTCGCCCACTCGAACATGTTGCCGTCGCCCAGCTTCACGCCGTAATGGTCCAGGGAGGTGTGGTAGTTAATGGAATCGCGGTACTTGTTCACGATCTGCTCGTAGGACTTAAGCGGGGTCGCCTCGCCGCTATAGGTAAGCGCGTCGCTGCCCAGCTTTTTGCCGACCATCAGCATGCCACTGTAGGCGTTGTAGTTGGCGGGCAGCTTGGTGGTGTCAAGACCCGCGTTGGTAAAGGGCGTCGCGTCCAGCTCCAGCATCACGTCGTGCATGGGGCTCTTGGAATAGTCCTTGCTCCAGATGAAGCGCACCGTGTTGTCCGGCGCGGAAAGCGACCAGCCGCCGTTCATCTCGTCAGGCTTCACCTGATCGGGGATGGTCTTGAGGACCGCGTCGAGCGAGGTGACGGACTGGCTGCCGACCACGTCGAGGTTCCCCCCGACAGACCTGAAAACGACGACCAGGATGGCAGCCACAACGACAACCGCGACCGCTACCGAGATAATGACCTTGGAATTCTTCTTCATGTTGGTTTCCCATTCCTTTCTAAAGTGGTTGCCTTGAAACGCTTCAAGCGCAGCGCGTTCGTGAGGACCGATACCGAGCTTAGGGACATGGCCGCCGCCGCGAAGATCGGGTTGAGCAGCGGCCCGCCGAAGAGGTGGAGGACGCCCGCCGCGATGGGGATGCCGATCACGTTGTAGCCGAACGCCCAGAACAGGTTCTCCTTGATGTTGCGAATGGTCTTCTTGCTGAGGTTGATGGCCGTGGGAACGTCCATGAGGTCCGAGCGCATCAGCACGATGTCGGCGCTTTCCATCGCCACGTCCGTACCGGAGCCGATTGCGATGCCGATGTCGGCCTGCGCCAGCGCGGGCGCGTCGTTGATGCCGTCGCCGACCATGGCGACCTTCAGGCCTTCACCCTGCAGCTTCTTGACCTCGTTGGATTTGTCCTGCGGCAGCACCTCGGCGAGCACTCGGTCGATGCCGACCTGTTTGGCGATGGCGGCGGCGGTTTTCTGATTGTCGCCGGTGATCATGGCCACTTCGATGCCCATCCGGTGCAGGCTCTCGATGGCTGCGCGGCTCGATTTTTTCACCACGTCCGCCACCGCGACGATGCCCGCGAGTTTGCCGTCGATGGCCACATACATGGGCGTCTTGCCCTCGCCCGCCAGGCGGTCGGAATCTTCTTCCAGCGCCGTCAGGGAGATGCCGCGCTCATCCATGAGCTTCCGGTTTCCCGCGAGGATTGTCTGACCGCCAATGCTTGCTTCGATGCCCCGGCCGGTGATGGACTCAAAGCCCTCCACCTTCATTAGTTCCAGCCCCTTGGCCTGAGCGCCCGATACGATCGCCTGGCCCAGCGGGTGCTCCGATGCCTTTTCAGCGGACGCCGTGATCTGAAGCAGGCTGTCGGCCTCGGTTCCTTCGGCGGTCAGGACATCCGTCACGGTCGGCTTGCCCTCGGTGATGGTGCCGGTCTTGTCAAACACGATGGTATTGATCTTGTGCGCTGTTTCGAGCGCCTCGCCACCCTTGATCAGGATGCCGTTTTCCGCGCCTTTGCCGGTGCCCACCATGATGGCGGTGGGGGTCGCGAGACCCAGCGCGCAGGGGCAGGCGATGACCAGGACCGAGATGAAGATCGTCAGCGCGAACTTCAGGTCGCCGCCGGTGCCGAAGTACCAGGCGACGCCGGCCGCCAGCGCGATCAAGCAGACCACGGGCACGAAGTAACCGGACACGATGTCCGCCATCTGCGCGATGGGGGCCTTGGAGCCTTGCGCGTCCTCCACCAGTTTGATGATCTGCGCCAGCGCGGTGTCGCTGCCGATCTTCTCGGCGCGGAACTGGATGGTGCCGGTGGTGTTGAGGGAGGCGGCGTACACCGTGTCGCCCGCCTTCTTGTCCACCGGCATGCTCTCGCCGGTCAGCATGGATTCGTCGATGGAAGTGTGGCCCTCGATGACCGCGCCGTCCACCGGGATCTTCGCGCCGGGCTTCACGACGATGATGTCGCCGATCTCCACCTCATCGATGGGGATTTCCACTTCCGCGCCGTTCTGGATCACGAGGGCGGGCTTCGGCGCGAGCCCCATCAGCTTTTTGATGGCTTCGCTTGTGCGCCCCTTGGACACGGCCTCCAGCGACTTGCCCAGCAGGATCAACGTGATGATCACGCCCGCCGTCTCGAAGTAAAGGGCTTCAACCGCTTGGAAGTGGCCGAGTGCGATCTGGAATGTGTTGTACACGCTGTAGACGACCGCGGCGGTGGTGCCAATGGCGATCAGCGAGTCCATGTTGGGGCTTCGCTGCCAGAGCGCCTTGAAGCCGACAGTGTAGAATTTGTACCCGACGCCGATGACCGGGATGACCAGAAGCAACTCCACCAGCGCGTAGACAAGCGAGTACTGCATCGGGTCAAGCCCTGCCGGGAAGGGGAGTCGGACCACCTTGATCATCGGCACCATCGCGATGTACAGAAGCGGCAGCGAGAATACGGCAGAGATGATGAACTTGGTCCAGAGGATGCGGATTTCCTTCTGCTTGCGCGCCCTATCCTCGTCGGCCGCGTCCGCCTTGTTCGCCTCCAGCGCCTGGTAACCGGCCTTTTCAATCGCCGCCCGGATGGCGGAGAGCCGCACTTCCTGCGGGCGGTATGAGACGGTGGCCTTTTCGGTGGCGAAGTTGACCGACGCGCTCTCCACGCCTTCCAGCTTCTTGACGGCCTTCTCCACCCGCTGGGCGCAGGCGGCGCAGGTCATGCCGCCGATGGGGATGGTCACGTTCTGGCTGGCCGGTTTCTCCGCCACCTCGTAACCGATTTTCTCGACGGCCGCCTTGATGGCGCTGAGTTCGAGTGCCTCGGCGTCGTATTCCACGAACAGCTTTTCGCTGGCCAGGTTCACGCTGGCCTGGGCGATGCCCGGCAGCTTTTTCACGGTCTTTTCGATCCGCTGGGCACAGGCCGCGCAGGTCATGCCTCGGATGCTCAGAATCTGACTTTCCATTGGAGGGGTCTCCTTTCCCGGGTCTGATGCGGCTTGCGCCCTGTGTCGGGCGCTTCCCGCTTACGATATCATTTTAGCAGAAATATTTCTGTTTGCAAGTACGCACTTAATTGTGCCATAGTACCATAAAAGATACTGTAGTCCATAGCGTGTCATGGAAGGAAACCGGAATCGTGCTTGACCTTCCCAGCGCCCCGTGGTATGATTCCGGCGGATACCCTGCCAGAAGTGCCTATGTGCCGGAATGCGGCGTAATGTCCATCCGGATACCGAAGGAGGTCCACCATGTCCTGCAACTGCGACGGCTACAACTGCCCCGTGGACGCCACCATCGAGATGATCGGCGGGAAGTACAAGTCTCTGATCCTGTGGCACCTGATCGACGCGACGCTGCGGTTTGGCGAGCTTCGCAAGCTCATCCCGCAGGCCACCCCCAAGATGCTGACCCAGCAGCTCCGCGAGCTGGAGGAGGACAACCTGGTGGTGCGCACCGTATACCCCGTCGTGCCGCCGAAGGTGGAATACTCGCTGACAGCGCTGGGTATGAGCATCCGGCCCATCCTGACCCTCATGTACGACTGGGGCGCGGATTACCTGAAATCTCAGGGCGTCGAGGCGCACTGCTCCATGACTCCGAAACACGATGAGGCGCGCTGATCCGGCGCGCTCAATCCGCGGCGGCTTCCGTCACGTTGATTGTACCCCGGATCATGCCCATCCAGCAGGTGTACTGGATGCTGCCCGACTTTTCGGGGGTGAACTCAATCACGTTTTCACCGGTCTTGAACGTGTGCTCGATGCCGTACTCATTCAGGATCATCCGGTTGTTGCAGCCGTTGATGCTGCCCTCCGGCGCGTCGATGACCCACTTGACGGGCAATCCGGCGCTCACGGTGATCGCGGGATATCGGCTCGGCTCCAGCGTGGAGCGGACGATCTGAACACCGTTTTCCACAGCGGTACTGCCCGCAGTGCCGGAAGCGGTTCCCACGCTGACGGGGCCGGGAAGAACCAGGACCGGCACATTCGCCCCGGAGAGGCTCATGCCCTGCGTAAGCATCGAAAGCCCAAGCACCACCACCAGCACCGCGCCGACGGTCATGACCTTCCGGGTGAACCGTCCACTAAGAACCGAACTGAGCGCGCCCAGCCCGAACATGAGCGGAACCGTCCCCAGGCTGAACAGCAGCATCGACAGCGCGCCCGCAAAGGGGTTCCCGGTGGAGAGTGCGTAGATCTGCATCGCTTGCAGCGGGCCGCAGGGCATCAGGCCGTTCAGAAGGCCCACGATCAGCGGGCTGTTGCTTCGGGCCTTTTCAACGCCGATCTTCATGGCGAGAAACTTCGGCATCCTCGGGTTCAGCCTCCTGAGCCACGGGAAGATGCCCAGCATGTTGAGGCCCATGATCACCATGAATACGCCCGCGACCAGCTTCAAAGCGCCCTGCAGCGTGTTCGAGAAGGTGATCGCAGAACCCAGCGCGCCGACAATAAAGCCCACCGCGGTATAGGAGATCACGCGGCCGAGGTTGTACAGAAACGCGGGCCTGAGCGCGGAGCGCCTGTCCCCAGCGCCACCATTTCCGGTCTGCGGGATGCACTGGGAGAGGTTGATGCCGCCGCACATCGCCACGCAATGCACCGAGGTGACGAGGCCGATCACAAACAGCATGCCGTACCCCATGTTGGTTTCAGCCAGTTGGCTTGGTACGAGCAGGTTGAGAATGCCGAACTGCTGCAGGATCAGGTACAGGGCTGCGATGATGATCAAAAGCCCCGTGGCCCGGACCGCGCCTTTCTTCCCGGAATCACCGCCGGAGAGCACCCTGTAGTCCAGCTTTTCGATCACGGCGGCGATGTCCTTCGGCGAGAGCGCGTCCGCGTCATAGGAAACATCCGCGGTGCCCGCACCGTAGCGGACGACCGCGCTTTGAACGCCTTTCGTGCCGCGCAGTTTTTTCTCGATCTTGTTCTGGCAGTTCACGCACGTCATGCCGCCGACGCGCAGCCGCACGGTTTTCTGGCTCATCAGACATTCCCCTCTCTCTTCTTGCCCCAAAGTATAGCGGACGGATTTGTAGAAATTATGTGGGCGGTTTGCTTAACATAATCTTCATGGCACTGGCCCGCACCCTGACGGCGGGCGCGGCAGGGGAGAGGGGCGCTGCCTCCAAAGCGTAACGGTATTAATATGGCCCCCGCGTTTTTCGCGGGAGCCAAAGGTTCCTTTTATAATGGGGCGAACCCCCGGGGAAGCGAGGGATCAGCGGTTCAGGTTGATGATGTGCTTGTACTTGCCGCTTCCCTCGAGCTGCCTGGGCTTTTCATGGGAAAGCTCGATTTCCACGCCCTGAGCGCCCTGGGTGGCGAGGAACGCGGCCAGCGCGTCCCGGGCCGCCTTGAACGCGGCGTCCGTCTCTATGCCCGCGTTCGGCTCCAGCCGAAGCTCGATCCTGTTGCCGCCCCGAGCGACAACCTGGAACCGCCGCAGCACCCCCACTTCCTTGAGCGTCGCGTAGATCGGGAGCGGCGCGACGCGCACCGCTCCGCCCGGCCCGTCGAACTTCAGCACGTCGTCCGTGCGCCCCTCAACCGTCAGCCACGGCGAGGGGTTCCCGCACGCGCAGCGCTCGTGATGCATCACCACGCGGTCTGTCACCTCGTAGCGGATGACCGGCTGCGTGAAGTTATAGAGGTTCGTCAAAAGGATCTTGTCGGACTGCACGCCGCCCGGCACCGGCTGATTGTTTGCGTCCACCGGCTCCACGATCACCCAGTCGTCATTGACGTGAAAGTGCTTTTCCCGGCACTCGGTGGCGATGGTGCCGCCCTCCGTGCAGGCGTAGGAGGTCTGCACATAGCAACCGAACGCCTCGGAGAGCCGCGCGCGCAGATCGTCCGACAGGGTTTCGCCGCCGGTCATGATGAAGGCGGGGTTGATGTTGAGTCGCCCGCTCTTCTTCTCCTCGATCAAGAGTTCCAGGTTCGTCGGATACCCGCCCAGCATCGCGGGCTGGAAGCGGTTGAGCTGTTCGACAATCTCCGGGATGGGCAATAGAGCGCTCGTGATCGCCATCTGCCGCTTCTTCCACGGCATGGAGCGGTGCAGCGCCTTCACCGAGCCGTTGGAAAGGTAAAACCCGCCCGTGGCGAACACGCCCATGGTCCTGTTGCCGCGCCGTATGAGCGCCATCAGATCTTCCTTGCGGGCGATGGAGCGCAGCGCGTTGACCGCGCTCATCACGTTTGAAACGGTCTTGTCGGCCAGCATCACCAGCGGGTTTCCGGTGGAGCCGCTGGTGGTGAAGACCAGGTACTTCCCGCGAAAACGCCTGCCGACGTTGTCCATATCATTCATGAATTCCCTAACGTCCGCAAGCTTCACGCATTGGTCGGTGACCCACTCGTCAAAGTGCGCCATCAGGTCGGCCTTGGAAACCGGCGGGAGGTCGGAGAGTTTGAAATCCTCCGGAACGTCCCGGTAGAGCCGGGCGTAATAGGGGCTGTTCTTCTTCGCCCATGCCACCATGGCGCGCAGGCGCTCCTTTTGCAGACTTTCGCGGGTGGCGGCGTCCATCTTTCTGTACCGGGCGGTGAGCCGGAGCGCCTTGAGCAAGCCGATCATTTTATTTTTTCTCCTCCTTCGCAACGCCGTACAGCATGTAGTCGATGGACCGCCGAATCTCTGCCTTGATCGCGTCCGCCTGCGGGACGATCTCGTCGGGCTTGTCCCGGTACTCGATCATGAACCGGTTGATGATCGCGCCGGTGTACAGCGCGAGCGCTTCGGTTGCCTTTTGATCCGTTGGGTCTTTGAGCGGCAACAGCGCCATCGCGCCCGCCATGGTCGTTGCGGACTGGGCGGCGGTCGCCTGATGGTACTTCACAAACAGCGCGTTCTTGGCCTCCGCGACCGCGCTTCCCGCCTCCCGCGACGCCATGTTGACCAGCCACATTTCGTCCGGGTATTCCCGCGCGAGCCGGAGCTTTTCATCCATGCTGGCGAAGATGATCCCGTAGAAGCCCTCCTCCTTCGGCTCGGGGGAGACGGTGGTCAGCCGGTCGAGAGCGAGCGTCAGGCAGTACAGGTAAAACGCCTTCTTTGAGCCGAAGTAGTGGAACAGCAGGCCCTTTGAGATGCCGGAATCGCGTGTGATTTCGTCGGTGCTCGCGTCGGCGTAGGACTTCCTCGAAAACTCACGGATGCCGCACTTTTCGATCGCCGCGCGCTTCTCCTCCGGCAGGTTCAGAAATGACTTGTGCATGTTCGCCCTCCATATTGACTGGTCGGTCAATTCCTGAGACGATCATACTGCGGATTGACCAGCCAGTCAACGGGTGAGCGGAGAAATTGCATGTAAAATCTTCAAATCGAAAAGAAAATGACGGCCTTCGCAGCGGATACGCATGATGGAATCTTGAAAAGATTATTTTTGGGGATCATGACACAGGGCACGATTCGGTTGACTTTTGGTAACTATTCCCGGCAACGGCTTGGCAGCCAGTTCCGTCCAATAGGCAGAAGGTGGTGGAAACCCATGAAAAAGAATATTCGGATTTGCATCACGGTGACTCTGGTGGTTCTCCTGGGCGTACAGCTGCTGGGCGGCTTCTCCGCGCTGGCGGCCACGTCCACGACGGCGGGGAGTGTCAAGGACTATTTCCCGGTCAAGCCGAACACCCGGTACATGTACGAGGGGTCTGGGAGCGAGTATGCTTTCTATGATGTGGTGCTGGATTATTCGCAGGGAACGAAGATGCAGCAGCGCGTCGACAACGGCGGTACCGTCGTGGCCAAGGTGATCGAGGTCAAGGACGGCATCGCGAAGCTCGTTTTCACCCGGCCGGAGGTCTACTATCGCGAGAACTTTTTGACGCAGAAGAAAAATGCCAACGAAATCCTGCTCAAGGAGCCGCTGCGCGCGGGCACCAAGTGGAAGCTGCCGGACGGCCGCGAACGGCGCATCAGCCGTACATCCGTCTCGGTCTCAACGCCCTCGGGCGACTACAAGGCGTTGGAAGTGATCACCAAGTCGAAGGACAGCACCACGACGGACTACTACGCAAAGAACGTCGGGCTGGTGAAGTCGGTCTTCAAGACCGGGGATACCGAGGTCAGTTCGACGCTTGAAAAGATCGAGAAGGACAAGCCGTTCGTTCAGACGATCCGGTTCTTCTACCCGGACGCGAACGGAACCAGCGTAAAAAGCGTGGAGAAGCAAGTGAGCTTCCGCACCAACGACATCACCCGGATCAAACTGGCGCAGGCCTACAAGGACGCGCTGGCCGGAAAGTCCAAGGTGTTCTCCAAGAACACCAAGATCTCGAGCCTCTACCTCAACCGCGACGGGATGGTGTACATCGACCTGAACCGCGCGTTCGTGACGGAGATGAACGCGGGCTCCGGCTACGAGTCGCTGATCCTCCAAAGCGTCGCCAACACCTTTGGGATTTACTACGGCGTGGAGCGGGTGTACCTCACCATTGACAACAAGCTCTACGAATCCGGGCACATTGCGCTGAAGAAGGGACAGTATTTGAAAGTGGACGCCATGCCATAGGGCGGGCAAACCGATTCCAAATGAACAGTAAATAAGTAGACATAAGGGATCCACCGGAGCGGTGGATCCCTACGTTTTGGGCGGACGGATTTTCGTATGTGCTAGGATTTGAGGCCGCTCATTTTGACACCCTCAACCAGGTACTTCTGCAGCACGAAGAACAGAAGGATTGTCGGGGCCACCGCGATCACGCCCGCGGCCATGATGGCGTTCCAGGGCGAGTCGTTCCGGCCGATGAAATCGGCGATGGCGATCTGCAGCACCCATTTGCTCTGGGACTGGTTCACGACCAGCGGCCAGATGTAGCTGTTCCAGTTGGCAATGAAGAACGCCACGGCCAGCGTGATGGCGATGGACTTCGAAAGCGGCAGGAAGATGCGCAGGTACGTGCCGAACGGCGAGCAGCCGTCGATCCCCGCGGCTTCCTCGAGTTCCAGCGGGATGGTGAGGAAGAACTGGCGGAAAAGGAAGATGCCGTAAGCGTGGGGGATGGCGGGAATGATCATGCCCGCGTAGGAGTTGAGCATGCCCATCTGCTTGACGAGGATGAAGAGCGGGATCATGATGACCGAGAAGGGGATCATGAGCGTCGACAAAATCCACAGAAACACCGCGCGCCTGCCCGGAAATTCCAGCCTCGCCAGCGCGTAGCCCGCCATGGAGTGAAAGAGGAGCGCCACAAGCGTGACGGTGGACGACACAAAGAGCGAATTCAAAAAGTAGATGTGGAAGTTGTGCTGCGCCACCTGTTGGTAGCCGTCCATCGATGTTCGAAGGGGGATCAGCCGCCCGTCGAACACGTCGGCCACGGGCTTGAAGGAATTTATCACCATGATGTAGACCGGAACCAGGAGGCAGAACGCGAGCGCGGACGCGAACAGGATTTTGACGGCCGTAAGCGGTTTATTCGTCTTCATGTTTGCTCACCCTCGCCTTTCTGCAGGAATTTCAACTGGAAAATGCTGACGGCGAAGATGATCACGAACAGCACCACCGCCATCGCCGCGGCGTAGCCCAGCTGCGAGTACTGGAACGCGTTCGTGTAGATGTGGAAAACCGTCACGTTGGTCGCGTTGGCGGGGCCGCCGTTGGTCATGATCTTGATCAGGTCAAACACCTGGAAGGAGGCGATGGTCGTGACCAGCAGCACGAAGGTGTTCACCTCCCGAAGTAGCGGGAAGGTGATCGAGCGGAAGATCACAAACGCGTTCGCGCCGTCGAGCCGCGCGGATTCGTAGTAGCTCTTGGGCACGTCCTTCAGCGCGGCCAGGAAGATGATGGAGTAGTAGCCCACGAGGATCCACACCGAGATGAAGGCGATGCAGAAGAGCGCCTGGCTGGGGTTCCCCAGAAAGCTCTGCGGCGGGATGCCGACGAGCTTCAGAATGTCGTTGACGATGCCGCGCTGCGGGTCGAAGATGAAGAGCCACATGAGGGACGCCACGACCGTCGAAATCGCGAACGGCACGAAGTAGACCGTCCGAAAGAATTCCTCCACGCGTCTCGGCAGCGAGTTGACAAAGAGCGCCAATAAAAGCGAGAAGCCGAAGATCATCGGCACGAACATCAGCGTGTAGATGAGGGATTTTAAGAGCGAATCCCAGAAAACCGTGTCACGGAAGAGGTTTACGTAGTTCTGAAGCCCGATGAAGGTCATCTTCGGGTTCAGCGCGTTCCAGCTGTGGAAGCTGGTGTACACCGAGAGCAGGATCGGCAAAAACAGGAATACCAGTAGCCCGATCACGTCCGGCGCAAGCATCAGGTACGCGAACATCGCGCGCTGCGCTTTCTGGCTTTTCAAGCCGCGCCGCTTCGTGGTTGCCGGATGCTTGTTCAAAAGCTTCAACCTCCCCCGGATGAATGGGTGAATGGGTGGGAAAGGCGGGGGACAGGCCAGCTGCCCCCCGCCGCGAGACTCACTTCGTTACATGGAGCCCTGGAAGCCCGCGAGGAACTGGTTGATCTTGTCGTTGGCGGCCTTCGCCTCGGTGGCGGGGTCGGCGCCGGCGAACATCACGTTCTGCAGCGCGCTGCCGATGGCGTCGACGACTTCGGCGGGGTAGCGCGGCTCACCGATCGCGGAGGCGTAGATCTCGTCGGTGAAGACCTGGCGCAGGCCCTTGGAGTAGATGTCCTTGCCCGCTTCGACGACGGACTTGCGGGGCGAGTAGGCGAACTTGACGTCGGTGCACCACTTCAGCGGGTTCTCTACGCCGCCCGCGAAGCACCACATGGCGAACTTGGCGGCCGCTTCGGCGTTGGCGCTGTTGGCGTTGACCATCATCTTCCAGCCGCCGGCGCAGGTGGCGGGCTTGCCGCCCTCCGGGATGGGTAGCGGCACGACGCCGATATTCTGGTCGGCATACTTCTTCTCGAGGTCCGCGATGGCCCAGGTGCCGCTGACCTGCATGGCAGTCTGGGCGGTGCCCAGGAGGCTAATGTCAAACGTGCCGGGAATGGAGATCTTGGCGGGCGCGCCGGCCTTGATCAGGTCGCCCCACAGCTTCAGCGCGGCGATGGCGGCCGGGCTGTCAAAGCTGGCCTGCTTGGTGGCGATGTCCACGGCGTTCGCGCCGCCCTGCCACAGGAAGGGGTACCAGGTGAAGTTCTGATAGTAGCCCTTGTTGGGCTCGATCAGAAGGCCCGCGATCTTGTCCTTGGTCAGCGCGGTGGTGGCGGCGATCAGCTCATCCCAGGTCTTGGGCGGCGTGATGCTGGCGGCTTCGAGCATGGTCTTGTTGTAGTACAGGCCCAGCAGTTCCACCTCGAACGGGATGGCGCAGATCTTGCCGTCCACGGTCACGGCGTCAATCGAGCTGGGGAGGAAGTCCGCCAGGATTTCCGGCGTGAAGTACGGGGTCAGGTCCATCGCAAGACCGCTGTTGGCGTACTTCAAAAAGTCCCCCGGGCTCATGAAGAACACATCCGGGCCCGCGCCGGCGGCGAAGGCGGTCGTCAGCTTGGAGCCCATGTACTCGTCCTGCGGGATGGCCACAAATTCGATCTCGACGCCCGGGTTCTCCTTCATATACTGCTCGGGCAGCGAGGCCATGAATTCCTTTTCGGCGCTGGAATGGAATGTCCAGAAGGTCAGCTTAACGGGGGCTTCTGCGGACGCGAAGGGGATGGCGGTTGTAATCAGCATGGAGAAGACCAATGCCAGGACCAGGATGCGGAGCGCTTTCTTCATACCCAAACCTCCTCCAGATTGTCTATTTTACCGGCGCCCCTCGGGCGCAGCAAAATCTGTTGCAATCGATTGCAGTACCATGCGCGGAGACCCGCGCATTCGCTTTCCGTCACCTGCGGACCGGCGCTGTGGATTCCCGGACGATCAGTTCCGGCTCCAGGCGGATCCGCTTGCGCTCCGCACCGAGGCCTGCGACGCGGTCCATCAAGAGCGTCGCGGCAATCCGTCCGATTTCGCCTTCCTGCATGGCGACGGTGGTCAGCCTGGGCGCGACCCGGGAGGATAATTCCGTGTCGTCCATGCCGGTGATGGCGATGTCCCCGGGGATCGAGACGTTCTCCTCACCGCAGGCGGTCATCGCGCCCAGCGCGATCAGGTCGTTGGACGTGACCACGGCGGTCACGCCGGGCCGGTCCCTGAGCAGCGCCTTCATACAGGCGTAGCCCGCCTTTTCGGAGTAGTTGGCTTCGAAGACGTAGGCTGGATTCTCCGGGATGCCCGCCTCGGCCAGCGCGTCGCGATAGCCCTGGTACCGCTCCAGACCCGTCTGCTCCCGGATACTGCCGCCGAAATAGGCGATCTGACTGTGGCCCAGCGAGAGCAGGTGCTGCGTGGACAGCTTGATGCCCAGGTACGTGTCGATGTACACGTAGTCGAAGAGGTCGCCGCCCTCCGGCGAGTCGTAGCGGTTTGTCAGCACCACCGGGCATTCGGCCTGGTTGATGGCTTCAACGTTCTCCTTTGTAAAGTTGAAGGAGACCATGATCATGCCGTCGACCACCTTCTGGTTCAGAAGCTGAATGGCCTTCAGTTCCTCATCCAGGCTGTGCTTGGTGTAGTAGAGCATGAACAGGTAGCCGCTCTGCTCGAATACGCTGTTGGCCCCCTCGATCATCTTGAAGTAGAAGGGGTTGCAGATGTCCGGCACCGCGAGCATCACGCGGTTGGTCTTCTTGGTCTTCAGAATCTTCGCGGAGTCGTTGATCGCGAAGTTCATATCCTTCGCCACCCGGAGCACCAAGTCCCGGTTCTTTTTGGAGCCCTGCCCCGCCATCACGCGGGAAACCGTGGAGGCCGAGACGCCGGCGGCATCGGCGATGTCGTAAATCGTGCTCATGCGCTTACGGGTTCGGATGCCCGAACACGGTCTTCATGACCGAGGGGTCCTGCGGCTTGATCTCCGGCAGCGGCAGGCGCTTGTCCACTTTCGGCATGGGTTTGTAGCAGGTGTTCTCGCCTGTCTGATACCAGTAGGCGGTGGTGGAGATGTCGTCGGACCGGTGGTTGTTGTGGCCGTGCTCGATGGTGACCCGGATGCTCTTTTGGAACATGATCGGGTCCATGATGTGGTAGCGGTACACGCTGACCTTGCCGCTCCAGTTGGGGCCGCCGCCCAGGATGATGCCGTGGTAGGGGGTGCAGACCTCCTGCTGGGGGCACCAGGCGGTGTTGAAGTAGTCTTCGGTGCCGGTGCCGTGCAGGCAGGGCGGCCACGCCTCACCGTCGATGAAGATCATGTCGTCGCCCTCGCCGTACCAGTTCCACTCCTGGGTATGGCGCAGGTTGTGGACGTTCATGTTGCAGCCCACGTAGTGGCCTCGGCCTGTGGCCTCGAGGATCACGTAGTTGCCGTCGCCGGTGGTGTTCTTGCCGCCGAACTCGTATTCCTCGTTGGTCATGCCCGTATCGGACACGCCGTCCGCGGGGCACTCGCGCCGCCACGCTGCGTGGAAGAACAGCTCGTCCTCGGGGAGCGTTTCATGCTGCTCATAGTCGATGTAGAAGTAGAATTTGAGCTTTGTATCGGATTCATTTTCGATTTCAATGCGCGCGCCGTCCCGGAAGGGCATGGGGAAGAAGCAGTTGAACGCCTTGCCGTCCTCCGGACTCATCGCAAGGTACGCTGAGCTGAAGTTTTTGGTCAGCCCATGGCCCATGCCGAAGAAATCGCCGATCGGCGCTTCGACGCTGGGGCTCTCTTCGCCGTTCCAGAACATGCGGATGGCAACCTTGCGGGGGAGGTAGGGTTCGCCCTCGCCCTCGTCCGCGGCCATCGTCGTCCAGATGTGGGTGATGTAGCCCGCGCCCGTGAGCGCCGCGATGTCAGTCTTCGAATGCGGCGGCAGGGTAAAATAGTCTTTGTTGCCGCCGGAACGGTCGTAGCTGGAAACGCGCCTACGCGCGCCGTCTCTCATTTTGCTGATGCTCTTCATACGCGCCTCCGATATTGCAATCGATTGCAGTTGCAAGAACAAAATAGCATACCGCGCGAGGAAATGCAATACATCCGGAGCCGTTTCATCAAATTTTCAATGTCTGCACTATAATGAGCGGATGAAAATTGTGCGCTATCACGGAGGTTGCCGAAAAAATGGTGCGGTTTCCCTCTCGCGCGATGGGTCTTTCCGAAGAACGCTTTTTGGTGTACAATACCAACGGATGATTGGCGCACGGCCTTCCGGGATGAAGGATTGGGGGCTTCCCATGGAGCGCATGAAAACAGTCCATCTGGTCTATTTCAGCGGAACCGGCGGGACGGCCAGGGTGGCTGCAGCCCTGGAACAGGCGTTCCTTGGGCGCGGCCTCACGGTGACCAAGACGGAACTGGACTTCAGGACGCCCCCGCAGGTGGACGCGGATCTGACCTTGCTCGTATATCCGGTCTACGCCGCCAACGCGCCTCTCCCTGTGGACGAGTGGATCGAAAGAGCGTCCTCCGGAAACGGCAAGGTTGCCGCGGTCGTGTCGGTGTCCGGTGGCGGCGAAGTGACGCCTAATACCGCCTGCCGCGTTGACGTCATCCGGCGGCTTGAGCGGAAGGGCTATCGCGTCGTGGGCGAGGAAATGTTCATCATGCCCGCAAACGTCTTCGTCGCGTATGACGATGTGCTGTCCGCCATGCTTCTCAAGGCCGCTCCTCTCAGGGCGGAGCGTTTTGCGGACGGTATCCTTGCGGGCGCAGGGAAGCGGACGAAGCCCCACCATCTGGATCGGCTGTTCGCAAAGATGTTCACCGTGGAAAAAATGAAGAGCGGGCAGTTTGGAAAGAAGCTCAAAGCGAGCGGCGACTGCACCGGCTGCGCCTGGTGCGCGTCGAACTGCCCGAGGCGGAACATCGAAATGAAGGATGGGAAGCCATCTTTCGGGGACCAGTGCGTCGTCTGCCTGCGCTGCGTGTACGGTTGTCCGGCGAAGGCGATTCAACCGGACGTCCCAAAGTTCTTCCTGCTGAAGCAGGGGTTGGACCTTGACGCGCTGGAGGAGCGCACGAAGCACATGACGGAGTTTCCGCCCGCTTCAGAGGTCGCGAAGGGGCTTGTATACAAAGGGGTCAGGCGGTACCTGGAAGAGCTGCAATAGGCCTTGCAGGCGCGAGCCGCAGAAACATATGAAATCTATAGCGTGACAGGATGGTGTCCCATGGAAAGACAGGAAGCCTTTGAAAAGCTGGTGGCGCTGGTCTCCTCGATCGAGGGCGTCGAGGCGATCGGGCAGAGCGGAAGCGGGAAACTGCCCGCCGCGGACGAGAGCGACGTGGATGTGTTCATCTTCTGCAGCCGCATCCCGGAGCCCGAGGCGC
Organism: Bacillota bacterium; assembly: GCA_023416655.1. Taxonomy (GTDB): domain Bacteria; phylum Bacillota; class Clostridia; order Christensenellales; family Aristaeellaceae; genus JAEZHK01. The sequence continues at coordinate 107,260 of JAEZHK010000063.1, forward strand.
GGAAGGAAGCGCTTATGCCACTGGCCGGGGCGATGGGAAGCGTTGAGATTGGCGCGCTGCACAGCCGCCATTGGGGGGAGGGGGATTGCCTCGACCTCTCGGGCATGGAGGTGTGGCTGATGTACTTCGACGCCCGGGCGCAGCGCGAATACCTGGAGGCGGTGCTCCGCGGCGAGCATCTCGACAAGGTGGACAATTACTTTTACCCGACGGGGAGGCTTGCGACCATCGCGGGCATGAAGCCGCTGTATGACCGGAGCGGTTGGCTGCAATCGGCAAAGGAGCTCCTGGGAACATATCCCGGGGCGCTGGTTCGGAAGCTCGCTGATCGCCACGCGTCGATGCTCGGGGACATGGAGGATTTGGGGCGGGCGGTTTCGCGGGGCGACGTGCTCTTCTACCACTTCGCGCTGGACCTGGCGCTGGACCACTTCCTCACGGCCCTCTTCGCGCTCAACCGCACGTATTTCCCGAGCCGAAAGCGCTCGCTGGAGATCGCGCGCGGCTTCAAAACCCAGCCGGAGGGCATGCCCGAAAGACTGCACACCGTCCTGCAACTGGGCGGAAAGCCTGAAACCCTCCGGGCGTCCTTTGAGGAATGGGAAAGGCTCGCGGGCGAACTGCGGGCGCTGGTCGAAAGGGATGCCGAATCCGCTGAGTGACCCTTGGCTTTCGGGTGTGAAGCATGCGGCCTTCCGTGACCATTCGGACACGGTGTGCGCATTCCCGCGTTTGTTTTCCGCAATCCGCCCAAACATGAAAGCATCCTGCCGCGCAATGGATACGGCAGGATGCTTTCTCTTTGTTATGCCCGTTCTCGGATGATGTCCACCACCCAGCCGCTTTCGGGGAGCGGCGCACCGGGGCTCATGGCGTAGGATTCGGAGATCCCCTGGACGGCGCCCCAATAGGCCAGGATCAGCGCCAGCGGGCTGCCCTTTTTGATCTGGCCGAGCGCCTGGCCTTTCAGTACGACCCCAACCAGCGGCGTGACGGGATCGAAACCTTCCAGAAGCTTTTTGACGCCTTCCGGCTCGGCTTGGGAGCGAATGGCATGGCCCATGAGCAGGAACATCTTCCCGTTGAAAACGTCGAGCCGTAAGCCATGGAAAATACTCGCGGTCATCCGTTCAAACAATTCGATCGGTTCGATGCCGTCCTCATTCATGCCCAGCACCGCCGCCGGGCCGGAAAGGCCGATGCGGATCAGTTCTTCGTACACCTGCTCCTTGGTCTCAAAGTAGTTGAAGAACAGGCCCGTGGAGATGTTCAGCTTTTCCGCGATGCCCCGAATGGTCATGGCCGTAAATCCTCCGGTGATGATCATATCCAGCGCGCACTCCAGGATCTGCTGCCTTCGTAAAATTCGCTGCGCTTCCCGCTTGTTCTGTCGCGTCATCTATCGAAGTTCCTTCGCGATTTTTTTTGCGGCCGCCATGCCGTCCGCCACCGCGGTGCAGATGCCCCCGCCGACGGTGGTCCACTGCCCGGAGAGCATGAACCGCTCGAGGCCCGGGATTTTCCGGTTGATGTTCACGGTGAGCAGCTCTGGGATCGGGGCAAAGCCTTCAAAGGAGGCCTTGTAGACGTTCGTTAGGTGCACGTAAGTGGCCGGGGTCGCGACGTCGGTGACGCGAATGCTGGCTGCGAAGCCCGGCATCCTCCTGTCCAGCTCCGAAGCGACGGCATCGGCCAGGCGCTGCTTCTGCCGCTTGTATTCGGCGTGGTCGGCTGCGCGCAGGTTCGTCCAGTACTCAAACGGCGCTTCGATCATAACCATCACGCTGCTGCAACCCTCGGGCGCGGCGCCCGGGTCGAAATCAAAGGCGCGGAGGCCGAAGCTGTGGGCCTTCGTCGTGGGGGAGGTTTCGATGCCCTCCGGACTCTCGCAGGACACGGAGAACGGGATGTCAAAGCGCTTGTCGAGGCCGAAGGATACGAGGATCAGCGGATCGAACAGCTTCCCGTCCTTCAAAAGCCCGTCCAGCTGGGGGTGGGCGTACCGGCCGCCCAGCATCTTCTTCAGCGCGTCGTAGGCGTCGCAGGCGGCGACGACGTAGTCGGCCTGGTGGAACGCGCCCTTGGCATGGATGCCCGTGGCCGCACCCTTTTCGACGACGATTTCGTCCACGCGGGTGTTCAGGTGGAGCTGGCCGCCCAGCGCCTTGTATTTATCCACCATGCGCCGGATGACCTCGCTCGCGCCGCCGATGGGGTAGCCGGCGTTGCCCCTCATGCGGGTGCCCAGCATCATGATCAGGCCCACCGCCGAGTATTCCGGCGGCATGAGCCGGTACAGGATCTGCCGCACCTTGTCGCTCCTCAGCCCCGCAAGGTAATCCTTCACGGTTTCCTTGCCGTGCTTTTTGGCCATCGACAGGAAGCCGCGGCCCTCGAACACGAACTTAAGAAGCTCGCTCAGGTTGGTCGGCGCGCCCAGAGGCATTGCGGTTTCCATCATGACCTTGATGTCCTGAAGGATGGCCTCGATTTTGTCTCTGTCCCCCGCGGCCTGCTTCAGGAGGAACTCCCTGAACTTCTCAAACACCAGCGGGACTTCCACCAGCTCGCCGCCCATCTCCAGCTGGACGCCGGGGGCGTTGTAGATTTTGGTGGCCTCGCCCAGCGTGCCCACTTTCTTGTACATCGTATTGATCGGGTCGCCGGTCCGGGTGCCCACCATCCAGTGAATACAGCCGTCAAACCGGTATCCGCCCCGTTCCCAGGCCGTGCACTGACCGCCCGCCCAGGGCGCGAGCTCATCAATTTCTGTCGAGATCCCCTTCTCCTGCAGGCAGATGCCCGCGCTGAGTCCCGCGAGCCCCGCGCCGATGATGATAACTTTCTTTGCCATGATGATTTCCCCCGCATTCCTTGAATGTTGAACATTAGATCAATGAACGATTGTTCAATGAAATTGTATGCGGCGGCCGTCGGAATGTCAATGGAGTCTGGCAAAAATAACCGAATGTTCACAGGGGTGGGACTGAAACCTATGCGCCGTGGGGCAAAGAAAACCGGAAGGGACTTGCCCCTTCCGGCTTCTTCGGTATGTGATGGAACTTCAGCCCGCGGGCGTCAGCGCGTCTTCCACGGCCTTCAGGAAGGCCTTGCTGTCGATGGTCGCGCTGGACACCGTGTCGACCGTGGTGGATTGGCTTGAAAGTACGCGGTTCGTCAGTTCCTCGATGGTCGCGGGTTTTGCCACCACCTGGGGCTTCGTCACGCGGATCGCCTCGATTTGGTGATCCTTGACGGTCACTTCCACGGCGTTGCTCCACCGGAACGCGTCGTAATTGCCCGCGTAGACGCCGTCTTCCAGCGCCGAGGCGGTGGCGCCGTTCAGCTTCAGGCTCTCGGTGCTGCCCTTGCCCAACAGGGCGAAGCCCATCATGGCTGCGACGAGCAGCGCGATAATTACCAGGATGATCCAAACCACCTTCAACCACGTCCTCTTCTTGTACTTTATGCTCCCTTGCATGGCAGTGCCTCCTGTTGCGTTTCAAGGTACCGGGTAAACGCTTCGCAGGCCATGACGATCTCTTTCAGGTCGATGGACGGCTTCTCGACGGCCTTCTTATGATACTCCCGCATCCCGAGCCGCTCCAGGGGGTTCAGCCGTTCGTCGCGAATCTCGCCGCCCATGTGGTAATGCGAGGGCTGTGTGGCCAGGAGCCTTCCGGGCAAGGACATCCAAAGATAGTCTTTGGCCGCCTGCGCCGTGCCGATGCCCAGTGTGAAGAACGCCAACTTTTTACATGCCAACACTTTTTCCTGCTCGGCGCAGAACCTTGCGACTTCCTTTATCGGTTTCCCCATGTACATGGGCGTTCCGATGATGACCAGATCGTAGGCCTGAAGGTCCAGGTCCGCCGCGGCCTCGTTCATCAACGGCCGGACGGGGGTGAACACCTTTTTCCGGCAGTCGTAGAGCGCGCAGTCTTTCCCAATTCTTTTCGCCATGGTTCTGGCGACATCTTCTGTAGCGCCGGTTTTGGACGCATACACAATCAACGCTTTCAAGTGAAACTTCCTTTCCGCCCTGTCGGGCCGCGTTGATTCCATGATATGCTAACAATGTTAGTTTTGCCATCCGAAGATTCATTTCCATCGTAAAGTATTGGAAAAATCTTGCAATTCCCCTGTTGAGGCGCGACTTGACAACCTAACAACCAAGGCCTACACTAAAATGGATGGAGGGAATTCAAACCATGATAGAGATCATTTGCCCGGAATGCGCCGCCAACAAGGAAAAAATCCTGAGGGTTTCGATCGAGCTGTTCTCGGAAAAGGGGTATGAGGCGGTCACGCTGCGGGAGATTGCGGCCAAGGTAGGCATCAAGGCCGCTTCCATCTACAACCATTTTCGAAGCAAAGAAGACATCCTGGAGCAAATCGCCGCCTTCTTCAGCGAACGCCTGCAAAGCGGCGTCTACCCGTACTTTCAAATCGATGAAGGCTTGTGCGTGGGCACGTTCATCCGCAACATCGATGACGCAAACCGGTCGTTCTTCTCCCAACCGCTCTACGCAAAAATCGGCACGATCCTGCTGCGCGAGCAGTTCCACAACGCCTCCATCCGAAAGATGCTGCTGGAGGAACTGATCGTGCGCCCGCGCAGGGTTCTTGCCGAAGGCTTTAAAAAGTTGATGGACGCTGGGAAAATGAAGGCGCTTGACCCGGTGATCGCCGCGATGGAGTTCCACGCCTTCTATGTCTACGAGTTTTACGAGAGCAGCCTCGCGCAGGGCGAAGGCGGCAGGGGAGAGGAAGAAATCGAGGCGGAGCGAGGGGAGCATCAAAGGCTCTTTTTGGAGGCGTTCTGCACGAAGCCCGTGACCGGAGCGGCAAACTGAGGTTAGGCTCAGTCCTGCCCGTCCTCGCCGGGCTGTTGATCGCTGGCGAGCGGTTTGCGGAAGATTTTCGCGGTCAGGAACATTGGCAGCGAGAGGCCGAAGAGCACCCAGAACCAGCCGAGCGGAATCAGAATATCCGGGAAGAACAGCGGCGGCGCGAGGAAGGCGAGCTGGACGATGAGCGCCAGGAAGGTCTTCGGCAGCAGCGCGACCGCCATCAAAAAAGCGTTTTTCATATGTCCGCGCAGCGCGTTATCATACCTTGCCATCAGCGGGAACAGCCAGACCGAAGCGCTGGACAGCACCACCGCCATCGCGATGGAGAAGGCCAGGAAGAAGCGGTTGACTGGATGGGACACGTGCACGGCGTAATAGTAGTCTCCGGCGAGAACGGCAAGGCAGGTGAGCTGCATCAGCCACGCAGCCGTCGCCTGCCGAAATGCTTTTCGGAAATCCGCGAAGAACGAATGGAGCGGAAAACCCGTCTCTTCCCGCCGCACGATGCGCAGCATGTGCTGATATCCGGCGACCCATGCCGCGCCCGCGGTCACGACCGGGACGCAGAAAAGGATCATCAGAAAGTTCAGAAGGATCAGGTCCGCCGCCGCGCCCAGCGTCCGTTTCAGGCCTTCCCAGAAGGCCTGCCGCTCGTCCCGCATCATTCCTTGACCGAGCCGAGCGCAACGCCGGCGATGATGTACTTGGACAGGATGAAGTACACGATCAGAAGCGGGAACACCGACAAGGAGAGCGCGAGGTACACCGCGCCGTATTCCGTCTTGTAGATGTCGCCTTTCAGCAGGCTCACCATGATGGGCATGGTGTACTTCTCCTTCCTGGTCAGAAGGATCATCGGCATAAAAAGGTTGTTCCAGCTGTTTACGTACGTGAAGATGGCCTGGGTCGCCAGCGCCGGCTTCAGGATGGGGATCACGATCCGATTGAAGATGCTGAACTCGCCCGCGCCATCTATGCGAGCGGACGCCACGACGTCAAGGCTCAGCGCCGGGAGCATGTACTGGCGCATGAAGAACACGGTGATCGGCGCCGCGATGTTGGGCAGGATCAGCGCGAGGAGGTTGTTGGTCATGCCAATCCGGTACATGAACTGGTAGAAGCCGATGGAGATGACCTGAGTCGGGATCATCATGACCGCCAGGATCAGCGTGAAGAACGGCTGGCGCAGCTTCCAGTTGTAGGCAACCAGCGCGTAGGCCGTCAGCGCGGAGAAGTACACCGCGCAGGCGGTCGAACCCGTGGACACCAGGAGCGAGTTGACAAAGCCCGTCGCAGGGTTGAAGCTCTTGCCCGTGAGCACCTTGAAGTTGCTCATCAGGAACTCAGACGGGATCAGCGAGATCGCGTGCTGCTGGATCTGGTAGGTGCTCCGGGTGGCGTTCGCGATCATGATCCAAAACGGGATGATACTCAGGATCGCCAGGAGGATGCTGACGGTATAGATGACAACGTGGTTGCTGCGCCTCTTTTTCGCTCTGGCCATCATCGTCCCGCCACCTCCCTTTTCGCTTTGCGCATCGCCCGCTGGTCGCGCTTCAACTGCTTCAGCGCGCGCACTTCGTACCGGTCGCGCATCATGTAGAACACGACGGCTGAGAGAAGTGAGATGATCACGAACATGATCATGCTGGCGGCGGCGGCGCGGTTGTACAGGTACGCGCCACTGAAGGCCTGCGCGTAGATGAAGACGCTGGTTGTCATCGTCTCATTGGCGGGGCCGCCGTTCCAGATGTAGAGCTTGGGGATGTCGAACATGTTCAGGCCGCCGATGAGGCTGGTGATCAGCGTGAATAAGAGGATCGTGCGCAGGCAGGGCAGCGTGATGCGGAAAAACGTCTGCGAATGCGAGGCGCCGTCGATCTCCGCCGATTCGAAGAGCTCCGGGTTGATGCCCAATACGCCCGAGATCAGGATGATCGCGGTGTAGCCGTACCACATCCAGAACTGGATGAACGCCACGACCAGCTTGGCGCCCCAGGGGCTGGTGGAGAAGTCGAAGGGGCCGCTGGTCAGGTGGAGCGACGTGAGAATGTCGTTGACGGGACCGACGGGGTAGCCGAAGATCGAGGCGTACAGGATGGCCACGGTGGCGGCGGTAATGATGTTGGGCAGGTAGAACATCACCTTGAACGCGCCCTGTCCGCGGATTTTACGGTTTCTGCCTGTGAACCAGGCAGTCAGAAGCAGCGCAAGGCCGAGCTGCGGGATGAAGTTGATCACCCAGATGACGACGGTGTTTTTCAGGGAATTTTGAAAGGTGCCATTATTGAGCACGCTTGCGAAGTTCGCAAACGGGTCTTTCAGAAAATGAAAGGTCTGCGTGGCGACGCCCTTGAAGTCGGTGAACCCGATCACCGCGGTAAACAGCGTCGGGTACAGCGAGAAAAAAAGGAACGTCAGAATGAAGGGAATGCTGAAGATATAGCCATATTTGGCATAGCTGACGCTCTTGATTCGCTTGCCGCTCGCTTGCATGGCGTTTCCTCCTTCGAGTGTAGTATGCCTTGGTTGGGCAGGGTCCGATTTTGCGATTTATTGCGCAGGGCCCCATTTCTTTTCATGCCTGAACCGGCTACCTGCGCCGGTTCCTTCTATAATCACCAGTTGGGGCGTAGATGAAAACTTACTGGAAGAATTCGCCTGGGAAATCGGTATTTCCTTCCGGTGGCTTTCCGTTTATAAAACGCGGTGGATTCGAAATTGCATGGACGGACGGGTGACCGTCCGTCCATGCGTTGGTTTAGTTGGAATCAGTTCGCGGCCTCGATGCCGAGCTGGTCGGCGACGGACTGCTTGAACGCGGCGATCGCGCCAGCGCGGTCCACGTTGCCAGCGGTGTACTGACGGACCTGGTCACGCCAGATGTTGTTGATGGTCTCGTCGTACTGGGTCAGGTTCTTGCCATTGGCGAACTGGTTGGCCGGCACGAACACGTCAAACATGTTCTGGCCGCCGAGGAAATCGAGCGTGCCGTTGGACATCGCCATCACGGTGCCGGAGGCGACGGTGTCCTTGGTGCCGCCCTCGCCGTTGAGCGTGCCATTGGCCCAGTAGTACTGCAGGCCCTTGTCGTCGCACTGGAGGGTGATCCAGTCGATCAGCTTGCCGACGGCTTCCTTCTTCTCGGAATCCTTGTTGGCGATGACCCAGGTGCCGCCCCAGAAGAAGCCCACGGGTGGGTTGCAGACAGCCCAGTCGCCGTAGGTGCCTTCGCCGGCCTTGGTGCCGCCGGAGTTGCCGGCCATGACGTAGTTGATCAGCCAGGCGGGGCCGAAGAAGCCGAAGATTGGCTGCGCGCCGATGCCCTTCATGTCGGCGAACCAGGCGTCGGTCCAGTCGCGGGTATCATTGTGGTAGCCGTTGTCCTTGAGCTGCTTGGACAGATCCAGGAACGCTTCGCGGGCGGGGTCAATGGTCAGCTTGCCGTCGACGATCCAGCCCTTTTCGCTGCTGTTCTCCACCGCGTGCCAGATGTCGCCGTCGCCGGAGACGATGCCGTAGCCCTTCGCCTTCAGTTCCGCGGCGGCTGCGAAGAACTTGTCCCAGCCGGGGCCGACCTTATCGGCGATGACGGCGGGATCATCCGTGCCCCAGACATCCTTGGCGAGGGAGCGGCGGTAGATGAACGCGCCGCCGGTGGCCTGATAGCCCAGGCCCACCAACTGGCCATCCGCCGGACGGGTGCCGATGTCGATGGTGTACTGGGCGATGTCGGCGGCCTTGGTCTCATCCGCTACGTTGATGCCCAGCTCGGAATAGGGCGCGGCATAGCCGGACATGTCGCCCTGGGTGTACTTCAGCACGAACGCGGACTCCGCGCAGTACATGTCGGGCGCGTCCGCTCCGCCGGCCGCCAGCGCCTGGTCCAGCGCGGGCTGGTAGAGGCCGTCGGTGGTGGCGATGATGGTCGGATTGATCGTGTAGCCGAAGTCCGGGTTCAGCTCGAGGTACCTTGCGAGCATCTTGGGCACTTCATCGGTGAAGGTGTACAGGTTGATGACACCCTTGGATTCCGCAGACGCGGAAACGCCGGCGAGCATCATCGTCAGGGTCATTGCCAGACACAGGGTAAGCGCCATTAGCTTCTTCATTGTTCTCAAGCACCTCCGATTATTTACATGATCGCGACACCATGTAGGATGGTTGAATTATAGCGAACGAAAACGGTTTCGTCAAGTTCTTTTAAAAAATAAATTCACATCACGCTTTACACTTCGGGCAAACCGCCTTGACAAGCGCTGCCATTTTCCGACAATGAGACAGTGCTTTTGCTAAAAAATGCAAACAGAAGTTTCTAATTTATATGCGGGTCATTCAGCGTATATTTCCACAATCCGCGGCGGATTTTCATCGGAGCGGCTCGTGCGACAGCCTGGCGAATCCGGCCGGCCAACAGCGCCTTGGTCGGACCGGTTATCCCTTGAATATTTTCGAGAAGTTAGATAATAATGAATAGAATATGTACTTTCCGCCAAAGCATTTTCCTGGACAAAGGCACTGACCAGGGGAGGGGCCGGCCGGTACGTTCGCCAGAAAAAACGCAGAAACAAGGAAGTTGTATTTTTTTCTATTGATCGTATCAATTTTCTTTAAACGGAGCCGATATATTGTTTGTCAGCGTGTAACCACAGTGTGTCACGCGCGACGTTAGGGGATCGGTACCAGTTTACTTCTTCGGAAGGGGATTTTGGAGGCAAATAGACCTAAGATAACTACTAAATGTGAAAAATCCTAATGGAATTGATGAAAAAAATGCATATAAGAACAGGCTGGAAGTTGCGAAATATAGACTTAACATGAACTCGATACCCTGCAACGAAAACCTTACATGACGAAATCCATGTGATCCCGCCTCCACACCACCGCTGGCCTACCGCAATAACGTAATTCCTCAAGACCAAGGTTGCGCAGCGCCAAGACACAGGCTTCCAACGCAAAAAATACAAAAATAGAAAAAAAAACAAAAACAAACCGGCTTGTTTAGCAAGCGCATGGTTTGCCATCGCATTACCGTTTCGCGTGATTTTTCGCACTTGCAGAGATCACAAGGAGATAACGGGTCGATTGACGCACCCATAAAACGTTTTCGGATTATCGAACCAAAACCACCGAGCGGAATGGATGGAGCATAGCGGGAAGCCCATGCCGACCATGTCCATACACCGGCACATTCGGATTGATTGGTTTCCCCGCGCCACATGGCCGCACTCCATGTCTGGCGCCTGGGAAAAAGTATACGCGATAAGGAGTTGTAGGAAGTGCAACAAATTGTGGATGCGGAGGGCCGCGGCGAACGGGACACACAGGACGACTTGTACCTCACCTTCACCATTGGAAGCGAAGTCTACGGCATCGGGATCGAATACGTCAAGGAGATCATCGGGATTCAGCCGATCGCAGAGATCCCAGACTTCCCGGAGCACATCCGGGGCGTGATTAACCTGCGCGGAAAGATCATCCCCGTCATGGACGTCCGACTGCGCTTCCGCAAGCCGGCTTTAAGCTACGATGCGAGGACTTGCATCATCGTCGTGGACAACCTGGACACATCCATCGGCCTGATTGTCGACCGGGTGGCCGAGGTGGTCGCCATTCCGGAACAGGATATCGCCCCGCCGCCGGAGATCAACCGGCGCGAATCGGGCTACATCCAGGGCTTCGGAAAAGCGGGCGGAGAAATCAAGCGGCTACTGGATCTGAGAATCCTCCTGAACAATGAGACGGCGGCGCTGAAACAGAAAGTTGAAGGAGAATAAGCCATGAAGTGGTATGCAAACATGAAGATTTCCAAGAAGCTCCTGTTGGGTTTTTCGATCGTCATTGCGGTCGCGGTGGCCATTGCCGCCGTGGGCATCATGAACCTGATGTCCATCAATGAAAACGACCTTTTGATGTACGAAAAGATGACGGTGCCCATCGCGCAGTTTTCGCAGGTCGCCACCGCCTTCCAGCGCGTACGGGTCAACCTGCGAGACATCATCCTCAACAACGATGCTGCGAAGATCGCGGACCAGGAACAAAGAATCGCGGATCGCCGGGCGGAGATCAACGAGAACGCGGACGCTTACAAAAGCTCCATCCTGGAGCAGGATGAGCAGAATGCTTACGATGAATTCATGAACACCAGGGCAGTCTTCGTGGGGTACATGGATCAAATCGTCCAGTTGGCCCGGGAGAACAAGGATACGGAAGCCTTCGCGCTCTTACAGTCGGACGCGTGCTATGCGGCGGAGCAGGCGGAGCAGAACGCCATCCTGAATCTCGTCGAGATCAAGCGTGGGTACGCCGCGGATCAATCGGCGGAAAACGCAAACATGGCCAACACGGCGATCTTGACGGTTGGCATCGCGCTTCTCATCGGCCTGATCCTGGCCATCCTGATCGCAATGTACATCTCTCGCCTGATCAGCAGATCGCTGAAGAAAATCTCTCTCGCCGCGGAGGGCATCGCGGACGGCAACCTGACCTTGGACATCGATATCGACACGAAGGATGAGATCGGCAATCTGGCATCGTCCTGCCACCGGATGACCACGAACCTCAATGAGGTGCTGGGCGGCATCTTCGCCGCCTCCGAGCAGGTTTCCTCCGGCGCCAGCCAGCTGGCGGACTCCAGCATGTCGCTGTCCCAGGGCGCGTCGGAGCAGGCGAGTTCCATTGAGGAGCTGACGGCCTCCCTGGAGCAGATCTCCTCCCAGACCAAGCTCAACGCGCAGAACGCGAGCCAGGCCAACAAGCTTGCGAGCATCGCGCAGGGCAACGCGGAGCAGGGCAACGGACAGATGCAGGAGATGCTCAGAGCCATGGAGGAGATCAACCAGTCCTCCTCCAGCATTTCCAAGATCATTAAGGTGATCGACGACATCGCGTTCCAGACCAACATCCTGGCGCTGAACGCGGCGGTGGAGGCGGCCCGCGCCGGGCAGCACGGCAAGGGGTTCGCCGTCGTGGCGGAGGAAGTGAGAAACCTCGCGGCCAAGTCCGCAAGCGCGGCCAAGGAGACGACCGACATGATCGAGGGCTCGATCAAAAAGGTGGAAGCGGGTACGAAGCTGGCCGTGCACACGGCGGAAGCGCTGAACCAGATCGTCGAAGGCGTGGCGCAGGCGGCTGCCCTGGTCAAGCAGATCGACGTGGCGTCGAGCGAGCAGGCGACGGGGCTTCAGCAGATCAACCACGCGGTCATGCAGGTTTCCCAAGTGGTACAGGCCAATTCCGCGGTCTCGGAGCAGAGCGCGGCGGCCAGCAAGGAGCTTTCGGGCCAGGCCGAGATGATGCGCCTGTCGGTCGGCAAGTTCCGGCTCAAAAAGACCGCAGAAACCTCGTTCAGGCCAGCCGTACCGGTCATGGAGAAGGCGCCCAATGTGGTGTCCATGAAGCCTCGCCACGTGGAAGCTCGCCCGGTCCGCGTTGCCGGAATGCCCTCGATCGCGCTGAGCGACGAGGAATTCGGGAAGTACTGACGTCAGCCGGTCTTTGGGAATATTTGCCCGATTTCCCGGCAGACTATGCCCGAGGTGAGTTCATGGCAAAGCAAGCGCACGACAAGGGCAAGAAACCCAACAAGCAGGAAAACCTGAAGAACGCGATCGAATCCGTGCCCGGGGACAACCGGAATCAGAACCACAACGCGAAGAAGGAGGCGCTGGGACCGAACACCAGACGCTGAAAGAAGGAGAAGAGCCGCAATGCATCCGCGTTTAGTTACGCGGGCCGGGCATGAAGCGGCTCTTTCCTGTTTTGGGGTCGGTTTCAACAGATGTTGTTGCCTTGTTGGTCTATGCGGAACCGAACTGTCAGCGCCTGTTCAGCTGGCGGTTGATCCGTTCGCTGACCTGCCGACGGGTCTCGTAGACCCAGGACTCGTCGAAGGTGAGCGAGAAGGCGCGGGAAAAGCCGTAGTAGAGGTTGACGGCCTGATAATACCCCTCCAGAAAGGAAAGGTCCTGCGCCTCCATCACGGGCCTCAGAAGCGCCTTTTCGTGCCGCACAAAGCACGCCTCCACATAGGAGAGGAACTGCATCATCCTCAATTCGCTGTGCACGTCGAAGGGCAGCATGATCAGCTGCCACTGGGTCTTCTCCGGCAGGCGGTAGGAGGCGATCCTGTCCAGCACCAAGAGCTGATCCCGCACGTCCATCTTGCGATAATAGGGCAGGGCTTCCTCGCGCGTGGACCAAAGCGCGAGCTTATCCCGAAGAGGCAGAAGACCGATCGACAGGATCGCCTCGCTGGGACCGACGATCGCCTGCTCCACCGGCGAATCGGCGGATTCCAGCTGCATTTCGAGGAACGCCTGCCCGCCGCCCGTCGAGCCGACATAGCCCACATCGTAGATGCCCAGACGCCCGGCCCGGCCCGCGATCTGCTTGACTTCCTGGGAGGTCAGCGGGCGGATCTCCTCGCCGTCGAACTTACTGATTTCCGTGAACAGAATGCGCTGGATGGGCAGGTTTACGCCCATGCCGATGGCGTCGGTGGACACGAGCACCGGCCGCTCGCCCCGGTTGAACGCGGCGCACTGCAGCCGCCGCACCTCGGGCGGCAGGTCGCCGTAGATCACCGCGGCGGATATGCCCCGAGAGGAGAGGTACTCGGCCAGCGCGACCACCCGCTTCTTGGAAAAGGCGACCAGCGCGTCGCCCTGCTGGACCTTCGAAAGCTCCACCGGCTCCCGCACGATGGAGAGCGGCACACTGCGCTCGTAGAGGTTCAAAACCAGCTCGTCCCCGCAGTCCTCCACCATGCGCATCAGCTGATCCTTCGCGTTCAGCGCGCCGCATACGTGGATTTCGGGGCTGTCCAGCCCCAGGATCGCGCGGGTCCACGCCGCGCCCCGCTGGGGATCGGCCAGAAGCTGCGCCTCGTCCACCACCGCCACGCGGTAGCGCTTCGACAGGTTCAGCTTTTCAACTGTACAACTGGTCAGCCGCGCCCCCTCGACCAGGATCTCCTCTTCGCCCGTCAAGAGGCTACAGGGCGAGCCTTCGCTGTTCATCCACTCGTAGTTTTCAAGCGCCAACAGGCGCAGCGGCGCGAGGTACACGCCCTGCCCGCTCTCCATCAGCCGCTGGATCGCCTGATAGGTCTTGCCGGTGTTGGTGTCGCCCAGGTGCAGGATGAACCTGCGGCGCGTTTTCCGGGCCTTCTGGTACTCGTCCTTGGGATTATCCGGGAAGCACCGGTTGAAGGCGTCGGCCAGCAGCCTTGGGATGTGGCTGGTCATCAAAACCGACAAGACCCCGGCGTTCAGATATGCGCGGAACTTGCCCTTAATGACCTCCTCGAACCGGAACTGGGTGTCATGATGGCGGTTGTAATCATCCAGGATGCGGCGGGAAAGCTCATCCAGGAGCTTCGTGTAGTTTTTGCTGACCTCGTCAAAGCCCTTCGGGGCATGGGAACGCAGCCGGTTCAGCGTCTTGAGCTTGTCCCGGACCGTCGCCTCAAGCTGCCACAGGTTTTTTGTCTTGGTGTGCGCCGCCAGTTCCTTCAGTTTTCCGTATTGGCCCCGGATCACGGCGAACTCGTAGTCCTGCCGTTTCTGTATCTTCATGCCCGCGTTCACTCCCCGGCGATTCTGGGATCAGTATACCACAATTTGATCGCTTCAAGCCTGGAATATTATCAGGCATTGGTGCAATACATAACGTAATTATAAGTATTATTATTTACGTGACAATAAAATTATGTAAGGAATATATTTAGTTATAGTCAAAATAATTCATTTTTGCAATTATATTGGTTGAAGATAGGTGCGACGAAAAATATACTAAATTTGGGAAATGCCAATTTCTCACTATATGGACTTTTGAAGGGGGCAAGGTTTATGGATTGCACAGGGAAGCAAGTGGAGACTGTTATTATTGGTTCTATTGAATTCATCGTTTATAGGCCTGAGAAGGCTGCCGATGTTCCTGCCGTGACGATTAACGCAGGGGGAACTGTTACGATGAACATGCGGCTCAGAAATGAGCTTGGATCTATGGTTGTCCTCGCAGGAACAGCAGACGGTCAGAAGGTTGCACTTCGGACTGCTGAGAATGAAAAAGCCTGCAAGATTCCGAAAAGCTGCGCGATCAAGGCGCAGAAATTTGTGCAGGCGCTTGCTAGCGCCGGGGTATCCTTCCCGGCTCGTTACACATTTGAGCAAGTATCGGACTATTGGGTTGGATCGCTTGCGCCAATTCAAGAGGTCAGACCGAAAAGTGGGGTGGCCGAACAGAAACCCCGCAAAAAAGGACTCAAGGATATGCTGCCTAAGGAAGGCGCTTTATCATGAAGTTAACCGAAGGGGATGTTTGTCGAGCGTACGAAAAACTGGTGCAGAACATGGCCTCAAAAATACGCGGGTTTGAACGTGACGATGCATTATCAATTGCGAAGGTGGGATTGCTTCGGGCAGTTCGTACGTGGCGCACCGGCATGGGAGATTTTGAGGCGTATGCTGCCTTGCGGATTAAACACACAACTTAGTACAGAGCAAGGCGGTATGACCTATAGCAATATGCTGGCAATTACACAAGAGGATCAATCATACATCGATATTCTTATTTTTTTCCGGACGTTGAGTTCTTTGGAACAGAGGTTTGTCCGTCTTCGGATGCAGGGGTATGACAATAGTGATATTGCCCAGAAGCTTCATATCAAGTTTGGTTTGATCGGGAAGTTGCAGCGAAGGATAAGGCAGAAGGCCACACTATTCTTTGGTGGGCCAAGGTAATTTTGCTTCCGTTTTGTAAGCGTGGGCAGTTTTACGCAGAGTACCGGGGGTCAGGACGACATTGTTTGAAATAAGCAATACTTCTTCGAAAACGATCCGCCCTTTTACGGGTGGGTCGTTAATTTTCAAAAAATGATTGACAAGAGAAATTAATTGTATAAAATATAATTGCAAACAATAAATCCTGTGGAGGCCAAGATGGACGCGATCGAAACGCTGAAACTGGAAAAGCAGCTGTGCTTCCCGCTATACGCCAGCGCGAAGGAAGTCGTCCGGCTGTACGCGCCGCTCCTCAAGGAGATCGACCTGACCTACACCCAGTACATCGCGATGATGGTCTTATGGCAGGAGCGGGAACTGACCGTAAAAGAGCTGGGGCGGCGGCTGTTCCTGGACGCGGGCACACTGTCGCCGATGCTCAAGAAGATGGCGGAGCGGGGGCTCGTCCATCGCAGGCGGGACCCGGAGGACGAGCGCAGCGTGATTCTGACGGTCACGGAAGCGGGTATGGCGCTTCGCGGACGGGCCGAGGCGATCCCCCCGAAGATCGGGTCGTGCATTCCGCTGACGGCGGAAGAAGCGCGGCTGCTCTACGGGCTGCTATACAAAATATTGGACAATTTGAAGGAGGACGCACATGACTGTCTATGATTTCACCGTCAAGGGCGTGGACGGAAAGTCCGTTTCGCTTCAAGATTTCGCCGGTAAGGTGCTCTTGATCGTCAACACCGCCACGCGCTGCGGGCTTACACCGCAGTACGAGGGCCTTGAGGCCGTCTACAAAAAGTACCGGGACAGGGGGCTTGAAGTGCTGGACTTCCCGTCCAACCAGTTTCTGAACCAGGCGCCAGGCACCGACGAGGAGATCGGTGCGTTCTGCACACTCAACTACGGCACGACCTTCCCGAGGTTCGCCAAGATCGACGTGAACGGCAAGGACGCGGACCCACTGTTCGTTTGGTTGAAGGAGCGCCTCCCGGAGGACGAGGGCGATGAGGAGGCCCGGTCCTTCGAGCGCAAGGTGAAGGTGTTCAAGCCCTTCGCAAAGCGCGGCGACATCAAGTGGAATTTCGGAAAGTTCCTCATCGACCGCGCGGGGAATCCGCTCAAGCGGTTCTCCCCGGCGCTCGCGCCGGAGAAGCTGGCGGCGGAGATCGAAAAGCTGCTTGACGAGTTCCGCAGCGTGAAGTCCTGACAAGAAGCCCGAAACAGGAAAAACGGAGCGTTCGCTTGATGGACGCTCCGCTTTGATGCATGGCGAAAGCATCCGGTTTCGGGGACGCCATCCGTTCGTGCGTCGGGCGCTTTCGCCTTGCGTCCGCTGGTCATGGAACGGGCTTTGGTAAAAACTTGATGAGGGTGTTGACATCCATCCATCCAGAACATATACTGTTTTCGAACAATGTTTCAAACGATGTTCACATTCGAAAGTGGGGTACAGACCGTGGAGAAAGCAGGTAAAAACATGATTTTCCTCGAAATCTTGGTGCCCATCCTTACGCTGGGCGTCACCGCGCTGATCGTATACGCGGGGCTGTCCGGGAAGAAAATCCTTTTCATCGACGGGCCGAGGTCAGCGGCGATCACGCTGGGCGCAATCGGCATGGTGTTTTGTACCATCAGCGTCGGCAGGTTCATCACGGGCGCTCCGGCGCACCCGCTGTCCATCGTCGGGTATCTTTTCGGTACGATCGCGCTGGTGGCCTTCCTGACGCAGGTCTTCCAGTGGAAAATCTCCGTTTTGCAGGATCCCGCCACGGCGCTCTGGGTGATCGCCGTTTGCGTCGCGGTCAAAACGCTCGTCGGGCGCCTGTACTTCCTCGTCCGCTAAGGCTCCGCCATGAAACAGGACACGAAGCAGGCCATTCTTCAGGCGACCATCAGGCTCCTGGAAGCGCCGGACAGCCGCCTGATGGATACGCCCGTGCGGGACATCTGCAAGGCCGCCGGCACCAGCGTCAGCCAGATCAACTACCACTTTCAAACCAAGGAAAACCTGATCGCGCAGTGTGTTCAAGCCATGATCGGCGACGTGATCCAAAAATTCGGCGAAGTTTCCGCCGCCGTCATAAAGCCCACCGCCCAGGAGAAGCTGAAGCGGCTTCTGGAAATCAACCTGGACTTTTTGTTCAAAAACGAGAACATCTCGCGGATTTCCATCCTGACCGATCACCAGAACCCCGGCGACAACGACAATACCGCCCAGACCATCCGGGCGTATCTGCCGCTGGTTGTGGGCGCGCTGGCGGAAAGAGGCCTTCGACGCGATCCCCTGATGGTCACCAGCACTATGATCTTTGGGATACAGGTCGCGTTCCTTCGCGCGGACCGGCTCCGGAAGGAAACGGGCGTCAACTTGCGGGATGAGAACGACGCCCGCCGATGGCTGAGCGACTATGTGGATCTGCTTTTCGGGATTTCTCCCTGATCCGCATGCGTTTCTATTCAAGGGCATCTGGTTTCAAAATTAATGCGGGGCGTCCGGTTTCCGGGCGTCCCGCATTGTTTGGTCAGGGATTTAGTTTTGACTTCAGCGCCTCGCGCATCTTCCGGTACTGGATGATCGGGCCGTCGCCAATCAGCAACTTCTCACTGGATCGGTAGCTGGACGCCTTGGGCTTTTCCGTGATCACAACGCGCCGGTCCTGCCGCTCGATGACGAAGTTCATCACCTTGCCCACCTGCGCGATCAGCCGATTGACCGGCGGGAAATTCGTAAGGCGGTTGTAGAAGCGGATGTACAGGATGGTGTTCTCGTCGTCCACCGGCGCGAAGTAGATGATCACCTTCAGCTTTTCGCTGATGTGGTTCATCCAGAGGTTCGGAAATTTGAGCTTCAGGTACGTGTCCTTGATCACGCACTCGGCGGGGGACCTGGGCTTCTGGCCAACGTCCTGCTCGTTGTTGGCGCTGGTGATCAGGCCGTCGTACTCCACAATCACCTTGGGGCCATTGACGAGCGTTTTGTTGCCCCGGCCGATGGTGTTGTAGTGCACGATGGGCACGTGCACCACATCCAGCTGGTTTTCGATGGCGCGGGAGTAGTGCGCATTCCAGCTGTCCTTAATTTCGCTGTAGACGAAGTCGTCCAGCTCGCCCACAAAGAAGGGGAGTCGCCCGGTCGTCTTCTCCGGGTCGCCGTACCACACGTAGATGATGCCATAGGCCTCGCCCACGGGATACGACTGCACGTTGAAGCGGCTCAAATCCTCGGTGGACGCCTTCCCGTTCGCCGGAATGAAGGTGCACTGGCCGCTGGGATCGAACTGGATGCCGTGGAACGGGCAGCGGATGCAGCTGCCCTCCACCCGGCCCAGGCCGAGTGCCGCGCCCCGGTGGGTGCACTGGTCCACCACGCAGCCCAGCGCGCCCCGGTTCGTCCGGAAGAGTACCAAATCCAAGCCCAGCCGCTTGACGGCGGTGACGCCGCCGGGCCTGACCTGGTTCGATGGAAGGATGGCGTACCACTGGTTCGGGATCATGCGCCCACCGCCTTTGGCCGAACATTCCTGAGCATAGATAACCCGCCGCGCGCATCTGAATCAGGCGGCGGCGGGCGGAGCGATTTTATGCGAACGTCGCGGCGCTCGAACCCGATTTGGACGCGTCCGCGGGCCTCGCCGGGGGCAGCTGGATGCCCTCCCGCGCGGCGAGCTCCACCAGAATGTCCAGCGCGCGGGCGATCTGCTCGGGCTTGTGCTCGCTGATCACGCAGAAGCGCAGACGCGCCTTGCCGCGTGGCACCGCGGGGTAGACCGCGGGCGGCACGAACACGCCGTGCTCTCGCATCCTGTTGCTCAGGAGGAACGCGTCCTCGTCCCTGCCGACCAGAATCGGCACGACGGCCGTCTCCGCCGCGAGGCAGGTGTTGAGGTTTCTGGAATGAGCCTCCTGCATGAAGGTCCGGATGTTGAAGCGCATGCGGTCCATGATGGTCGGATCCTGCCTCAGGAGCCGGATGGAGGCAAGCGTCGCGGCGGCCAGCGGCGGCGAGATGCCCACCGAGAACACGAAGCCGGGCAGGTTGTAGCGCAGGTATTCGATGATCTCGCGCGGGCCGGCCAGGTATCCGCCGCAGGCGCCCAGGCCCTTGGAGAG
>JAEZHK010000142.1 GCA_023416655.1 Bacillota bacterium
TGCCGCGCGCCTTCTCTTCCGGCGCCTTGTCGATTTCGTCGTAGCGCATCGCCGTCGCGCCGCCGAACTTCGCCAGCACCATCGTGATCGCCGCCGTCAGGGTCGTCTTGCCGTGGTCAACGTGGCCAATCGTGCCCACGTTCACGTGCACCTTATTGCGCTCAAATTTTGCCTTCGCCATTCCTTGGTTCCTCCCTAATCAATAGTCAATTCCGGGGGATTTCTTTGGAGCGGGTGATGGGAATCGAACCCACGTGATCAGCTTGGGAAGCTGGAGCTCTGCCATTGAGCTACACCCGCGCGCCCGCCCGCGATATCGTGAAAGCACAGCAAACACGCCGCGATACGCGGACCATTATACTGGAAAACGTGGGTTTTGTCAAGAAACTTTTCGGTTTTGCAGGGTTAAAAATGCAGCGCCCGCCATTTAGGCGGGCGTGAACTGTCAAACTCAAGGGAGAGGGTGGAGAGGGCCGCGGCCCTTTCCACGTTCAACCAAATCCGGTGACCTGTGCAGCGGATTTGGCTTTCCCCCAAAGGCCGAGCCTGCCCGGCCGGCGGGGAAAGCATACCCGAACCGGTTTCCGCCCGCAAACGGCCGCAGCCGTTTGCGGAAACCGGCCCGTTCCCTTGCGAACGAAAGCTGCTTGCAGATTTCGTTCGCCCTACTCTTGCAGCATCTTCTGCAGCTTACGCTTGACGCGCTGCAGCGCGTTGTCGATGGACTTGACGTGCCGCTTCATCTCCTGCGAGATTTCCTGATAGCTCTTGCCCTCGAGGTAGCGGAGCAGCACTTGTTTTTCAAGCCCCGACAGCATTTTGCCGATGCGCCCCTCGATGAGCGAGACATCCTCCCGGTTGATGAGCACCTCTTCCGGGTTTGCCTCCCAGCCTTCGGTGATCACGTCCAAAAGCGTACGGTCCGATTCCTCGTCATAGAGGGGCTTGTTCAGCGACACGTAGCTGTTGAGCGGGATGTGCTTCTGCCGGGTCGCGGTCTTGATGGCCGTGATGATCTGGCGGGTGATGCACAACTCCGCGAACGCGCGGAAGGAGGTGAGCTTCTCCTCGCGGAAGTCGCGGATGGCCTTGTACAGCCCGATCATGCCCTCCTGCACGATGTCCTCGTGGTCGGCGCCGATCAGGAAATAACTGCGCGCCTTGGAGCGCACGAAGTTTTTGTATTTGTTGAGCAGATACTCCAGCGCGGTGCCGTCGGCCTGCTGGGCCAGGCGGACAACCTGCTCGTCGGTCATATGCTCAAATCGTTCGTACAGAACCAAAGAGTTATTCTCCTCTATGCGTGCGTTCCGGCCTCCGCCTGTTGGCGAACCTCGTCATTGATCAATTCGTTCCCGGCGACCAGCGCGCCGGGAATAGGTTTCCATAACCAGTGCGAACACTGGTGGCGGAAACAATTCCTTCAGTCAGTGAGCCGCCCGGAAATCCCAAGGGATTTCATGGCTCACGCAGGCTTCCTCTTTCGCGCCCAAAAGCCGCCCGGCGGATTTTGGGCGCGACGAAGTTTATTCTCCTCTTCGCATGCGTTCCAGCTTCTGACGCACGTCCGGCGGCAGATGTTCCAGCACGGTGGATTTCTTGGGCGGAACGCGCCGGACGATGGCGGGCGGGACGCGCATGCGCTCGATCTCCTGGATGAGTTCCCTCGCGGGCAGCCTCGTCGCGCCGCGGGCGAGCACCAGCGTCTGCTCCACGCCGTCGGAGGTGGCCACCCGCACTTCCAAACGCCCCGCGTCGATGGCGGCGGCGTAGCCGTCGCATAGCCGCTCGATGTAGTGGTCGGCGGTCTCGCCACGCTTGGTGAAGACTACGTTCAGCGGCCCGGACTGGTAGCTGGACCGGACCGGGCGGTCAGACTGCCAGGCGTCGAAAACCAGTGTCACCTGCTGGCCGGAGTAGCCCGCGTAGTCGGAGAGCGCGTGGATCAGTTCGTCCCGCGCGTCCTCCAGCGATCCCCTCGGCACACCCTTCCAGGCGCACAGCACGTTGTAGCCGTCCACCAGCAGGACCTTTTTCATTGGCCGCTCCGGGTGCGCATGACCTCGTAGAGCGCGATGCCCGCGGCCACGGAGGCGTTGAGCGACGCGATCTGCCCCTTCAGCGGGATGGAAATTACCTTGTCGCAGCCCTCCAGCACCAGGCGCGAGATGCCCTCGCCCTCAGAACCCACCACCAGCGCCACCGGGCCGGAAAGGTCGCTTTCCCGGATGTCGCCGCCGGACATGTCGCAGCCGACGACCCAAAGCCCCTTCTCCTTGAGTTCCGCGAGGGTGCGGGAGAGGTTACCCACCCGCGCCACCGGCAGGTAGGAGAGCGCGCCCGCCGACGCCTTGACCGCCGCGGGGTTGAGGCCGGCGGATCTACGCTCCGGCACAATCACGCCATGAGCGCCGCAGCACTCGGCGGTGCGGATGATCGCGCCCAGGTTGTGGGGGTCGGTGACGCCGTCCAGCACCACGACGAAAGGCGATTCGTCCTTCCTCGCGGCCAGCGCCAGGATGTCGTCCACCGACGAGTAGGCCGCCGCCGACGCGAAGGCCAGCATGCCCTGATGGTTGGGGTAGACCGCGTCGAGGCGCGCGCGGTCGACGAACTGCACCACGATGCCCGCGTCCTTGGCCTTGGCTACAATTTCCTTGGCGGAGCCGGACAGCTCGCCCTGGGCCACCAGCATCTTCTCGATGTGCTGGCCTGCTTTCAGCGCCTCGCGGATGGGGTTGCGGCCCACCAGCAGGTTGTCCACGCCGGCTTCTTCGGCTTCAGCCTGCAGCGGCTCGTCAATTCCGTCGTCGGGCTTTTCAAACCTGGGCGCGGGCCTGTCAAAATTCGGCGCGGGCCTGCCGTAGCGAGGCGCCGGGCGCTCCGCTCCGTCCTTCTCCATGGGCCTGTCGTAACGCGGCTCGGGGCGGTCCGCTTCATCCCGCTGTACGGGCCTGCCGTAGCGCGGCTCGGGACGGTCCACTCCATCCCGCTGTACAGGCCTGCCGTAGCGCGGCACGGGGCGGTTCGCATCATCCCGCTGTACGGGCCTGCCGTAGCGGGGCGCGCCGCCGGGCTGCGCGGGCTTACTGTAGCGCGGGGGTTCGGGCTTGCGACGCTCGCCATCCTCGTACACCGCGGGCGGCACGGGCCGCTCCGGGGCGCGGGAAAAGCGCGGGCCGGGGCCCTTGTCGCCGCGGTCGTAGGGGCGCTTCCCGCCTTCGGGGCGGGCGTCCTTGTCAAAATAGCGCCTGCCGTCCCCCGGCTTGCCGCCTCGGCTGTACTGCCCCTGCGGCCGGTCGTCCCGGGGCTTGCCGCCATAGGGCCGATCTCCCTGCGGGCGGTCTCCCTGCGGGCGGTCTCCCTGCGGCCTGCCACTGTAAGGCCTGTCCCCCTGCGGCCGGTCGTCCCGAGGTCTGCCGCTGTAGAGCCGGTCGCCCTGCGGACGATCTCCCTGCGGCCTGCCGCTGTAGGGCCGGTCGCCCTGCGGACGATCTCCCTGCGGCCTGCCGCTGTAGGGCCTGTCTCCCTGCGGGCGATCTCCCTGCGGCCTGCCACTGTAAGGCCTGTCCCCCTGCGGACGATCTCCCTGCGGTCTGCCGCTGTAAGGCCTGTCCCCCTGCGGGCGGTCGTCCCGAGGCTTGCCGCCGTAGGGGCGGTCCCCATAGGGACGGTCTCCGCGAGGCCTGTCCCCCTGCGGGCGATCACTGTTGAAGCGGCCGCCGCCCTGCGGGCGGCTCCCCTTGCCGCCATGAAACTTCTCAAAACCGCGGCCCTTGCCGCCTTTTTTTCCATCCATGTTATTCCCTCTCCCCCGCGCCCAGCGCCGAATCAATCAGCGCTTCCATGCGCGCCCTCTGGTTTGTCAAATACAGGTAGCCGATCAATGCCTCCAGCGCCGTCGCCCGGTGGTACTCCGCGGGATCGGCACTCTTTGGCGGCGTCTGCCGCGCGTTGCGGGCACGGCGCGCCACGCCGCGCTCCTCGTCGGTCAAAAGCGGTTCGATGCGCCCAAGCGCCTCTGCCTGCGCGTGGGCGCAGACGATCCCGATGGCGCGCTTGTGCAGCACGTGGATGCGGTCGCCGCCGCGAACCAGCCTCTCCCGAACATAAAAGTCGTAAATCGCGTCGCCCAGGTAGGCCAATTCCAGCGATCCGGGCAGATTCGTCACAACAGTTTCAGGAAGCGGTCGTAGGCCGCCTTCCAGTCCTCCCCGTCGCCCTGCGGCTGATAAGTGCCGGTGGGGAACGAGCGCTTTACCACCTGGCGCAGCTCGGCCACCGAGCCGATCGCGCCCAGCGCCATCGCCTGCACGAGCAGGTTCCCGATCACCGTGCCCTCGCTGGGCCCGGCGATGACGGGCTTTCGAAGCGCGTTGGCGGTGAACTGGTTGAGCATCACGTTCTTGCTGCCGCCGCCGACGATGTTGAGCGCGTCGATTTTGTGGTGCAGAAGGTCCTTCTCCAGCCGCTCGACGCTCCAGCGGTACTTGAGCGCCAGGCTCTCCAGGATCACGCGGATGATCTGCCCGCGGCCCTTGGGCACCTGCTGCCCGGTGCGCTGGCAGTACTCCTGCACGCGCTGGGGCATGCCGCCCGGCTGCAGGAAGCAGGGGTCGTCCACGTCCAGGATCGCCAGGAAGGGCTGCGCCTCCGAGGCCATCCGGTCGAGCGTGTCGAAGTCCACCGCATCCTCCCGGCGGTCCCACTCGCGCTTGCACTCCTGCAAAATCCACAGGCCCATGATGTTCTTGAGCAGGCGCGTCGTGCCGTCCACGCCGCCTTCGTTGGTGTAGTTTGCCTCCATGACGGCGCTTTCACACAGCGGTGTGCGGATCTCGGTGCCCAGAAGCGACCAGGTGCCGCTGGAGATGTAGGCGAAGCGCTCGCCCTCCGCGGGGACTGCCGCCACCGCAGAAGCCGTGTCGTGCTCGCAGACCGCGATCACCGGCACTTCGCCAACGCCCGTTTCCGCGGCGATCTCCGGGAGCAGCGCGCCGCGCACCGCGCCGGGCTGCTCGAGCTTGGTGAACAGCGATCTCGGGATGCCGAAGGCGTCCATCAAGTCCCAGGCCCAGTCGCGCGTCATGGGGTCGATGAGCTGCGAGGTGGAGGCGATGGTGTACTCCGTGGCCATCTTCCCCGTGAGGAAGTAGGCAAGAAGGTCGGGGATCATGAGCAGCTTGTCCGCGATTGAATACACCGGGTCGCCCTCCAGCTTCATCGCGTAGAGCTGGAAGATGGTGTTGAACTGGATGAACGCCAAGCCCGTGCGGCGGAAGATTTCCTCTTTCGACAGCACCTTGAACGCCTCAGGCATGATGTTGTCGGTGCGCTTGTCCCGGTAGTGCACCGGGATGCCCGCGAGGTGGCCGCTCTTGTCGATCAGCGCGCAGTCGACGCCCCAGGTGTCGATGCCGATGGAATCGAGGCGGATGCCTTCCTTGGCCGCCTTGGTCAGCGCCTGCTTCATTTCAAAGAAAAAACGCTGCACATCCCAGACCATGCGGCCGTTTAGCGTCACAGGGTCGTTGGAAAACCTGTGCAGCTCGGTCAGGCGGATGCGTTCGCCGTCAAACTGGCCCAGCATCGCGCGGCCGCTGGACGCGCCAAAGTCAAAACCCAGCAGGTTCAAAGTCTTTGTGTTCATGGCTCTCCCCGCTTTCCTCGTCTCAAGGCCATTATACCAGTTTGAGGGAGCGCGTTCAACGGCCAATTCGCCGTAAAACGCGCAAATCCGGGCATACCGGGTATCCATGCATTATGCAGCGGTCTTTCGCGGTTATTCCGCAGTAATCCACAATATCCACAGGCTTATCCACAGAAAGCGCCCGGAAATCGCTGGTTTTTGGCGGAAAGTGGGCAATCCCGGTGGATTATTCATGGGGATTTCGGAAAGTTATCCACAGAACCAGGCCGGTTTTCGGAGCGCGGGAGCCGGGCGCGGTCGGTTTCGCACAGGTTTTCTGTGGACTACCGGTGGACAGGCGCCCATCGCACCAATTTGGCGCCCGAAGCCCCGGAATTTGCGCCTCACGGTGCTCCAAGGCCCAGATGAAACGTTTGTTTCCGAAAACCACCCCGCACAATCCATGCACAGGACCCGGGTCTGAAAGACTTGTCTACGCGCCGCCCAGGCCGCTGAGCCGGGCGGCGGGATCGGCGTTGAGATTTAGGTCCGCCACCTCCAGCGCCATCAGCCGGTAGAAGGCGGCGCTGCCGATCATCTCCGCGTTGTCGGTGCAGAGCCTCGCCGGGGGCAGGTAGACCGTAAGGCCCGCCGCTTCACCCACCCGCAGAAGTTCCCGCCTGAGGAGCGCGTTCGCCGCCACGCCGCCCGCCGCCGCGAGGCGCTTGATCCCGGCGTCCACCGCGGCCTGCACCGTCTTCTCCACCAGCATCTGCACCACCGCGCGCCGGAAGGAAGCCGCGAACCCAGCCTGGTCGATCGCCTTCCCCTGCTGGCGCAGCGTGTGCGCCTGGTTGATCACCGCGGTCTTGAGGCCGCTGAACGAGAAATCATACTGCCCTTGGGTCGTGACCTTCGGGAAACGGTAGGCACGGTCGTCGCCGGTCTCCGCGAGTTTATCAAGGAGCGGCCCGCCGGGGTACGGGATGTCCAGAACCCGCGCCACCTTGTCGAACGCCTCCCCCGCCGCGTCGTCCGTCGTGCGGCCCAGTAGCCTGTACGCGCCGTAGCGCTCCACCGAAATGATGTGGCTGTGGCCGCCGGAGGCCACCAAGCAGACGAACGGCGGCTCAAGTTCCGGATTCGCCAGAAAGTTGGCGCTCACATGCCCCTCAATGTGGTTGACCGGGATCAGCGGCAGGTTCCGCGCGTAGGCGAACGCCTTGGCCCAGCTGACGCCGGTCAGCAGCGCCCCCACGAGGCCCGGCCCGTACGTGACCGCCACCGCGTCGATTCCTTCCATAGTAAGGCCCGCACGGCTCAGCGCCTCCCGCGCCAGCGGGTCCAGCGCCTGAACGTGCATGCGCGACGCGATCTCCGGCACCACGCCGCCGTACAGCGCGTGCAGTTCGATCTGCGAGGCGATCACGCCCGAGAGCACACGCCGCCCGTCCGCGACCACCGCCGCCGCGGTCTCGTCGCAGGAGGACTCAATGGCCAGGATCGTCGCCCTGCCGCTATTTTGAAGCGCTTGCGCCTTCCAAAGCGCGGTCTCCCGGTACGTCATGGGGTCTCCTTCCGGTTTTTCCTGACCGCCACGAGCGGCGCGATCCAAAGCGCGGCAAGGAGCGCCTGGCCCGCCAGCATCCAGACGGCACTTCGCGCCGCCACGTTTGCAAAAAACTGCTCCGGCAGCATGCGGATCATGAGGTCGGTCTTGGGGTTCAGAAGCCAAAGGTCGTTGGTGAAGAGAAGCCCGTGGAAGCGGCGGAACAGGCCGTCGAAATCGATCGACGCCCAGACCGCAACGAAGGCGATCAGCGCCAGCCAGAAAACCTGCCCGATGACGCCAGCGCGCAGGAGCCGCCGCGCCCAGCCCCTGCCGATCAGCCCGACAGCCAGAAGTGCAAGGCCAAGTACAGCCAAGACCCCCTTGACGCGCCGCTCCAGATCGAAAAGCCCCTTCACGTCCGCCATGTGGCTGATCTCCCGCTCATTGAAGACGGGCTGTTCGATTCCGTTCACGGAAGCGGTCATGTCGAGGTCCGCCCGCGCGCCACTTAAGTAATCCACCAGCATGTCGCCGATTTCTGAAAGCGTACCCTCGTCCACGCCCGCCGCCTGCGCCGAGCCAAGCCCATCGTAGAGCCGCTGATGGAAGCCCCTGTCCAGCGCGCTCCGCTCGAACGAGAAGAGCAAAAGCGCCGGGACAAGCAACAGCATGCCCAGCACACAGGAGAGCCCCTTGAGCGCGTTTTTTCGATCCATTGGGTTGGCACATCCCTCGTTCTCAACAAGACTTCGGTCTGTTTCCTCCGTTTCTCGGCGAAAACAGACCGGTGTACGGTGGATTACTTACAGTTTCTGCAGGTAGGCGGTCACAAAGCCCTCGATGTCCCCGTCCATGACGGCGCCGATGTCGCCCATTTCATAGCCGGTGCGGTGGTCCTTGACCATGGTGTAGGGTTGGAACACGTAGGAGCGGATCTGGCTGCCCCACTCGATCTTTTTGAGTTCGCCCTTGATGTCACCCATCTGCTCCTGCCGTTCGCGCTCCTTGAGCTCGGCAAGCCGCGCCCGGAGCATTCGGAAGCAGGTTTCCTTGTTCTGAAGCTGCGACCGCTCGTTCTGGCACTGCACGACGATGTTCGTGGGCAGGTGCGTGATGCGCACGGCGGAGTCGGTCCGGTTGACGTGCTGGCCACCCTTGCCGGAGGAGCGGTAGGTGTCGATGCGCAGTTCCTCGGTTTTGATCTCGGTCGCACCACTGTCCTCGATGACGGGGGCCACGTCCAGCGAGGCGAACGAGGTGTGCCGCCGGGCGGCGGAGTCAAAGGGTGAGATGCGCACCAACCGGTGCACGCCGCGCTCGCCCTTCAAAAACCCGTAGGCGTAGTCTCCGCTGACCTCGAAGGTGACGGACTTGACGCCCGCCTCGTCGCCCTCGAGAAAGTCCAGCTCCCTATAAGAAAGTCCCATCCGCTCCACGAAGCGGGTGTACATGCGGTAGAGCATCTGGCACCAGTCCTGGGCCTCGGTGCCGCCCGCGCCCGCGTGCAGCGACAGGATGCACGCGTTGAAGTCATACTCGCCGGAGAGCAGCGTGGTCAGCCTGAGCGATTCCAAGTCCTTCCGGAGCGACGCGATCTCGGCGAATATCTCCGGCACCAGCGAGGCGTCGTCCTCCTCGTCGGCGAGATCGATCATGACCTCCAGGTCGTCCGCGCGGCTGCCCAGCTTTTTGTAGTGCTCGATCCGGGCCTCCACCGAGTGCGCCTTCTGGTTGACCTTCTGCGCGCGCTCAAGGTTGTCCCAGAAGCCGGGCGAGGCCATGTCCTCCTGAAATTCGACTAGTTGTTCCTGAAGGTGAGCCACGTCAAAGTGAGTCACCTGCCTCTGCGATCATCTTGCGGATGGCGATGAGGTCCTGCTTGAAGCCATCGGTTTCGATCATAAGTTCACATCCTTAAAGGTGATGGAGGGGGTCACGCCAAAGGGCTCCGCCCTTTGGAATCCCGCCAGGGGGATGATCCCCCTGGACCCCACACAAAGGGATAATCAAATGTATTTTGCAAAATTCATTCCCGGGAGTGTGTCGAGAGGGCCGCAGCCCTCTTGACGTTCAACCAAATCCGGCGACCTGCGCGGCGGATTTGGCTTTCCCCCAAAGGCCGCGCTTGCCCGGCCGACGGGGAAAGCATTCCCGTTCCGGTTTCCGCCCGAAAACGCCCGCAAGCGTTTTAGGAAACCGGTCCAGTTCCCACGCAATGAAAATCTGCTTCAACAGATTTTCATTGCCCTTTCCCGCAGCATTCCTTGTACTTCTTGCCGCTGCCGCAGGGGCAGGGGGCGTTCCGGCCCACCTTCTCCCCCGCCTTGGCGGGCTTCTTCACGGAGGCGGTGGAATCGGAGCCGTGGGTGGCCGCGACGGGGGTGGCGACCTCCTTGCGCTCCGGCGGGCGCACCAGCACGGCCATATACAGCCGCCTGAGCGTATCCTCCTGAATCATACGGATCATTTCCTCGAACATCTCGTACCCTTCGATCTTGTACTCGACGATCGGGTTTTTGTGTCCGTAGGCGCGCAGGCCAATGCCGTCGCGCAGCTGGTCCATGGCGTCGATGTGGTCCATCCAGCGGCGGTCCACCGCGCCGAGGAGCGCCACGCGCTCGAATTCGCGCATGTCGATGCCGGCGTCCGCGATCATCTTCTCGCGCTCCTCGTAGAACGCTACCGAGCGCTCGATCAGCGCGTCCCTGAACGCGTCGCGGAGGTACTGCTTCATGGAATCAAACGTTGCCTTGACGTCACCGGGCTTCAGGCAGACGTGCTCCAGGTATTCGGCGATGCCCGGGATGTCCCAGGTGGTGTCGTCCTGCTCGTTCACGATCAGGCGCTTCAAAATGTCCTCGATCAGCGTCTGGCGCATGTCGTCGATGCGCGCCTTGATGTCGCCGCCCTGCAGCACCTCGCGGCGCTGGCGGTAGATCAGCTCGCGCTGCTGGTTCATCACGTCGTCGTACTCGAGCACGCTCTTACGGATGTCGTAGTTGCGGGCCTCGACCTTCTTCTGCGCACCCTCGATCTGCTTGGAGAGGATGCCGTATTCGATGGCCTGGCCTTCCTCGATCTTGAGCCGCTCGATCAGCGGCTGGATGCGGTCGGAGCCAAACAGGCGCATCAAATCGTCTTCCAGCGAGATGAAGAACTGGGTGGAGCCCGGGTCGCCCTGGCGTCCGGCGCGGCCGCGCAGCTGGTTGTCGATGCGGCGGGACTCGTGCCGCTCGGTGCCCAAGATGTGCAGGCCGCCGAGGGCGATGACGTCCTCGTGCTCCTTGTCGGTCTCGATTCGGTACTGGGCGAAGAGGTCCCGGAAGAGCTTTCGCGCCTCCTTGACCTCGTCGGGCACGTTCTCCGCGTGGCCGATGGCCTCCTCGATGAGCGTCTCGTCGTAGCCCAGCTGCTTCATGCGGTGGCGGGCCATGAACTCCGGGTTGCCGCCCAAGAGGATGTCGGTGCCGCGGCCGGCCATGTTGGTGGCGATGGTGACGGCGCCGCGCTTACCGGCCTGGGCGACGATCTCGGCTTCCTTCTCATGGAACTTGGCGTTCAAAACCACGTGGGGGATGCCGCGATTGTCGAGAAGCCGGGCGACATGCTCGCTCTTCTCCACCGACACGGTGCCCACCAGCACGGGCTGCCCGGTCTTATAGCGCTTCTCCACCTCGTCCGCCACCGCCAGGAACTTGCCCCGCTCGGTGGTGTAGACCGAGTCGTTCTTGTCGACGCGGATCATGGGCTTGTTGGTGGGGATGAGCACCACGTCCAGCCGGTAGATGCCCATGAACTCGTCCTCTTCGGTCTTGGCCGTACCGGTCATGCCGGAGAGTTTTTTGTACATGCGGAAGTAGTTCTGGAAGGTGATGGTGGCCAGCGTCTTGCTCTCGCGCTCCACCTTCACATGCTCCTTGGCCTCGATGGCCTGGTGGAGCCCTTCGGAGTAGCGGCGGCCGGTCATCAGGCGCCCCGTGAACTCGTCTACGATGACCACCTGGCCGTCCTTAACTACGTAGTCCACGTCCCGCTTCATCATGGTGTTGGCCTTGAGCGCCTGCAGCACATGATGGTGCAGTTCCGTGTGGGCGGGATCGGTCAGGTTTTCGACGCCGAAGGACTGCTCCGCCTTGCGGACGCCCTCCTCGGTGAGCACGACCGTCTTGAGCTTCTCGTCCCGGGTGTAGTCCTCCTCATTCCGAAGGCGCTGCACGAAGCGGTCGGCGCGGTTGTAAAGCTCCGTGGACTTCTCGCCCTGGCCGGAGATGATGAGCGGCGTCCTGGCCTCGTCGACCAAGATGGAGTCCACCTCGTCGACGATGGCGAAGTTCAGGCCCCGCTGCACCATGCGCTCCTTGTAGGTGGCCATGTTGTCGCGCAGGTAGTCAAAGCCCAGCTCGTTGTTGGTGGCGTAGGTGATGTCGGAGGCGTAGGAGGCCTTGCGCTGTTCCGAGCTCATGTCGTGCTCGATGAGCCCGACGGTCATGCCGAGGAACCGGAAGATCTTGCCCATCCACTCAGAGTGGAAGCGGGCCAGGTAGTCGTTGACGGTGACGATGTGTACGCCCTCGCCGGAGAGCGCGTTGAGGTAGGCAGGCAGCGCGGCGGTCAGCGTCTTGCCCTCGCCGGTGCGCATCTCCGCGATGCGGCCCTGGTGCAGCACGATCGCGCCGATGATCTGCACGCGGAAGGGGCGCTGACCCAGCGTGCGCACCGCGGCCTCACGCACCGCGGCATAGGCCTCGGGCAGAAGGTCGTCCAGCGCCTCGCCGCCATTCAGCCGTTCGCGGAAGGCGACGGTCAGATTGTTCATCTCCGCGTCGGTCATCGCCTGGAACTTGGGTTCCAGCGCGTCAATCTTGTCCACCAGCGGCTTCAGCCGCTTGATCTCCGCCTCGTTGGAGCCCCTGAGCAGATTCTTCAGAAATTCGAACATAATGTCCTCCGGATTGATGGGTGCCAATCAATCCATTATATCATAGTCCACGTTAAGGTTCATAGCTACAAAGTCAATGCCTGCGGCATCCGCTCGACGACCTCGCCTTTGCGTTCTTTAAGAACAGCGATCAATTCCTCCATCGTGCGGACCGGGCGGGGGAGCCTCACCGCGCCGAAGCCCACGCGGGATACGTCATGCGCGTCGGAACCGGCGATTTCGATGAGACTCGCGCGCTTTGCGAATGCGAGCGCCTTACGGTTCCAGGCGGGGTCGTCATTTCCGCCGTTGAAGACCTCGACGGCGTCGATTTCCCTTGTGAGCAGTTCAAAGTGCGGGATGTAGTACGCCTCCCGGTACGGATGCGCGTGGGCGACGAAGCCGCCCGCCGCCCGGACCGCCGCCAGGTATTCCCGGGGCGGCAGGCGGTCGATGCCGGGGTTTTTCAAAAGGAACTCCTCGCCCAGGCCGTAGGTCAGGTACTCGGGGCCGGAGGTGTATGTCTCCCAGCCGAAGAGCACGTTGAGGCCGATTTTGTCGCCCTCGGCCTTGCCCTCGCGATAGCCCCGCATCAGGGCTTCGACCTTTTCCGGCCAGGTCATGCCGGGCGTCACACGGATGTTGGCGTTCATGAAGTGGTCGGTGACGACCACCAGGTGGTATCCGGCGCGCTTGCATGCGCGGATCATGTCCCGGGCGGAGTCCTCTCCGCAGCGGCTGGTGTCCGAAGTGTGCAGGTGCATCTGAACGTAGAATTCCATTTTGGCTCCTTTGGGTCGCGGTTTTATTTGGGGGTGCCGGTTTTGGGGAGTAATGGGATTAAATCTCCCATATGCTTTTCGAATTCACGGGGGCGGAACACCTCCATGCCGTAGCCGTGAAAGAAGGTGGTCTCGCCGAAGTAGACCTTGCCCTCCGCCTCGTACAGGTCCACCCGCACGTGCGGGATGCCCTTGGAGAGTTTTCGGGCGATTCCCAGCATCTCGTCAAGATGCTCCGGCCGCGGAATCTCCCGCGGGATGGCCGGGTGGCGGTTGAACATGTCCTGCCGCACCCAGTCGGGGCTGTAGAAGGATCGGGTGTGGCCGTCGTACCGGTCGGCGTCCACGATCACGTAGGCGGGCTCGCCGTCAAAGCACAGAAACTTGTAGTCGTAGGGGGCCTTGCCGTTTTTGTCGCCGATGAAGGCCTCGATCAGGATGCGCGGCGGGATGTTTTTGTAGGGCCATTCGCGGCTGAGCCAGAACCAGTTGTGGTTCCGCCAGCGCTCAAGCTTCGCGATGGCTTTTGTCCGGTCCAGCTTCGCCTTGTCGGTCACGATGATGTTGGACGAGGAGCCGTGGGTGCACTTGATCACGAACCGCTCCGGCAGAGCGTCCCAGTCGATCTCCTCATGTCGGTCGCAGGAGGCCAGCATGGGGATGAGATACGCCCCGCAGCCCCGCTCCTTGACATAATCCCGGACGGCCAGTTTGTCCGCCATGCGGGTGTAGAGGGGGTTCCGGTCGTAAAGCTTGATCCACTGCAGCTTCTCATTGTAGAGCGCAGGGTTTTTGAGATTCAGCCCGCGCCCCAGCTTCAGCCAGTACTGCAGCTTCAGGTACAAGCGGTCGGGCACGAAATTGACCAGCCCGCGCCAGCCCAGCCCGGTCAGAATGTCAAAGCCCTTCAGGCGCAGCTTTTCGCTCATGTTGGTTACTCCCCTTATATACCAAACCGAAATATTGTTTCGTCCAAAGCGGCGAGAGAATTTTGATGCAGGGCAAGGAGCCGGAGCGAGGCGTAGCAGCGCTACGCCAACGCGGAGAGCGACACCGCACTGCACGAAAAGATCCGCCGAGACGACGAAAGAATGTTTAGGGCTGGTATCATGGAAGGATCAGCGGCACCAGCATCTCCTCATCGGTCAGCCCCGCGTGGTGGCCGACCATCTTGCCGTGCGGCTCCCCGCCCACCGCCTGGTAGTAGATGGCCCTCGTGCCGGTCGCCAGCGCCAGATAGTCGCCGAGGAAGTCGTCCGCCTTGTCGTGCAGTTTGCCTGGGCCGAAAAGCTGCCGGGCAAGCACCTCCTCCCGGGTCATGAGGAGAAAGTCCGCCCCCAGCGTTTCCGAAAACGCGCGTTCAAATTCCCGCTCCCGGCCCCGCTTGACAAACATCGACGCCGCCCGGGACTCCACGGAAGGCGGCATCACAAGGCAGCGCATGATTTCGGGGCATTCGTTCAGCCATACCACGTCCGTCACGTCGATGAGCCCGTGGTCGGCGGTGATGATGAGGGTGGTGTCCCGAAGCCTGGAAGAAAGCGCCTCCGCCCACTCGTTCAGCTGCTTTAGAACCTTCACCGCCCGATCGCACCGCGCGCCGTAGTGGTGCATGGTGTCGTCCGGGTCCGTCCAGTAGAAAAGCGTGAACGCCTCCCGCGCGTCGCGGCCCCGGATAGCGACATTCGCCTCGTCCAGCGTCCGCGCGACAGTGAGGTCGTCCATGCCCAGCGGGCCGGGGTCGAACGGGAACACCGCGCGGGTCATTGCGCCCGCGTTTGCCGCCTTGATCTTCGGGAAGACGCTTTCAAAGGGCAGAAGGCTGCGCGCGGGCGAGGAATTGAGCCGCTGCAGCGAGTAGCTGTCCCTGTCCAGAAACAGGTCCACCAGCCGCGCGTACTCCTTGAAGTAGCAGCTCCAGCCCAGCCAGCCGTGCTCCGCCGGGGACAGCCCGGAGTAGAGGGCGTTCGTGGCGGCGGTGGTGGTGGACGGGTACACGCTGGTGAGCGTCGCCGCCTGCCGACGCCTTAGAAACGCGCCCTCCGGCAGCAGCTTCAGCGCGTCGATGCCCATGCCGTCCAGGATCACCAGCGCCACGTGGGACTTCCGGGGGAGACCCACGATCTCCGGGAGCGTGCCGTGGCGCGGCTCTGCCCCGAACAGCTTCAGCACCGAGCACGCTACGTTCAGCACGCTCCGGCTGTAATCCGGGAAGGTCATGCGTTTTGAAGCTCCGCGATCGACCGGCGGAGGCGGGCCAGCGTCTCCTCCCGGCCCAGAAGGTACGCGATCTCGATCGCGCCGCCGGGCGTGGACGCCTGGCCCGAGATCGCCACGCGCAGCGGCCAGAGCACCTGGCCGTTCTTCATGCCGCTCTCTGCAATCGCCGCCATCAGTTTTTCGTGCAGCGCCTCTTCCGTCCAGGGGGCGACGCCCTCGACCACCGGCAGCATGGCGGCAAGCGCGGTCTTGGCGACCTCCGCGTCGCACTTCATCTTCTTGTGCGCGTAGAGTTCGGGGCTGAACGCGGGCATCTCCGCGAGGAAGGACACCATGCCGGGGAGGTCCGAGAGCACCTCGGTGCGGCCGTGCAGAAGCTCAGAAAGCCGATGGAAGTCGAACTTCTCCGGGTCGAGGGCTTTTGCAAGCCACGGCGCAGCCAGCGCCTCGAACGCCTCGGGCGAGGTCTTGCGCATGTACTCGGCGTTGAACCAGCGCAGCTTCGCGGTGTCGAAGATGGACGGGGCCTTGTTGAGGCCCTCCAGATCGAACTTCTCAATAAGCTCCTCGATGGTGAAGAACTCCTGCTCGCTCCTTGGGCTCCAGCCGAGAAGCGCGATGAAATTGATGATGGCCTCCTTCAGGTAGCCCTGCTCCAAGAGGTCCTCAAACGACGGGTCGCCGTAGCGCTTGGAGAGCTTGCGCGTGGCGTCCCGCATCACGACCGGCAGGTGCACGTAAATGGGCGGCGTCCAGCCGAAGCCGTCGTACAGGAGGTTGTACTTGGGCGCGCTGGACAGGTACTCCGTGCCGCGCATCACGTGGGTGATGCCCATCAGGTGGTCGTCCACGACGTTGGCGAAGTTGTAGGTGGGCAGGCCATCCGCCTTGATGAGCACGTTGTCGTCGAGGGTTGAACAGTCCACCGTGACGTGGCCGTAGAGCGCGTCGTCAAAACCCGCCGGCCCGGAAAGCGGCACGTTCTGCCGGATCACGTGGGACTCGCCCGCGGCGAGCCGCGCTTCCACCTCATCCTTGGGCAGGTGCAGGCAGTGCTTGTCGTATTTGTAGGTCTCGCCCTTCGCTTCGGCTGCCGCGCGGGCCTCGTCCAGATGCTCCTTGGTGCAGAAGCAGTGGTACGCGCCGCCGCGCGCGACCAGTTCTTTGGCGTACTTCGGGTAGATGTCCCGCCGCTGGGTCTGGATGTAGGGGCCGTAGTCGCCGCCCACGTCCGGGCCTTCGTCGTAGGTAAGCCCCGCCAGCCGCATCGAGCGGTAAATCTTCTCCACCGCGCCGGGCACTTCCCGCTCCTGGTCGGTGTCCTCGATGCGCAAAATGAACGTGCCGCCCATGCGGCGCGCGTAAAGGTAGGTGTAGAGCGCCGTCCGAAGACCCCCAAGGTGCAGGTATCCCGTGGGGC
Organism: Bacillota bacterium; assembly: GCA_023416655.1. Classification (GTDB taxonomy): domain Bacteria; phylum Bacillota; class Clostridia; order Christensenellales; family Aristaeellaceae; genus JAEZHK01. The sequence goes on from JAEZHK010000142.1 coordinate 16,522, forward strand.
TGGGCGCGAACCGGGTACGAACCATGTCCATCGACTCCCCGTTATGCGTTATTTCAACTTCCGCGCGCATCGCTTTGGGCGCGGAAAATTTCCCATCCAAATAAAGACATCCGTAAGAGTATAGCACCCCTACGGAAAATAATCAATCAT
>JAEZHK010000061.1 GCA_023416655.1 Bacillota bacterium
GGGGGGGCCCCCCCCGGGGGGGGGCCCCCCCCGCCGCGCTCCGTTTCAGAAAGACCCGCGGGTCCGAGGAGGGCAGGCCCACGCGGTCAAAGATCCGTTGTTTACGCTATTTGATGCCCGATGAAGCGCTTCCGGCAGGCGGGACAACGATATGCCCGGCACACACAGTCAAGTCAGTTCTTCATGCCTGTCATGACGATGCCTTCCACGAAGTACTTCTGGCAGACCAGGTACACGAAGATGCCCGGCACAATGGACATGCAGGTGGAGGCCATGGCCAGCTTCCAGTCCGTGCCATAGGAGCCCGTGAACTTCTTAAGCCCGAGGGCGATGGTGTACTGTTTGGCGTCGGAGATGTACACCGTCTGCTGGAGCACGTCGTTCCAGATGCCGATGAAGATGAAGAGCGCCACCACGATGATGGCCGGTTTGATGGAGGGCACCAGGATCTGCAATAGGATGCGCACCCTGCCCGCGCCGTCGATCTTCGCGGCCTCGTCCAACTCCCGGGGGACGGACATGATGAACTGGCGGATCAGGAAGATGTTGAAGGCGCCGCCGCCGGTCAGGTAGGGCAGGATCATCGGCCAGTAGGTGTCTCCAAGGCCCAGAAAGCGGATCCACCCGATGTAGAGCGGGATCAGCGTGACGATCGGCGGCAATAGGAGCGACGCGATGCACAGCCCGAACACGAAGCTGCGTCCGCGGAAGTACAGCCGCGCGAAAGAATACCCGCACATCACCGCCGTGACCGTGCCAAAGACCACGCAGGGCGTTACGATGGTCATGGTGTTGACAAAGTAGTCGAAGAACGTGAAGACCTTGAGGGCCTCGGGGTAATTCTCAAACAGCCAGCGGCTGGGCAGCAGGTTCAAAGAGCCGATCTCGGGGTTCGTCATCAGCGAGGAGCGGAAAATCCACCACAGGGGAAACAGGGCGAGCGCCGCGAACAGGGCGATGAGCGCCAGCGAGATCATGTCGGCGATTGCCTCTCTGCGCTTTTTGCTCTGGATGCCGCCGTGCATCACTTGTCCCCCCCTTCGTAGAACAGCCAGGACTTCGACGTGGCGAACAGGATCAGCGTGAACACGCCGATCATCAGAAAAAAGATGAAGGAGATCGTGCTGGCGTAGCTGAGGTCGTTGTTGATGAAGCCTGTGCGGTACATCAGAAAGGACATGAACGTGTACTCCGGATAGGTGGTGCGGTTGCTGCCCGCGTAGATGAGGGACGGCACCACCACCTGCATGTTGGCGATCAGGCTCATCAGAAGGTTGTAAAAGATGATCGGCGTCATGCAGGGGAAGGTGATATGGAGAAAGCGCTGCCAGCCGGAAGCGCCGTCGATTTCTGCCGCTTCATGGTACACGCGGGGCACGTTGCCAAGCCCCGCCAGGAAGATGACGATCAGGTTGCCGCAGCCCCACACCGCGATGATTGCGAGGGACGGGATGATGTACTTGGAATCGGCCAGGAAGCCGACCTTCTGGATGCCGTTTGCGGCCAGGATCGCGTTGAACACGCCGAAGTCCGGGTTGTACAGGAGCGCCCAGCTCATGTACACCGCCATGGCGGGGATGATGTAGGGAACGTAGAAAACCGCCCGGAAAAAGCCCCTGGCGGGCACCTTGCGGTTTAGAAGCATCGCGACCGACAGCGAGTAGAACATGCTGACGAGTACGCTGAGCACCGCGTAGTAAACCGTCACCTTCATGGAGGTGTAGAAGAAGATGTCCTTTGTAAAGAGGCGGATGTAGTTGTTCAGGCCGATAAACAGCGGCTTTGGCATGATGGCCGTCCACTTGAAAAACGAAAGCACGAACACCGCGATCAGCGGCAGATAGGTGATGAACGTGAGCCCCAGAAAGGCGGGGATCAGGAACAGCTTTGCCGCGCGCGCTTCCTGGCGCGCCATTTTGGACATGGGTTTGGCTTGCCGCGCCATGTCGGCACCTCCTCTGTCGTAGGGCTCCGCCCGCATTTGCGGGCGGAGCCCAGGGGGATTGAGCCGAAATCAGTTGCCCTGGTTGGCGGCCTTCAGCACTTCGATGTTCTGCGGGATGACGTCGGCCACCTTGGCGTTGCCGCTCCAGCAGGGCGCGAGGATCGTGCTGAGCGCGTCGTTGAACAGGTTGGTGTTGTTGACCCAGTACCAGGAGGCGGGCCGCGCGTTGTTCATGGCGTAGTCCACGACCGCGGACTTGTACTCATCATAGGGCGGGAAGTTCGGGTTGTCAACCCACTTGTGGGTCAGCGCCTCGTCAGTGTAGTAGCTGGACAGAACCGGCATCCAGATGCCGCTCTGGATCAGGCCCCAGGAGTTCTCTTCCTTGGCGTACCACTTGAGCCACGCCATGGCCTCCTCCGGGTGCTGGCTGGTCGCGAACGCCACGTTGACGCCGCCGGTATTCAGGGTGACCTTGTCCTTCATATAGGGCAGCACGCCGACGCCGTAGTCCAGGCCGTCGGTCTCGCGGGCTTTGCCCAACCACACGCCGATGGACCACTGGCCGTTGATGTACATGGCGCAGTTGCCGGGGACCAGGTCCTGATCGATGGTGGTGGCGGTGTTGGTGCCGTACTGGGGCGCGACGTGGTGCACCAGCGAAAGGTCCGCGATGCGCTGCAAGCCCTCCATCGCCTCGGGGCTGTCGATGGTGACGTTGCCGTCCTTGTCGTACCAGGCGCCTCCGTTCATGACGGACCAGGTCTCAAGCTGCCAGAAGTCGGGGCAGAGCATGACGCCGTAGCGCTTGATGTTGTTGGGGTCAAAGTCGGGGGACTTGGCGTTGTTGCCGTTCGCGTCCAGCGTCATCTGCTTGGCCACGTCCACGAAGGTGTCCCAGTCCCAGGCCGCGTCGGCGCTGGCGGGGGGCGGCGTGACGCCCGCATCCTTGAAGGCCTTGCGGTCGTAGAAGGTCAAAAGCACTTCGTTGGCCACGGAATAGCCGACGGGCTTGCCCTCAAAGGTGAAGGCGAGACTGTCCAGCGGCTTGGCCTCGTCGGCGCCATACATGTTGCTCACGTCCGCCAGCATGCCCTGGGATGCCCACATGAGCACCGCGTCCTCGGCCATGATGCCGCTGTCGGGCAGGTTGTTGCCGGCCGCGCGGGTGTTCAGGGTGCCTACGTAGTCGGCGCGGTCGATCTGGACGAGTTCGACGTGGATCTTGTCCTGTTCGCTCTCGAACTTGTTGACGGTCTCCTGCAGCACGCGGAGCTCTTCGTCATCGCCCCACATGGAGTAGGTGATGGTGACGCGGCCCTCGGCCAGCGCCGTCAGGCCCGAAACCAACGACAGCAGCATGGCCAGCACGATCACGAGGCTCAGAATTCCCTTCTTCATAGCGCATCCTCCCCTATTTTTCGTGCGCGTCCGCGCACGATTGAACCCCAAGGTAGACCCGCATCTCCCCTTCGCCCCGGTTGGCCCACAGGAAGTACGGGATCAGATGGATGTCCGCCGCTTCCCACCGGGGAAGCCCGTCCTGGTAGAGCGCATCCGGATCCTTGTAAACCGCTCTGTAGCCGCGTGTTTCAAGCGCGATGGTCCCTCCGCCTGAAAAGGCTTCCTCCTCCGTGAAAAGAGCATTCTCCGGCAGCCTCAGGCAGGCGACGCCTGCCCCATTATCGGCCTGTTCCGCGCAGTACACCAGCGGTCCGCGCATGACGACCGCCTTGCCCACGTTGTCCGCCACCCTGGGGTGGGATACCACGTAGCGCGGCTTCAGGTCGTAGTTGACATCCACGACGTCGCCCGGGTTGAGGCCCATAAGCTTCAAGTAACCGTCTTCCGCCGCCGGTTCCGCTACCACTCCATTGATCTTGACCGACAGGATGGGCGCGAGCTTACCCTGCCGAATCTCCAGGTTCTGCGTCCGCCACTCGACCGTGATGCGCAGTTCTCCGCCGAAGGGGTACTGCGTATCGAGCTGCGCCGCGAAGCGTTCGGTCCGGATGCGGGCGGCGAGCGGAATGTGCACGTACAGCGTATCCCCGTCCGCGCCGAAGGCGTATCCGCCCATCGACATGATGGTCCGAGCGATGTTGGTGGGGCAGCAGGCCACGTCGTACCACTTCTGTCGCACCAGCTTCACGTGTTCGAAGCCGGGGTTGCCGTGGCAGACGTGCGGGTCGGCCGAGAGCGGCCCCACGTAGAAGAACTCCTTGCCCGTCAGCGAGATGCCGCCCAGCACCCGGTTGAAGAACGCCCGCTCCACCGTATCGTAGAATGCGCCCTCCCCCGTCAGGGCCGCCATGCGTGACGCGAACATCATCAGCGCGACCGACGCGCAGCTCTCGCAGTACATGGTGTCGTTGGGCAGGTCGTAGTCCACGGTGAAGCTCTCGCCACACTGGGTGGAACCCACGCCGCCGGTGACGTACATGCGGCGGTTGGTGACGCTCTCGTAAAGCGCGCCGCACGCCTTGCGCAGCGCCTCGTTATCGGTGAGCCTCGCCAGATCCGCCATCGCGCTGTACATGTACAGCGCGCGCACCGCGTGCCCGTCCGCTTCGGTCTGATGGACCGGCTTCAGGTGGGTTTGCGCGTAGGTGAGCTTGTCGATCACGGGGAGGTTGAAAATGTCCTTGTACCCGGGGCGCGTCCGCTCGATCTCGAAGTAGCGCGGTTCACGCCCGCGCTGCGCGATAAAGTAATCCGCCAGTTTCAGGTAGGCCTCGTTTCCCGTCGCCCGGTACAGCTTGACCAGCCCGACCTCGACTTCCTGATGGCCCGGGTAGCCGGGAATCTGCCCCTCGCCCGTCCCGAAGACGCGCACCAGATAGTCCGCGAAGCGGCAGGCCGTGTTCAGAATGAAGCGCTTGCCCGTTGCGTGGAAGTAGGCCGTCGCGGCCTCGAAAAAATGGCCTGCGCAGTAGAGCTCATGCCCCTGCTGCAGCGTGGTGAACCTGCCCGACGGCTCCTTGATTGTATAATAGGTATTGATGTAGCCGTCCGCACCCTGCGCCTGGGCGATCAGGCTGCAGGCCTCGTCGGCGAGCGCCTCCATCTCCCGGTCCCGGAACACCTCGATGCAATAGGCGGTGGCCTCCAGCCATTTGTACAGGTCGCTGTCTTGAAACACCATGCCGTAGTGCTCGCCCTTAGAAAGGCCCGCGGCGATCCGGAAGTTTTCGATGCAGTGGCTTCGGGCAGCCCCCTCGACGCGGTCGTTCAGGGCCTGCCACTGATAGTCCACCACCTGCTCTTTGACGAGCCTTTGCATCCGACGCATGATGCCGTCCGTAAGCTCAACATTCTTCAGGGGCAATGGTTCCACATGCTTCATACTTCATCCGCCTTGCGTATGTTTTCACGCCCTGAATCCAAAGTCGGTCAACGGGGCTGTTGTATCGGAACCTGCAAAACGACGGAAGAATGAGATTTAATCGATTAACCGTTTACGGCTAGGATTATAGCAGCATGGATGCTGATTGTCAACACCATTTTTCACATATTTGCTTATTTACTTGTCAACATGGTTATTTTTGCAGCATATCACCGAATGCTATTGACAGAAAGCGCATGTACGGCTATCCTATTCATATAGGTAAACGTTTAAAACATCCTACAAGAGCTATGAGGCTGCGCAGGGCGTCGGTCAAGCGGGAGATGACGATATGGCAACGATGAAGGAGATCGCCGCGCTGTCCGGAGTGTCGGTCGCGACCGTTTCCCATGTCCTGAGCGGCAAAAAAAACGTCAACGCCGCCACGCGCGACCGCGTTCTGAAGGCGGTCGACCTGACCAACTACAAACTGAACACCATCGCGCAATCCCTCAGGATGAACAAGACGCACATCATCGGCGTCCTGGTCGAAGACATCTGCGGCCTGCCAGTGCCGGAAATCGTCGACGGCATCAACCAGTCCCTCGAGGAGAGCGGCTATCAGGTGCTCCTGATCAACCTCAGGCTGCTGCAAAAGCTGTACAATCAATACGAACAGCTCAGCCACTATATCGATACCTTCAGCCAGGGCATGCAGCTTCTCGAGGAAGCGCGCGTGGACGGCATCATCTACGTCGCGATGCATGACCGGAGAATCGACGGCGTGCATCAGCCCGTCAACATCCCGATGGTGTACGCCTATGCCGACAGCGGCGACCCCGACAGCGTCTCCGTCTCTTACGATAACGTCCACAGCGCCTTTGAGGCGACCCGCCTTTTGATCCGGCAGAATCACAGGCGAATCGCGCTGATTGCCGGGCATCCAAACTCCGCGGCGGCCAAGGAGCGGCTCATCGGTTACCGCACGGCGATGGACGGGGCGGGCCTGCGTGTACCATCGGAGTACATCCGCTGGGGGGACTGGGAATACCACAGCGGGGAGGAGCAGACGGACGCGCTTCTCTCCCTCGCGATCCCGCCGACGGCGATCTTCGCCATGAACGATCCGATGGCGGCGGGCTGCTACGCATCCATCGCGCGCCGAGGGCTGACGATCCCGTCGGACATCTCGGTCGTCGGTTTCGACAACCGGGAGGTCGCCTCCTGCCTCTACCCCGGGCTCACGACCGTCGCACTGCCCAACAAGCAGATCGGCATCATCGCAGTCAAGCACCTCCTGCAGCGCCTGAGCGGTCAGCCGGGCGTGCCCGCGCGCACCACGCTGCCCTGCAGCATCATCCAGCGAAGCTCCACCGCGCCGCTGGCGTAGCGTTGAAACGACAAATCAGGACACAAAAGCCCGGGACCTCCGAGCGGAAGTCCCGGGCCAGTTTCTTAAAAGAATCTACGCGCATGGTCCCGCACGGTCGGAGGCGTTTCAGGCCTCCTCGGTGAGCGCGCCCAGGATCTCCCGCTCCGCGAACAGCGCCGTCGCGCCGCCGGTGTGCCAGAAGACCACCGTGCTGCCCGGCTCTACCGCGCCGGAACGGACATTCCCCAGAAGCCCCGCGAACCCCTTGCCCGTGTAGACTGGGTCGATCAGCAGCCCTTCCGCACGCGCCAAGAGGCGGATGGCTTCGGTGGACGCCTCGTTCGGCTTTTCGTAGCCGGGCCCAAAGTAGCCGCGGTCCACGTGAAAATCGCTCAAATCCACCCGCTCGCCGCTGCCCAGCCACGCAAGGCTCTCATTGGCGAGCTTCGCGCAGTTCGCCTCATAATCGGGTTTTTTGTCGCTCACCGCAATGGCGGTGATTTTCACATCCGATTGCGCCAGTTTCCGCCCCGCCACGAGGCCGGAGAGCGTCCCGCCCGTGCCGGTCGCGGTGAAGAGGTGGTCCGGGCGGATGCCCGCCTCCCCGCACTGCGCGAGGAACTCGCAGAACCCGCCGACGAAGGCGGCGGAGCCGATGCAACTGGCGCCCCCCAGCGGGATGTCGTAGCAGCGGTGGCCTTCCGCCTCGAGCCGCGCCGCGTGCGCCTTGCCCATCTGAAAGCAGCGCGCCTCGGTTTCGGCCTCGGTCTCGCCGCCCTCCCCCTTGACGATGTGCACTTCGGCGCCCAGGATGCGGTCCAGCAGCATGTTGGAGCGCACGTCCCGCTCGTCCGGCTCCACATAGGCGTTGAGGTATAAGATGGGGTTCAGGCCCAGCCGGCGGCAGGCGGTGACGGTCTGCATCGCGTGGTTGGACTGGGTCGCACCGTAGGTGAACACCGTGTCGCAGCCCGTGGCTACGGCGTCTCCCATCAGGTATTCGAGCTTTCGGATCTTGTTGCCGCCGAAGAGGCTCATGCCTGAAAAGTCGTCCCGCTTGATGAACAGCTGGATGCCCAACATCCTGGACAGGTTCTCCAGCTTGTGCAGCGGCGTCGGAAAAAAGCCAAGCCTCGCGCGCGGCTTTCGCTCCATCAGAGCCAGCACGCCCTCCAGCATCCAATCCATCCAGCATCCCTCCGGCAGATAAAATACGAAAGCGGCCCCGGCTCTCAGAACCCGCATTTCTTTCCAAACCAGCCCCGGAAATCATTGTAATGCCCGCGCCGCGCGAAGTCAAGGTGGCTCCGGCGCGCCGGTACGGAATATATTCTACGATAAATTGATGTTGCATGGATGGTCTTTTACACCGGGATCACATGGACGTGGTATGATGCATAAAATGGTCTCTGCCCGAGAGGCGGGCGCGGAAAGGAAATGCAGGATGGCGGAAGCGTTCAATCTCGATCAGTACCTGACCCGAGGCGTGGAGGACATCGTTAGAGGCATTCTGAAGGCCTCCCTCCACAACCCGAAGGGCAGCGCGTTTTTGGCCCGATACGCGCTTGCTAGCCGCAGGGCTGGCGAGCTGCGCCGACGGGCGGAGGAGGCGGGCGAGCACATACCGCCCTTTCTGATCGCCAGCATCACCACCCGCTGCAACCTGCGCTGCGCGGGCTGCTACGCCCGCGCGAACGACGCCTGCTGCGACCGGGAGGAGGGCCTTCTCTCCGACGGAGAGTGGCGCGCTATATTTGAAGAGGCCGCGGGGATGGGCGTCGGCTTCATCCTGCTGGCGGGCGGCGAGCCGCTGATGCGAAGGGGCGTACTGGAGGAGGCGGGCGGCGTCAAGGACATCCTGTTCCCGGTCTTCACCAACGCGACACTCATCGACGAGAAGTACGCCGCGCTGTTCTGTAAGTACCGGAACCTGATCCCGGTCCTCAGCATCGAGGGCGGCGAGGCCGAGACCGACGCCCGGCGCGGTACGGGCGTGTATCGGCGGCTGACGCAGTCGGTGAAGCTTTTAAAGGAAAACGGGATCCTCTTCGGCGCGTCCGTCACCGTCACGAAGGCGAACATACGGAATGTGACGAGCGACGCATTTTTACAGGACCTCCGCGCTCAGGGCTTCAAGGCGGTCGTTTACGTGGACTACGTACCCGTCGAGGGCGAATCCGACGCACTCGCGCCGGAGGACGAAGAGCGGGCGTACCTTTCGGAGCGGCTCGCGCGCATCCGGGAAGAATTCTCCGGGCTGCTCTTCATCGCCTTCCCGGGCGATGAGGCGGCTTCGGGCGGCTGCCTCGCGGCGGGCAGGGGCTTTTTCCACATCAACGCCCGCGGCGGCGCTGAACCCTGCCCCTTCTCACCCTATTCCGACGTCAGCGTCCGCGACGTGACGCTGCGGCAGGCGCTCAAATCCCCACTGTTTTCGCGGCTCCGGGAGGGGAACCTCCTGACGGAGGACCACGCGGGCGGCTGCGTGCTGTTTGAAAAGCGGGACCAGGTGCAGCGCCTGCTCATGGGATGAAAAAACCGGGCGGTTACGCCCGGCAAAGATCTATGATTCGATGTCGAAAAAGCGCCGGTATTCCTCCTCGGCCTTGACCCGGCTCTCCAGGCAGATTTCCCGGAGGCTGTCGATGTGATCCAGCGCCAGCGAGACGATGTGCCGGTTCAGCGCGCCGTCGTCCGTCATTGCGCGCAGCGTTTCGACCGTCTTCTCCCGGCTCATGCCGTCCCGGTAGGGGCGCGGCTCGGTGACCGCCGAGAGCACATCGGCGACGGCCATGATGCGAGAGCCCACCGGAATGCTCTCCTCCTTCAGGTGGAAGGGGTAGCCCCGGCCGTCCAGGCGCTCGTGGTGGAATGCCGCCCAGCGCCGGATGGATTCGAAGCCCTTGATCCCGCCCAGCAGGTGGTATGTGATGAACGTGTGGCTTCGGATCGCGTTGAACTCCTGGGTCGTCAGTTTGCCAGGCTTTTCAAGGATCGCCGTATCGATGGCCAGCTTCCCGAGATCATGCAGATACCCGGCAACCAGCATCTGCAGGCATTCGGTCTTCGAAAAGCCGATCAGCTCCGCGAGCTTCGAGGCGGTCTGCGCAACGGACGCTGAATGCGTCGCCGTGAAACGGCTTCGAAAGTCGATGATGCGCGAGAACATCTTGGATAGGCTCAGGACGTCCTCCATCGCCAGCCGCTTCCTGGCGGATTCGAAGGGCTTGGATTCCAGCGGGGTATTGTAACGCAGCTCCAGCCATACGTACTCGTGCCGCGCGATCTCGCTGAACGCGCCCACGACTTCCGGCATGAAGGTCTTTCCGGCCTGCTCGCGCACCGAGCCGATCAGCCCATCCACCTGATCCAGCGGGCTTGGATCCATATGGACCTTCAGGCAGACGCGGTCCGCCAGGTGCAGGATGTGGCTTTCAACTGGAACGCTTCGCCCCATAAAGGAACGCCCCTGTCCGTATTCCCACGACAGGTGGTGGTACCGGATGATGTCGGCCGTCAGCGAAAATGGGCCGTACTCCTCGAGCAAGCGCGCAGCGCGGAAGCCGTGGCTGTGCACCGTCACCGGCTCGGTTTCGATGAGCTCCAGGCGTTCGCGGATGGAGATCGCGCCGACGTCGTGCACAAGCCCCGCCATCAGGACGTTCCGCTGGGAACTTTCGGAAAGCCCCATGTGCTGCGCGATGCGGTAAGCCAGCATGGCGACCTGATGCTGATGGTTGGTAAATTCGGGGAGCACCATATCGACGGCGTCGGAAAAACACTGAAGGATTTCAAACAGGTTGATCATCATCGATTCCATTCGATCTGTTCTCCATCGTTCTGGAGGCAATCCCTGCGCTCCGCGTCATGTCACGGGAACAATTACACAATAATGCCAGTGTAACATGTTTGGCCCAGAAAATTTGACGATCAGAAAAATTTAACCATTTTATGAATAAACCGGATTGTCGCCTCCGCGAATATTCCAGGCAGGTGATCCCGCATCCGTTCCCCACGCACGGGTTGCAAGCACGGGTGTTCCTCTGAAAACTTTTTCGCACCCCCTGCCCAGCGTCGAAAAATTCAAGTTGTGCTGCTATAATGAACACACATGGGACAGAAAACGGGAGCGTGAGCGCGTGCGGCTTGTTCGGCAGTTTCTTTTAATCGCGGGCATTTCCTTTTTAGGCGAAGGCTTAAAGGCGATCATCCCCTTCCCCATTCCCGCCAGCGTGTATGGGCTGGTGCTGATGTTTACGGCGCTTTCTCTGAAGATCGTCAGGCCGCACCAGGTTCGGGACGCGGCGAAATTCCTCATCGAGATCATGCCGCTCCTCTTCATCCCCGCCGCGGTCGGGCTTCTGAATTCTTGGGGCGAACTCCGTCCCATCCTGCTGCCGGTGGGCGTAATTACGGTGGTCTCCACCGTCGTCGTCATGGCGGTGACCGGCCGGGTCACCCAGGCCATCATCCGGCATGACGGAAAGGAGCGTGGCGAATGAAGCCCTTTTTCGAGACTTCCGTGTACTTCGGCGTGGTGATCAGCCTCGCGGCCTACGAGATCGGAAGGCTCTTAAAGCGCAAGTTTAAACTGGCGATCTTCAATCCGCTTCTGATCGCCATCCTGCTCACGATGGGGGCGATCTGCCTTCTGGGCGTGAACTATGAAAGCTACATGAGCGGCGCGAAGTACATTTCGTACCTTCTGACTCCGGCAACGGTCTGCCTGGCCGTGCCGCTCTACGAGCAAACGGCGCTTTTGATAAAGCATATCAGGGCGCTGGCGGCGGGCATCGCGTCGGGCGTGCTGGCGAGCGTTACATCGATCCTGATTTTATCGAAGCTGTTCGCACTGAGTCACGAGCAATACGTAACCCTCCTCCCCAAGTCCATCACCACCGCTATCGGCATGGGCGTGAGCGCGGAACTGGGCGGCGCGGTCACGATCACGGTGGCCGTAATCATCGTTACCGGGATTCTGGGGAACGTGATCGCCGAGGGGATTTTCAGGCTCTTCCGCATCCGAGAACCCGTCGCCAAGGGACTGGCGCTGGGTACGGCGGCCCACGCCATTGGTACCGCCAAGGCTCTGGAGATCGGCGAGGTGGAGGGCGCGATGAGCTCCCTCGCCATCACGGTTTGCGGCCTCGTCACGGCCGCCGTCGCCTCCTTTTTCGCGCAACTGATGTAAACGCCTTACAGATAGGTGTTGCAAAACCAAACCGGCGCGGCGCCCGCAATGGGAACTGCGCCGGTTTGTGGATTGTATACGCAATTCTTCGCAATCATTGTGAAGACCATCCATGAAACACCCATGCGAAAATACGCGTAATTTATCCCATTCTCCGTTGACCCGCTGCCCCGCGCAGTCGTATGATGCACGGGTGATGACAGCTCTGAAAAGGGGATTCGGATGATTGCCAAATACCTCCGGGACCTTGGCGTGGAGTTTCGCGGATACAATGGAAACAAATTCCTTTGCGATCTGATGGCGGGGCTCACCGCGGCGTCGGTGGCCCTGCCGCTTGCGCTCGCGTTCGGCGTCAGCTCCGGCGCGGACGCGGCGGCAGGCCTGGTGACCGCCATCGCGGCGGGCCTCGTGATCGGCACACTGTCGGGCGCTTCCTTCCAGATCTCCGGCCCAACCGGCGCGATGTCCGCCATCCTGATCGGGGTGAGCGCGCGCCACGGCATCGACGGGGTGCTGCTGGCGGGGCTTCTGTCCGGGGCGCTGCTCATCCTGATGTCGCTGATGAACGTGGGCGGGCTGGTGCAGTTCATCCCGTCGCCGGTGATCGCCGGATTCACCTCCGGCATCGCGGTGGTGATCGCGCTGGGCCAAATGGACAACTTCTTCGGCGTGAAGTCGGGCGGCTCGGATCTGGTCGAAAAACTCCTCTCCTACGGCCACTTGGGCTTTTCGCCGAGCGTCCCGACTATGCTCTTGGGAATTCTAGCCGTCGGGATCATGCTGGCATGGCCGCGCAAATGGCCGGTGCCGGGGTCGCTGGTCGCCATCGCGGCGGCGCTGGTCGTCAACATGCTTCTGAACCCATCCGCCGCCGCCGTGCGCGAGGTGGGCGAAATTCCCCAGTCGCTTCTGGGCGCGAACCGCTTTAGCTTCGGCGCCTTTTCCTTCCGCGACCTGACGGACGCCGTCGGCCCCGCGGTTTCCATCGCGGCGCTGGGTATGATCGAGAGCCTTCTGTGCGGCCTCAGCGCCGGGCGCATGAAGGATGAAACGATGGACGCGCGCCGCGAACTGATGGCGCAGGGCATCGGGAACCTTCTGATGCCGCTGATCGGCGGCGTCCCCGCCACCGCGGCGATCGCCCGCACGTCGGTTGCGATCAAGGCGGGGCAAAAGACGCGGATGACCAGCATCATCCACTCCCTCGCGCTGATCGCCTCGATGTTCCTCTTGGGCGGCGTGATGTCCCGCATCCCGCTGGCGGCGCTGGCGGGGGTTTTGATGGTCACCGCCTGGCGCATGAACGAATGGGCGGCCATCCGCCAGATCTTCTCCTCGCGCATGAAACACGCGATCCTCATGTACGTGGTCACGCTCACCTGCACGGTGCTCTTCGACCTGACCATCGCCATCGCGGCGGGCGTGCTGGTCGCGGCGGTCAGCTTCGTGGTCAAGAGCGCGCAGCTTTCTGTGACGGCGGAGGACTTGAGCGGCGGGCGGCGCGTGATCAAGCTGCGCGGCGCGCTGTTTTTCGGCACCCAGGGCCGCATCCATCGAATCGAGGAACTGGCCGAGGGCGCGAACGCCGTCACCATCGACCTCTCCAGCGCCTACTCCGCGGACCTCAGCGCGCTCAGCGCGCTCATGGAACTGCGCGAGCAGCTGACCGCGCGGGGCGTCGAGGTTTCGATCGTCGGCGCGCGGCCCGAACTCGACCGGGAGATGGGCCGAATCGGGATGGCGGAATAGCGCTCATATGAACGCAAACGGGGCGGCTCGATGCCGCCCCGCTTTTATGTCCTTTAAAGGCCTACGCCTCAACCGCTACCCGCTCGCTTTCAACCGCTTCGCCTCGCACATCTTTATGCGCTGGGGCGTCCGGAATGCCGCTGCCCAGCATGGGCGGAAGCTCCATGCCCACCTGCCGGAACAGCTCGTTCATCGGCGGGATGGCTTTGAGCATGCCGGAGAGGAAGTTGGCGGTGGCGGGTGTGCCCGAGCCGCCGTTCATGCTGTCCCATACGGTCACCTTGTCGATCTTGATGTTCTTGATGGCCTCGACCTGAAGGCTGACGAGGTGCTCCAGCTTGTCGGCGACGATGAACTTGACCGCCGCATCCGGGTCGCCGCCCGCGGCTTCAACCAGCTTCGCCATACCGGCGGCCTGCCGGGTGAGCACCTCCTCGATGCCCCGGGCCTGTGCCTCCATGCGGGCGTAGATGGCGTCCGCGTCGCCCTTGGCCTTGCGCCGGGTGACCTCGGCCTGCGCCTCCGCCGCGATCTCGGCCTGCTGCTTTTCGATCTCCGCCTTGACGATGACGTCCGCCTGCTGCGACGCGCGCTCGAGCTGGGCGCGGGTCTCTTCCGCCTCCTGCTGCGCGCCGTAGGCTTCCTTCAAGGCCAGCGCGGCCTGCACCTTTTCGGCGGCGGTCGCGATGCGCAGCGCCTCGGCCTCCTTTTCGCGCCTGCGGGCGTCGGACTGGGACACTTCCACCTTGGCGTCGTTTTCGCCTTTGATGGCGGTGGCGTCGGCGGCGGACACCTGGATGCGCTGATCCATGTGGGCGTTGGCCTGGCCGATCTCACCGTCGCGGTTCTTCTCGGCCACGCTCTTCTTGGCGTCGTTGATGGCCTTGGCCGCGGCCTCCTTGCCCAGCGCCTGAATGTAGCCCGACTCGTCGTTGATATCGGTGACGTTGACGTTGATGAGCCTGAGGCCGATTTTCTTCAGCTCGATCTCCACGTTGTTGGAGACGGCCAGGAGGAACTTGTCGCGGTCGGTATTGATCTCCTCAATGTCCATCGTAGCGATGACCAGGCGCAGCTGACCGAAGATGATGTCTTTGGCCAACTCCTGGATCTCGGGCATCTTCAGCCCCAGCAAGCGCTCGGCGGCGTTTTGCATGATGCCCGGTTCGGTGGAGATGCCCACCGTGAACCGGGACGGCACGTCCACGCGGATATTCTGCTTGGACAGCGCGTTTTTCAGGTCCACGTTGATCGAGATGGGCGTCAGGTCCATGTACTGGTAGGACTGCAGCACCGGCATGATGAACGCCGCGCCGCCGTGGATGCACTTGGCCGAGCGGCTCTGGCCGCCCTTGTCGGAGCCCACCTTGCCGTAGATGACCAGCACCTTATCCGACGGGCACTTGCGGTAGCGGGAGAGAAGCCCCAAGAGGATCACAAACAGTACGACGACCAGAATCACCGGGATGGCCACCAAGTTCATGCCCATAGTCTACCTCCTGTCGTATAGATGGCCTGCGAAAGCCATTGACAACTGATTAAGCCCCTTCGCTGTCCAGGTGTTCCACAACCAGGATGCCGTCCTGAATCCCAGTCACCCGGACCGGCGTACCGGAGGGGATGACCTCATCCTCCGCGGTTACGGCGCTCAGCTCGGCGAACTGATCCTGAAGTGTCAGGATCACCTTGCCCTCGCCGCCGCCCGCCGCCGGGATGGGGATATAGACTTGCGCCGTCTGTCCCACCGCGTTTTCCAGCACGAGATTCCCGTCCTCCTGCAGCCGAATCGACCACTGAACCAGCTTGGCCGCGCCGACCATCGCGCCGTAGCCCAGCGCAAGGCCGATTAAAACCGCCAGAACACCCGGCAGCGCGTTCTGGTACAGGATGATCGACGACCAGCCGAACACCGTAAAGAAGCTGACGATGCCCGAGAGCGTGAACAGCCTGAGCGCGTCCATGCCCGCATCATGGGTGGGATGCTGCGCGCCGTCCGCGTCTATCCCGGCTGCGTGCCCCGGGACGTCCGCCCCGTGCGAGGGCAAGCCGCCGTAGGCTTCGCCAATATGGGGGCCGTGCGACAAATCCCCGTGCGCGCCGCCAAAGTGAAAGTCAAAGTGGTGCAGCCCGTCCGGGTGAACGCCGTCCACGCCGCCCGCATCCATACCGCCCGTGTCTATGCCGCCCGCGTGCCCGAGGCCGATGGCGATCAGCACGATCTGAATGAGCAGCACACAGCTCGCCGGGATCGCGACCGCGTACAGCACGCGCATTAGCCCGTCCAGCGTATTCCACCACGCCTGAATGTCCATGCCGCCCACCTCCGCTCATTTCATCGGGAAACATCCAGTTCCTTCCAGCGGTTAGCAAGATTATAACACTCGGACAACAAAAAGAACAGCCTTCCGATTTCAAAAGCGGGCGTGCGGCGCTGAAATGTCGGTTTTTTCGGTCAAAAACAGGTATCGTTTTTGCGCGTGGCATGCTATAATTTGTGATGATGAACGCACATCGATTGATCCCCCATAAAATCCGTGATGCGGTTGCCGCGGTCCCGCGCCTGGTCCGAGGACGGATGACGCCGTCCCGGATCATCGCGCTGGGTTTTCTTGCGGTGATCCTTTCGGGCGCGCTGCTATTGAGCCTTCCCGTTTCCCACGCCTCCGGCAACTCCGTTTCCCCGCTGGATGCACTTTTTACCTCCACCTCAGCGGTGTGCGTGACGGGTCTTGTGACCGTCACGACGGCCACCACCTGGAGCCTCTTTGGAAAATGGGTCATCCTGCTCCTCATTCAGGTCGGCGGCCTGGGGCTGACGACGCTGTTCACGCTGGCCGTCGTGCAGATGGGCCGGAGGGTGACGCTCAAGGAACGGCTGACCCTGCAGGCTACGTTCAACGTGAGCGACCTGAGCGGCCTGGTGCGCCTGTTGCTGCTCGTCATCCGGGGAACGCTCGCGGTGGAGGGCATCGGCGCGGCGTGCCTCACGGGCTTCTTTCTGGGACAGGGCATGCCTTTTGCGAAAGCCGCCTTCTTCGGCGTGTTCCACGCCATCTCCGCCTTCTGCAACGCGGGGTTCGACCTCATTGGCGACATGGGTTTCATCCCGTATTCGGGGATGGTGTTTTTCAACCTCATCATCACAACCCTCATCATCCTGGGCGGCATCGGTTTCGTCGTCTGGGGTGAATTCTACGGGATCGTCCGGTACCGCCTGACGAGGGGAAGAGCGCACAGGGTGCGGCTTTCGATGCATTCAAAGCTGGTACTCGCCTCCACGGCGGCGCTTTTACTCGTCGGCACAGTCTACTTCCTCGCGAATGAATTCTCGAACCCGGGTACGCTGGGGCCGATGCCCTTTGGCGAGAAGCTGCTGGCGGCCTGGTTCCAGTCGGTCACGCTGCGCACGGCGGGCTTCTTCACCATCCCGCAGGGCGCGCTTGAGGAAGGGTCAAAGCTCTTCAGCAGCGTGCTGATGCTGATCGGCGGCTCGCCCGGCGGCACCGCGGGCGGCATGAAGACGGTCACGTTCGCGGTTCTCATCCTCTCCGCCTGGAACACGATTCTGGGCAAGAGCCGCGTGAACCTCTTCGGGCGGACGATGGGGCTGGAATCGCTTCAGAAGGCGCTGACGGTCGCGCTGGCGATGGTGTTTCTCTGGTTTTGCGCTTCGCTGGCGCTGTCCTTCACCGAAGCGGCCAGCGCGTTCAAACACACGGCGCTGGACATCCTGTTTGAGACCGCGTCGGCGCTGGGCACGGTCGGCGTGACCACGGGGATCACGCCGTTCCTGTCGGCCGCGGGCAAGGTGATCCTGATCCTTTGCATGTACATCGGGCGGATCGGCCCGCTGACGCTGGTCGTCTCGGTCTCGCGCCGCGGCGACAACGCCGGCGAGCGCATCCGGTATCCGAGCGAAGACGTACTGATTGGCTGACGCGAAAGGCGGAAAGAGTATGCGGAAAATCAAGATTGGCAAGGACACCCAGTTCGCGATTTTGGGCATGAGCAAGTTCGGCCGCGCGATGGCCGCGACCCTGTACGAAAACGGATACAATGTGCTTTGCTGCGACGAAAGCGAAAGCGCGGTGCACGAGGCCGCTGAGTACGCCACCCACGTCGTGCAGGCGGACGCCTCCGACAAGGCGGTGCTTCTGAAGCTGGGCATCACCAACTTCGACGTGGTGGTTATCGCCTTCGGCGAGGACTTCGAGGCCGCCGCCGTCACCGCCACAATCCTGAAGGAATTGAAGGTGCCCTACATCATCGCCAAGGCCAACGGCCTCAGGCAAAAGATGATCCTGGAGTCCATCGGCGCGGACCACGTGATCCTCCCCGAGCGCGAGATGGGCGAGCGCTTCGCCTACAGCCTCATCACCAACGATTTTATGGAGTCGATCCACCGTTCCGACCGGTACGACATCATCGAGACGAGACCGCAGCCCGAATGGGTCGGGAAGTCGCTGGGCAATCTGCGCCTGCGGCAGACGGAGCGGCTGAACCTGCTCATCATCATCCGGGATGGCGAGCTTCTGGAAGAGGTGGGCGCGCAAACGGTGCTGCAGGCGAACGACGACCTGATCGCGTTGAAATCCAAGGGTTGATGAACATAGTAACCAGCGCCTTCCGGCGGCCGCCGGAAGGCGCTGTTCTGGTATCGGACCCTAGATTTCCATCCCGTCGTAGCCGACGAGGATCGGGATACCCACATCCCGTGCGTCGTAGAACGCCTGCATTTTCTCGTGGGTCAGCGAATGCTTGTGGTTGATGTGGGTGACGACCACGCAGGAGGACGCGCCCAGCGTGCCCTGTTCAAGGAGCCGCCGGGTCACCGCCAGAACGCCCGCGCAGCCCATGTGCCCGTCCGTCCGCTCCTCCAGAAAGTAGGGCATATCGCCGAAGGTGCCCTCCACCACCAGGTGGTCCACAGGAACGCCCCGGAGGAATTCGAACGTCTCCTCCAGAAAGTATCCGGTGTCGGTGGCGTAGAGAAGCGTCTTCCCGTCGGAAAGCCCTACAAGATAGTTGACCGAGAATTCGCCCTCGCCGTAGCCGCTGTGGTTGCCCCTGAGCGGCGTAACCTTGAGCCCGCCCGCGGTGAACGGCCTCAAAAAGTCCACCGGGACCAGGCGGTAGCAGGGCTCGTAGGTGAGCGAAGAATATTCGTAGGGCGCCGTGGCTCGGGACAGCCATTCGCAGCCCGCGCGGGACACGTACACATTCACAGGCTGTTCCGCGCCTTGAAGCGCCATCGCGCGCATGTCCAGCTCCGGAAACGCCAGATGGTCCGCGTGGGTGTGGGTGATCAGAAGGTCCGTCAGGGTCGTCAGGTCGTTGCCCAGCACCACCGACTGGTAGAACTGGTCCGGGCCGAAGTCGATCTGCACGGCGGGGCTTACGCGAAAGCAGCTCCGGGAGCGGGTGTCCTTGCCGCGGCTGGCCCTCGCGCCTTCGCAGACCGGACACCGGCACATGGGGCTGGGGATGGCTTCCGCGGCACCGCTGCCGATCATGCGCATCCTGTGCATGTCCGTCGCCTCCCCTACGCTTTATCCGCTGTGGATTCCCCGGCGCGGAGCGATTGCCGCTTCCAGTCCATCCAGAAATACCAGGCCACCGCGACGAGGATCATCGCGCCGCCGAGGAGTGTGTACCGCCCGGGCGCTTCACGCATGATCAGGAAGACCAGAAGCGGCCCCGTGATCACCTCGGCCAGCATGCCGATGGACACGGTGGCGGCGCTGAGGCTCTTGAGCGCGTAGTTCGCCAGCGAGTGGCCCAACAGGTTGCACATCACCGCGAGGCCCAGCGCGGCCCCAACCGTCTTCAAGGCAAAGCCAGAGAGCGGCAGGCGGGCGGCCAGCGCGGTGATCAGTGTCGCGAGAAACGCGGCCGCATACAAGACCAGCGTGTACGAGAAGTTGTCCACCTTCCGGCGCACGAAGCGCCCGCACATGAAGTACCCCGCCTGCGTGAGCGACGCGCCCAGCGCGAAGAGGTTGCCCAGCGTGCTGGTCTTGCTCCAGCCCAGGTTGCACACCAGCACGCCCGCGAAAGCCAGCGCCATCGCGAGGAAACCCGCGGCGGGTACGCGCTCTTTAAAAAGGAACATCGCGCCCAGCGCGGTGAAGAACAGGTACGTGCTCCAGATCGTCGCGGCGGCCAGCGCGTCGGTGTATTTCAGCGCGAAGACCCAGCAGGCGAAGTGCGCGCCCAAGAGCACCCCGGACAAAAGCGACAGCCGGAACTCACGCCGGGGCATGCGCACACAGAGCGGCTGGCGCGTTATCAGCGCGTAGGTGATCATCAAGAGGAGCGTAAAGCCCAGCCGCTGCGCGTTGATCCACATGGGGTGCATCCCCTCGTACAGCGCGAACTTGTTGAGCACCGAGGAAAACGCCGTGCCGATCATGGCGACGCCGAGCGCCAGCTTGCCTTTGAATTCTCCGGACGCAACTTTCGGGAGGTTCGTGCTCATCGGGGCGCGACCTTCTCTCCTGAACTTTTCCAAGGGAATCTGGCAGCATTGTAGCGCGGCGTCGTTAAATGTACTATCACAACATAAGAAATCCGGGCGTTTGGCCCGGATTTTGCGGCATCCGCTTCAAAAATCAATGCCCGTGGTGATGCTTTCCCTTGCAGCCGCACGGGGCCTCGTCGCCGTGCCCGTGATGGCCATGGCAGTCATGGTGGTCATGATTCTCATGATGCTCATGATGCTCATGATGCTCATGGTGTTCATGACGGTCATGATGGCCGTGATGCCCGTGCCGATCTTCGCACCCGGATTCCATGCCCGCCCATGCCTTTTCGATGAGCGCGCCCAACTGTGCCTTTTCTTCCGCGCTCAACGCGTCGAGCGTGCCCTCGCCGTGCCGGATCGCGCGGGAGACGGCCCTGAGCGTGTCGGCAAGCCTAACGTCTCCCGAAGCCGCGTCCTGCCTGCGCGTGTTCTCCGCCATGTTCATGGGATCGTCCTGAGGATGGTCCTTCTTGTCCTTCTTCTTTCCGCCCGGCAGCATGCCCGTCTTGGCATAAGCCTCGCCCACATGGCAACGGGGCGTGGCCAGGTCGCACTTTTTGCGGCATCCGGGGCAGATGCCCGTAACCATTTCCATACCATATCCTCCACCGCGTCGTGCGGCACATTCTTATTGATAATCATTACCCGCGCAGCCGCGAGCGAAAAGCCTTTCGCGCCCGCGTGCCGAAGTTTTACGCGGCTGTGGTTATTGAAAACCGGTTCATACCGGATTTACCGCCGCTCTGTGGACAAGCGCGCGCTTCTGCGGTACAATGGGGCGGCTGAATAAAATCTCGCCTCCGGGCGTTTTTCTATGGGAGCGGAACATGCTGAATCAATTCGCAAGGACGGAACTGGTCTTCGGGCAGGAGGCCATGGAAAAGCTCCGGCGCTGCCGCGTGGCGGTGTTCGGCGTCGGCGGCGTGGGCGGCTACGCGGTGGAGGCGCTCGCCCGCAGCGGCGTCGGCGCGCTGGACCTGATCGACGACGACAAGATCTGCCTGACCAACCTGAACCGCCAGCTCCACGCCACCCATTCGTCCATCGGCCGCCTGAAGGTGGACGTGGCCGAGGAGCGCGTCAAGGACATCTGCCGGGAGACCGTCGTACATAAGCACGCGTGCTTTTTCATGCCGGAAACCGCGGACCGGTTCGACTTCACGCAGTACGACTACGTGATCGACGCGATCGACACCGTCAAGGGCAAGCTGGAGATCGTCATGCGGGCAAAGCAGGCGGGCGTTCCGGTCATCTCCTGTATGGGCGCGGGCAACAAGCTGGACCCGACCCTGTTCCGCGTGGCGGACATCTACGATACGAAGGTCTGCCCGCTGGCGCGGGTCATGAGGACGGAACTCAAAAAGCGCGGCGTCGAAAGCCTGAAGGTGGTCTATTCGGAGGAAGCCCCGGTCAGGCCGAAGGAGAACTTGGCGATCTCCTGCCGCGTGCACTGCGTCTGCCCGCCCGGCACGGCCCGGAAGTGCACCGTCCGGCGGGACATCCCCGGCTCCACCGCCTTCGTGCCGTCGGTGGCGGGGCTGATCCTGGCGGGCGAGGTGGTCAAGGACCTGACAGGATTTCCGCGGCAATCCAAAGGACATGCCGGACGGTAATCTCGCCAGATATAGATAAAACAGAACCGTTCCCAGCGACATGCGCGCCGGGAACGGTTTTTCATGAACCACCGGGGACATTATCCCCTGCCGCACCCATTTTATCGAGCATTGATCTCGTTATCCTGAGGCACGTGGTCGGTCATCGTGCCGTCAAAATAGCTGGCGTAGGCGGACATGTCAAAGTAGCCGGTGCCCGTCAGGCCGAAGAGGATGACCTTTTCTTCTCCCGTCTCGCGGCACTTCACCGCCTCGTCGATGGCGCAGCGGATGGCGTGGGAGGATTCCGGCGCGGGCAGGATGGTCTCAAGCCGTGCGAACTTCACCGCCGCGTCGAACACCTGCGTCTGCTCGTAGGCCACCGCCTCCATGAAGCCGTCATGGTAGAGTTTGGAGAGCATCGGCGCCATGCCGTGGTAGCGGAGCCCGCCCGCGTGGTTGGGCGACGGGATGAACTGCGAGCCGAGGGTGTACATCTTGGCCATCGGCGTGATCATGCCTGTGTCGCAGAAATCGTACTCGAACCGACCGCGGGTGAGCGACGGGCAGGACGCGGGCTCTACGGCGACAAATCGCGTATCGGGGCGCTTTCCGGTCAGCTTATCCCGCATGAACGGCGCGATCAGGCCGCCGAGGTTGCTGCCGCCGCCCGCGCAGCCGATGACGACGTCCGGGTACTCGCCGAATTCCTCCAGCGCCGTGTAGCTCTCAAGGCCGATCACCGACTGGTGCAGCAGCACCTGGTTCAAAACCGAGCCCAGCACGTAGCGGCAGTCCGGGGTGGTCACGGCCTTTTCCACGGCCTCGGAGATCGCGCAGCCCAGGCTCCCCGTGGTCTGCGGGTCCTTGGCGAGGATCGCGCGCCCGGCGTTCGTGGTGTCGCTGGGGCTGGCAATGACCCTGGCCCCGAAGGTGCGCATTACTTCCTTGCGGTAGGGCTTCTGGTCGTAGGAGCCGCGGACCATAAAGACCGTCAGGTCCAGCCCGAAGGCCGCGCAGGCTTCGGACAGTGCCGTGCCCCACTGGCCCGCGCCGGTCTCGGTGGTGAGGGCGGTCATGCCCTGCGCCTTGGCGTAGTAGGCCTGCGCCAGCGCGGAATTGAGCTTGTGGCTGCCGGAGGTGTTGTTGCCCTCGAACTTGTAGTAGATGTGCGCGGGGGTCTGAAGCTCCTGCTCAAGCCGATAGGCGCGGATCAGCGGCGAGGGCCGGTAGATCCGGTACATGTCGAGGATGGGTCTCGGGATCTCAAACTCCGGCGTGTCGTTGTCCAGTTCCTGACGGATCAGCTCGTCGCAAAATACGGGCTGAAGTTCTTCAAACGTGATGGGCTGACGGGTGCCGGGGTTGATGAGCGGCTCCGGCTTTTCCACCATCGCGGAGCGCAGGTTGTACCAGGCTTTGGGCAGCTTCTCCTCCGGCAGGTAGTAGCGATACGGGATGTTCTTCATGGGTCCGCCCTCCTTTTCAAAATGTGCCGGTTGCGGGCAATAAAAACAGTCTGCCCCAATTCCATGGGACAGACTGTACGTCTGCGATACCACCCGTGTTGCCTTTCGGCCGCTCGCTTTCGCATACCAGCATATGCGCTTCGATGATAACGGATGAAGCTCCCGTCGGATACTAACGGCTTTCACCGCTCGCTCCGCCCTCGGCGGTCCATTCGGCGCATCCCCGGTTGCCGCACTCACACCACCGGCGGCTCTCTGAGAATCGGGAAACGGCGCGTACTAATCCGCGTCACAGGTTTATTGAGTAGATTATAGCATCTGCGCGAATCGTGTCAAGATGCGCCGACACAATTAACATTACACATCCATCAGAGCGTCAGCTCAAAGTATTCCATGGTGGACGTGGTCTCAAACCCGCAGGATTCGTACAGGCGCAGCGCGTTTTTGTTTTCGGTCGCCACCTGCAGCATGACCTCCCCCGCGCCCGCGGCCCGGAGCCGCCGGGCACTTTCCAGCAGGATCGCGCGCCCCAGCCCCTTCCCCCGCTGTTCCGGCAATACGCCAAGGCCGAAGATGCCGCCCAAGCTGCCAATGAGCTGCAAATGCGTCTTGCCCACGATCTCTCCGCCCGCTTCCGCCAGGAAGATGGTCATGCCGCGCTGTTCTTCCACCTCGGGCAGAAGCGGCTCGCTTTCCGTTTCCTCCCCGCTCCCTAACTCATCTCCGAAGTAGATGGCGTTCTGCCGGGCCACCTCTCCGGCATCGGCGTTCATCGCCTTGCGAAAGGCGACGCCCCCCTCCGGCCAGGCGGCGAAGGCCGCTTCGTTTTGAAGGTACATTTCGTATTCCGCGTGATGGTACAACGCGCCCGTTTTCTTCACAAATTCCTGCCCGGATGCCGACCGTCCGTCCGAGAGGAGGAGCGCGCATTTCACGCCCCTTCGCCGCCACTCGGAGAGCGCCAGGTTGTGAAGCGCCCGGAAAATCCCCTGTCGGCGATAATCCGGGTGCACCATGCCCATGGCCTCGGGCGGCATCCCCGCGCCGCCGAAGCAATTGACGCCCAGGTAGCCGACGAGCCGGTCGCCGTCGTAGGCCATGAATTCGTCGAGGTTCCAGGTTTTATTCTCCGGCCTGCCCTGCGCGGCTGCGCCCAGCTTGTAGTCCAGCTCCAGTTTGAAGGCGGTGCCGTCCGCTTCGGCGCACGCCGCCTCGAGGCCCGCAATCGCCTTCGCGTCCTCCGCGTCCAGTATGCCCTTCAGCTTGAACCAGGGGTAGCTCAGCTTCATCATTTCGTCCTTCGCGATGGATTTCCCGCGCGGGCGATTTACGCGCCTGGCGGCATCTGATTCTACCACAATTCTCCGCGAAATGCTCACCCGACCCGGCGCCGCCCGGAAAATTCCGCAGAATTTTTAGGCGCCGTTCGTTCCTCGTTCTCCTCACAAACGAATGAAAAATGTGTCCGCCCATTTTTCATTCGTTTACCCTGACAGATTTCCCGTTCGCGCTTGACAAAACCCTGCCAGATTGTCTATAATAACCGGGGTGGCTGAGTCATCGAAATTGTACCATGAAGGTACTGGGCGCCTGAGAACAGGTGCCGGTAGCTTCTTATTTTTTGGCTTTGCAGCTTTATTTCGAAAGGGGCGATTTCGATGCATATGGCGGACGCGCTGGTCTCCCCCGCCGTCGGCGGCGCGATGGTCGCGGTGAGCGGCGCGGCGATTGCCTGGACGATCTGGAAGGACCGGAAGGAATACAAGCTGGACGACCGCAAGGTGCCCGTGATGGGCGTCATGAGCGCGTTCGTGTTCGCGGCGCAGATGATCAACTTCACCATCCCCGGCACCGGCTCCAGCGGGCACATCGGGGGCGGCATATTGCTGGCGGCGCTCCTGGGCGGCGGCCCGGCGCTCCTCTGCCTCACCGCGGTGCTGGTGATCCAATGTCTGCTCTTCGCGGACGGCGGCTTTCTGGCGCTGGGCTGCAACGTCTTCAACATGGGCGTGATCCCCTGCCTCCTGGCATACCCCTTGATCTACAAGCCACTGACCCGGAAGGCTGTATCCACAAAGAGCATCACCCTCGCGTCGGTGGTCGCGGTGGTGGCGGGCCTGCAATTGGGCGCGTTCTCCGTGGTCTTGGAAACGAAGCTGTCGGGCATCACGCTCTTGCCCTTCGGCACCTTCCTGCTTTTGATGCAGCCGATCCACCTGGCGATCGGCGTCGTGGAAGGACTGATTACCGCAGCCGTGCTCATCTACGTGGCCAAGGCGCGGCCGGAGCTTCTGGAGAGCGCCCGCACGGCGCAGCCGATGGACCCGAAGGTCTACCTGAAGCGGGTGCTTGCGACACTGGGAATTCTGGCGCTGCTCACGGGCGGCGGGCTTTCGCTGCTGGCGTCCTCCTACCCCGACGGCCTCGAATGGTCCATTGACGGGGTGTTGAAGCAGGGCGAACCCGCAGCCGCGATGGCCGAAACCGGCGAACCGCGCGGGATCGAAGCCAAGGGCGGCGCGTATGACGTGTTCGCCGGGATCCAGCAGGCGACTTCGATCATGCCCGACTACGCGCTAAAGGATTCCGACAGCGCGGCGGGCACCTCGGTGGCCGGCGTCGTCGGAACCGTGGCGACGCTCCTGGTCGCGCTGGGCGCGGGCGCGCTGATCACGAAGACAAGGCGCAAATCCACGTAAGGGAAACCGATCAAAAAGGCCGCCCCGCCCCGACAACGCGGGGCGGCCTGTTGGAGAAGCATGCGAAACGCATCCGACTTAATGGGCGGAATGCTGGCGCTGGAGGAAATGGCCTCGGGCGACAGCTGGGTCCACCGCCTTCACCCGCTGGCAAAGCTCCTGGTGACCGCCGTCTACGTGGTGGTGGTCGTCTCGGTGGGGCGGCTTGACTACGCCGCGCTGAGTTTTTTCTTTTTTTACCCCGCACTTCTAATCCCGCTGGCCGGGGTCCCCGCGGGCGCGCTAGTGAGGCGCGTGCTGCCCGCGCTGCCGCTGGTGCTTCTGGCGGGCCTCTCCAACGTGTTTCTGGAGCCTTCGGCATTGATGACCTTCGGCGTTTTTGAAGTGTCGAGGGGCTTTGTTTCACTGGTGGTGCTCTTGGAAAAGGCGGCGCTGACGGTGCTGGCGGTGCTCATCCTGATGGCGACCACAAGCTCCGCAAGGCTGCTCTCCGGCCTCAGCGCCATCGGTGCGCCGAAGATCCTTCTGAATGTACTCATGCTGAGCGTCCGATTTCTGACGCTGCTCGCCGGCGAAGCGGGAAGGATGATGCGCGCCTACCGCCTGCGCGCGAATTCGCCCAAGGGGATCCGGATCGGGGACATGGGCTCCTTCGTCGGGCAGCTGCTGCTTCGAAGCGTCGACCGGGCGGAGCGCGTCTACAAGGCGATGAAGCTTCGGGGCTACAGCGGCGAATTCCCCGTTCGGGACGCAGGGCGCCTGACCGCTTCAAGCGCCGCCTACGCGGTCACCGTGAGCGCGGCGATTCTGTTCTTCCGGTTTTTCACCCTGGCGGATATCCTGATGAAATGGTTTTGACGGAGATAGCTAATGATCGAAGTACATGACCTCACCTACGCCTACCCGGACGGAACTTTGGCGCTGCAGGGCGTCAGCTTTCGGCTGGAGGGCGGCAAAAAGTACGCGCTGGCCGGGCCGAACGGCGCCGGGAAGTCGACGCTTCTGTCCCTTCTCTGCGCGCTGGAATTCCCTCAGGGCGGCCGTGCGACGGTCGACGGCCTGCCGCTTGAAAAGGCAAACGCGGAGGCAATTCGAAGCCGGGTCGGCATGGTGTTTCAGAACCCGGACGACCAGCTTTTCATGCCGACGGTCTACGACGACGTGGCCTTCGGCCTGAAAAACCGAAAGCTCCCGCCGGAGGACGTGGAAGCGCGGGTGGCGGAAACGCTTGAGTCGATGGGCGTCGCGCACCTGAAGGACCGCCCGCCCTACCGGCTTTCGGGCGGCGAGAAACGCGCGGTGGCGCTGGCGACGACGCTGGTCATGCGGCCGAAGTTCCTTTTGATGGACGAGCCGACGGCGTTCCTCGACCCGCGCGCGAAGCGCGGCCTCGTGAGGGCGCTCCGGGCGCTCCCGGTGGGCATGCTGATCGCCACGCACGACTTGGGGTTTGCCGCGGCGCTGGCGGACGGCGTGCTGATCTTAAAAGACGGGCGGATTATGGCACAGGGCGGCCCGGAACTGCTGAAGGATACAACCCTCATGAAGGAGGCGCTCCTCGATGAAGAATGAACACGTGCCGGAAAGCCTTAAGGCCTTCTTTGCCGAACACCCGAAGCTCGCGCTGGCGTTTTCAGGCGGCACGGATTCCTCCTACCTGCTCTATGCGGCCCTCGCATGCGGCGTCAACGTCAGGCCCTACTACGCCAGCACGCAGTTCCAGCCCGCGTTCGAGCTGGAGGACGCAAAGCGGCTGTGCCGCGAGTTGGGCGCGGAATTGACCGTGCTGCCCTACGACGTGCTGAGCCATGAGGAGGTCGCGTCCAACCCAAGCGACCGCTGCTACCACTGCAAGCACGCGCTGTTTGGCCAGCTTCTCAAAGCCGCCGTGGCGGACGGCTACTTAGAACTCATGGACGGCACGAACGCCTCCGACGACGCAGGCGACCGCCCGGGCATGAAAGCGCTCCGGGAAAAGGGCGTGTTCTCCCCGCTCCGGCTCTGCGGCATCCCGAAGGATGAGATCCGCGCGCTGTCCAAAGCGGCGGGCCTCTTCACCTGGGACAAGCCCGCCTATGCGTGTCTGGCCACGCGGGTGCCCGCCGGGGTGCGCATCGACGCCCAGACGCTTGCCAGGGTCGAGCGGGCGGAGCGTTCGCTCTTCGATCTCGGATTTACTGACTTCCGGGTGCGCGTCATGGGCGGGGCCGCGAAGCTTCAGTTGCCCGAGGAACAGTTTCCGCTGGTCGTCGCCCGAGCCGGGGCCATCCGGGAGGCGCTCGGGCAGGATTTTACCGACATCCTTCTGGATTTGAAACCGAGGGGGCAGGGCTGATGGAGAGACAGGACGTACTGAACGCGCTGTACCGGGTCAAAAACGGCGAGATGTCGCCGGAGGAGATGCTGACGAAGCTGAGGCTCCAGCCCTTCGAGGACCTGGGCTACGCCAAGATTGACCACCACCGCGCGCTCCGGCAGGGGACGGGCGAGGTGATCTTCGGGCAGGGCAAGACGCCGGAGCAGGTCGCCGGCATCGTGGAGCGGCTGATGGTCGAGGGCGCGAAAAACATCCTGATCACCCGCCTAAGCCCCGAGGCCGCGGCGTTCGTGGCGGACCGGCTGCCGCTGAGCTACGACCCGGCGTCCCGGCTGGCCGTCGCCGCGGAAACCCCGAGGGAAAAAGTGGGCTCGGTCGTCGTCGCGTCGGGCGGGACCAGCGACCACCCCGTCTCGGAGGAGGCCGCGCGCACCGCGGAGGCGCTTGGCAGCCGCGTCATCCGGCTTTATGATGTTGGCGTGGCCGGGCTGCACCGCCTGCTCGCTCACGTGGACGACCTGGCGCGCGCCCGCGTCGTCGTGGCGGTGGCGGGCATGGAGGGCGCGCTCGCCAGCGTGGTAGGCGGTCTTGTGGACTGCCCGGTTATCGCGGTGCCCACCAGCGTGGGCTACGGGGCGAACCTGGGCGGGATCTCCGCGCTCCTGTCGATGCTCAACTCCTGCGCCAGCGGCGTCAGCGTGGTCAACATCGACAATGGCTTCGGGGCGGGCTTCCTGGCCAACCGCATCAACCGGATGGAGGCAATCTCATGAAGACGCTCTACCTTGAATGCGCGATGGGCGCGGCCGGCGACATGCTGATGGCGGCGCTGCTCGAGCTGATTCCCGATCCGGACGCCTTCCTCGAGCGCATGAATCGCCTGGGCATCCCGGGCGTACGCGTCGCGCGCCTGAAAGAGGTCAAGTGCGGCATCACCGGTACGCGCGTCGAAGTCAAGGTTCGCGGTACGGAGGAGGAGAGCCTGGACGTCCCGGCCCACGGGCAATCCCACGCGCATGCGCACGATCACGATCACAGCCATGACGATGAACACGGCCACGATCACGATCATGATCACATGCACGAACACGGCCATTCGCACGACCATGGCCATGCACATGACCACGATCATGAACACGGCCATGACCATGATTACGCGCACGCGGGGCTTGGGGACCTTAAGTCGCTGATCGCAAGCCTTCCCGTTACTGATTTCGTCAGGGAAAACGCAATCGCCGTCTACAGCCTGCTGGCGGAGGCGGAGTCCCATGTCCACGGGCGGCCGGTGGAGGAAATCCACCTGCACGAGGTGGGCGCGATGGACGCGGTGGCGGACATCGTGGGCGTCTGCCTTCTGATGGAGGCGCTCGCTCCGGACCGCGTACTGGCATCGCCCATTCACGTCGGCAGCGGACAGGTGCGCTGCCAGCATGGGATCTTGCCGGTGCCCGCGCCCGCCACGGCGTACCTTTTAAAGGGCCTTCCCATCTATGGCGGCGCTGTCCGCGGCGAACTCACGACGCCCACCGGCGCGGCGCTTCTCAGGCACTTCGTTACAGTCTTTGGCCCCATGCCCGTCATGCGGCTTACGGCCGTAGGCTACGGCATGGGCAAGAAGGACTTCGAGGCGGCCAACTGCGTGCGCGCGCTGCTTGGTGAATCCGACGCTTTGGGAGGCCCCAACGGCGAGGTCTGCGAACTGAGCTGCAACGTGGACGACATGACCGGCGAGGCGGTCGGCTTCGCGCTTGAAACGCTGTTCAGCCTGGGCGCGCTGGACGCGTTCACCGTCCCGATCCAGATGAAAAAGAGCCGCCCGGCACAGATGGTCGTCTGCCTGTGCAGGCCCGAGGACGCCGACGCCCTGGCGAGCGCCATGCTCCGCCATACCACCACCTTTGGCGTCCGGCGCGCCCTATGCCCGCGCTACATGCTTCACCGGCATGTGGAAACCGTCGAAACTCCCTTCGGCCCCGTCCGCAGAAAAACCGGAGACGGCTACGGCATCCGGAAGGCCAAGTGGGAGTATGAGGATGTGGCCGGGGCCGCGAAGCGCGCGGGCGTTCCGCTTCAGGACGTCTGCCGGGAACTGGACAGGCTGTAGGGCCGGGGCTCCATCGCTCCGGACGCTGACAACGCCATCAACGGATGCCGAACATGCAACATCCGTCGCGCCCGGCGACCCCTGGTCGCCGGGCATGTTTTTGCGCCGAACCGCGAATTGGCAGGGATTCCTGCAAGTTCCATTCGCAACCATGGGATTCACAAGCCTGATGCGCGTCATGGTGCAGAAATCATCAGAGGTTACACAACCCGGATCATTTCCGAAAATATATCCAGAATTACGTGATTTTTATGTTCCTGCAAATACAGGTTAAAATTTCTCCGGTTTTAGTGTGTAATTTAACGTTGCTTACTTAGTTTAATGGGTTGACGAATAATGTAAAGTTTAGTATGATGTGCCTAAAACTGCCAGGACTGCCGTCCGAAAGGCGCGTCCGTCCGGCAGATTTTGCAGGTTATAATATAGAGGCCAGCAGGACCGGCGACGCACGGAACAGACGCACGGACAAATAAGAAGGAAGGGCTCTCATGAAAATCGCCGTCATCGGCGCCGGCAGCACCTATACCCCGGAACTCGCGGACGGGCTGATCCGCCGCACCGCCTCGCTGCCGGTATCGGAACTCGTCCTGATGGACATCGACGCGCGCAAGCTGGACATCGTCGGCCGACTCATCCAGCGGATGGCCGCGTACGCGGGCGTGGGCTTCTCCGTCCGCCTGACCATGGACCTGGACGACGCGCTCCGGGGTTCGTCCTTCGTGATGGCGCAGATCCGCGTGGGCCAGCTGCCCGCGCGCCTGCTCGACGAGCGCATCCCCCTCGCCCACGGCCTCATCGGGCAGGAGACCACCGGCATCGGCGGGATGCTGAACGCGCTGCGCACCATCCCGGTCATGACCCGGATCGCGCGGCGCATGGAGGCGGTCTGCCCGGACGCATGGCTGATCAACTTCTCCAATCCCTCCGGGATGGTCGCCGAGGCGCTTCTGCGGCATACAGGTGTGAAGATGCTGGGGCTATGCAACATCCCGGTCACGATTTCCGCGGCCATCCGCAAGGAACTCAACGATCCGAGCGCGTCCGTGGAATCGGTCGGGCTCAACCACCTGAGCTGGGTCACCTCGGTTTTCAGCCGCGGCGCGGAGCGCCTGCAGGACCTGATCGACGTGGGCTTCACCGGCGAGCGCGGCGCGCCGAGCTTTGACGCCGGCTGCATGCGCGCCGCAGGCGGAATCCCCAATTCCTACCTTGCCTACTACTATCACCGCAGCGAAAAACTGCGCGCGATTCGAGAGCAGCCGCGTACGCGCGCCGCAATCTGCATGGGCATCGAAGAGGACCTTTTGGAGGAATTTGGCGACGATTCGCTTTATATAAAGCCTGCGCTTCTCGACGAGCGGGGCGGCCACCTCTATTCGGAGGCCGCGGTGACGCTGGCCGACTCCATCTGGAACGACCGGGGCGATGTGCAGGTCGTCAACGCGCAGAATCGGGGTGTGCTGCCGTGCCTCGAGGCGGACGAGGTCGCGGAGCTTCCTTTTGAAATTGGAAAAGACGGCGCGGCGCCCGTCCCGCTTCGGAGCGCCGGTACGCCGCACATGCACACGCTGATCCGCAGCGTGAAGGCTTACGAACGCATGACCGTCGAAGCCGCCTATACCGGAGACAGGGATCTGGCCATCGCCGCGCTGCTGTCGCATCCGCTGATCATGGATTACAGCCACGCGTCCCGCTGCTTTGACGAGCTGGTCTGCGCGCACAAGGCCTACCTGCCGCAGTTCGAGGTGCGCGGATGAGGGTTGTCATCGGCGTGGACGGCGGCAACACCAAGTCGGACTACGTACTGTGTGCGCTGGACGGCACGGTCCGGGCGTACCTCACGGCCGGGACCTGTTCCCACGAAAAGCTGGGCATGTCCGGCGCGGCGCGGGAGATGGACGAGCGGATCGAAGACCTCATCCGGATGGCGGGCGTCGAACGCGGCGAGGTTGGCGCCGCCGTCTTCGGGCTGGCGGGCATCGACCAGCGGCTGCAACAGCAGGCGCTCCACGGCATCGTCTCGAACTACGGCCTCGGGCGCTCAATCGCGGTCAATGACGCGTTCCTCGGGGTGAAGGCCGGGGACCCGAACGGGATCGGCGTGGGCAGCGTCAACGGCACGGGCACCTCGGCCGCCGGGATCGATCTGGACGGAAAGCTTTTGCACCTGGGCGGCATGGGCGCCATCACCGGGGATGACGCGGGCGGCGGCTATCTGGCGAAGCAGGTGCTGCGCGCGGTCTACGCGTCGGTCTTTCACTTCGCGCCGGAGACCATGCTGACGGAACTGGTCTACAGCCGCTTCGGAATCCGGGATGAAGCCGATCTTGCCGTCGCCTACAGCACCCGGTACCAGTATGGGGAAGCCGTCACCGACATGGACCTCGTGAAAATCGCCTTTCAGGCGTCGAGCGCGGGCGACGGCGCGGCGCGCGCCATCGTGGAGCACATCGGTTCGGCGCTGGGCGTCAACGCCGCCGCGTGCGCGGTGCGGCTGCGCTTTGGCGAAACCGTCCCGGTGTACCTGATCGGCTCGGTTTGGAGCCGCGGGCGTCACGCGCCGATGGTGGAGGCCTTCCGGAACACCTTTACGCGCTGCGCCGGACGGGAATGCGCGCTGGGCATCGTGGAGGAATCGCCGGTTGCGGGCGCCGCGCTGTGGGCGCTGGAGTGCGCGACCGGACGCATTCCGGACAAAACGCAGCGGCAGACCCTGGTTCAGACGCTCCGGCATGCTCAGCGTGCAGGCAGCAGCCCCGCAGAATGACCGGCCTTTGCGGCCATCGCATCAAATCCAGGACATGAAAACGCACGGAGCGCGCGATGCGCCCCGTGCAATTTTGTTGTATTCTATTTCTCTCCGTCGAAGTAGCCCACCTGTTCGTTCGTCGGGAAGATCAGGCGGTAGCCCTTGCCGAAGATGCCGACCTTTTCGGAATCCGGGTAGAACGCGATCTCGGGATCGTAGCGGATGTCAAAGTCCGCGTAGACCAGCGTTTCGGTTTCCGACGTGTTCGTGATCTTGTGCGCCCCTTTTTCGTTGTTCGGGAAGTAGAGGAAATCGCCCGCGGTCACCGTCCGCTCCCCTTCGGGCGACTTGAGCAGCCCCGTCCCGCGGAGGATGAAGAACACTTCCTCGTTTCTGAGGTGGAAGTGGTAGGGCACCGCCGCCTTTCCCGGGGGCACTTCATAGACCGAGATGTCAAAGTGCTCCGATTCACCCTTCCCCACGATGGTCCTCTTGGTAAATTCGTAGCCGGGATGCTCGGCTTTGTGGATGCTTTCCGCCGTTTCCGCCCTCCGGATGAACGCCTCGCCGCCCATGGGTTTCCCTCCTTTGCCGTGGCGGCCTGTCCCGCCGCCGATTCCCATTATAATGGAATCCTGGGCAGTACGCAAACGTTTTCAGATGTTTCGATAAATGCAAACCGCCGGGGCGGACCCCGGCGGGAAGATCAAGACTTGACAGGCGTCGCTCGTCGGGATAAAGCTATCGGCGGCTGCCCACGAAGAACAGCGCGATGGTGCCCGGCCCGGAGTGCGCGCCGATCACCGGGCTGATCATGCCGATGTGGATGCCCTGGACGGGGACGGTCTTCCGGATGACCTCGGCCAGGAATTCCGCGTCGCCCCTGGCGTCACCATGGCCGATGTAGACTGTCTGCGCATCAAGGCCCACGCCGCTCTCCTGCATCTTCCGGGCGATGGTTTTGAGCGACGAGCGCCGCCCCTGCGCCTTCTCCACCGGGATCAGGTGGCCCTCGTCATCCACGTGCATCACGGGCTTGATCTGAAGCGTCGTGCCCAAGATGGCGGTGGCGGCGGAGATGCGACCTCCGCGCTTTAAAAACATCAGGTCGTCCACGGTGAACCAGTGGACGTTGTTCAGCACATGATCGTTGATCCACCGGGCGTTGTCCTCGATGGCGAGGCCCTGCTCGCGGTTTCGCGCGGCATGCAGTACGGCCAGGCCTTCGCCAAACGTCGCGCCGAGGGAGTCGCAGACGACGACCTTGCGGCCGGGAAACCGCTCCATCAAAAGCGGCGCCGCAACGCAAGCGGACTGGTACGAGCCGCTCAGGCCCGAGGAGAAGCATATGTACAGGATGTCCTCGCCCTTTTCCAACCATGGCTTGAAGTATTCTTCGTACATGGCCGGCGTGACTTGGGAAGTGGAAACCGTTTCGCCGCCGCGCAGGCGGTCGTAAAACGCGTGGAGCCGTTCGTCCGTCCAGCCGCCCTCATAGAGCGCGTCCTGCCCGGAGAGCTTGTAGTACATCGGGAGCACCTGAATGTCGTGCCTTTGAAATGCCTCCGTCGGGAGGTCTGCCGTCACGTCGGTGAATATGACGTACGGTTGATTCTGATCCATGTTGCCACCTTCCTCTAAACAATAGTATACAGGAAGGCATGGGTACTGTCACCCGTCAAAATAACCGAAACGGGAAAGCGCCCTGCACCGGCCGGAATCCGGCCGCGTCCAGGCGCTGAAAAGTTCGCCATCAGGGAGTATCCGCCGGGATCGGGCCGGTTCAGGGTGCCGAAAGGCTTAAAAACTCGCGTGACGGGAAAATCAGGCTGTTCTGTTCGTCTGGCGGCCGCATTTTCCGCAGGTGACCGTCACCTTCCCCGCGCCGCGGGGCAGCTTCAACCAGGAGCGGCAGCCGGGGCAGCGGAAGTAGGCGTAGCGCTTCCGGTTTGTAAACCTGGACTTGGCCTGAAAAAACTTCGTGACGAGCGGCGCGGTCTTTTTGAGAAACCACTCGTTCTCCCGGCGGCGCGCCGCGATGTTTCTTGAGAACATGCGGACAAACGACAGGATGACCATCGCATAGGCGATCGCCAGCAGCACCTCCATGTGCGGAAGCGCGCCGAAAAGGATCAGGGCGAGCGAAGCGTAGGTCATCGCCATCGACAACGGATCGCCCCCATAGCAGCCCCTGAACACGCGCTTCAGCGCCGCGGCCGCCCTCTGGAAAAACGGCATCAAATAACTCCTTCTTGGTTTGCCTTGTATGAATGAAGTATAGCAAAGGATTGTGAACGAATTCGTTCCACCCGGTGAAATTCCGGCGAAATCGGGCGCGAATCAAGAATGTAGAAACTCTGAGCTTTTAGGACTCTCTTCATACAGAGCGCGCCGCCAAGCGGTAGAATCCCTCTCACGGCTTACGCATGCGTTACGATTCTGTGAACTGCCGGGAGGCTTGGAGGGCCGAAGCCCTCCAAGTTTGATCATTTTTACCGGCTGAAGGTGAATTTGCCGCAATCATGCGTCAAAATCAGTCCCGAAGGGACAAGTTTCGCCTCAAGGCGAAACTTCCTTGCCGGTGAAAATGGATTCCCCCAAAGGGCGAGCTGCCCGCCCGACGGGGGAATCATTTCGGCCAGTCGGGTTCCGCCCGAAAATTCTCGCAAGAATTTTAGGAACCCGGCCCCATCCCCTTCGCAAACACATGAATTCTTAATTCATGCTGTTGCCCTGAATTCCTCTTGATTTCTCTTGACATGAAGTTGTTTATCCTTTAAAATGATAGGGCTGTTCATATGGAGCTTTGTCCTGGAATGCCTGCCCGCGGTCATTCGGGAGCCCGGGCGATTCACAATAATGGAAGATGGAAAGGGAGTATTTGACATGTTTCGTACCTATCAACCCAAGAAGCGCCAGCGCTCCAAAGTCCACGGTTTCCGCGCCCGCATGAAGACCAAGACCGGCCGTGCCGTCCTGAAAGCCCGCAGGCTCAGGGGCCGCAAGGTACTGTCGGCGTAAGTCGTTCATGGACGCCGCCAAAGAGCATCGCTTCTGTTTAGGCCGCCGCTTCAGCCTGGGCCGCAACAAGCACTTTCAGTACGTCTATCGCCGCGGAAAATCCTTTCCCGCAAGGCTGTTGGTACTGGTGTACTTGAAGGCGCGGGATGTGAAGGTCGGCTTTTCGGTTTCCTCGAAGGTGGGCAACAGCGTGGTACGCAACCGCGTTCGTCGCCTGATGCGCGAGGATTTCCGGATGCAGCGCCCGGCTCTGCCCGGCGGCAAGTACATCTTCGTCGCCCGGACCATCTCGGCCCGGGCCTCGCACCAGGAACTGACCCGGGAGATGGCCTATCTCCTCAGAAAGGCCGGCTTGACCCAATGAGCCTTAAGGGTGTGCCCAAGCGCGTCCTGCTCGGTGCGATCCGGTTTTACAGGCGGCAGATCAGCCCGATGTTCCCGCCCTCCTGCCGGTTCACGCCCACCTGCTCGGCATACGCGCTGGAGGCGATCGAGCGCTACGGCCCGCTGAAAGGCGGATGGATGGCCTTTAAGCGCATACTCCGGTGCAATCCGTTCCATCCTGGCGGATACGACCCTGTACCGTAACAACCCCTGCCGCGCGGCGAGCGCGGGCGCATGAGAGGACTAAGACAAATGAATTTTATCAGCGCCTTTTTGAAAGACGTTCTGGACATGATCAACAGCTTCGTCGGCAGCTACGGCTGGTCGGTGATCCTGTTCACCCTGCTGATCCGCCTGGTTTTGATGCCCCTTGACATCAAGAGCCGCCGGTCCATGATGCGTATGAACCAGGTGCAGCCGCAGATGGCCGCGCTTCAGAAGAAGTACGCCAATGACAAGGAAAAGCTCAACGTCAAGATGAACGAGCTGTACAAGAAGGAGAAGATCAACCCGCTGAGCGGTTGCCTTCCGATGCTGATCCAGCTCCCCATCATGTTCTGCATGTTCGAAGCCATGCGCGTCGTGGCCAACGAGCATACGGTCAAGATGATCCTGGCGATGATGGACGGCTCTTTCTCCGCCAACAGCGCGCACTATCTGCAGCCCTTCCTGTGGATCAAGAGCATCTACCAGCCCGATTCCTTCCTTTCCACCATCATCCCCGCCATCGGCGACCAGTTGCATAACATCGCGCCGGTGACCGGTACCATCCTGACGGATCAGACCCTCGCCTCCGTGAAGGCCTTCCTCGCCAGCCCGAACTATACCCCCTACGCGATGCAGTTCGGCGCCAACGCCTTCCAGTTCTCGACCAAGATGCTGATGTGGGACCTGAACATTCCGCTGCAGTTCAACGGCTGGTTCCTCTTGCCGCTGCTGGCCGGCGCGAGCCAGTTCATCAGCTCGAAGCTTTTGACCCCCGCCACCCCCGCCTCCGGCACCGACGCGCAGAAGCAGACCAACAAGATGATGCAGTGGTTCTTCCCGCTGTTCTCCATCTGGATCTGCGCCTCCTACACCGCCGCGTTCGCGATTTACTGGGTGTTCATCAACGTGTTCCAGATCCTGCAGCAGCTCTTCATTAATTGGTACTTTGACAAAAAGAAGATCAAACCCAGCCCGGAAGAGGAGGTCATCAAACCTTGAGGTCCATCGAATCCAGCGGCAAGACCGTTGAGGATGCAGTAAAGGCCGGTTTGGCCGAACTCAAGTGCAATTCCGCCGATGTCACGATAAACGTTCTGGAAATGGGCAGCCCTGGCCTTTTCGGCATGTTTGGAAAGCTGGCGCGTGTGCGCCTGACGGTCAAGGAAGTGGTGGACGACTTCGCTTTCGACCTTCCGGTGATGACGCTGGATGTGCAGAAGCCCCGCAGCGAAAAGAAACCGCCGGAGAAGAAGCCCGAGCAGAAGCCTGAGCGCCCGATTGAGAAACCCGCACCGGAGCTCCGGAGCGAGCCGAAGCCCGCGCCCGAGGCCCCTAAGGTGGAAGCCGCGAAGCCCGAGAAGAAGCCTGCGCCCGAAGGACAGACCCCGGTCATCAAATCGGTCGCCGAGTTCAAGGCCTCGCGCCGCGACCCGAGCCAGCCCCGTGAACATCGGGGACCCCGCGAGCAGCGGGAGCCCAGAGAAGCCCACGAACCCATGCCGCAGCGTGAGCCCCGCGAGCAGCGGGAGCCCAGAGAAGTTCGCGAACCCATGCCGCAGCGTGAGCCCCGCGAGCAGCGGGAGCCCAGAGAAGCCCGCGAACCCATGCCGCAGCGCGAGCCCCGCGAGCATCGGGAACCGCGCCGTCGCCCGGAATCCGCGCCCAGAGACACCGCGCCCTCGGTCCTCGCGGAAGATCTGCCCCCGCTGGACCTGGGCTCATTGGGCGAATCCGGCAAGCGCGCCTTCGACTTCCTCTCGAACGTGACCAGGCTCATGGGCGTTGAGGTCGAGATCCGCATCCGGGAGGACGAAGGCCACCTGTTCGCGCAGATGACAGGCGACGCGCTGGGCGTCCTGATCGGCCGCCGGGGCGAGACGCTGGACGCGCTGCAGTACCTGACGAGCCTGCAGGTCAACAAGGGCAAGGACGAGTACACCCGCGTGTCGCTGGACAGCGAGCACTACCGCGCCAAGCGCGAGGACGCACTTCGCAAGCTGGCCTCCCGCATGGCCGCCCGCGCCCGCAAGACCGGCCACCGCGTCGCGCTTGAGCCGATGAACCCCTACGAGCGCCGTGTGCTGCACTCCGCGCTGCAGGACAACCCCTACGTCACCACCCATTCGGAGGGCGACGAACCCTACCGCCGCGTGATCATCACGCTCAAGTAAACCACCATACGCCGGGGCCGCGAAAGCGCGGCCCCGTTTTTTTGTGGTCTTCCGTTTGCGAACGGGATACATGGGGCGACGCATCATGATGCCCTTTGTTCTTTTCCTTATACACGATTGAAAGCAATTAACAGATTGCATCGTCTATCACCGTGTGCTATAATCATATTGTATGCTCTGGCATCACAACCGAAGGAGTTGAGCGCCAATGGCGAATCCCGATTATAAAGAACCCTACGAGGAAGAGGATGTCTTTACGCTGGAGAACGACGCGGCCGAGGAAAAACGCCGCCACGTCCTCCAGTATTCGCTGGTCAGCGGTTTCGCGGTGGTCGTCGTGGCGCTGGCGGTGTGGGGTTCCATGTGGCTGACCAATGCGCTCGTCGCTCAGAAGGCCGCGGAAGTCAAGCCGGAGCCTACCGTGCAGCCGGAAGCGTCGGTCGAACCAAGCGTGGAAGTGTGGCCGTCGGCGCAGTTCCCGGACATCCCGGTCTACGAGGCCTCCGGTTACGATACGGGCCTGTACGACGGTCGCGCAGAGATTGGCATCCCGCCGATGAGCGTCTCCGGTTTTGACGATTACGCCACGACGCTCGCCGACGACGGCGCGCGCGTCTTCGTCAGCAGCAAGGCGCTGACCGTGCTCTACTACAAGGGCGTGGAAATCCACCTGATCGCCAGCGGCTCCACCACGGCGGTCACACTGTGCGGCGAAAAGGCGATGCCCTGGGACGACCCGGATTACGCCGCCTTCCCGCTGCCCTCCGCGGGCACGCTGGTTTCGGTGGAAAACGGCGTCGGCGCGCGCAGCCGCGTGCTGACCTACCGGGGCGCATCCTCCACCGACGCGCAGGAGTACCTGAGCAAACTGGCCGCCGACGGCTGGACCATCTCGGAGCCGCTTTCGCTCAAGGATCAGACCTTCAGCGCCGTGTTCAAGAAGACCGGCCAGCAGATCACCGTGGACTATTTCTCTGCCTCCGACAACTTCCAGGTCAAGCTGGCGTTCCTGGGCTGATAAGGAGGCGTTGAAAAACCCGAGGGTTTTTCAACGCGGAAGAGGAGAACTGCGTGAGCCATGAAATCCTGCAGGATTTCCGGGCGGCTCACTGACTGTTGGTATAATTTCCTCCACCAGTGTTCGCACTGGTTCCGGAAATACATTCCCGTCGCTCTGGTCGCCGGGAATGATGGAAGCCTGGCATGGGTTTGTCAACAACAAAGCGGTCCGCGCGATATGGCGCGGACCGCTTTCTGTTCCGATCGTAAGTTGCCGGGTCCCAAGCCGGTCAATCCTTTGTCAACTTGACGGCGATGATCTTTTTGACGTCTTCCAACACTTCAGGGATATCGACGCGCAGCATGAGCCACTTGCCCATCTTCATGTAGTCCCCGGCAGAATTGTAGAGCGCCGCCGTCGCGCTTGTCAGTTCCGGCAGGATCGACTGCATGGCCGCATCCTGCTTGTAACTGATCACGATCAGCACGCTGAACGCGCCGTCCTCGGGGTAGAAAGTGCCCAGCGCCTTCCCGCTCTTCTGGTACTTCACGTTCCAGCCGGGCTTGCCGCTGCAGACGCTGTAGGTCAGCTTGGGCTTGACGGCGTAGGCTTCGGCCAGATGGTCCGTCAGCTTCAGCCACAGCGGCTTCGACTCGCCCATGTAGTCGGCCAAGGCCTCCATGGTCGGGATGATCTCCTTCGGGTACAGTTCATGCCACTGCATTCCTGCTTCTCCTCCGCACGTTCTTTTACTGATTTTAACAGATCGGCAGGAGCAAGTCAAGCTGCATCCGGGAGATGTCGAAGGCCAGGTCCTGCACGTTGTGGAAGTAGTTGAGGTGCTCCTCGAGGCACCGGTCCATCACCGGGTCGGCCGGCTCGCAGCGGGGCGAAGCAAAGTCCACGGCGTAATCCGGGCTCTTCAGCACCCATTCATGGAGCAGCGCCCAGTGGTCAAACGCGCCGAACGCGATGGCATGCGCGGCGTACAATCCGCCCAGAAAGCGCTTTTTCACGAGCGGCGCGGGCACGTCGAATCCGTCCGGAATGGTCACCCACATCTCGTACCCGTGCGACGACGGGTCCGAGGGGTCGAAGGCCGGGTTGTTGAACCCGAAGTGACGGATGTCCGGCTTGACCTCAAGAAGCCCGCTCCCCAGCACAAACGCGTTCACAGCCTCTTGGGCGCGCGCCTCCGGCTCCTCGCCCTGACAGTGACAGGCCGCGACCCAGGACGGCGGCAGGTAGACAATGCGCACATCCGACAGTGCTGAAAGCTTCCGGTCGGCCCTTGACAATGCTTCCATGGTTTTCTCCCCCTTTACCAACTGTTCCGGGGGGGACAGCGCGGCGATCAGCCCCGCGACCGAAGCATCCTCCAGCAGCGCCGGATGGAGCTTCACGCCCGGCTCCCGTCCGAGCCGCTCCATCAGCGCGACCAGCACCGAGCGGATCAACTGCAGCGCGTCGATCTCCGCGCCCAACTCCTCCACGCTCTGCCGGAACACGTCGACGGCCGTGGCCGCGTCCTGATGCCTCAAGACGCGCTCGATCTGCCGGACCGGAATCCTGAGCTTTCGCAGCACCAGAATCTGCCCGAGGCGGCGGAGCGCCTCCTCGTCGTATACACGGTAGGCATAGTCCGGCCTGCGTTGGCTGCGGATCAGCCCGGCCTGCTCGTAATACCGGAGCATCCGGGTGGATACGCCCAGGTCCCTTGATACGGCGCTGATCGTCTTAAGCATGCCCCTCCCCCTTCGCGGCCAGTGTACAGTGCGACACGGTGTCAAAGTCAAGGGGTATTCCATAGGAAATTGATTTCCGCCCGCAGACTATCGATGATTCGGATGTGACGAACGTTCAAGCCGCCTTAAACAACAGCCCGGCGGAAAACCCGCCGGGCTGTTCGGCCTTGCCCCGGCAAGCAGCGCGAGACTGTTACAGTTTCTTGAGCGAAACGCTCGACGCGTAGTCCCAATCGCACTCGTCCAGCGCCTTGAGCGTGCCCACCACCAGGTCCAGGAGCACCTTTTCCATCTTCGCGCCCTTTTCCTTTGTGCCCTTGGTGGGGTCGCCGGTGGCGGCGGTATCGGTCAGTTCGGCGAAATCCCATTTGACGTCCATGAAGGCGGGCAGGTGGTCCGGCACGACGCCGCGCGCATGGTCCATCTCGCACCATTCCTCAAACAGCTTGAGCGCGATGGAGGTCTCCCCCTCGCCCGCGTGGCCCAGCCCGTTCCAAACCTCGAAGGTGTCCGGCGGCAGCAGCTTGCCCGCGGCGATCCACCAGTCGTTGAGCGACACGATGCGGGCCTCGGGGCACTCCATCTTGATCTCGCGGGCGGCCACCTCGATGGCGGCGATGTTGCCGTCGTGCCCGTTCATGATGAAGATCTTCCGGATACCGTTTTGCAATGTCGTCCGGAGGATGTCCTTGATGACGGCGATCATCGTGTCATACTTGAGGTAGAGGGTGAACGGGAACGCCGCGTAGTGCTCGCTGACGCCGACCGCGACCGGCGGCAGAACCAACAGCCCCGGCACCAGGTCCGCAACTTTCACGGAGAGCATGTGGCTGACGTGGGTGTCCGTCCCAAGCGGCAGGTGCTGGCCGTGGGCCTCGCAGGAGCCCAGCGCCAGGATGGCCTTGTCGTACTTCCCCTCTTGGAACTGGTGGGCGGTGATCTTCAAAGCCTCGTGCATGGGTTTCCCTCCCGATTCGATGCGCCCTGACGGCGCATGTTTTATGATGCTGCCATTGTTTGTATCGTAACGTTTTCGTTGGTAAAATGCAAGCGCCGAACAATTTCAAATGCCGCTGACATGTTACCTCCACCGACCCGAAGGCCGGTGGAGGCAATAATGAATCAGGTCGGTTTGTTGCCGGAAGCCTTTCAGGCCTCTTGCATGCACGGATTTTTCTCAGCCGTTTAAGAAGGCGTGACTTCCTTCACAAACTCGAACGCGCCGTCCTTGACGGTGTTGATGGTGACCGACTTCATCGGCACATGGCTGCCATCCTTGTAGGTGATGGTGCCGGTGACGCCCACGAGGCCGGAAGTTTCGCCGATGGCCTTGGCGATGGCGGCGCCGTCGGTGGAGCCGGCGCGCTTCAGGGCGTCGGCCAAGAGGTACATCGTGTCATAGCCCAGCGCGGCGAAGGCGTTCTCCGGCGCGGTG
The DNA here is from genome assembly GCA_023416655.1 of Bacillota bacterium. Classification (GTDB taxonomy): domain Bacteria; phylum Bacillota; class Clostridia; order Christensenellales; family Aristaeellaceae; genus JAEZHK01. The sequence goes on from JAEZHK010000061.1 coordinate 42,999, forward strand.
CCGTACTTCGCGGTGTAGGCCTTGACGAAACCCTGAACCTTTTCGCTGGTGTTCTTCAGCGACGCGTGGGTCGCGACCAGAACGCCTTCGGCCTGCGCGCCCGCGACTTCCATCAGGAGCGGGGTGTCAAAGCCGTCGCCGGAGATGACGGGCTGCATTGCGCCCTTGTCGCGGAACTGCTTGACCACCACGCCCGCGTCGTCCGGCACGCCCGCGATGAAGATTGCCTGGGCTTCCTTGCCTTCGGCCAGGAAGCGGTCAATCTGCGCGGAGAAGTCCGGGTCCTTGTTCATGTAGACGTCTTCCAGCACGATGGTGCCGCCCAGCGCCGTGAACTTCTCCTTGAAGAAGGAGGCCAGCGTGGTGGTGAACTCCATCGAGTTGTCGATGAGGAGGTAGGCCTTGGTGAAGCCCAGGTCCTTGTACAGGTACTCGGCGCAGGCATAGGCCTGCACGTTGTCGCCAAAGGGCGCGAGGAACGCCAGATCGCCGACCAGATCCGGCAGCGACGGCAGCGTGGCGCCGGAGGTAACGAAGGGGATGCCCGCTTCCTGGGCGATCATGCCCGCGGCCATCGCGTAGTTGGAGTCGGAGAGGCCCGCGACCACGGAGACCTTGTCCACGTCGATCATCTTGGTGACGGCGTTGGCCACGGCGTCCTGCTCGGTCTTGCCGTCGATGGCGACGACTTCCACAAGGGTGCCGTTAATGCCGCCGGCCGCGTTGATCTCCTCGGCCGCCATCTGGAAGCCGTTGAGCGAAGGCTGATCCAGCGAGGCTTGTCCGCCGGTCAGGTTGTAGATTGCGCCGATTTTGATCGAGTCGGCCATTGCGGTGCCGGTGAGCGCCAAGAGCATCGAGAGCGCGAGCAGCATGGACAGTAGCCTTTTCATCCTCATTGGAAAACCCCCCATTCGATATTCCATAACGCGGCGCGCCGCGGTATGTTCCGGCTTCATGGGCATGCGTCAGGCGTAGGACTTTTTGCGGCGGGCGATGTACCGCTTGTCGCCGCTGTAGTAGCGCAGGGTCTTGATGGAACAGGAGACGGTGTTGAGCGAATCCAGCCCCCCCTGCTGGATGATCATCACCCGGCTGCGGCAGCTGTCGGTGAAGTACAGGAACATGGCCACATGGCCGTCCCGCACAAACAGGTCGCCCGGCCGCAGGTCCTGATACCCGCTCAGGTTCGAGCGGGTGGCAATGGTCCTGTAGACCGAGGACTTAAAGATGTCGCCTGACCGCAAATAGGAATAACTCGTCCCCAGCCCCCAGATGCTCATGGAGACGAACGAGGAGCAGTCGTTTCCCGGGTAGGTCTTGTCCGCGAGTGTGGCGGTGTAGTAATCGCCCGTCAGCTTGAACGCGCCGAAGGACGGGTTCAGAATCTTCTTGTCGTTGAAGGTGCGGTTGATCTGCGTGTAGGGGATGCCGAAGTATACGGCGTTCGCCACGTACCGGGTGCTGCCTGACCAGTACTTGACGGACCGCTTGCTCACCCACGGGAAGCTCGCCATCCTGAAGGCATTGTCGATGGTCTTTCGGCGCGACGTCTTCTCGGAACTCGACACGCTCAGCCTGTCGATCTCGTCCTTGGCAAATTCCTTGATTTCCTCGATCTTCGCGAGGTTCTCCCGGATCACCGCCGAGTTCGGGTAGGTGATCTGCGAAGGCAAAGTCGAAACGGGTTCCACGTCCAGCACCGTGACGCGCTGATGCGCGCTGAATCCCCCGGCTTCCGCCGTGATGATCGCGCTGCCGAGATCGTACCCTGTGACCACGCCCGCCGGGGACACGTCCGCTACCCCGGGTTTGTCACTGGACCAGGTCACCTGCTGGGAAGCGGTGGCGGGCAGCACCCGGGCGGTAAGCGTCATCGTCGTCCCCACGAGCAGCGCGCCGCCGTCGTTATCAATCACCACACTGGTGATGGTTTTCGTGTCCACGACCTTGATGTAGAGCTTTTTGTAGACGGACGGCTTTACCGTTGATGCGGCCCGGATCCGGACACTGCCGGTCTTGACCGCCGTAACCAGGCCGTTCTGATCCACGGTGGCGATCTTCCGGTCACTGGAGGACCAGCGGATCGATTGTCTGGCGCCGGATGGGAGGACTTCGACGAAAAGCTGCGCCGTGTCGCCCTTCTCCATTTCGGTGAGGACGGGGCTGATCACGACCCTCTGGGGCGAAGGGGCCTTGGCCGTCAGCGGGGCCGCAAACCCGGCCGCGTCCAGCGCAAGCGCGAAGAGCAGCACAAACGCAAGACACAGGCGAAGGCGAAGCTTTGCGTTCACTGAAAACGCCTCCTTTGTCAAACGTAGACCAATGTGCTCGGGCGTCTGGTCGGGCGCGCCGCTTACCCCGTCATCCAGCCGTGAAACTAACCTGCCTTGGCCTTCTTTCGGGCGAACTTCCCCGCCACCGCGCGGCCCAGCGCGCGGTACTCCTTCGGATCGAACGCGCCGCGGTAGACCGCGCCGTCGAACCAGGAATCGACGATGATGTCGCTGTAGCCCATGATGCCTTGACGCCGGAAGATGATGATCACGATCATCAGCGCCGACAGGATCAGCTGCGCCGCGCCGTAAACCTGGGGCAGCTGAATGCCGAAGATCTTGATGCCCGTCTCCAGGCCCGAGAGGTATTCCGGCACGAAGGTCATGATCAGGGAGCCCACCACCGAGCCGCTCAGCGAGTACATGCCGCCGATGATGGATGTCTCCACGATGGAGAAGGTCTGGTCATAGTAGAAGAAATTGGGCGAGATCACCTTCTGAAGGTGCGCCCACAGCCCGCCCGCCACAGCCGCCATGAACGCGCTGACACAGAAAGCCATCAGCCTGTGCCGGGTCAGCCCTACGCCCAGCGATTCCGCGGCCACGATGTCGTCCCGGATGGCGATCATGCTGCGCCCGTAGGCCGAGCGCAGGATGCGGTGCAGGATGAACATCATCACCGCCATCACCGCGTAGATGGTGAACGTGTCGCTAAGCCCCGCGATGCCGGTAAGCCCTTTCGCGCCGTTGGTGTAGTCGGGGTTATTGATCAGGAGCGACCGGATGATGACGATCAGCCCCAATGTCGCCACCGAAAGGTAGTGACCCTTGAACCGAAGCACCGGAAAGCCGATGAGAAGCGCCACCAGCGCCGCGATCAGCCCGCCGATGAGGAGCGCCGGGACCAGCGGCATGGATACCTGCTGCAGCCAGTCGGGCAGGTTCTTCAAAAGGATCGCCTTCTTGGCCACGGGAATGGTGGCGAGCGCAGACGCATACGCGCCGATGGCCATGAAGCCCGCGTGGCCCATGGAGAAGATGCCGGTGAAGCCGCTGCAAAGGCTGAGGCTGGCCGCGAGGATGATGTTGATGCCCACCAGTTTGATCAGGCGAACGTAGTAGCCGGGCAAGGTTCGGTCGCACAGCGCGATCAGGAGGATGGGCAGCGCGATGAACGCCCAGAAGCGAAACGCCTTGTTGCGCGTGATCATGCTAGCTCCTCCTTCCGCTGCGCGCGCCCATGAGGCCGTTGGGCCTCACCAGCAGCACCAGGATCAGGATCACGAAAACCAGCGCGTCCCTGTAAACCGCGATTTCCTTGGGCAGAAGGCCCGCGAAAAGCATTTCGGCCACGCCCATGATGAAGCCGCCCAAGACCGCGCCGGAGAGGCTGCCGATGCCGCCCAGCACCGCCGCGACGAAGGCTTTCACGCCCGGCACAAAGCCCATCAGCGGGTCGATGGTCTTGTACTCGCCGGCCAGCATGATGCCCGCTATCGCCGCAAGGCCCGAGCCCACCGCGAACGAGAAGGTGACCACTGTACCCACATTGATGCCCATGAGCCGCGCGGCCTTCTGATTGTCGGTGCAGGCGCGCATGGCCATGCCGATGCGGGTGCGCCGGATGATCACATTGAGGCCGATGAGCAGCACAGCCGTCAGGATGAAGGTGATGATGTTCATCGTGGACAGCGTGATTCCGCCGAACCTGTGCAGCCGCACCAAGCCCTCCGGCAGGTTGAACGCCTGCCGCTGGGCGGAGAAGGCCATGGTCATCAGGTTCTGTATGAACATCGACACCGCGATGGAGGTCATCATGACCGTCTCTTCGCTGGCGCTGCGCAAGGGGCGGTAGGCGACGCGCTCCACCACCACGCCCAGGATCACGGAGGTCAGGATCGCGAGAGCGATGGCCACCGGCAGCGGCGCCATCATGACCGTCATCACCATGTAGGCGGCGTACACGCCCACGCACATGATGTCGCCGTGGGCGAAGTTGATCAGGCGCAGGATGCTGTATACAATGCAGTAACCCGTGGCGACGATGGCATAGACGCTGCCCAGCTTCAGGCCGTTGACCATCTGAACGAGCACATAGGTCAGATCCACGCCCTCACCTCCCCAAGTACGCCGTCTTGACGTGCGGATGGTCCTGCAAGTCGCAACTCAGGCCGGTCATGGCCACGACGCCGGTTTCGAGAACATATGCCCGGTCGGAGATCTCCAGCGCCTCGCAGGCGTTCTGCTCCACCAGCAGCATCGTGATGCCCTTGCGTTTAAGCCCGCCCAGCACGTCAAAGACCTGCTGGGTCAGTAGCGGCGAAAGCCCGAGTGACGGCTCGTCCAGCAGCAGCACCTTGGGGTTCGCCATCAGCCCGCGGCCGATGGCCAGCATCTGCTGCTCGCCACCCGAAAGCGTGCCCGCCAGCTGCTTGCGCCGCTGCGCGATGACCGGAAACAGCGAAAACGCGGCTTCCATGCGCTTATCAAGCTCCGCCTTGTCCCGGATGGCGTACGCGCCGAGACGCAGGTTTTCCATGACCGTCATGCCCGAGAAGATCTGCCGCCCCTCCGGCACGTGGATCACGCCCAGATCGACGATCCGGTCGGCGGAAAGCCCCGCGATGGAGCGGCCTTCCAGCAGAATGTCGCCGCCGGAGGGCGCAAGTAACCCCGAGATCGCCTGCAGGATCGTGCTCTTCCCCGCGCCGTTCGCGCCGATCAGCGCCACGATCTCGCCCCGCGAAACGCTCAGCGACGCGCCCCGGACCGCGCGGATGCTGCCGTAGGAAACGCTCAGTTCCTTCAGTTCAAGCATGCGCCGCCCTCCCCAGATACGCTTCGATCACCTTCGGGTGCTCGCTGACCTCCCGCGGCAGGCCGTGGAAGATGGTCTCGCCGAAGGCCATCACATAGATGTATTCGCACAAATCCATCACGACCTTCATGTCGTGCTCGATGAGCAGGATCGTCAGGTCAAAGGCTTTCTGCACGCGCCGGATGGTTTCCACCAGGTCCGCGCTCTCCCGCGGGTTCATGCCGGCGGCGGGCTCGTCGAGGAGGAGGAGCCTGGGCTTCATCGCAAGGGTTCTGGCGATTTCGAGGAGCCGCTGGTCGCCGTAGGGCAGCGAAGCGGCCTCCCGGTCCGCGGCGTCTGCAAGGCCCACAGCCGCGAGCATTTCCATCGCCGTCTCGCGGAGCGCCTTCTCCCGCTTCCAGAAGACCGGAAGGCTTAGAAGCGCTTCGGCCAGATTGTAGCCCTTGTTCAGCTGCGCGCCGATCATCGCGTTTTCAAGGCAGGTCATCTTTCCGAAGAGGCGCAGGTTCTGGTACGTCCTTCCGACGCCCATGCGGGCCACGATGTCCGGCCGGACGCCGGTAATCTGCCGCCCCTCCAGCCGTGCGCCACCCTCGGTGGGCTTCAGCTGGCCGGAGAGGATGTTGATCAGCGTGGTCTTGCCCGCGCCGTTGGTACCGATCAGGCCGTAAATCCGGCCGCGCTCGAGCGACGCGCTGAAGCTGTTCACGGCAGTCAGGCCCTTGAACCGCATCGTGATCTCATCGGCCTCCAGAAATGCGCTCATATGACGCCCCTCAACCGCACAAAATGAATTTATATACGCATTATAATGCAGAATGGCAGATTTTTCAATCCCCGAAGCAAATAAAAAGCAGTTCTCAACACAAAAATCAGCCGTTTGGCGTACTGCCCAAAATTACCGCCGGATGCTTGTTTCGATTCCGACCGTTTCGCAAGCCTCCGTCGTGCCGCAAGCTTCTTTACTTCTATATACGATGACAAAGGGAATATTAAGTTATCATCCCGTTCGATCAGACCAGTGAACGCTTCGATGCCATCGGCTGCATGGAGACGATGCAGAAAACTTATCCATCCAGCGCATCAGCCGAACCTCCCCCGCCCAGACTATGGGAGAAGGAGGGTGAGAGCCCATGGAAATTCCTGAAGAGGCCTCGGGCAGCCTGAAGGCGCTGCTCGATTCCGATCCCGAGGCATACGAGTACTTCGAGTCGCTGCACCCGTCGGTGAAGGCGCGCATCGTAAGCTCCGGGATCTCGTCGTCGGAGGAGCTTGCCGCCCGGGCCAACATGGCGGCGAGGTCCGCGATGCTGGACTACAGCGGCATCTACGACGACTCGGACTCCTGGCCCAACGGGCCGAAGGAACCGTAAACAATTCGAAGCGCCTCCCGCGTTTTTCCGGGAGGCGCTAAATCATGGAAGTCTGATATCGAACTGTCAAGCCTTTGGGCGAATGTTCTACCGGTTCAGGAACGTGCCGTCCCGGAGCTGCCGGAAGGCTTCGTCCAATTCCTCCCGCGTGTTCATGACGATCGGTCCGCCCCAGGCGATGGGTTCATGGAGCGGCGGCCCCAGGAAGAAGATGAACCGGGCGTCCCCATCCTCCGGCGCGGCGACATGAATCTGATCGCCTTCCCCGAACAGCACGGCGGACTTCTCTCGGACCCGTCTGTCCAGAACAATCGCGTCGCCCTCAATGGTGAAGATAAAGGCCGTCTGGGCGGGATCGGCGTCCAGAAGGATTGTCTTCCCTTTATACACCGTCACGTCGTACAGCGTCGCCCGGATGTGCCGAGGCGCGACGCCACGAAGGCCTTTATATTCCCCAGCGATGACGCGCACCAGAGCGCCGTCCTCCCGCGCCACCGGCATCATATCCGCGCGAATGTCCAGGTACGCAGGGGGCGCCATCTTCTCCGTCCGGGGCATGTTGAGCCACAGCTGGAAGCCCAGCATCCGGTCGGAGGGTTTGGGCATCTCCTGGTGCAGAATGCCACCGCCCGCCGTCATCCATTGCGCCTCGCCCGAACGGATCACGCCCCCGTTGCCAAGGCTGTCCTCGTGCTCGATGAGGCCGGAGATCAGGTAGGTGACGGTCTCGATGCCCCGGTGCGGATGGGTCGGAAACCCGGCGATGTAGTCGCTCGGGTCGATGGAGTCAAATGAGTCCAGCATCAGAAACGGGTCGAAGTCGTACACATCGTCATGCCCCAGCACCCGGACCAGCCGCACGCCCGCGCCGTCCACCGCGCGCAGCCCCCGAACAACCTTCGAGATGCCCCTCTCCATATGTACCTCCACCGGCTATTTGGCGAGTTCCCGGAATACTTCCTCGAGGTCCGGCAATTCCGGATTGGGGTATACCTTGACCCATTTCACGATGCCCTTTTCATCGATGATGATGTTGGCCCGCTTGCTCATGCCGCTCGTTTCGTCAAAGATGCCGTAGTCCGTGGCCACCTTGCCATGCGGCCAGAAGTCGGAGAGCAGCGGTAAGTCCGTGATCCTGAGCACCGCCGCCCAGGCCAGCTTGCCCGCGCTGGGGTCCACGCTGACGCCCAGCGGCACGGTGTTCAGCGCCTGGAACCTGTCCCAGTTGACCTCCAGCGCGCGCATCTGGTCGGTGCAGACGCTGGTCCACGCGATCGGGTGCCACGAAAGCAGCACCTTCCTGCCCAGAAAGTCCGAAAGCAACACCGGCTGCTCGTTGATATCCTCCATTGTAAAGGCCGGCGCCGGCATCCCCACCTCGATTGGTTTCATGATCCACGCCTCCATTTCCTTATTCGCAAATCGCTCGATCGGCGCATGCGCCCCATAACGATGTATTATAAAATACCACGGTTTCGGCGCTTCAAACCGCATTGGGCGGACAGCGCGAATTTTCAGTTGGGCATTCAAGGAAAATAACACCTATTTTATTGTACAAATGGGGATGAATCTGTATACTTACTCTGGGTAGGAAGAATTCAGCAAGCAAATTCGATCGCGCGGCGGCTTCGCGCCCCGAAGCGCTGTGCGTATACCGGGGCCGCCACAGATGTAAATTGCTTGCATATCCTGCGGCTGTGAAGTATAATTCACATATTGCAGGTTGATCCATTTGGTTGGATGGGGATGGATACGCTTGGAAAAAGGCACCGTATGGGTGACGGGCGCTTCCAGTGGCCTGGGTTATTTTACGGCAAAGGCGCTGGCGGAAGCCGGGTATCTCGTGATCGCGGGGGCGCGCTCCTTCAAAACCGATGAAGGCCCTGACCCGCGCGGAGTCCACCGCATTTTGCTGGACGTCCGCTCTGTTGACAGCATCCGGGACTTTCAGCATCAGGCGCTCGCCCTGTCGCCCAGGGTGGATGCGCTGTACAACTGCGCGGGCGTGCTGGTGCTCGGCTCCTGCGAGGAGACCAGCCGGGACGAATACAAAAACGTCATGGAGACCAACTTTTTGGGCGTCGTGGAAATGACCCGCGCGGCGCTTCCTTTGATGCGCGCGCAAAAAAGCGGGCGGATCATTAATTTCTCTTCGATCAACGGTCTATTGGGCATACCCTTTCAAAGCGCCTATACCGCCAGCAAGCACGCCATCGAGGGCTACACGGAGTGCCTCGCCTATGAGGTCAGGCCCTTCGGCGTCGAGGTCTGCCTGTTGGAGCCGGGCGACCACCGGGGCGGCTCCCAAACCACCCGCCTGCGCGCGGCGGTCGCGGAAGATTCCCCTTACAAAGACGCCTACCGGCGCGGCACGGCGGTCATCGCGCATGACGAGGCGAACGGCTGCGATCCAGAGAATCTGGGCCGGATTGCCGCCGGGCTTCTCGCCAAAAAACGCCTGCCGCTAAGAAAACGCGTAGCCAAGTTCGATCAGCATCTGGCGGTGACGCTGCACAGCCACTTCCCCGTCCGGCTGATCCAGTCGATCCTGTACGGCTACTATCTTGGAAAAGGAGATACGGCTCATGCAGAATAAGAGTCCGATTCTTGAAAAATGCGATGCGCTCCGCAAAGACATGTCCCTCTCCAACCTGTTCAGGCTGACCTGTTCGTGGGGGAATGTGGCGGCGGCGCTGTACCTTGAAAACGGCGCGGAAGTCGCGATTACCTATTCTGAGTTTGAGCAGAAGGCGAAGGCCTTCGCCGCGCACCTCATCGCCCGGTACGGCGGAGGCAAAAAAGAAGCCTACGCCGCCATCGCGATGGACACCTGTCCGGAGTGGTTCCCGGCATTCTGGGGGTTGATCCTGGCCGGGTATAACACGGTACTGCTCGACTTCACGCTGTCCGACGAAAAGATGGACTACATGCTCAGCCAGTCGGGCGCGGCGCTCCTCGTCGGCAAAACCCGCCGCACGCTGGCCAAGGGCGTTTCGATGGTGACGCTGGACGATCTCAAGGCCGCCCCCGCCGCGCCGGTCGGCTTCCAGCCGGTCTTTGCGGACAAGATTGCGCTTTGCACCAGCGGCACCACCGCGACCAGCCGCATCTTCGTCTACGACGGCACGGCCATCGCCAACCAGGTGCTCTCCAGCGAGCTCCTCTACAATGCCTCCAGGGAGATCATTGGCGACGGCAACCGCCGAAGCCTCGCGTTCCTGCCGTTCCACCACGTGTTCGGCTTCATGGTGTGTCTGATGTGGTGCAGCTTCCTGGGCTACGCCAACGTGTACCTGAAGGACCGCGCGCCGCAGACCATCGTGGAAAGCGCCACGCACTTCAAGATCCAAATGCTCCTCGCGGTGCCGCTCCTCGCCACCAACCTCGCCACCGGCCTTGAAAAGAAGGTGGCCAAGGAGCCCGCGGCCAAACGCGCGGCCTTCCGGCTCATGCGGGACGCCAGCCTCGCGCTGCAGCATGTGGCCCCGAAGCTGGGGCGGACGTTCGCGCGCAAGGTGCTGTTCCGCTCGGTGATGGACAAGCTCTTGGGCGACGAAATCGAGTGCATCATCCTGGGCGGCAGCCACACCCCCGCCGAGCAGATGAAGACGCTGAGCGCGCTAGGCTACTTCACGGTGTCCGGCTTTGGCATGACGGAGACGGCCATCACGTCGGTGGAGACCAGCCGGAACCTGCGCACCCGCGTCTCCGGCTCGGTGGGCCGCCCGCTTTCAAACGTCCAGTACCGGGTAATCCCCGACAGCGGAAAGACGAACCGCGGCGAAATGCTGATCAGGGGCCATTCGCTGCACACCGGCCAGCTGGTGGACGGCAAGCTCGTGCCGCCCGCGGTGGACGGCGAGGGCTGGCTGCACACCGGCGACGTGGTGCGCCTGGAGGCGGGCAGCCGCATGTACGTGGAGGGCCGCGTCAAGGACGTGGTGATCAACGAGTCCGGCGAGAACGTCTACCCCGACGAGGTGGAGGACGCCTTCTCCTCCCTTGGCGACGTGGAACAGCTGAGCGTGCTGGGCGTACCGACGGACCCCGCCAAGCCCCTGTACCAGGAGATCACGCTGGTGATGTACCTGGGCGACAAGGCCGTGGACGAAGTCTACGTCAAAGGCATTTGCGCCCGCATCTCGCAGATCAACGGCAAGCTCCCCGTGGTCAAGCAGGTGGGCCGGGTACTGGTCTCCTCGGAGAAACTGCCGCTGGTCAACTCCATCAAGGTCAAGCGCGTGGAACTTCGCAAGCTCATTCTGGAGAAGCCGGACGCCTACCGGGAGCTCTCCATCCGCCCGGTTTCTTCCATGAGCTACGGAACGCCGAGAGACGGCGTCAAGACCGAGCTTGTGGACCTTGAAATGCGCCGCATCAGCGACCAGGTGCGCAAAATCTACGCGGAAGTGCTGGAAACCAGCGAAAAGCAGGTGCGGGACGACGCGCACTTCCTGGACGACCTGGGCGGCGACAGCCTGCAGGTGCTCTCCATCTCCATCCGGGTGGAGGAGGCCTTCAGCTTCATCATTCCTCCGGAGGAGTACGGGCGCTGCACGACGGTCAACGGCCTTTCGCGGTTGATCTACGAGCGCCAGCACGGCTTCCAGGGCGCGAAGCCCGCCGCCATGGAACCCGTCACGCCGATCTCAGAATTCCGCGAGACGCCGGAATTCAAGGCGTTCTCCGCGCGCCATCAGGCGCTGATGGCCAGCGGCGGGGAGAACCCCTACTTCGTATGCCACGATTCGCCGCTCAAGGACACCTCCGTCATGGCCGGAAAAGAAGTGCTCAACTTCGGCTCCTACAACTACGTGGGCATGTCGGGCCGCCGGGAGGTCATGGACGCCGCGAAGGCCGCCATCGAAAAGTACGGCACCAGCGCCAGCGGCAGCCGTCTGCTCGCGGGCGAGAAGAGCCTGTACCAGGAACTTGAAAAAGAAATCGCCGAATGGAAGCACTCGGAGAGCGCGCTGGTCTTGGTGGGCGGCCACTCCACCAACGTGACGCTGGTGGGCAACTTCTGCGGGCCCAAGGACATGATCCTCTACGACGCGCTGGCCCACAATTCCATCGACCAGGGCTGCCGCCTGAGCAAGGCGCTCTGCAAGCCCTTCCCCCACAACGACGCCAAGGCGCTGGAGAGCATCCTGCGCATGCAGCGCCACAAGTTCGAGAAGGTGCTGATCATCATTGAGGGCGCCTACTCGATGGACGGCGACATCGCGGACGTCCCGGCGTTCGTGGCGCTGAAGAAGAAATTCGGCTGCTTCCTGATGGTGGACGAGGCCCACAGCGCCTGCGTCATCGGCCGGACCGGCGGCGGCGTGGACGAGTATTTCGGCCTCGAGCCAAGCGACATCGACATCAAGATGGGCACGCTCTCCAAGGGCCTGGGCGCCTGCGGCGGATACCTGGCCGGCCCGCGCGAGATCATCGAATACCTGCGCTACAACCTGCCCGGCTTCGTGTTCTCGGTGGGCATCTCGCCGCCGCTGGCCGCCGCGA
>JAEZHK010000091.1 GCA_023416655.1 Bacillota bacterium
GGGCCTGGGCCTGAAGGAAGCCAAGGATCTGGTGGACGGCGCCCCGAAGACCCTCAAGGAAGGCGTCAACAAGGAAGAAGCCGAGAAGATCAAGAAGGCGTTTGCCGAAGTCGGCGCGACCATCGAGATCAAGTAAGTTTCATACCGTCGCCCAAAGCGCCGCCTGAAAAGGGCGGCGCTTTTGCCGGGCGGGTAGTCGTAAAAGACGCGCATGGAACATTTCCTGCGGTTTCCAAGTCTAATACGAAATCCCTGTCGCTTTCGCCATGTTAACGCATTTTCAACTGCCGCGGCTTGCGCAATCCCGAAAAAACGGTATAATGGAACCAATCAAAGGCTCTAAAAGGAAGTTTGTCATGAACGACCTGAACACCACGGTCAGCGCGCTCAAGGACGAGGTGTATGCGCTCTGCCTTCGCAAGGGCTGGGGCGTCGACGGGGTACAGAATCCGCAGCACCTTGCGATGGCGATGACCGTCGAAATGAGCGAGCTGCTGGAGCATTTTCAATGGCTCGGCGAGGATCAGGTTCAGGCGCTGCTTCGCGGCGAGGACCCCGAAAGGGTCGAAAAAATCGCCGAGGAATTCGCCGATGTGATGATGTACGGCCTGCAATTGACGCGCACACTGGGCATCGACATAACCCAGGCCATCCTGCGCAAAATAGAGATCGTCAACGGCCGGCGCAACAGCCGCTGGGACCGGGAGGGCGCGAAGCATGAGTAACATGATCCTGGTGCTGGATCTGGGCGACGGCCGCGGCGCGAACGTTGCCCGGCGGGTGCGCAGCGAACAGGTGTACAGCGAAGTGCTGAGCGCGGATACCCCCATTGAAGCGATCCGCTCCGCCGCGCCGATGGGCATTCTGATCGCGGGCGACGGCAGCCTGGATATCCCCAGCCTCCATCAGATCATCGGCCTGGGGGTCCCGGTGCTGGCGATGGGCGCCGGCGCGCGGCTCATCCTGAAAGCGCTGGGCGGCTCCTATACGCCTACGGCGCTGGGCAACTGTACCGCGCAGGTGACGTTTGGGCAATCGCCCCTCTTCCAGGGTCTGGGCGAGAGCGAGCGCTACTTTGAATGCATGGACGCGCTGGAACTGCCCGAGGGCGCCCGCGCCATCGCCACCGCGGAGGACGGGCAGGTCGCGGCGTTCTCCGTGGACGACCGCGTCTTCGGCCTTCAGTTCTACGCCGAGCAGAACGATCCGGACGGCTTCCAGATCCTGCGCAACTTCGCGCGCGGCGTGTGCAAGTGCGAGCCTCTCTGGAATTTTCCCCGCTTCTTTGAGGAATCCATTGCGAAAATTCAAGGCCTGGCCCAGGGCGGCCTGGTCTTGTTGGCGGTTTCGGGCGGCGTGGATTCGGTGGTGTCGGCGCTCCTCATGCACAAAGCGCTGGGTGAGCAGCTCGCCTGCGTACATGTGGACACCGGCCTCATGCGAAAGGGCGAGCTGGATCTGACCAGGAAGAGCCTTGAGTTGCAGGGCGTTCGCCTCAAGCTGATTGACGCCCGGGAGCGCTTCATGGAGCGCCTGGCGGGTGTGAGTGGCAGCGCCCGGAAGGCCGCGCTGGTCGACCGGGAGATCATGCGGGTGCTCGAGGAAGAGGCCAGGGCAACGGGCGCGATCGGCCTGGGGCTGGGCGTCACCTATACGGACATCCTGGACGGGTGCCCCCTGATGGACCGCATGCCTTCGCCCGATTCACCGTTCAAGGTGCTCATCCAGCCGGTGCGCAAGCTCTTCAAGGAGGAAGTGCGCCAGGTGGCCGAGCAGCTTAGCCTGCCGCCGGAGCTTTCGCAGCGGCCCGCGTTCCCCGCGGCGGGGCTGGCCATGCGCATGATGGGCGCGGTGACGCCCCAGAAGCTGAACATGCTCCGGGAGGCCGACGCGATTTTTTGCGAGGAAATTCAGAAGGCTGGGCTGGACAAAAAGATCCGCCAGTACTTCGCGGTCCTGACCGACAGCATCACCCGCGGCGCAAGCGGCCTGATGGGCGGGGCATTGGCGCTCCGGGCGATGAACGGCGCCAACGCGTTCCGACTTCCCTACGACCTTCTGGAGCGCGTGGTGGAGCGCGTGACCGGGGAGGTGAGCGGCATCACCCGGGTCGTCTACGACGTGACCGGCCATCCGCCGTCGCTCATCGAGTGGGAAGACGAGTAGGCAGGCGATCATCCTTATCATCCGGGGTTGCACGAAAGCCGGGTTCCTGCTCCGGGGGTTCGGGGGCCGCGGCCCCCGATTGAGTAAAAGCAGCCGGAGGGCGGCATGCACGGCCGCAGGCTGCATACCGCTTCGCGTACAAGTCCGGCCGTGAATCCTTTGGATTCACAGGACTTGTACCCGGCTGACAAAAGACGAAGTATTTTGTCAGCCATACATTGGGAGGCAGCATGAAGATACGCCACGCCGACGCAGCCCCCGGGCTCGCCGTTGAAAACACCTTCCTCGCGCTGGACGATCTGGAATCAATGATCGGCGAAGCCAGCGTACGCGAATGGGTCACCCCGATGCTCTGCCCGGAGCGCCCGCACCAGATTCTGGTGCGCGCCAAGTGCGAACCGGCGGCGGAGAACGCGCTTCTGGGCGCGGCCACCACGCGGGCGCTGATGCTGGCCCGGAAGAAGGCGGACATGCCCTCGCTGGTCTACTGTGAATGCACGCCGGGTGACGCGGTGCGAATGGGTGTACTGGAGGCGCTGGGCTACCGGGACGAGGACGGGTTGGTGCGCACGCGCAGGGCGCTCAAGCACGGGCCCATCGTCCGCAAGCTCCCGCCCGGCTGCACCATCGTGAGGGATTACCTGGCGGACGAGGTGGAGTGCAGGTTCTTCCTGGAGCGCTACAACCTGATGTTCGGCCGCAGCCGGGATCTGGCATGGCTCAAGGGCCTGAAGCACATGCCGGACTTCGCGCGCCTGCTCGTGATTGCGCCAAGCGGGCTCGCGGGGGAGATGGTCGTCTGGTCGGAGGATGGCGTGGGCGTCATCGGCATCGTTCAGACCACCCCCGCCTGGCAGCGCAAGGGCGTCGCGAGCTACCTGATGGACCTCGCGCGCTGGTATTTTCTGGACAGGGGGATTTCCGAGGCCTCTTTTGATGTCCGGACGCGTCTAACCGGGGCGACACGCCTTGCGGCCACGTCAGGCTTCCGCCCGGCGGAGATGCTGATGCGCTATCCGTCCATCGACGTCTGAAAAAACGCATAACGCGCGGGGCGCGGTCTGAATACTGTGGGATACGGGGGGAGCAACTTGAAATACCGGGTTGGCATCATCGGGGCGACGGGCATGGTGGGGCAGCGGTTTGTCTCGATCCTGGCGGGGCATCCGTGGTTTGATGTGACGGTGCTGGCGGCCAGTTCGCGCTCGGCCGGGCAGCCGTACATCGACGCGGTGGGCGGCCGCTGGGCCTTTGAGTGGCCTGTGCCGGAGGGCGTCCGCGGAATGACCGTCCAGGACGCGGCGCTGGTGGAGAAAATCGCGTCGCAGGTTGACTTCGTGTTCTGCGCGGTCGACATGCCCAAGGAGCAGATCCGCGAGCTGGAAACTGCCTATGCCAAAACCGAAACGCCGGTGGTGTCCAACAACTCCGCGTTCCGAATGGTGGACGACGTGCCGATGATGGTGCCGGAGATCAACGCGCATCATATGGCCGTCATCGAGGCGCAGCGCAGGCGTCTGGGCACCAAGGTGGGCTTCGTCACCTGCAAGCCCAACTGCTCCATCCAGGGCTATGTGCCCGCGCTGGAGCCGCTCAAGGACTTTGGGCTCGAGAAGGTGATGGTCGCCACCTACCAGGCGATCTCAGGCGCGGGCAAGACCTTCCGCACCTGGCCGGAGATGGTGGACAACGTGATTCCGTACATCGGCGGCGAGGAGCTAAAGAGCGAGCAGGAACCGCTCAAGATCTGGGGAAGCGTGTCGGGCGGGCGGATCGTTCCAGCCCAGAAGCCCGTCATCAGCGCCCAGTGCTACCGCGTTCCGGCCACCGATGGCCACATGGCCGCCGTGGCGGTGAGCTTTGCGAAGAAGCCCTCCAAGGAAGAGATCCTGGACCGCTGGGCGACCTTCGAGGGTCTGCCGCAGAAGTACAAACTGCCCAGCGCGCCGGAGAAGTTCCTGACCTACTTTGAGGAGGAGAACCGGCCGCAGACCCGGCTCGACCGGGACCTGTACGGCGGCATGGGCATCGCCATCGGGCGGCTTCGGGAGGATGTGCTTTTCGACTACAAGTTCGTCAGCCTCTCCCACAACACGCTCCGGGGCGCGGCGGGCGGCGCGGTCTTGACCGCAGAACTGCTGGCCCACGAGGGCTGGATCGTGCGCAAATGAAATATTGCCCCCCGGGTCGCTACAGAAACCTCTTCGACCTGAGAGGGGGCTTTCCCTGTGAAAGCGCTTTTTTCCGGCGTGGGCACCGCGCTGGTGACGCCGTTTTCCGCGGACGATTCCATCGATTTTGAAACCTTCGGCTGCCTGATCGACCGCCAGATCGACGCGGGCATCCCGGCGCTCATCGTCTGCGGCACCACCGGCGAACCCGCCACCATGACCGAGGCGGAGCAGGACCAGGCGATCGGCTTCACCGTGCAGCGCGCGGCGGGCAAGGCGCTGGTGATCGCGGGCGTCGGCGGAAACGACACCAAACGGGTCTGCCGCAGGTCGCAGAATGCGCGTCAGCTTGGCGCGGACGCGATTCTGGCGGTGACGCCCTACTACAACAAGACCACGCAGGCCGGGCTGATCGAGCACTTCACCCGCGTGGCGGACGCCGCGGAGCTTCCGGTGGTCCTCTACAACGTGCCCTCGCGCACGGGGCTGAACCTCGCGCCTGAGACGGCGATGCGGCTCTCCGGCCACCCGCTGATCCGCGCGCTGAAGGAGGCCAACCCGGACCTGAGGCAGATGACCGAGGACGCGCGGCTTTTGACGGGCAAAATGGCGGTCTACTGCGGCAACGACGAGCACGCGTTCACCGCGATGGCGCTGGGCGCAAACGGCGTGATCTCGGTGGCGTCAAACCTCGTGCCCGAGGCCGTCAAGGGCGTGGTGGACAGCTTCCTCAAGGGGGACATCGAGGGCAGCCGGAACAAGCAGCTTCTTTTGAACCCGCTGATCGACGCGCTGTTCCTGGAGGTCAGCCCGATCCCGGTCAAGGAAGCGCTGGCCGCCGTCGGCTTTGGCAATGGCAAGACCCGGCCGCCGCTCGTGGCGATGGGCGAGGCCAACCGCGAAAAACTCATCTCGGAGCTCATCCATTGGTTCCCGGACGTTCAGCGCGCCGTGGTGACGGCGCCAACGGGCGGATAAATATTACACCAGCAAGGGAGTCGAAGCATGTACAGGATCGTGGAGAAGCGAAGGCTCAACGACGAAGTGACGCTGATGCGCGTCGAGGCGCCCTTCGCGGCGCGGCGCGCGCTGCCCGGCCAGTTCGTGATGCTGCGCGTGGACGAAAGCGGCGAGCGGATCCCGCTGACCATCGCAGGGTACGACCGGGACGCGGGGACCGTCACGGTGATCTTCCAGAAGGTGGGCGCGTCGACGCGCCTTCTGGACCAGCTTGAGGAAGGCGAGAGCCTTCAGGACTTCGCGGGCCCGCTCGGCAAGCCCTCCGAGACCGAAGGCTACAAAAGGGCCGCGGTCATCGGCGGCGGCCTGGGCGTTGCCATCGCCTACCCGCAGGCCAAGGCGCTGCACGACGCGGGCGTTTCGGTGGACCTGATCGTGGGCTTCCGAAACGAGGGCCTGATCATCCTGAAGGATGAGTTGGTCGCCGCCTGCGACGACCTGACCATCATGACCGACGACGGCTCCAACGGCCACAAGGGCTTTGTGACCCAGGCGCTGAAGGAGAAGCTGGAGGCGGGCGAACTTTACGACGTGGTCATCGCCATCGGGCCGCTCATGATGATGAAGGCGGTCGCCGAGATGACGCGGCCCTACGGCGTCAAGACCATCGTCAGCCTCAATTCCATCATGATCGACGGCACCGGCATGTGCGGCGGCTGCCGCGTCATCGTCGGCGGCGAGACCAAGTTCGCCTGCGTCGACGGGCCGGACTTCGACGGCCATCTGGTGGACTTTGACGCCGCGGTCAGCCGCGGCCGGATGTACATGGACGAGGAAAAGCTGGCGAAGGAGACCCACCTCTGCCGCCTTACGGGGGATGTGCGCTGATGGCCAACATGCAAAAGAACAAAACCGCCATGCCCGAGCAGGACGCGAAGGCGCGCGGCAAAAATTTCCAGGAAGTCGCGCTGGGCTATGACGACGAGATGGCCAAACAGGAGGCCGAGCGCTGCCTGAACTGCAAGAACAAGCCCTGCGTGAGCGGCTGCCCGGTGGGCGTGCCGATCCCCGAGTTCATCACCGCCGTCAAAAACGGCGACCTCGCCAAGTCCTACGAGATCCTGAGCGCCGCCAACTCGCTGCCCGCGGTGTGCGGCCGCGTCTGCCCGCAGGAGACCCAGTGCGAGCAGGTGTGCGTACGCGGCATCAAGGGCGAGCCGGTGGGCATCGGCCGCCTGGAGCGCTACGTGGCCGACTGGGCCATGGCGGCGGGCTTCAAGCCGCCCCAACCCGCGCCCGACAACGGACACAAGGTGGCGGTCGTCGGCTCCGGCCCCGCGGGCCTCTCCTGCGCGGGCGCGCTGCGCGCGATGGGCTATGACGTGACCATTTTCGAGGCGCTGCACATCCCGGGCGGCGTGCTGATGTACGGCATTCCGGAGTTCCGCTTGCCCAAGAAGCTGGTGCAGCGGGAGATCGACAACCTGCGCGACGTGGGCGTCAAGATCCTGACCAACGTGATCGTCGGCCGCAGCATCCTCCTGGACGAGCTGATCGAGCAGGAAGGCTTCGAGGCGGTGTTCGTGGGCAGCGGCGCGGGGCTTCCGCGCTTCCAGGGCATCGAGGGCGAGGCGCTGTGCGGCGTCTACTCCGCCAACGAGTTCCTGACCCGCATCAACCTCATGAAGGCCTACGACTTCCCGAACCACGCCACGCCCGTCAGGGTGGGCAAGCGCGTGGCGGTGATCGGCGGCGGCAACGTGGCCATGGACGCGGCGAGGAGCGCGCTGCGCATGGGCGCGGAGAAGGTGTCCATCGTCTACCGGCGCGGCGAGGCGGAAATGCCCGCCCGCATCGAGGAGATCCACCACGCCAAGGAAGAGGGCATCGAGTTCCACGTCCTGACCAACCCGACGAAGATTTTGAACGACGGCAAGGGCAACGTGGCCGGCATGGAGTGCGTGCGCATGACGCTGGGCGAGCCGGACGCCTCCGGCCGCCGCCGCCCGGTGGTGGAGAAGGGCAGCGAGTTCACGATGGATTTGGAGACGGTCGTCGTCGCCATCGGCAATAGCCCGAACCCCCTGATCGTCTCAACCACCGAGGGCCTCGCAGCCCAGAAGTGGGGCGGCATCGTGGTGGACGAGGCCAGCTGCAAGACGTCCAAGGACGCCGTCTACGCCGGCGGCGACGCCGTGACCGGCGCGGCCACCGTCATCCTGGCGATGGGCGCGGGCAAGCAGGCCGCCGCCTCCATCGACGAGTACATCAAGGGGAAGGCGTAGAGGTACGCCAGGGGAGACGCCGGAGGGCTCCGCCCTCCGGACCTCCCGCCAAGGGAGCATGATGCTCCCCTGGACCCCACCACAAAGGGCATACATAAAAACTGCTCTCGCATTTGCGGGAGCAGTATCTTTCATACGATTGGGCACTATTGACCCATGGGGGTTCGGGGGCCGAGGCCACCGATTGAATCAAGGCAACCGGAGGGCGGCATGAACGGCCGCAGGTTGCCCAATCCTTGTTGCGTGCAGGCCTGGTCGTGAACTTTCAGTTCACAAGGCCTGCACCGTGCCTTCGCGAAGAAAAGGCGCGAAGCGAATTTTCTTCGCCTACAAGTTCAGCTGCCGGATGAACTCCGCCATCAGCGCGTTGACGATGGAGACGGCGGCGCTGGTGCCGCCCCGCTTGCCGCGCACGACGATGGCGGGGATATCGCTCTCCCAGATGCGTTCCTTGAGCTGCACCACGCTGGCAAAGCCGGTGGGCGCGGCCAAGGTTACAAGGTCGCTCACGTTGTCGAACTGGTGGCGGCGCAGAAGCCTGTCCAGCGCGGTGGGCGCGCTGCCCACCACCAGGAGTTTCGCCCCGGGTTGGGATAGCGCGAAATCCAGCGCCACTTCGGCGCGGGTGGTGCGGCGCTGTTCGGCCAGCGCGATGACCTGCGGGTCGTCAATGTAGCAGACCGTGGAGATGCCCAGCCTGCGGGCGCTCTGTTTATCGACATCGGAAAGCGCGAGCGCGGTGTCGCAGATGATGGTACCTCCCGTCATCATCACGCGGCGGACCAGCGTCAGCGCGGTCGGACTGAAATGGATTCCTTGCGCCAGCGCTTCGTCCCCCGTCTCGCCCTTGACGTGCTCCATGATTGCCGCCATTTCACTGGTAACATAGGGCATGGCCGTAGAGTGACGGGCTTTGAGCGCTGATTTTCTCTGCATACGCGTACCTTCCTTGTGTGACGAGTGTAGGGGGCTCTATCAAAAACGAAAGGCGCAAAACACTCATTTTCGTTTTCCGCAATTCAATTTTAGCAAAATTCATCTCATGTTGTCAAGTTAACACATCAATGCGCGCAAAAGTGCGACAAAGATTAACTCGACGGTAGTAAATTAAGCGAAAATCACATAACGGACACCGTAAATTCATCGTCTTTTATGTCGACCTTCAGTGTGCTGCGGGGCGGCGCCTGGTCGGCGATGATCAGGCGGCTGATCGGCGTCTCCACGCGGCGCTGGAGCATCCGCTTGAGCGGCCGTGCGCCAAAAACCGGGTCGTAGCCGATCTCGGCGATCAAACCTTTCGCGGCGGGGGTCAATGTAACCGAAAGTTGTCGCTCGGCGAGCCGATGGTTGAGCTCCACCACCATCAAGTCTATAATCTTCCCAATCTCGTCCCGGGTCAACGGTTTATAGAACACAATTTCGTCTAAACGGTTAATAAATTCCGGTCGAAATTGATTTTTTACCTGACGCTCCACCGCGAGGCGCGCGGAAGGCGCGATTTGACCGCTTTCGTCGATGCCCTCCAGGATGTGGTTGGAGCCGATGTTCGAGGTCAGGATGATGATGGTGTTCTTGAAGTCGACGGTGCGGCCCTGCGAGTCGGTGATGCGGCCGTCGTCCAGCACCTGCAAAAGGATGTTGAACACGTCCGGGTGCGCCTTCTCGACCTCGTCGAAAAGCAGCACGCTGTAGGGCTTGCGGCGGACCGCCTCGGTCAGCTGGCCGCCCTCCTCGTAGCCCACGTAGCCCGGAGGCGCGCCGATGAGCCGGGAAACCGAGAACTTCTCCATGTATTCGGACATGTCGATGCGCACCAGGCTGTGCTCGTCGTCAAACAGCGCCTGCGCCAATGCCTTGGCAAGCTCCGTCTTGCCAACGCCCGTGGGGCCCAGGAACAGGAAGGAGCCGATGGGTTTGTCCGGGTCCGCGATGCCCGCGCGGGAGCGGAGGATCGCCTGACTGACCAGCGACACGGCCTCGTCCTGACCGATCACGCGCCGATGCAGGATGTCTTCAAGGTGCAAAAGCTTCTCTCGCTCGCCCTCCATCAGCTTCGCCACCGGGACGCCCGTCCAGCGGGACACGATTTTCGCGATCTCGTCCTCGGTCACCTTGTCGCGCAGCAGCGTGGATGTGCCCTTGTTCTTTTCGGTCAGCGCCTCTTCCTCCTCGAGTTGCCGGGTAAGCTGCGGCAGCCTGCCGTACTTGAGCTCGGCGGCCTTGTTGAGGTCATACTGGCGCTGGGCCAGCTCGATTTCGGCGTTGACCTTCTCGATCTCCTCGCGGATCTTCTGCACGCTGCCGATGGCGCCCTTCTCGCGCTCCCAACGGGCCTTCATCTCCTTGAACTGCTCGCGCATGTCGGCCAGTTCCTTCTGGATGTCGGAAAGGTGCTCTTTCGCGAGCGTCCCGGTCTCCTTCTTCAGCGCGGCTTCCTCGATCTCGTGCTGCATGATCTTGCGGGAGATCTCGTCCAACTCCGTGGGCATGGAGTCGATCTCCGTGCGGATCATCGCGCAGGCCTCGTCCACGAGGTCGATGGCTTTGTCGGGCAGGAAGCGGTCGGACACGTAGCGGTTACTTAGGGTCGCCGCGGCGATCAGCGCCTGGTCGGTGATCTTGACGCCGTGGAACACCTCGTAGCGCTCCTTGAGGCCGCGCAGGATCGAGATCGTGTCCTCCACGGTGGGTTCGCCCACCAGCACCGGCTGGAAGCGCCGCTCGAGCGCCGCGTCCTTTTCGATGTACTTGCGGTATTCGTCGAGGGTGGTCGCGCCGATGCAGTGCAGTTCGCCGCGTGCCAGCATGGGCTTTAAGAGGTTGCCCGCGTCCATCGAGCCCTCGGCCTTGCCCGCGCCGACGATGGTATGCAGCTCGTCGATGAACAGGATGATCTTGCCCTCGGACTTCTTGATCTCGGCCAGCACCGCCTTTAGCCGCTCCTCAAACTCGCCGCGGAACTTCGCGCCCGCGATCAGCGCGCCCATGTCCAGCGCGAAGAGCTGCCGGTCCTTCAGCGAATCCGGCACGTCGCCCCGCACGATGCGCTGGGCGAGGCCCTCGGCAATGGCGGTCTTGCCCACGCCCGGCTCGCCGATGAGCACGGGGTTGTTCTTTGTCTTACGGGACAGGATGCGCACGACGTTTCGGATCTCGCCGTCGCGGCCGATCACCGGGTCCAGCTTTTGCTTGCGCGCAAGGTCCACCAGGTCCTGTCCGTACTTCTTCAGCGCGTCGTAGGTGGCCTCCGGCTGGTCGCTCACCACCCGCTGGCCGCCGCGCACCGACTGAAGCGCCGTGAGCAGCGCGTCCTTGCGGAGGCTGAAACGCCGGAAAAGCTCCTTGACGGAGGGGGTCGCCGTGTCAAAGAGCGCCAGAAGGATGTGCTCCACCGACACATATTCGTCGGTCATGCGCTCGGCCGCCTGCTCCGCCTCAACCAGGGTCCGGTCCAAGTCCTGCGAAACGTACACCGTGCCCTGCGCCCGGCCGCCGCCCGTCACCTTCGGGATGCGCGCGATCAGCTGCTCCGTGCCTTGGATGACCTGTGCGGGGTCGGCGCCCAGCTTCTTCAGAAGCTCCGGGATCAGCCCGCCCTCCTGGTCCGCCAGCGCATACAAAAGGTGGGGCTGATCCACCTGCTGATTCTGATATTGGATGGCGATGTTTTGCGCCTGCTGGATCGCCTCCAGCGACTTTTGCGTGAACTTCTGAGCGTTCATGGGCAGACCTCCCTCGATACTGATCTTCTTTGACCATTATAGGCTGGAAGGCAGGAAAAGTCAAATTAGGTTTGGGTTATTTTGCGCGCGTTGACGCCAAAAAACCCGTACGATGGCGGCTGGGATTCGATGAATTTTCCGGAAAAACGCGCGGCGGGGGTTGAACGGCGGCCCAAAAGCATGTATAGTGGAGGGACACAAATTGTCACACTATCTGTGGTATGGAGGAATGCGCCATGATCGATTTTCGCACCATCCGAGCGGCCGACCCGGAGACGGCCGACGCCATGCAGCTTGAGCTGAACCGGCAGCGCCAGCACATCGAGCTGATCGCTTCCGAAAACTTCGTAAGCCCGGCGGTGCTGGCCGCGATGGGCTCGCACCTGACCAACAAATACGCCGAAGGCTACCCCGGAAAGCGCTACTACGGCGGCTGCGAGTGCGTGGACACCGTGGAAAACCTGGCGCGGGACCGCGCCTGCCAGCTCTTCGGCGCGGAGCACGCCAACGTGCAGCCTCACTCGGGCGCGCAGGCGAACCTGGCGGTCTACTTCGGCCTCCTGGAAACGGGCGATACCATCCTGGGCATGAACCTGTCCCACGGCGGCCACCTGACCCACGGCAGCCCCGTCAACATGTCCGGCAAGAACTACAACTTCGTGGC
>JAEZHK010000008.1 GCA_023416655.1 Bacillota bacterium
TCCATAGGGCAGGGTGCCGGGTAACCCCCGGTGGAGGCGACTCCAAGGAAAGTGCAACAGAGATATACCGCCGGGCCTCGGCCCGGTAAGGGTGGAAAGGCGAGGTAAGAGCTCACCAGCGGCATGGTGACATGTCCGCTCTGTAAACCCCACCTGGTGCAAGATTGATAGGAGGGCATATGTGGCGGCCCGTCACGCCCTCGGGTAATCGCTGGAGCCGGATGGCAACTTCCGGCCTAGATAGATGGTCGTCCAAGACAGAACTCGGCTTACAGACGGCTCTCACAAACGGGAGGCTGTCGCAGGATTCCTGCGGCAGCCTCTTTGTATTCTGTTCCGATTTGACTAGATGGACTTCATGAAATCGCTGATGTACAGCATCGCCGCGCCGACCGCGGTGGCCTCGCGCCTGTAGGCGCAGTCCTTCAGGTACGACCCGCTCATGGAGAAGGGGTTCTTGCGGGCGATCATCTCTTTCAGGCGGGCGATGTAGGGCGCCATGAGGCCGCCCACGTGGCCGCCGATGATGACGTCCGAATCCAGCGCCATGTGGAGGTTGTTGACGGCGAGGGCCATGGCATCCATGTACTCCGACCACCTCGCGACGGAGGCGGGGTCGCCCTTCTCCAGCGAATCGAAAAATGTGTGCAGGCTGCCCTGATGGCCGTCGGTCAGCCGTCCCGCGCCGAGATACGCGTCCATGCAGCCGCTCTGGCCGCAGTAGCAGGTGCGCCCGCCGGGGATCAGCGTCATGTGGCCGAACTCGCTGGCGCGCTGGTCATCGCCCTCGAAGATGCGCCCGTTGACCAGGAATGCGCCGCCGACGCTGTTGTTGACCGAAAGGTATACCACGCCCCGTTCCTCGCTGGCGTTCCGAAGCGCGGCGTTCTTCCAGAATTCCGCGAAGCCGCCTGCGTTGGCGTCGTTGACAAAGCGGCAGGGGTATTTGATGAACGCTGCGAAGTCGCGCAGCTGGCCCCTGGTGAAGTTGATAAAGGAAGCGTAGGCCAGTTCCTGTCCGTCCTTGGAGATGATGGCAGGCACCGCAAGTCCCACGCCGAGGATGGTCTCGCGGTCGATCCGGGCCTCGTCGATCAGTTCCTCGATCAAGGTGGAAAGGCCCTTGAAGTAGAATTCCGTGCTGGAGAAGGGCGCCTGCGTGCGCTTGCTTGCGACGATCGAGCCCGCCAGGTCCACGATGACCGCGCCGATGTTGTGCGTGGTTACGTCGATCCCCACGGCGTGCTTTGCGCCGGGATTGATCGACAGCGTGCGCGCCTTGCGCCCGCCCGTGGACTGCAAGGGCTCGGTGTTCATCACCAGCCCCTGCGCGATCAGCTCCGTCAGGTTCTGCGTGATCGTGGGCATGCTCATGTCCAGCGAGTTGGACAACTCCTGCTTTGTAACGGCGGGGTGATCGTACAAATAATGATAGATCAGGTTCCGGTTGATCTTTCGGATCTCGCTGGAGATGGCCTTTTGTCTCGTCAAGACATTCATGCCCCTTCCGGTCGGTAATCAATAAAACTTTAGCGAAATGGTTTTGTAAAAGAACTTACACTACAAATATACCGTTAAATCGCGGGAATGTCAATAGCGCATATAGCACTAAATTGTTTAAGAATGTTGTCAGAAATATATTGACACAGCCCGGGTGATCCTGTATAATAGATAACAACTAATAGAAAACGGTTTTGCTAAAGAGATTTATGCAAGGGTTTCCAGGGGAGGGGAGTCTATGGCCGATGCGGGCGTGCCCATCAAGCTTGAGGTGCGCGATATCTCAAAATCCTTTCCCGGCGTCAAGGCGCTGGACAAGATTTCGTTCCGCGTCAAGCGGGGTACCACGCACGTTTTGTGCGGTGAAAACGGCGCGGGCAAGTCCACGCTGATGAAGATCATCAACGGCATCTATACGCCCGACGAAGGCCAGGTCTTCCTGGACGGAAAGCCCGTAAACATCGAAAACCCCATCCACGCGCGGGCGCTGGGCATCTCGATGATCTTTCAGGAATTGTCTTACGTGCCGGAACTGACGGTGGCGGAGAACATCTTCCTGGGCCGCTGGCCCACGGACAGGCTCGGGCGCGTCAACCACGGCGAGATGAGAAGGCGCACCCAGGAGCTTCTTCAGAAGGAGAACCTGCACTATTCGCCGGACGAGCAGCTGAAAAATCTCTCCGTTTCAGACATTCAGATGCTGGAGATCATCAAGGCGGTCTCCAACAATTCCGACATCATCATCATGGACGAGCCGACCTCCGCCATCACCCAGAAGGAAATCGAACGGCTGTTTAAGATGATCGAAACCATGAAGAAGCGCGGCGCAAGCATCATCTACATCTCGCACAAGCTGGACGAGATCTTCCAGATCGCCGACGAGATCACGGTGCTCAGAGACGGCGCGATCGTGGGCACGAAGCCCGCCAGCGAGCTTGTGATCGACGATGTGATCGCGATGATGGTGGGCCGCCGCATGGAAAACAAGTACCCCTACGAGTTCGTCCCCAAGGGGAATACGATGCTGGACGTGAAGAACTTCACCAGCGCGGGCGTGTTTTCAAACGTCAGCTTCCATGTCAGGGCAGGCGAAATCGTCGGCTTCGCGGGGCTGATGGGCGCGGGGCGCACGGAGGTCGTGCGGGCGCTGTTCGGGCTGGATCCGCACACGTCGGGCGAAGTGACCGTGAAGGGGAAGAAACTTCATACGCTCTCGGTCCGCGCCTCCATCGACAACGGCATGGTCATGCTCAGCGAGGACAGGCGCAGGTTCGGCCTGGTGCCTATCCGCTCGGTACTGGAAAATGTCTCGCTGGCCAACCTCAAGAAGTTCATTTTCGGGGGCCGCCTGCACCGCAAGTTGGAGCACGCCACGGTTTCAGAAACCTGCGCGCGGATGAACGTCAAGACGCCGTCGCTTGAGACCACCGTCGAGGCGCTCTCCGGCGGCAACCAACAGAAAATCGTGCTGGCGAAGTGGATGATCGTGGACCCCGACATCCTGATGATGGACGAGCCCACGCGCGGCATCGACGTGGGCGCGAAGTACGAGATATACAAGCTGATGATCGAGCTGGCCCGCGGCGGGAAGGCGCTGCTGATGGTCTCATCGGAGCTGCCGGAGCTGATCGGCATGTGCGACCGGATCTACGTGATGGGCCAGGGCCGGATCAACGGCGAACTCAAACGCGAGGAATTCTCCGCCGAGACCATCATGGCGCTGGCGACGGGTACGACCAGACAAAGTATAGAGCGGGGTGCATAACATGCAGGCGAAGAGCAAACAGGCAGGTTTCTGGACCACGCTAAGGACCAAGTACAGCATCATCATGGTCCTGATGCTCCTGTTCGTGGTCTGTTCGTTTCTGAACGCGAACTTCCTGACCTGGGGCAACCTCACCAACATCTCCCGGCAGATCTCGGTGACGACGATCCTCGCCTTCGGCGAGACGATCCTCATCATCTGCGGCCTTCTGGACCTTTCGAGCGGCTCGGTGGTCGCGTTCGCGGGTACGCTTTCCGTCATGTGCTACAAGGCAACCGGATCGATGCCGCTGGCGATCCTGGTGTCGGTCGCCGTGGCGGTCATCTGCAACGCGCTCAACGGCGTGATGGTCACCCGGTTCAAAACCCCCGCGTTCATCGCCACGCTGGCCATGCAGACCATGGCGCGCGGCGCGGCGCTCCTTCTCACCGCCGGCCAGAACGTCTACCAGATCGGCGACTACACCATCCTGGGCCAGGGCTCCGTCTGGATGATCCCGACGCCGATCCTGTTCATGCTGTTCTTCTTCGCCATGACCTGGTACATCCTGAACGACACCAAGTTCGGGCGCTCGCTCTACGCCATCGGCGGCAACGAGGAAGCGGCCATCGCGTCGGGCATCGCGGTCAAGAAGATCAAGATGAACGCGTACCTGCTCAACGGCGTGCTCGTGGGCGTGGCGGCGGTACTGTTCATGTCGCGCGTCAACGCGGGCCTTCCCAACGGCGCGCAGAACTACGAATTTGACGCGCTGACCACCACCATCATCGGCGGCACCAGCTTCTCCGGCGGCATCGGCACCGCGGGCGGTACGCTGATCGGCGCGTTCATCGTGGGCTTCCTCAACAACATCATGAACCTGACCAGCGTCAACTCCTACGTGCAGCAGATCATCCGCGGCCTGATCATCGCGTTGGCCGTCATCTACGACATCTTCGCCAAGACCAAACGCACCCGCCGCAAGCTCGGCAACATCGCGGAACAGGCCGATGTCAAGCGGTAGCCAGACACGGAACCAATGCGGTCACACGCATAGGGGATAGGAATCAATCATCAAGGAGGGTAATTCATGAAGAAGCTGGTACTCGTAGTCCTGGCCCTGATCCTGGTCTTGTCCATGGCGATCTCGGCAAGCGCCGAAGGCTATCGCGTGGCCTACATCGCCCGCGCCCAGGCGGACTCCTTCGCGGCCTGGCTGGCCAACGGCATCAAGGAAGAGGCCGCCAAGTACCCGGACATCACGCTGGACGTCTTTGACGGCCAGGCCAACGACGAGATCGAGAACTCCCTGATTGAGAACGCCATCACCAACAAGTACGATGCCATCATCATCCAGCCCAACAACGGCGAAGCGCAGCGCCCCTACGCCGAGAAGGTCGTGCAGGCTGGCATCATCTGCATCACCACCAACGCCCGTATCTCCGGCGTTGAAGGCGCCTCCTCCGTCGACGCCCAACCCTACGAGCAGGCGGCCGTGAACGCCCGCTACGCCCTCGACAAGGTGCCCCAGGGCGCCAAGGCTGTCATCCTCCGCGGCCCGGCCGGCAACTTCCACGCCGACGAGCGCCTGGTGGCCTGGCAGAAGGAATTCTTTGAGAAGCGCCCGGACGTCACCATCGTGGGCGATGACTACGCCAACTGGAACAAGGACGAGGCCATGGCCCTGATGGAAGACTGGGTTACCGCCAATGACTCCATCGGCCTGATCGCCGCCATGAACGACAATATGTGCGCCGGCGCCCTCGAAGTCATCAAGGACAACCCCGCCTACAAGGACACCCTGTCCTTCGGCGTGGACGGCACCGCTGAAGCGGCCCTGCTGATCAAGGAAGGCCGCATGACCGCGACCTGCCTGCAGAACGCCTATGAGCTGGCTGGCCTGATCCTCTCCACCTCCCACAAGCTGCTGACCGGCGAAGAGAAGCAGATCGACACCGACGTGGGCAACCCGCTCTACACCATCGAGAACGTCGACGAGCTGATTCAGATCCACCAGAAGGCTGGCGCCTTGAAGTAAGCTCCATTCACCCTGTTGACCGGCGCGCCGCGAAAGCGGCGCGCCGGTTTTTGTGGATCCCGAATGAACCCAGAGCCCCGGGCGATGCGTCCTTGAGAGATCAAGGAACGCGCCCGGGACCCGGTTTATTCATGCGGCCGATGTCCTGCGGGCTCCTCCGCCATTCCTGTCTTTCTCCATAAGAAAACGCCCGGAAGGGAATTTTCCCTGCCGAGCGTTTTGCATTTCAGACGGTTAAGGCGTGAGTAAAAGGCATTTGGACAGCGCGTAGCCCGTCTTGCTGCCTGTCTTGTCGGTGTACTTGATCCTGGTCCAGGTGCCGTCGCTGGCGGTCAACACGACGACCTGTTTGTTGGTGGGGATCACTGTCAGCCGCGTGGAGGTGGTGGACTTGCTCTTCCTGAGCGACGTCAGCTGCGTCGTGGTGGCGTATGTCGGCGCGGGGGAGGGCGAGGGCGTCGGCGCGGCCACGTCATCAAACAGGAGGGTCTGGAGGTCGGGCGTCGCGCGGCCGTCTGGCTCCAGCCCGGCCATCGTCTGGAAAGCCCGCAGCGCCGTGCGCGTGGCGGCGTCAAACTTCGTGGTCAACTTGAAACTGGACTTCAGGTAGCCAAGCGCCCTGAGCCGCCTCTGCAGTTCCTTGACTGCTATGTAGTCGTTGCCGTACTGCAACGTGACCAGCCGCCCCGTGACGGTGTTGTCTTTCGCGATCCTGTTCTGCAGTGCGTTGTCCGCGTCGCCGGTCACAGGGAGGCCTGCCGCGGTCTGGTAGGCTTCCACGGCGGCCTTGGTCTCCGCCGTGAACTCCGTGGTGACTGCGCCGGGGTAGAAGCCCAGCGAGCGCAGCCTGGATTGCATCGACTTGACGAGACCACTTCTGCTGCCCACTGAGAGCATGGGCTTGGGTGTCGGATTCAGCGTGGGCTGGATGCCCTTGTGCCCCTTGGCCTTCAGCTCACTCTTGAGCTGCCTGGCGAGGGCCCTGCTCTCCCCCGTCGAGGGCGCGCGCAAAATGCGCACGGTGGTGCCCAACTTGCAGTTGTAGCTGATCCACTGCGCGTCGATGGGCGTCAACCGGATGCAGCCGTGGGACGCGGGGGAGCCCAGCTTGTTGAAGGACTCCCAGTCCAGCGAGGAGACGCTGCGGGTTGCGTAAAGAATCGAATGCAGCCAGATGTTTTTATTGGACACGGAGAGTTTCTTGCCGTATCGGATGTAGCAGGATTCGAAGGCAATCCACGGATCAACCGCGTTGCTCTTGATGCTGTATGTACCCGTCGGCGTTGTGCCGCGTACCCTGCCCGTGGAGCAGATCATGTTGCGGACTGGTTCATCGGTGGCGCTATCGTAGGCGGTGACGTATTGATTGGTCATGTCCACAACCAGGTAGTAGGGCATCCCGCGGTTGATGGATGCTTTTTCCGAGAGCGGCATCGCCATCGCGGGCAATGCTGCGAGGACAAGGGTCAAGACGAGAGCAGGCAGAAAGAGGCGTATCGGGTGCTTCATCCGCCACCCTCCTTTCCGTTGGAAGATTATGGTATTTCCATTATATCTATTTCATGTTAAGTCTCAATCTAGTGTTCCGATAATTTACAATTCCTGTCGCGAGTTTTCTTGCGGGAAAGACTTGACAAAACAACTCCGCTGTAGTAAGATAATAACCCGTGAGACCATTACGGCCCCATGATCCTGCAAGGGTTATTAGCTCAGTTGGTAGAGCACCTGACTCTTAATCAGGGTGTCCAGGGTTCGAGTCCCTGATGACCCACCAGCGGTATGGCGCACCCCGAGCGCCATCCCTGCCAATGTAGCTCAGCTGGCAGAGCAGCGGTTTCGTAAACCGCAGGTCAAGGGTTCGAGTCCCTTCATTGGCTCCACGTCGAGGTGTAGCGCAGTTTGGTAGCGCGTTTGGTTCGGGACCAAAAGGCCGCAGGTTCAAATCCTGTCA
>JAEZHK010000014.1 GCA_023416655.1 Bacillota bacterium
GCGGCTCCGGGCCGAAGATGTTGGGCCGGGTGACCAGGATTTCCTCGCCGATGCCGATGAGGAGCTCCGCATTGATGCCCAGCGCCGGGTACAGCATCTCAAAGTGCTCCACGATCACGCGGCGGCCCTTCTCCAGCGCTTTTTTGATGCAGCTGGCCAGCACGTGGGGCTGGGTGAACGCGGTCTCAAAGCGCATGTCAAGGTGGTAGGTGTGGGGGCTGAAAAAGCCCCTCTCCTCGTCCACGGAAAGGATCGGCAGCGGCCGGATGTTCACGCCGTTGTCGTCGTTGGTCATCTCAAGGCCGGGGAACATGCCCTTGACCAGCATGGATTTGCCGCTCCCCGCCTCCCCCACGATGCCGATCAGCCGGTCGAAGGGCGACAGGTGGTGCTGGGCGATGGTCATGCCCATCTCGGTCATTCGCCGGATGCCGCGGGGCGCGAAGTACACCCCGTACAGGTAATGATCGTTGACGGACACGCCATCGCCTCCCTTACTTATCTATGAGGAATGGATTCAGCCGTCCACTTCCAGCGACAGCAGCGGCGCGTGCTGCTGCGCGCCGTACACGTCGGTCTCGCCCGGGTCGCCGGAGCAGATGGGCCGCTCGATCGTCACCTTGATGGCCTTGGCGGGCGGGAAAGCGACGATGGATACGATCTTGTCCGGCGTGATGCGGTAGAGGTCGCAGATCACCGATTCATTGATCGCGTTCGACTTCAGGACGCGCTCGTAGTCCTCCTGCGTCTTGAACATCACGTCCAGCGTCAGTTCGTAAGGCCCGGAGTTCTTGGAGCGGATGATGTCCGCAAGCTCTGTCAATTTCATTCTGGGCCTCCTATAGCGAAAGGTGTTCGGCGGGGAACAGTTCAGTGGTGTCGCTTACGTCGATCAGGTGGTAGACGCTGAAGGCATACACGTCGCCCGCGTGGAAGTCGCTGGGCGAGTACGGGAACGCCAGGTTGCCCGCGGTGGCGCGCCTGCCCTCGTAGCCGTAGTGCAGCATGGTGGAGCGGGCGAAGGAGCAGATGGTGTCGGCGTGGGCCTGGGTGTCGGCCAGCGCGTCGATCACAATGCCGATCTCGTGGCCCTCCACGACAGGGTTCGGTTCCAGCGCGCCCATCACGCCATCCCGGCCGTAGACCTTGAAGTCCAGCCGGTAGTCAAACGTCGCGTCCCGGAAGTTGTCCTTCACGCGGGCGCGGACGCCCGTAATGATCTCGTCGATCTTCTGAAGCATCACCGGGTCCCGCGCGCCCGCGATGGACACGGTGCGGCAGCCGATCTTCCGCGCACCCTCCAGCTTGATCTGGTGCTTGCCGGGCAAGTACTTCGAGCCGCGCACGCGCACGATGCGGTCCGTCTCCTGTTCAAAGGACGCCTGCTCCAGGCTCAAGACCCCGCCCGGGCCGGGCAGCAGGTACGGGTTGGTCTTTTCGTAGAGCGTGTGGGCGGCCACCGACAGCGTGGTGCAGCGGCGGTTCGGGGAGAGCGGCTCCACTCGGAAGTAGTCCTCGCCCAGGTAGCCGAACATGCAGTCAGAGCCGCTGCCCGGCGTGGCCGCGATGGCGGCGCACTCCAGGATCTTGCCCAGGTGGATCGCGAGGCCCTTGTCGTACCCGCGCAGGACCGGCAGCGCCGCGAAGCAGCTGGGGTCGTAGGCGCGGCCCGCCAGCACCACCTGCGCGCCGTCATTGAGCGCCTTCGCGATGGGTTCAAGACCCATCTGGCCCACTACGCGGGTGGTGGCGTTCAGCGCTTCCTCGGTCAGTTCCGGCGCAGGCCCCAGCGGAGAGACTCGGCCCTCGCCCATGGCTTCTCGAACCAGCGCATGGGGGATCTCGGCGTGGATCAGCGCCATCGGGAAGTGCAGGCCCTGCTCGGCTGCGATCTCCTTGATGATCTCAAAACACCAGTTAAGGTGCGCGTCCGCGCCACTACCGCCCGCGGTGCCCACCACCACCGGCACATTGTGCTCCACCGCAGCGCCCAGCATGATAGAGAGGTCGCGCTTGACCGCGCCCCGGTCGGTGAACGAGACGCCCGCGCCCAAATAGTAGGGGCCGGGGTCGGAGGAACCCGCGTCCACGGCGATCAGGTGGGGCTTTCGCTTCATGCCCTCCTCAAAGGAGGCCATCGGGAAGCCATAGCCCAGGATGGCGGTGGTGGAAAGGATTCTAAATTCCTCTTTCATTTAGCGCCTCCCGCGCAGCGCCAGGATGCGCCGCATCTCATTATAGACGATCATGTGGCCCTCGTCCACGCCCATGCCGGGTTTGGCGAGGATTTGATCGGGTTTTGTGGCCATCGCCACGTGTACACAGCACTGCGCGCTGCGGTCGGTTTCGTTGCAGGTGCCGCCCTGATAGGCGCCGATGCCCTTCTCGCGGCAGTAGAGCACCGCCTCCGCGGTATTCTGGATGCCGCCGAGGTCCGGCGTCTTGATCTGCAGCATGTGGCCCGCCTTATTATCGGCGAAGTACTTCACGTCCTCGAGGGTGTTGCACCACTCGTCGGCCACCAGTTCCACCGGGATGCCCCGCCGGTCGATCTCTTCCCGGAGCAGGCGCATGTCCGCCATCTGCCGCTCGCGCTCGTCCGCGTCCATCGGACCTTCGATCCGAAGGTGGAAGGGCTTTGCGGCGCTATACAGCTTTTCGAGGTAGTCGGCCATGGCGCTGAAGTGCTCGTTGCCCAGCAGGATGCCGATGGTTCCGTAGACGTCCAGGTGCAGGACGGGCTGATAGTTTTCAGAGACGCGCAGCTTCAGGATGCGGTCTCTCAGCCAGCCCACGTAGTCCAGCAGCTTCTCGCCGTGGCGGCCGAGCTTTGTTTCGACGTTATTGATCAGGCCGTGGGGCAGCACGTCCGCGCCCTTCAAGATCATCTTGTCGGCGTTGTCGTAGCGGTTGTCGCCCGACTGCATGAAGATGGGGATCATGGTTTCGGACATCTGCGTGCCGTACTCCTCCGCCACGACCTCGCACATCAGCTTCTTTTTTGACCGGGCCACCGCGTCCAGGATGGCCTGGGACAAGCCGTAGCGCGCGGCGGTGTGCAGCGGGCGGCCGTGCACCTGGATCGCCTCGGTTTCGGCGGCGAGCTTCCGGAAGGAGTCCGCCTCCCGCCCGATGAGGAGCGGCTTCACGTGCTTTTCGATCACCGGGATGTAGTCCTCCGACAGGAACAGCGGGTCGCGCCCGCCGCAGCCGGAGTACTGCACCGCCGCGCAGTCGCCAAAGGCGATCTGTCCGTCCTCCATGACCAACATCACCGAGATGGACTCGCCCGGCTGCCGGACCGAGACGAAGCCGCTCGTCTCCGGGCACCCGATATAGGCCGAGCCGTCCGCCAGCGCGCCGTGCTTGATGGCCCGCTGGTCGTCAAAGAAGAATCCTGTGCGCCCGCCGGAGAGGACCATGTCGACGATTTTCATACCCGCGCCCCCTTGATTGCCTATCCATGAAGGATGCATAAACTACGGAGATGTAACTCCGGGAGGTTTGGAGGGCCGCAGCCCTCCATGTTCAGTCGTGCCGACGGCGTGTACGTCGGCGCGGGCGGCATTTCGCAGGCGAAATGCTCACCCGACCCGGCGCCGCTCGAAAAATTTCTCAAAATTTTTAGGCGCCGACCTCGGTCCCTCGCACGCGAATGAAAAATGTGTCCGCCCATTTTCCATTTGTTTGCCCTTTTATCGCGGACGGCCGACCAGCCGGCCCTTCGAGATGGCGTAGATGTCGTCGATGACCATCTGGAACGAGATCTCCCGCTTTTCGAACTTCGCGCGCTCCTCCATCTTTCCCCGGTGGAAGGCCTTCAGCGCCGGGGAGAACGGGAGGCCCGCGGTATCAAGCAGCCTGACCGCGCCAAGATTGTCCCGCGCAGGCAGGATCTTGCCCAAGTTAAAGCGGCTGGGCGCAAACGGCACGTCCAGAACGCCCGCCTGGAACGCGCGCACCGTGCCCAGCGCGATGTCGCCACCGCCCAGCTCATAGCACTTTTCGAGGATCGCGCGGGTCTCGTCCAGGATGACTTCCATCTCGCGCTTCAACTCGTCCGTCTGGGGCATGGGCTGGTCGGCGAGCATGGAGATCAGCTGCTTCGTGCAGCGCAGACCCTGCGCGTTGGCCTCCATCGTGGGGATGCCCATCGCCTCGTGGGGGGTCTTCACGATCACCTTCGTCGCGCCCGCCAGCGCGGCGGCGGCGCTGCCCCAGCCGATCACGCCGAAGGCCTTGGCCTC
>JAEZHK010000026.1 GCA_023416655.1 Bacillota bacterium
TGATCTCCGACCGGACGCTGAAGTCCGCGCAGGTGTTCATCGCGGCGATCCCGGTGCTGATGATCTACCCGTTCCTTCAGAACTACTTCATCTCCGGCATCATGCTGGGCAGCGTAAAGGAATGAAAGCATGCTCGAATACCTGACCTACAACGCCTATTCGGCGGCCTGGGGCGACCCGCGCACGCTGACGGACGCGGACCGAGATGTTCTCTCCGGTCTTGCGCTCCGCTTCCGCTGCGCGGTGGACGACCCACGGCATGAGCCGCTTCGAAACCTCTGGGTCCGGCACAATCTGCGGACGCTGGACAGGCCTTTGGTCGCGGTCTGGGCGGAGAACTTTCTGGAGATGCCGGAGATCGCAAACCTGCAGTGCGAAAGCGACGCCGGGCGGCAGCTGGAATTTCAGCTACGGCAGCTCCTCTGGCAGTACGCGAACGTGCCGGACGACAAGCCGCTGGAGGGCTTCCTCTCGGTGCCCAAGATCGTCCGCTCCACCGGCTGGGGCCTCGAAACCGCCACGCGCCACGGCGCGAAGGAGGGCGACGCTTGGGGCTTCGAACCGGTGTTGAAGGGGTATGAGGACGTCAAAAAACTCCGCATCCCGTCGCTTTCCTATGACGCGGAGGAAACCGAGGCCCGGGCCGCGCTGTGGCGCGAGCTGCTGGGGGAGATCCTGCCCGTGCGGGTGACCGGCGTCAGCGAGGTGGGCTTCCACCTTTGCATGCAGTACAGCCTCTGGCGGGGCCTGACTGCGCTGTACGAGGACTTTTACGACGAGCCGGAGATGCTGGGCGACGTGCTGGACTTTCTGGTTCAGGGCGAACTTGACCTGATGGATCAGCGGGAGAAGCTGGGGCTTCTCGACACCTGCTTCGAAGGCACTTATCAGGGCACCGGCGGGTTCCAATACTGGCCGGAGAAGCCGGAAGGGCCGGTGCTCCGGGGGCACATCTGGGGCCACGCCGAGGCGCAGGAGCTGGCGCAGGTTTCGCCGAAGATGCACAGGGAGTGGCTGTTCGGGCGGGAGGCGAAACTCCTTCAGGGCTTTGCCCGCACCGAGTACGGCTGCTGCGAGCCGCTGAACGAAAAGCTGGAAGACGCGCTCAAAATGCCCGGTCTTGTAAAATTGTCGGCCTCGCCCTGGGCGAAGCTCCCGGCCTTCCGGGATCAGGTGCCGGATGATGTGATCATCTCCTGGAAGCCGAATCCCGCCTGGCTCACCCAGCGCTTTGACGAGGACTTCATCCGCGCGCAGCTGGACGAGGGCATGCGTACCTTGCGCGGCAAGCGGTTCGAGGTGGTGTTGGGCGACCTCCGCTCCTCAGGCGGCCATCCGGAGAACATCGCCCGCTGGGTGGAATTGGTGCGCAGGTCGATGGACGCCTGTCTGTAACCCATCTTTTGCGCGCCGGGCCTCCATCGGGGGTCTGGCGTTTTTATATCTTGATTTTTCTGGCGCAGAGCCCATCCGGCTGGTATAATGGGAAGCGGGCGGGTAGGGCGCAGCCTTTGGATGGCTCCCACAGCCCCATGAAACGACAAACGCATCCGTCATTTTCGTGGCGGGAAAGGACCGGGCGGAATGGATCGGGAAAGCGCGTGTTATGAGGCCTGCCTGAGGGTGCTCCGGGAAGAGCTGGTGCCCGCCATGGGCTGTACGGAGCCGGTGGCCATCGCCTATTGCGCGGCGGTCGCCCGGCGCGCGCTGGGGGAAGCGCCCGTCGAGGTGGAGGCGCGGCTCAGCGGCAACGTGATCAAGAATGTCAAGAGCGTGACGGTGCCGGGCACCGGCGGCCTCAAGGGGATCGCCGCCGCGGTGGCCGCGGGCGTGGTGGCGGGCGATCCCGACAGGAAGCTTGAGGTCATCTCAGGTCTGGACGACGATAAGCGCGCGCAGATCCGGGAATTCATCAAGATGGTGCCGGTCCGCGTCGCGGCGGCAGACACCAGGCGCTCGCTGGAAGTGACGGTCACCGTCCGCGGTGAAAAATCCTGGGCGACGGCCTCCGTCGCCGACAAGCATACCCACCTGATCCGGCTGGAAAAGGACGGCGAGTCGCTTTTCCTGGAAGAGGCGCGGGAAGAAGGGAGCGCGGTTATACCCGCGGACCCGCTGACCATGGAGGGCATTTACGGCTTCGCGACCGGGGCGTGCCTTTCAGACGTTCAGGAGCTTCTTGACCGCCAGATCGAGTGCAACACGCGCATCGCCGAGGAAGGGCTTTCCGGCGAGTGGGGCGCGGGCATCGGCAAGGTGCTGATGAATTCCGGGGAGGACCTGCCCACCCGGGCCAAGGCGATGGCCGCGGCCGGGAGCGACGCCCGCATGGGCGGCTGCGCGCTGCCGGTGGTCATCAACGCGGGCAGCGGCAACCAGGGATTGACCGTCTCGCTGCCGGTGATCACCTACGCGCGGGAGATGGGCGCGAGCCGGGAGGCGCTCTACCGGGCGCTGATCCTTTCGAACTTGATTTCCATCCATCAGCGCCACGGCATGGGGCGGCTGAGCGCTTTCTGCGGCGCGGTGTGCGCGGGCGCGGCGGCGGGCGCGGGCATCACGTATCTCAAGGGCGGCGGGTACGACGAAATCTGCCGCACGGTGACCAACGCGCTGGCCATCACCTCCGGCATTGTGTGCGACGGGGCCAAGCCCTCCTGCGCGGCCAAGATCGCCGCGTCGGTGGACGCGGGGCTTCTGGGCGGGCGCATGGTGGAGAGCGGCAAGGGCTTCTGGGCGGGCGAGGGCATCGTGTCCGGGGACATCGAAAACACCCTGCAGAACGTCGCCCGGCTCGGCAAGGATGGCATGCGGGAGACCGACCGGGAAATCATCCGCATCATGGTGGAGTGAGCAGGAACCTGAGCGCTTAAAACAGATCGAGGGCTTTATGATGGACGGGATGAAAATCGGCGTGGGCACCTACATCGTACGGGAGGACGCCCAGGCGGATCTATACGGAACGCTTCGGCGGCTGAAGGAGATCGGCTACGACGGCGCGGAACTCCTGGGCTTTTTCGGCGCGACGCCGGGAGAACTTCGCGGCATGCTGGAAACCCTGAGCCTCGAGGCGCTGGGCGACCACGTGCCGGTCAGGGATTTTTTGATGGATCCGGAGCGGATCCTCGAAGACCACCTCGCCATCAGTTGCCGCCGCATCACGCTTTCCTGCCCGAAGGAGCGCGTGGATGGGGAGGAATTTTCCGCGCTGGCGGGGGAATACGCAGCCGCCGTGGAGAAATGCCTCGCGGCGGGCGTCACGCCCATGTACCACAACCACGACTACGACATGCGCGGGGAAGCGCCTTTCGCGCTCCGCATCCTGGACGCTGTGCCCGCCCTGAGGTTTGAGCCGGACGTGGGCTGGATGGTCGTGGCGGGGGCGGACCCCGAGCCGATCCTTGTCCGCTACAGCGACCGGACGCCGGTTGTTCACCTGAAGGACGTTTTGTTGACGGGTGAAGGCTTTGTCTTCCGCCCGACCGGGTACGGCGGCGTCAACACGCCGAAGCTGATGTCCTCCATCCTCGCCTGCAGGCCCGAATGGCTGATGGTCGACCACGATTTCGCCTATGACCGCGACCGATACGACGACCTTATGCTCAGCCACCGCTACGTGAAGACGCTGTGCGCGATCGCGCCGTGACCGGCGAAATTCCATTTACGCGAAATCCCCGGAAACGCTCGTTCCGGGGATTTCACGCGTTTTGGAGGTTGGGAAACACCTGCCCTGCCTGTTGCCGTCCGGTCTTCTTGGTTCACTTCAGGTGCCGGGGATTGATTCGGTCGTGCTTTGCCATCAAATCGCGATAGATGGAGCCGGTATGTAAGGGCTCCTCGATTCCCTGAATCTGGGCGGAATTGGGCGGAGTCGTGCGCACACTGGCGACGTGCCCGTCGAATTCGCAGGTCTGCGGCGGGCGCATGGAGATGCCTTCGCTCCGCGCGCGCCGGATTAGCTGAAATGTCCCGTTCATCACATGCCTCCTCTCAGGTTTGGGTCCGCTACATCGTATGCAGGGGAACTTTTTTGCGTTTTCCATGTTTTGAGACTTGCCTTGAGGAATGGTTATGCTATAATAGAATAAGTATATTACGCCCGTGAAAAAGAGAGGCGGTTCGCGATATGGCTAACACCCGATCCGGTGGCCCTCGCCGCCCCGATCTGGATTATTACGAGTACAAGAAGATGCACGAGCAGCGCATGCGTCAGGAAGCCGCTGCGAACTTCAAACCCGTGCCGGCAAAAACCGAGGCCGAAAAATCCGTGGCTCCGGCAGCCGTGCGCAAACCCGCGGAAGCGGTGCGGGAGGCCGAACGCAAGGTAGCCCGCGCCCCGGAGGCCGATTTGTCCGAGCCCATGGACCTTCAGGACGCGGACGAGCTGGACCTGCCCGAGGAGCCGCTTGACCTGCCGGAGGAGAACAAGTCGCTGTTTTCCGGCGTCAGGGCGCTGATGAAGGGCGTCGCCAATCGTGTTCCCGCGGAAGAGTCCGAGGGGCGTCCGGCGAAGGATTCCGGGTTCATGGACGACGAAGAAGGGGAGCCGGAGGACGACGAAGCCGAGCCGGACGACGCCCCGCAGATTGATAACCCCATCGGCGACGCATTTTTGAAGGTCAGGGGCCTTTTCCGGTCCGCCCGCCAAAAGATGGCGGAGCACCGCGGCGCAAAACCCGCCGAAAGCGATGAGGACGGCGAGGACGAGGACGACGCGCCCGCCAAGCCTTTCCGCGCTCAGGGCGACGAAGAAACGCCCGCGCTCTCCCGCCGCATGCGCAAGGCCGCCGAGGTCCAGGGCAAGGCGGAGGAACCGCCGATCCTCGACATCGGCGCGGTGGACGTGCGCGAGGTGGACGAACTGGTCTCAAAGCCCGGCACCACCGTGCATGCGGGCTTTTCAGAGGAGGATGCCCCGAAGGCGGCCGGACCTTCGGCGGAAATTGAGCCGGACGACGAGGACGACGACGATCTGCCCTCCGCCCGCGGCACCAGGGTATTCGGCTTTTTCAAAAAGTTCCGCGGCAGGAGCGCCCAGAGCGAATGGGACGAAAAGCCTGAAGCGGACGAGCCGGACGGGGAGGGGCAAGAGATGGACGAGCAGCAAAAGGCGGTTCTGACCCAGCGCCTCTCCGAGGAGCTGGACGGCGCACCCGCGCTTTCCCGCAAGGAGCGCAAGGCGCTGGCGGCGGGCAGGGCGGCGGTTCGCCCCCAGGCCCCGGTCGTTCAGGCCCCCCCGGCGGCGCCCGCGGCCAACACGGTCTTTGCCGCGGCCCCCGACGAGCCTGCGACCATGCCGTTCACCGCGCCCTCTTCCGCGAGGACGGCCTACCAGGTGGATGAGCCGACGCAGCAGTTCAGGCCGCTTCGCGCGCGCCCGGCGCGCATTGCGCTGCCGCCTGAACCCGTCCGCCCGGTGGAGTATGACGACGAGTACGACGAGGACGAGGACGACGACCTGCCGGTCCGCAAGGCCGCCAAGCCGCCGAAGCCGCCCAAGGAGAAGAAGCGCAAGCTCTACCAGGACGAGGACCTGGAGGACGAGGAATACGAGGAAGAGGGCCGCTACGACGAGGAGTACGACGATTACGACGACTACGACGATTACGACGAGGACGACGAGCGCTTTGACGACGAATACCACGTCAGCGGCGGGCGGCGCTTCCTGGGCTTTTTGAAGGGCCTGCTGCTTCTGATCCTGTTCCTGGCGATTTGCGTGCTGGCGCTGAGGCAGCTTGAGGCCAGCCGACTGATCTCGCTGGGCGGCCTCAGGGACGCCGCCGGGCAGGTGGTGCCGATCAACCTGATCCTGCCATCGCCCGAGCCGACCGCCACGCCCATGCCCACCGAGGCGCCCACCCCCGAACCCACCGTGGCGCCTACGCAGGTACCCGAGGTGACGGTCCCCGCCGGGACGCCCGGCGCTG
Source organism: Bacillota bacterium (assembly GCA_023416655.1). Lineage (GTDB taxonomy): Bacteria > Bacillota > Clostridia > Christensenellales > Aristaeellaceae > JAEZHK01. The sequence goes on from JAEZHK010000026.1 coordinate 5,928, forward strand.
AAGTCGCGCCGACGGAATTCACCTCGGTCGACTGATTGAGGCGCCCAAAATCCGCCGGGCGTCTTTTGGGCGCGAAAGTGGAAGACTGCGTGAGCCATGAAATCCTGCAGGATTTCCGGGCGGCTCACTGACTTGCGGTATTGTTTCCTCCACCAGTGTCCGCACTGGTTATGGAAACAGATACGTTCCCGGCGCACAGGTCGCCGGGAACGATTGGAAGGTGCGACGGGGTTTATATAAGGCGCGAGGTTCCGGCAGTTTGTTTTGCCGGAATCTTTTTAAGAGCGGCGAGGAGAATCGAGCATGAAGTACGTTGTCGCGCTGGATCAGGGAACCACCAGTTCAAGGGCTGTCCTGTTCGATGAGACCGGCGCGCAGGTGGCGACGCACGGCATCGAGTTCCCGCAGCTCTATCCCGAGCCAGGCTGGGTGGAGCATAACCCGGACGACATCCTGTCCACCCAGATTGACGCGCTGCGCGAGACAGTGCGCGTTTCCGGCATCGACCCGAAGGACATCGTGGCCGTGGGCATCACCAACCAGCGCGAGACCACGCTCCTGTGGGACAGGGCGTCCGGGAAGCCCTTGTACAACGCCATCGTGTGGCAGTGCCGCCGCACCGCGCCGCTGGTGGAGCGGCTCAAGCAGGACGGGCTGGGCAGCGTAATCCGCGACCACACCGGCCTTGTCGCCGACGCCTACTTCTCCGGCACCAAGCTGCAGTGGCTGCTCGAGCACGTGGACGGCGCGAGGGAGCGCGCGGCGGCGGGTTCATTGTGCTTCGGCACGGTGGATTCCTGGCTGGCCTACCATTTGACCAATGAGCGCGTGCATGTGACGGACGCCACCAACGCGGCCCGCACCATGCTCTACAACATCTACGAGCAGGAGTGGGACACGCTCCTCCTCCGCGCGATGAACATCCCCGAAGCGCTCCTGCCCAAGGTGGTGGACTCCGCGGAGGTCATCGGCACGCTTCGAAAGGACATTCTGGGCGTGGAGATCCCGGTGGCGGCGCTGGCGGGCGACCAGCACGCGGCGCTCTATGGCCAGGGTTGCTTCACATCCGGCATGGTCAAAAACACCTACGGCACCGGCTGCTTCCTGCTGATGAACACGGGGCTCAAGCCCGTGCGCTCCGGCAGCAACCTGATCACCACCATCGCCTGGCGCGTCGAGGGCGTGCCCCGCTACGCGCTGGAAGGCTCGGTGTTCATGGGTGGCGCGACGGTTCAGTGGCTGAGGGATGAGCTTCGCATGATCGACACCGCCGCCGAGAGCGAGAAACTGGCCATGGCGGTCCCCGACAACAACGGCGTGTACCTGGTGCCCGCGTTTACCGGCCTCGGCGCGCCCTACTGGGACATGTACGCCCGAGGCGCGATCGTGGGGCTTACCCGAGGCGCGAACCGAAACCACATCGTGCGTGCCGCGCTGGAGTCCATCGCGTTCCAGACCCGGGACGTGCTCGAAGCCATGATCCGGGACAGCGGCTTAAAGCCCAGCGTGCTTAGGGTGGACGGCGGCGCCAGCCGAAACAATTTCCTGATGCAGTTCCAGGCGAACCTGCTGGGCATCCAGGTGCTTCGGCCCATGATCATCGAGACCACGGCGCTCGGCGCTGCCATGCTGGCCGCCCGCGCGGTGGGGCTGTGGGACGTAAACAAGCTCCAGTCCATCTGGGCGCCGGAGAACCGCTTTACCCCCACCATCGATTCCGCCACCCGCGAAAGGCTCTGCGCCGGCTGGTCCAAGGCCGTCGAGCGCGCAAAGGGCTGGGCGGAGCGGTAGAGGGAAAGGCGGAGGATACGCCGGGGCGCTGCCCCGGACCCCGCCAGAGGGATTGAATCCCTCTGGACTCCCACACAGAAGGTAGAAATAAAGCAGAGCGATTTGCGTCGCCCTGCTTTGTTGTTTTAACGGAACTCGCTGTATGGAAGCATCCTTTGCCCTATCCCCTTGTGTAGGGTTCCAAGGGGCATCATGCCCCTTGGCGGGTGGTCCGGAGGGCGGAGCCCTCCGGCGTTCCTCCGTCTCCCTCTTGTTACTTCGCCGCGCGGAAGCCCAGCGGCGCGAGGAAGCGCAGAAGGCCCTGCTGCCCGGCGTCGTCGGCTTTATAGACGCCTGCGTCGGACAGCACCTGCGCGCACTTGACGCTCAGGCCCTGACGGATGGCCGCCTTGGCCCCGTCGGAGGAGAGTTTCGTGCCGTGCTCCGCCGCCAGTTCCTTGACCCATGCGTAGTGCTTGTGAAGCGGCGAATACTCTTCCGGCTCCGCTTCGAGCGGGATTTCGCCGGTCAGGTACTTTTTCAGGCCGTCCAGTTCGGAGAGCAGCCGCCCCGGCAGGATGAACAGGCCCATCGTCTCGATCAGGCCGATGTTCTCCTTTTTGATGTGGTGCAGGTTCGCGTGCGGGTGGTAGATGCCCAGCGGATGCTCCTCGCTCGTGCGGTTGTTTCGGAGCAGCAGGCTCAGAACCCATTCGTCGCCCACGCGCCTCAAAATCGGCGTCACCGTGTTGTGCGGCTGGTCCGTCTCCGCCAGTACGTTAAGGTCCGGGTCGGAGTGGGTCCGCCAGGCGGCGAGGATCTTCTCCGCGAGGCCTGTGAGGCTCGCCGAATCCCGCCCGGTCAGCCTCAGACACGTCATCGGCCAATCCACCACCGCGGCGCGCACGCCCTCCGCCGGGCAGATAAGGCTCGTCCGAACGCCTGCCTTGTCCATCGGGAAGGTGTACTGGCCGCCCTGGAAGTGGTCGTGGCTCAGGATGGAGCCGCCCACGATGGGCAGGTCCGCGTTGGCCCCGAGGAAGTAGTGAGGGAACTGCGACACGAATTCGAACAGGCGCACGAACGTGCCCCTGGAGATCCTCATGGGCGTGTGCTTCTCGCTCAGCACGATGCAGTGCTCGTTGTAGTAAAGGTAGGGCGAGTACTGCAGGTGCCACGGCTCGCCCGCAAGCGTCAGTGGAATCATCCGGTGGTTCTGGCGCGCGGGGAAGCCCGCGCGGCCCGCGTAGCCGGGGTTTTCCACGCACAGCATGCAGCGCGGATAGCCCACCTGCTTAGCTATGCGCTCGGCGGCGATGTCGCGGGGATCCTTTTCCGGCTTCGACAGGTTGATGGTAATCTCCAGCTCGCCCGCGGGCGACGGCGCGAAGAAGCGCACGTTGCGCGCGATCTGATCCACGCGGATATAGTCGCATGCGCGGCACAGCTGGTAGAACCAGTTGGTGGCGGCGCGGGGGCCCGCCTCCCGGTAGAGCGCGGAGAATTTCGTGCGCACCTCCCACGGCGACGGCGTGATGAGCCCGCACAGCCGCGCTTCAAAGCGCTCCCGCGCGCCGGGGGTGTCCTCAATGACGCCCTTCGCCGCGGCGATCTGGCTCAACTCCTGTACCAGCGGCGTCACCGTCGGTGAGATCTCCTGGGGGGCTTCCGCTTCCGGGCCGGGCGCGTCCATGCGCATGGCGTCAAGCAGAAGGTTTTCAGTATAGGCCCGGTCGTAGGAGGCGATCAGTCCCGCGTTTTCGGCAAAGCGAATCAGGCCCAGAATGGCGCGCGTCGCGTCGTGTGTCATAAAATCCCCGCTTTCGGTTGGCTGGAGATGATTTTACCATAGACCGTGCCCCGTCACAAGGGAAAAGCGGTTACTTACAGTGCAAACGCACGGAAAATGGACGGACACATTTTTCGTGCGTTTGCGAGGGAACGAGGGACAGCGCCTAAAAATTCTGTGGGAATTTTCCGGGCGGCGCCGGGTCGGGTGAGCATTTCGCAAGCGAAATGCCGCCCGCGCCGCCGTACAGGCCGCCGGCACGATTGAACATGGAGGGCTGCGGCCCTCCAAACCTCCCGGAGTTCATACATGCGCAATTCCTGTGTCGGTCGTGGGTTGACTTATGTTTTCTTGTGGTATAATGAACCAAACGGAAGGAGTGTATGCGCATGTTGATGAGGGATTGGCCGGCGCTTGGGCGCAAGGTGAGCGCCATCGCGCTGGGGTCGGCGCACTTCGGCGCGAAGATGCCGGAAGAGACCGCTTTTGAAGTCATGGACGCGTATATCAGGCTCGGCGGCAACGTGCTGGACACCGCCCGCGTCTATGGGGATTTCGACCTGGGCATCCCCGGCATCAGCGAAAAGACCATCGGCAAGTGGCTTAAGTCCCGGAAGGTCCGGGATGGGCTGATCCTCAGCACCAAGGGCGCGCACCCGCCCTGGTTCGAATTTTCGACGCCGCGGCTGGACCGGGCGAGCATCGTCAGCGATATGGAGGAGAGCCTGGAGGCGCTGGGCGTTTCCGGCGTGGAGCTGTATTTTCTGCACCGGGACGACGTGAACCGCCCGGTGGCGGACATCCTGGAGACGCTGAACGGCCTCGTTGAGCAGGGGAAGGCAAAACTCCTCGGCGCGTCCAACTGGTCGGCGGCGCGCATTACGGAGGCCAACGCCTACGCGGCGTCCCACGGACTTCAGGGCTTTTCGGTCAATCAGCCGCAGTGGAGCCTCGCTTTCCAGCACCATGTGGCGGACGAAACGCTCATCCAGATGGGCCGGGAAATGTATGACATGCACCGGCGCACGGGGCTTGTCTGCATGCCCTATTCGTCGCAGGCGCAGGGCTTCTTCACCAAGCTCTACGAGCTGGGTGAGGAAGGGCTGCCGGAGGCGCTCCGGCATGACTTCGCAAGCGCCCAAAACACGCGGCGCTTCGAGGCGGTCTTGAAGGCGAAGGAGGCCAGCGGCTTCTCCGTCGGCGCGATCGCGCTCGCCTTCCTGACCGGCCAGCCGGACTTTTTCACGTTGCCCATCGTGGGCGTGAGCAGGCCCTCCCAAGTGGAGGCGCTGCGGGAGGCCGCGGACGCGCAGCTATCGCCCGACGCGCTCCTTGAGCTGACCGTGGTCGCGGGCCTTCGGGACTGATTTCGCGTTGGTTTACGCCCGTCCCGACGAGAAAGGACGGCGGGAAAACGCCGTGCCAGGAAAATTCTGGCGAATGACGTGATATTTTATTTACCCATTCTGTCATATCTCCGCCTTTTAGGACATAACCTGTACCGAAAGGGCGGATGATTCTATATGGATAAGATCAAGCTTTTGATGGCGGACGACAACCATGCGGTACTTTCGCAGCTTTCCGAGTTCTTCAGCAGGAAAGCGGACATTGAGATCGCCGGATGCGCCCACGATGGCGCGGAGGCGCTGGCTTTGATCGAAAAGACTGCGCCCGACATTGTACTGCTCGACATCATCATGCCGCGGCTGGACGGCTTCGCGGTGCTGGAGGCACTGGGCGGCGTTGGCCCCCGCGCGATCATGGTCACGGGCCTCTCCGGCGACGAATTCATCGGCCGCGCGATGCGGCTGGGCGCCAGCTATTACATGGTGAAGCCGGTGGATACCCAGGTGCTCTACGCCCGGGTCAAGGAGATCGCCGGCATGAAGGGCGAGAGCATCGCCGAGCCCCGTACGCCGCCGCTTCGGTCCCGGGACGAACAGGTGACGGGGCTGTTCCTGTCCATCGGCATCCCGGCCCACATCAAGGGATACCAGTACCTTAGGGAAGCGGTGCGCATGGTGCTGGAGGACCGGGACCTCCTGGGCCGGATCACGAAGGAACTGTACCCCGGCATCGCGCGGCACTTCGGCACCTCCGCCAGCAAAGTGGAGCGCGCCATGCGCCACGCCATCGAGGTCGCCTGGAGCAGGGGCAGGCTCGAAAGCGTCAACCGCCTCTACGGCTACAAGGTGTTCTCTGCGGAGGATAAACCCACCAACGGCGAATTCATCGCGCTGGTGGCCGACAAGGTGGGCGCGCCCCGAAGCGATACGATATCGGCCTGACGGCCGGCGATGAAAATCCGCTTCGCGTCTTTTCATCGCATCGAGCTGGGCCTGCGCAGGCCTGGAAATCTGCGGATTTCCGGGCGGCCCACTGACCGAAGGGTTTGTTTCCTCCACCAGTGTGCGCACTGGTTCTGGAAACCATTTCCGGCGCGCAGGTCGCCGGAAATGATCGGAGAGCGGACGAGCGACGGTTGTTGCGGCGGCGCACTGGTTGCCGGGAGCGATCGAATGGGACCAAGGGGCGGCAGTCCAACGCCTGGAAGCTTGCTTTCAGGCGTTGTCGCATGCTATAATCCAATGTGTCCCAACAAAATAAAGGAGCGATGCGCGATGCGGCTTGGCGCGCTGGAGGCCGGCGGCACCAAAATGGTGTGCTCGATCGGCGACGAGACCGGAAAAATCCTGGACAGGGCGACGTTCCCCACGCTGTCCCCGGCACAGACGCTGCCGCCGATGATCGAATACTTCAAAAGCGCGGGCATCGAGGCGCTGGGCATCTCCAGCTTCGGCCCGCTGGACCTGAACCCGGCCTCGCCCACCTACGGCTACGTGACCACCACGCCCAAGCCCGGCTGGGGCGATTGCCCGCTGCTGCCGGAGTTTCAAAAGGCGCTGGGCGTGCCGGTGGGCATCGATACCGACGTGGGCGGCGCGGCGTTGGCGGAAACGCTCATGGGCGCGGCGAAGGGCCTGAAAAACTGCGTGTACGTGACGGTGGGCACCGGCATCGGCGCGGGCGTCGTGGCGGAGGGGCGGCTGCTCCACGGCATGGTCCACCCGGAGTGGGGCCACATGCTCATGCGCCCGCACCCGGAGGACCCGACCCCCCACGGCTTCTGCCCGTACCACGACGGCTGCCTGGAGGGCCTCGCCTGCGGGCCGGCCATCGACAAGCGCTGGGGCGTGCCGTCGAGAGAACTCCCCAAGGACCACATCGCCTGGGAGATCGAGGCCTATTACCTTGCGCAGTTCTGCGTGACGGCGCTGGTCGCGATTTCCACCGAAAGAATTGTGCTGGGCGGCGGCATCATGCAGGAGAAGTTCCTGTTCCCGATGATCCGGGAAAAGACGCTGAACCTTTTGAACGGCTACGTCGCAGCCGATCAGGTGCTCCATCACATCGACGAACTGATCGTGCCGCCCGGACTTGGCGTAAACAGCGGCGTCACCGGCGGGCTGCTCCTCGCCGCCGAAGCCGCGAAAAAGTAGGGAGGGGCGGAAGGAACGCCGGGGGCGCTGCCCCCGGACCCCCGCAAGGGGGCTGAGCCCCCTTGACCCCACACAAGGGGATGGAAAGGGGGAAATGAGAGGCGCTCGACCTCGACCCACTGGGGGATTGGGGGCCGGAGCCACCATGTTCAATCAAGGCTGCCGGAGGGCGGCATGTACAGCCGCAGGCTGCTACCGATTTGCACGCAGGCCCGCCCGCAAGCCCGCAGGCTTGCAGGGCCTGCGCTATCTGGAGAAAAGATTCCCTTGAGGAAGCTTTTCTCCACACAAAAAAGGCGGCCTTTAACGGCCGCCCTTTTCGATGAGTTCGACTCAAGCCTCAACCGGGGCGCCTACGGGGCAAACGCCCGCACACGCACCACAGGAAATACAGGCTTCGGCGTCAATGACATATTTACCGTCACCCGGGGTAATCGCACTGACAGGGCATTCGCCCTCGCAGGCGCCACAGCTGATGCACTCATCGTTGATAATATAAGCCATGTAAAAAACGCACCTCCTTGTTTTTTAGAGTAAACCCATTATAGCATCCGCCTTTGGGCATTGCAACTACAAAATTCGCCAGGAGGGTATATGAAAAAGGAGATAGAATTGGCGAGGGAACTTGTCGATAACCTGACTCCGCTCAAGGCGGACTGCGGGCTGACCTGCGGCGCGGCCTGCTGCCAGGCGGACGAGGACGGGCAGGGCGGCGTTACGCTGTTCCCCGGCGAGGCATCATTGTACGAGGGCGCGGACTGGGCGAAAATCGACGGCGGCGTCCTGACCTGCGGCGGCCGCTGCCCCAGAGAGGCGAGGCCTCTCGGGTGCCGCATCTTCCCGCTGACGCCCGCGCGCAAAGCGTCGGGGGCGCTCGCCTTACGCGTTGACCGGCGCGCCTTCGCGATGTGCCCGCTGGCGCCGCACGGAATCCGCGCGCTGGACCCGGCGTTCGTCTCGGCGGTGCGCGAAGCGCTTTCCATGATCGATGAAGCCCCGGCGGGCCGCGAATTTCTGGACCGGTGGATCGAAGAAGAGCGCATATTCCGGCAATCGAATCTGTAATATTTCTTTGCGCGTTTGTCCATAATGAGGGAGTGCTAAAAGACGCAACAGGCGTTTTTCAGCAGGCCCTGAAGAGGAAGAACAACGCGCGAAGGGGTGTTTCTCTTGCAGCATCGTGGGAGGTTGCAGCCGCTCGCCTGGCTCGCGATCGGGCTGATTTTGATCGTCGCGGTGGTCATTACGCTGATCCTGATGAACCGGCCGGCCGAACGGGCGTATCAGGACGCCATCTTGGTGTGCTTGGGGGTGGCGGCCCTTTGAGCGAAGCGGACAAGATTCAGCGGTATAAAAAACTCGTCGAAAAGCGCACGCCCAACAGCCGCCTTCTCCGGGACTGCCTCAGGGCGTTCTGGGTGGGCGGCTTGATCTGCTGCATCGGGCAGGGGATCTCGATCTTCGGCGACAAGGTCTTGAAGCTCAACATGCTGGCGGGCGGCATGTTCACGCCGTCGGTGATGGTGTTTCTGGGCACGACGCTGACAGGCCTGGGCGTCTACGATCGGATCGGCGAGTACGCGGGCGCTGGCTCCATCGTGCCGATCACCGGGTTTGCCAACTCCGTGGCTGCGCCCGCGATGGAATTCCGGCGGGAGGGGCTGATTCTGGGCCTGGGCGCGAAGCTCTTCCTCCTGGCCGGGCCGGTGATCACCTACGGCGTGACCACGTCCATCGTGATCGGCGTCATCTACTACGCGATCGACAGGTGGTTTTCATGAAGCGCGCGGGCAGGAGGACCTTTGTCTACGAGGGCCGCCCCGCGATCCGCGCCGCCGCGGCCATCGTCGGGCCCAAGGAGGGGCAGGGACCGCTGGGCGCGGACTTTGACGTGATCCTGCCGGACGACCTGCTGGGCATGAAAACCTGGGAGCAGGCAGAGAGCGAGATGGTCCGCAGGGCGGTCGAGCTGTGCGCGTCCAAGGCGGGAATCACCATCAAGGCCGTAGACTTCATGCTTGCAGGCGACCTGCAGGACCAGATCACCGCGTCGGGTTTCGCCGCCCGCGCGCTGGGCATCCCATTCTTCGGGCTATACGGCGCGTGCTCGACGTTCATCGAATCCCTGGTTCTGGGCGGTGTTCTGGTGGACGCGAAGCTCGCCGACCGGGCGGTCTGCGCCGCATCCAGCCACTTCTGCGCGGCGGAGCGGCAGTACCGGTTCCCGCTGGAACTGGGCAACCAGCGCCCGCCATCCGCCCAGTGGACGGCCACCGCCGCCGGCGCGGCGCTCCTTTCGCGGGAGGATCAGGGGCTGTGCCGACTGACCCACGGTACCGTCGGCCGCATCGTGGATTACCAGATCAAGGACGCGAGCCACATGGGCGCGGCGATGGCCCCGGCCGTGGCGGACACGCTGACCGCGCACTTCATGGACACCGGGCGCTCGCCCCAGGATTATGACCAGATCGTCACCGGCGACCTTGGATGCATCGGGCGTGAGCTACTCATGGACCTGATGCAGGAGCGCGGCATACCTCTGATTCCGGATCACCTCGCGGACTGCGGCGCGTTGCTCTACAGCCCGGAGCAGGACGCTCACGCGGGCGGCAGCGGCTGCGGCTGCATCGCGTCGGTGCTGTCGGCCCACTTTTTGCCGATGGTCGCGGGGCCTTTCAAGCGGATGCTGGCGCTCGGTTCTGGCGCGATGCTCAGCCCCGCCACCACCCAGCAGGGGGAGAGCATTCCGGGGGTATCCTACGCGGTGGCACTGGAGGCGATGTGATGGAGATGTTCTGGCTGTTTGTGCGGGTGTTCCTGGTGGGCGGCGCGCTGTGCGCCATCGGCGAAGTGCTGCTCTTAAAGACCAATCTGACCAGCGCCAGGATCCTGGTGGTCTACGTGGTGGCGGGTGCGCTTCTGACGGCGGTGGGGCTTTATAAGCCGCTTGTGGACTTTGCCGCCGCGGGGGCCACCGTGCCGCTGACCGGGTTTGGCTACTCCCTCGCGATGGGCGCCATCGACGCGGTGCATAAGTACGGCCTGATCGGCGCGCTGACCGGCGGACTCACCAGCACCGCAGGCGGAATTTCCGCCGCGATTCTCTTCGGCCTTCTGAACGCGCTGATCTTCAAGCCCGCCGCAAAACCTTGAGCACCCAAAATCCGCAAGCGGATTTTGGGTGCGATGGGAGGAAATTTGCGTGAGCCATGAAATCCTGCGGGATTTCCGGGCGGCTCACTGACCCCAGGAATTGTTTCCGCCACCAGTGTGCGCACTGGTTCTGGAAACCGATTCCCGGCGCGCAGGTCGCCGGGAACGATTTTGATGGTGCGACCGGGTTTGCCAGCAGTCTTCTTGCCCGCGAAAGCGGGCATTTTTTGTCGTGGCATTCTTCCGGGAAATTTACGCGGATGTTCCCGAAAACCCGTGGCAGTTAAAAAGGTTTGGACATAAAATGATTTTATATTAAAAGTAAATAGAACGGAGGAGTTCCCATGACCCATGCTCAGCGCGAGGCATTGAACGACTTTTTGGTCGGCACGTTCAACAGCATTCTGACCCTGGAGGAACGGGCGCTGGCGCTGCCGGGCAAGGGGCCTTCTGTCCGGGAGACGCATGTGATCGCGGCGGCGACGGCGCTTCATAAGCAGGGCCGCAACACCATGAGCTCGGTGGCGGCGGCGCTTAACATCTCGGTGGGCGCGCTGACCACGGCGGTGGACGTGCTGGTCCGGAAAGGGTACCTCGAGCGGGGGTCCGACCCGGACGACCGCCGGATTGTCCGGATCTTCCCGACCGAGGCGGGGCTTACGGTCAACGCCCGGCACGAGGCGTTCCACCGGGACATGCTGGATCAGGTGGAGCGGGCGCTGGGGGAGGACGACCTGGAGCGGCTGACCCAGGCGCTCGGGGTTCTGAAGGAGTTTTTTGAGCGATACGCGAAGGGATGAAGAAAATGCAAATCATCGTCGACAGCACTTGCGACATGACGCTGGAAGAAGCCAAGGCATCGGGCGTCACCGTCAAGATCCTGAAGGTTTTCTTCGGGGAGCGGGGCTACCGGGACAAGATTGACCTGACCGGAGAAGAGTTCTTCAAAAAGCTCAAGGCTTCGGACCAGATGCCCACCACCACCATGGTGACGCCGGAGGACTTCAGGGAGGAGTTCGAGCGCCATCCGAGTGAGGACATCCTGGTGATCTCCATCGCCCAGCAGCTCAGCGGCACCTGCCAGTCGGCCTGGCTGGTCAAGGCTGAGTCCGCGCGGCAGGACGTCTACGTCGTGGACAGCGGCTCGGCGACGATCGGGCATTTGATCCTGGCGCGGGTGGCCGTGCGCCTTCGGGACGAGGGGAAAAACGCCCGGGAGATCTACGAAACGCTGGAGAAAATCAAGCCGCGCCTTCGAGTCTACGCGGTGCTGGATACGCTGAAATACCTGGTCAAAGGCGGGCGGCTTTCGGGCGCGGCGGGCGCGCTGGGCACGATTCTATCGCTCAAGCCCATCATCCAGATCCGGGATGGGGCGGTGACCAGCGTGGACAAGGCGCGCGGCGCCCGCAGCGCGATCCGAAAGCTCGCGCTCATGGTCCAGAACGAACCGGCAGACCGCAGCCTGCCCATGGCCTACGCCCACGCGGGCGATCTGGAGACGCTCGCGGAACTCTCCCAAACGCTGGGCATCGAAGCGCCCTCCGGCTGGCTGGGCAGCGTGGTCGGCGCCCACTCCGGCCCCGGCGCGGTGGTATTCGCCTATTTCGCAAAACCCTGACCGATCTTACAGAAAGTCCTGGACAAATCGAACGCCGCCGGCAATCCGGCGGCGTTCAGTGTTTCCATAGGCGGCGTGAAAGCGCTAGCCTTGGCCGTTCCCGGGCGCGCGCCGCTTGAAAAGCACCGCGCTTCGGGTGTCGATGCGCTCCATGCCGTTGGCCTCCGCGTAGTCGAGAAGCACGCCGCAGCCAAACGGCAGAAGCCGTCTGCCGCGCCCATTGGCGTACAGGTACAGGCCCGTGGCCGAGAGCAGCAAAAAGTCGGTCGCGAGCGTATTGTAGGAGAACGCGCCCAGATACCCCACCGCGTAAAACAGGTTGATCAATACACCCGCCAGCACCGGCCAGACGCCCTTTCGGGGGTACAGCGCCCGGAACACAACCAGCGCAAGCCCCGTGGAAAGAAGCGCGTAGGCGATCCTGAAGCAAAGGATCACCCCGTCCGACGAGCCGTTCAGCCGCAAGTAGAGCGCGTAGAAGGGCAGGAGGAAGGCGCTGAACCACTGGGTCGGGTGCCACTCGTGGACGATCATCAGGTCGCCCCGGAGAAACCGGTCGGTCATCGCGAAGTAATTGGTCTCGTCGCCCCAGTTGAACCCCACAAAACCGCGCGCCAGCATCATCAGACCGCAGAGGGCGATCAGGATGTAGCCGACGGAAACCGAGCGCCGGGACGGCGCTTTCGGCAGGGGCTCTCCGTTCATCTTCATCTTCCTTTGGAGCGCCGACTCCGGCCCGCGCTCTTCCCCAGGGACGATCCCAACATGCTGACGGCCTCAGGTATTCTGACGATGCCGGATCAGCTGTATGGCCGCGCCAAGGTTTTCGCGAAGCGCGAAGGGTCTGAGCCGCGCGGCCTCAAAAAACGCGCGCCGCGCTTTCCCGCGCTCGCCCGCGCGGAGGTAGTGGGGGAGCAGCTTGAGCAGCCGCGCGCTCCGGGCGGCTGGGTGCGCCGCGAGATAGTCCGCGTGGATTTCGCCCAGCCGCTCGAGGCCCTGAATCCGGTTTGAAACGTTGGTGGAGATGCGCGGGCCGCCGTTTTCGTGGTAGAGCACCAGCGGCTCGTCCACAAAATCCACCGGGTACTTGCGGGCGATGCGCAGCCACATCTCATAATCCTGGGCGGACTTCATGCGCGTGTCAAACGGGCCGCACGCGTCAAGGCATTCCCTCCGGATCAGCGGGAAGGAGGTGGAGCCGATGAAGTTTTCGAGGATGAGTTTGTCAAAGACCATGCCGCGGGCCTGCCGCGCGCCGCGCTCTTTCCGCGCGCCGGTTAAGTCGTTCACGGTGAAGGAGCCGCATCCCACCAAAGCGCAACTGTCGCCCGCTTCCCGGAACTTCGCCAGCTGCTTGTTAAGCTTTTCGGGCAGCCACTCGTCGTCGTCGTCCAAAAACGCAACGTAGCGGCCGGAGGAAAGGTTCAGCCCCGTGTTTCTGGCCGCGCACGCGCCCTGGTTGACGTCGTGGCGCACATAGCGGACGCGGGCGTCTTGAAGCGCTTCGAGCGCCGCCCGCACATCATCGCGGCCCGGGAAGCTGTCCGGGCTGTCGTCCACCACAAAAAGCTCGATAGTTTGGTGGGTCTGGTTCAAGGCGCTGACCACGGCGCGCCGGACGGTTTCGGCGTCCCGCCTGCAGGTCGGGATCACCACGCTGATGAGTTCCTGCTGCGCCATCAAGGGCCTCCCTTATCGTTCTTTCCCGATCGCTCAGCTTCGCGCCTTGAGGAAGCCGCTCATGCTCTCGTAGAGCAGCTTTTTCATCCGTGAACTCCTCTTGCGGAACAGTTCGATTATACCAGAATGCGCCCGGCGCTTCAAGAGACGAAAGTGCAACCGGCATGAATCAGGAATTTATGCGGTTGCAAAGGGAACGGAAAAGCCGGTACCAATGATCCAAGATGGAGGGCTTCGGCCCTCCATGCCTCCCGATGATTCAAAGCTATGTGCAAGCCGTGGCGCCTCGTTTCCAATTCTGTTTGCTTATGGGCTCTTCATTGCACGCCGCGCTTTGGTGTGATATAATGGGAAAAAGCCGGGCGGCGAAGCCGCGTCCGGCGCCCGTCCTCGCGGGGTGTCAGGTTGAAGGGGTTGCGCATGAACAAGCCGTACGTCAGCATCATCATCCCGATCTACAAGGTCGAACCCTACCTTGAGCGCTGCCTGAAGTCTTTCAAAGCGCAAACATTCGCCGACTTCGAGGCAATCCTGGTGGACGACGGCTCGCCCGACAACAGCGGGGCCATTTGCGATGCGTTCGCGAAGGAAGACCCCCGCTTCATCCCGCTGCACCAGCCCAACGGCGGCGTGGGCAAGGCCAGAAATAACGGCCTCGAAAGGGCTTCGGGGCGCTTCATCACCTACGCCGATCCGGACGACTTCGTCGGCCCCGATTACCTGAGGCACATGATCGACGCCCAGAAACTGCACGACGCAGACATGGTGATCGCCCGCTACGTCACGCTGAGCGAGCGCACCATGCGACAGGTCTGGCAGGTGCCGGTGACCAAGGAGGTCTTCATCCGGCGAGAGGATTTTGGGCAGGCGCTTCCGGAACTTTACAACCTCAACCGCATCGGCACATTGTACTCGAAGCTCTACAAGCGGGAGATTCTGGAGGGGCTCAAGTACAGCGAGACGATCAAGATGCGCGGCGACGTGATGTTCGTCACCGAAATCCTTGAGCGCACAGGCAGCATCGAGGTCATCAACGTCAGCGACTACTTCTACATCCGCTACGGCGCGGGCTCCATCACCAAGCAGGTGGACCCGGACCTTTTCAGGACGCACCTCGAGGTCAACCACGCCATTGAGGCGAGCATGGCGCGGTGCGGCTGGATGAACGAGGGCATGCGCGACTCCGTCGACAAGCGCTTCATCGACGCGGCCAAGCTGTGCGTCAGTTCCATCCGAAGAGGCCCCTGGAGCCTCGAGGAAAAGGGCGCGCACGTGGACAGGATCCTGGAGCACCCCGAGTTCCGAGCCGCCGTCGACCGGCGTCAGGCGCGCTACCCCCGGAAGGAAATCGACCTCATGCGCCCCGGCCAGGGCATGGAATGGGTCAGGCAGCTGGACGCCGCCGAGGGCAGTAGGCAGCCGCTGATGATTCTGGTCCGGCCGGTGATGGCTTTATTGGTCAAGCTCCGGCGGCTTATCCGCCGGGAGAAGCACTGGCTTTAATACCAATCCAAAACATTCTTTCGTCGTCGCGGCGTATCTTTGCCCCTGAAGGTTGGCTTCCATGCGGGAAACCAAGTCGCTCACGGGACCCAGCGATTCATATAGATTTAAGCCGCACGGTCGGTGTCGCTCTTCGCTTTGAAAAGCATTTCATGCCAAAGGCGTAACCCGAAGGGGTTGCGAAGCCTCGGTTTTGGCCGGAAACTAAAATCTCTCGCCCATTTGGACGAAATAATATTTCGGATTGGTATGCTGTTTTCCAGACGTACCGGGGTCTGCGCGCGCCACTTGCGGCGGCCCACCGATGACGAAGAAAAAGGGCGAAATCGCGCGAATTTTTAACGCATAAAATGTAATATATATTTTAAATGGAATCAACATTTCTCCCCGATTCCATGGTAATATATAAAAAGGTAACATTTGGGGTGGGGGCGGCCGTGGGCCATGCGGGCGGATGCGCCCGCGTCGGTGACGCGGCAACGGAATCCACCGGAGGAGGGGTCGTCGATGGGCGCCGACGCGCCCGTGTTGCTCATCGTCGATGATGTTGAGCATAATCGGGCAATTCTCAGCGAAATGTTCCGCGGGCGATTTGAAATACTCGAAGCCGGTGACGCCCAGGAGGCGCTCCGGCTGGTTGAACGCTTCCGCGCGCGCATTGGCCTGATGTTTCTGGACATCAACCTGCCGGGAATGGACGGCTTCCAGATGCTTCGGGAAATGCACGCGCGCGGGTTCCTGCCCGGCATCCCCATTTTGATGATCGCCTCCGGCGTCTCGCCGGAAAAGGCCGCCGCGGCGATCCGGCTGGGCGTTTCGGACTTCATCGAACAGCCCATGAACCCGGAGATCGTCAGGCGCCGCGCGCAGCGGCTGGTGGAGGGCGAGCGCGTCCGCCTCAGCATGGAGGAACTGGTTGAAGCGCGCACCTATGAGATCCGAAGGGCCAGCCGCTACGCCATCGAGGCGCTGTCCACCATTGTGGAATTTCGAAGCGGAGAAACCGCGCAGCACACCCGCCGCATCTCCATGGTCACCAAGCACCTCTGCCAGGCGCTCTCCCAGCGCTACCTGGAATATAACCTCACGGACACCATGATCGACGACATCATGTGCGCGTCCGCACTGCACGACGTGGGCATGATCGCCGTGCCCGAATCCATCCTGAACAAACCCGGCCGCCTTACCGATGAAGAATTTGAAATCATCAAGCGCCACACCCTCTACGGCGCGCAGGTCATCGAGCGCATCTCCGCGGCGGGGGGCGAGCGCTTCTTTTCCTATTGCCGCGACATCTGCCTGTGCCACCACGAGCGGTGGGACGGAAACGGCTATCCCTACGGCATTTCGGGCGACGACATCCCCATCTGGGCGCAGGTGGTCGCGCTGGCGGACGTCTATGAGGCGCTGACCAGCGAGCGCGTCTACAAGCCGCCGTTCACCCACGGCCAGGCGCTGGACATGATCAAGGACGGCGACTGCGGCTCGTTCAACCCGAAGCTGCTGGCCACGCTGGACCTGATCGAAGCAAGGCTCAAAAGCGCGCTGGACGACCTGGCGCAGAGTGGCGACCCGGCGCTGGGCGAATCCCCCTATGATACGGCCGACCAGCTGTCGCCCCGCGCGGTGAAGCTGCTCGAGCACGAGCGCGAGCAGTACAAGACGTATGCGTCGCTCTCCGGCGAGGTGCTGATCGAATACGACTGCGAGGGCGACGCGCTGTCCTTCTCCGGGCGCTTCTCGGACCACTTTGACGGCGAGACGGTGCTGAGAAACGCGCTATTGGGCGAGGCGCTGAACCGCTACCTCTATCCGGGCGACCGCGAGACGCTCAAGACGGCCATTCAGGCAGTTTCGGCGATTAGCCCTACCATCAAGCTGGACTTAAGGCTTCTGACCATGCGCGGCTGGTACGAGTGGTACGAGGTCATCGTCCGCACGCTGTGGTCCAGTGAAAACCGTTGTTGTGTGCGCGCGCTGGGCAAGCTCACCAACATCGACCAGGCCATGCGCGAGACCAGCAGGCTGCGCGAGCAGGCGACGCGGGACGTGCTGACGGGCTTACTGAACCGCGTTGAGACCGAGCGCTGCATCAAGCAGCGCCTGATGGAGACAGAGGACGTGGGCGGCGCGCTGCTCTACATCGACATCGACGACTTCAAGGAGATCAACGACAGCCACGGTCACGGCTTCGGCGACGACGTGCTGCGCAAGATCGGCCAGGCGATCCAGGGCAACATCCGCGAAACCGACATCGCGGGCCGCATCGGCGGCGACGAGTTCGTGGTCTACCTCGACCGCGTGCGCACTGATGAAGGCATCGTCGGCAATGTGGAGCGGCTGATCGCGGTCATGCGGCAGGGGCTGAACGTGCGCTCCGAGCGACTGAGGCTCTCGGTTTCCGTGGGCGTGTCCCGCTTCCCGCTGGACGGCACCCGCTACGAGGCGCTCCTTGAAAAGGCCGACCAGGCGATGTACACCGCCAAGTACAGCGGCAAGGGCTGCTTCTCATTCTACACGCCGGAGCCTCCGCTGAAGAAATTCCGCCTGGACGAAACGCCGTTGCCTCAGGAAACCAACGATCCCGTATCGGCTCCGGCCGCACCCGGTTCGCCGGGCTGAAGCGACACTTATGGTTTGACAAACGTCGGCCCGGAGCATTACGCTCCGGGCCGATGTTCTCTATAGGAAGTGGACTACCTTGCGTTGAGCTCGGCCACGATCGCCTCCAGCTGTTCATGGGTGACCGCGCCGCCGGTGAAGCTGACGGCGCTGCGCAGCGGCGAATAGCCCAGCATCGCCTGCATCATCTCGGGGGAGATGGCGCTCGAAGCCACGTCGCTTCCGCCGCCTAGTTCTTCCACGATGCGGCCCATGAGCGGCTGCAGGATACCCATCGCCTTTTCAGACTTCATCAGGTCCAGAAAGATGGAATTCAGCGTGTAGGTCACGGGGATTTCCACCGTGGACGCCACATGAACCACCGCCGAGAGCGCGATGTCCCGG
This sequence comes from Bacillota bacterium, assembly GCA_023416655.1. Taxonomy (GTDB): domain Bacteria; phylum Bacillota; class Clostridia; order Christensenellales; family Aristaeellaceae; genus JAEZHK01. The sequence goes on from JAEZHK010000026.1 coordinate 23,950, forward strand.
CTGGAGCGGCCGATCTGGATCTGGAAGTTCCCGGTCTCCACATGCCAGTCGTGGATCGTCTCATTCCAGTAGGCGAAGGCGCGCTTGTCCAGCGTGAAGCGGACGGTCTTTTCCTCGCCGGGTTCCAACGCCACCTTTTCGAAGCCCTTGAGTTCCCGGACGGGGCGGAACACGCTGCTCTCCTCATCCTGTACGTAGAGCTGCACCACTTCCTTGCCAAAGGCGCCGCCGGTGTTCTTCACCCGCACGGAAGCGGTCAGACTTTCCGTGTCCCGGATGGAATCCGCGCTCAGCATCAGGCCCGAGTACTCGAAGGTAGTATAGGACAGACCGTAGCCGAACGGGAACAGCACGTCTATCGCCTTTTTGTCGTAATAGCGGTAGCCGACGAACACGCCCTCGCGGTAGATGGCCACGTCGCCCTCGCCGCCGAAGGACAGGTGCGACGGGTTGTGCTCCATCTTGAGCGGGAAGGTCTCCGGCAGCCGCCCGCAGGGGTTCACGCGGCCGTAGAGCACGTCCGCCGTCGCGCCGCCCACCGCCTGCCCGCCGAGGTAGGCTTCCAGCACGGCGCGAACCTGGCCGATCCAGGGCATTTCGACGGGCGAGCCATTGTAGAGCACCACGATGGTGTTGGGGTTCGCGGCGGCGACCCGCTCGATCAGCGCCTCCTGGCAGGCGGGTATGCGCATGTGCTTGCGGTCGTAGCCTTCGGACTCAAAGGCGTCCGGCAGGCCCGCCACGACGACCGCGACCTTCGCGTTCCGTGCGGTTTCAACGGCCTCGCGGATCATCGCCTCGTCCGGCTCGGCCCGGTCGATCTCGTAGCCGTCCGCGTAGGCGACCGGCGCGCCCTCCAGCGCGTCCATGAGCGAGGTCACCTTGAAGCTGTTGATGTGGGAACTGCCGCCGCCCTGAAACCTGGGCTCTTTCGCGAAGCGTCCGATCACCGCGACGGATTCGCCCTCTTCCAGCGGCAGCAGGCCGCCGTCGTTCTTCAGCAGCACCATGCACTCGGCGGAAAGCTCCCTCGCCAGTTCGTGCTGGGCTTCCTTGTCCCAGGGGGTCTCGGGCTTCGCGTTTTCCAGGTAGCGGTAGTTGATGGTCAGGATCCGCTCCGCAGCCTGATCGACCAACCTTTCGTCCAGCCTGCCTTCGCGCACCGCCTCCACGATCAGCCGGTCGTTGACGCCGCCGGAGGCGGGCATCTCAAGGTCCAGCCCCGCGGCCACGCCTTTCACCCGGTCGTTGACCGCGCCCCAGTCCGAGACCACGTAGCCGTCAAAGCCCCACTCGCCCCGGAGGAGGTCGGTCAGAAGCCACGGGTGCTCCGACGCGTAGGTGCCGTTCAAGCGGTTGTAGGAGCACATGACCGTCCAGGGTTTCGCGCGTTTAACCGCCGCCTCGAAGGCGGGCAGGTAGATTTCCCTGAGCGTGCGCTCGTCCATTCGGGAATCGCTGGACATGCGCCGGTGCTCCTGGCTGTTGGCGGCGAAGTGCTTGACGGAGGTGCCGATGTTCCGACTCTGCACGCCGTCAATCAAACTGACGGCCGCCTCGCCCGCGAGGTACGGGTCCTCGCTGAAGTACTCGAAGTTGCGGCCGCAAAGCGGCGAGCGCTTGATGTTGACCGCGGGCCCCAGCACCACCGAAACCCGCTCGTGCTGGCAGGCGTCGCCCACCGCTTCGCCAACCTTGCGCAACAGGTCCCGGTCAAAGGAGGCGGCGGTGGCGCAGGCGGTGGGCATGCACACGGCTTCGATGCTGTCGTTGATGCCCAGGTGGTCGCCGTCCTGCCGCTGCTTCCTTAGGCCGTGGGGGCCGTCGGAGACCATCACGGCGGGGACGCCCAGCCGCGGGGCCGCCTTGGTGTGCCAGAAGTCCGCGCCGGAGAGCAGCGAAGCCTTCTCCTCCAGCGTCATTTGGGCGACGAGTTTCTTCACATCCACAAAAATCATCCCTTCCTTAAACAGCATACCCTTTCGGCCGCTCGCGTAGCAAAGGAGCCTGGCGTCCGCACTGGGCGGATGCCAGGCTCCCTTATTATAGCATAACGCATCAGGAACAAAATGTTTGCCGCTTTGAAAAAATCAATGATTACGCCAGCTTGACCTTGCGGGTGCGCTTTTTGATGACGTCGACGTAGACCGCCAGCAGGATGACCGCGCCCTTGACCACGTACTGCCAGAAGCTGTTGATGCCCAGCAGGTTAAGGCCGTTCTGGAGCGCGCCCATGATCAGTACGCCGATCACCGTGCCGCCCATCGCGCCCTGTCCGCCCAGCATGGAGGTGCCGCCGAGGACCGTCGCGGCGATGGCTTCCATCTCCTGGCCGTCGCCCGCGGTGGGCTGTCCGGAGAACATGCGGCTGGCCAGCACCACGCCGCTGATGCCCGCCATGAGGCCCGAGTAGGCGTAGGCGAAGAACAGAACCCGGCGGGTGTTGATGCCTGCGAATCTGGCGGCCTCGCGGTTGCCGCCGACGGCGTAGATGTGGCGGCCCAGCTTGGTGCGATTTAAGATGTACGCGGTGATGGCGATGAACAGCGCCGAGTAGATGACCGGCATCGGGATCGGGCCCAGGTAGCCGGAGCCGATGAAGTTGAATTCATCGCTCATCACGCGGATGGGCGAGCCGCCGGTGTACACGTAGGCGACGCCGCGCGCGATGTTCATCGTGGACAGCGTGACGATGAAGGGGGGCAGCGGCGTGGTGGAGATCAAGTATCCGTTGAACACGCCGAATAGCACGCCCACCAGCACGCCCATGACCACCGCCGGGAACACGCCCCAGCCGTTGAAGGCGATGAGGCCGCCCGTCACCACGCCGGAGAGCGCGATGACCGAGCCGACGGAGATGTCGATGCCGCCCAGGATAATCACCAGCGTCATCGCGCAGGCAAGGTTGGCGTTGATGGACACCTGCCGAAGCACGTTCAGAATGTTCTTCTGCTTGAAGAACAGCCCCGACGAGAAGTTGAAGCCTTCCGAAGTGAAGAACTGCAACAGCAGCATGATCGCGAAGAGGCCGATCAGGATTGCGCCGTTGTCCTTGAAGTACTTGGACATAAACCGGCCCACAGCGTTTCCCTGGAGCGATTGCCCGTACGTCTTTTGCTTCACCATTTACATTCCCTCCGTCGCCAGGAACATGATTTTTTCCTGAGATAGCGCTTCGCGCGGCAGCGTGCCCTTGACGCGACCGTCGCCCATGACCACCACGCGGTCCGACATGTTGATGATCTCGGGCAGTTCCGACGAGATCATGACGATCGCGACGCCCTTCGCGGCCAGCTCGTTCATGATGGCGTAGATCTCCGCCTTGGCGCCCACGTCCACGCCGCGGGTGGGTTCGTCCAGGATCAGTACGGATGGCTCGGTGGCCAGCCAGCGGGCGATGATGACCTTCTGCTGGTTGCCGCCGGACAGGTTCCCGATCAGCTGCTCGGGGGAGGGCGTCTTGATGGACAGCTCGCCAATGTACCGGTCGACGATGGCGGCTTCCTTCGCCTTAGAAACGCGCAGCGGGTTTATGAAGCGGCGCAGCACCTTGAGCGTCAGGTTGAAGCGCACCTCCTTGACCAGGAAGAGCCCTTCTTTTTTTCGATCCTCCGGCACCAGGCCGATGCCCAGCGCCATCGCCTCGTCCGGGCGTGAGATGTGCACCTTTTTGCCGCGCACATAGATGTCGCCGCTGGCGATCGGGTCGAGGCCGAAGATCACGCGCACGATTTCGCTGCGCCCTGCGCCCACGAGGCCCGCGAGGCCCAAGATCTCGCCCGCGTGCAGCGTGAAGCTGACGTCGCGGATGAGCTTTCCGGCGGACACGTTCTCAAGCCTCAAAACCTCCGGCCCGGGGCTGTGGTACGTGCGGGTGTAGTAGTTGGTCAGTTCGCGCCCGACCATCATCGCGATCAGCGCCGAAGGCTCGGTGTCCTTCGTTTCACGGGTGCCGATCACCTGGCCGTCCCGGAGCACCGTGACCCGGTCGGAGATCTCGAAGAGTTCCGAAAGCCGGTGCGAGATGTACACGATGCCCACGCCCTGCGCCTTGAGCTTGCGGATGGTGGAGAACAGGAATTCCACCTCTTTTTCAGAGAGGGAGGAGGTCGGCTCGTCCATGACCAGGATGCGGGCGTTGAACGAGACCGCCTTGATGATCTCGATCATCTGCCGCTGCGCGATGGTCAGGCTGTCCAGCACACTGTCTGCGCGGATGTCCAGCTCGTAATTGTCGAGGAGCTTCTGCGCCTCGGCGGCCATCGCGCGCCGCTTCACGGTGCCAAGCGGCCCATCGATCTCCTTGCCCAGGAAGATGTTCTCGGCGACCGTCATATACGGCACCTGCGCCAGTTCCTGGTGGATGATGGAGATGCGGTTGAGTTTGGCGTCGCCCACTGAGTTGATGATCACTTTATTGCCGTCGATGAAGATTTCGCCCTCGTCGATGGTATAGATGCCGCCCAGTATTTTGATCAGGGTGGATTTTCCGGCGCCGTTTTCCCCCAAAAGGGCGTGTACCTCGCCGGCGCCGAGGTCAAATGTGACGTCGCGCAGCGCGTACACGCCTGGGAAGCGCTTGTGCACCCCCGCCATTTTCAGCAGGGTTCCTTCGGTTGCCAATTGCATCACCCCGGTATATTCATTCGCAATGCGCCCGCTCGCGGCGGGCTTACAGGTTTGCCGCGCGCGGCGGCATGGAGCTGTGGGTTCTGACGTTCTTCTATGGTATGTCTATACATGGCAGAAGGCGGGGCTTCCGAAGGAAGCCCCGCCGAGCCGCGGCTTGAACTTATTGCCAGCCGTCGGTGCCGTACTGGGCCACGTTGTCCTTGTTGATCAGGAAGGTTTCGACGGGGGTGCGGAACTCGAAGGTTTCCTTGTTCAGGATCTTGTTCATCAGGCCGACGGATTCGTAGCCGATGGACTTGGGGCTCTGCGCACCGGAAGCGATGAACTGGCCGCCCTCGGCGATGGCCGCCTTGGCCTCGGGGGAGCCGTCGACGCCGTAGATCTCAATTTCGGTGCGGCCGGCGGACTTACAGGAAGCCAGCACGCCCAGCGCGGTCGGGTCGTTGCCGCCCATGACGGCCACGATGTTCTGCTCCTTCTGGAGGATGTCGTCCATCAGGCCCATGGCGGTCTGCAGGTCGCCCTTGGCATCCTGCTGCGCGACCACGGTGAAGCCCTTGCCTTCGATGGCTTCGGTGAAGCCCTTGATGCGGTCGTTGACCGAGTTCATCGTGGGCGAGTCGAGGATGACGATGTTGCCGCCTTCGGGATGGCGCTTCACCAGCTCATCGCCGCAGACCTTGCCGGCGTTGTAGTTGTTGGAGCCGGCGTAGGCGGTGACGAACTCCTCGAGGTCCTTGACTTCGGTGTCAAAGTTGACGATCGGCAC
>JAEZHK010000055.1 GCA_023416655.1 Bacillota bacterium
GCCTCGTCCACGATGACGATCACCGCAACCTTCGGGTCGTCCGCGGGTGCGAAGCCCAGGAACGAACCAATGTGGGTGTCCCGGGAAACCACGCCGTCCACATACACCTGCGCCGTGCCGGTCTTGCCGCCGATCCGGTAGCCGCTGATGCGGGCGTTGCGACCGCCGCCATTTTCGACCACCGACTCGAGCAGCTTCCGCACAGTGGCGGAGGTTTTTGCGGAGATCGGATGGTCCATCACCGTAGGTCTGCCGCGTTCTACAAGATTTCCGGCCGCGTCCCTTATCTCTTTGACGACGTAGGGCTTCATCAGGTTTCCGCCGTTGATCGCCGCGCAGGCGGCGTTCAAAAGCTGCAGCGGCGTCACCGCCACCGACTGGCCAAAACCGATGCGGGCGATGTCCACCCGCTTGCACCGCGCTTCATCAATCAGAATGCCCGTGCCCTCGCCCGGGATGTCCACGCCGGACACCGTGCCCAGCCCGAACGCCTCCATGTATTTGTAGAAGCGCTCGATGCCCAGCCGCAGCCCCAACTCCACGAATACGGGGTTGCAGGAATTCTGCAGTCCCTGGATCAGGCTTTCCGAGCCGTGCGCGTCGTCCCAGCAGCGGATCCGCCCGCCGTCCACCACCACCGAACCCGAACAATAGAAGTGGTCGTTCAGGCTGGTCACGCCGGCGTCCAGCGCCGACGAAATGGTGACGATCTTGTAGGTCGAGCCGGGCTCATAGGCGTCGGTGATGACGCGGTTGCGCAAAAGCTCGTTGAAGGCGTCAAGGTTGTCCCGGGGCGGATCGTTGAGGTCAAAATCCGGCTTTGAGCACATGGCCAGGATCTCGCCGGTCTGGGGGTCCATCACGAGAATGCGGATGGCCTTTGCCCGGTTGACGCTGATGGCTTCCCGCGCCGCCTGCTCGACGAAGCTCTGGATGGAGGCGTCGATGGTGAGCGTCACGTTGCCGCCGTCCACGGAAGGGACGTACTCGCTCTCGCTGTAGGCGAGCCGCCGGCCCTTGCCGTCGATCTCCGAAAGCACGCTGCCCGCCTTGCCCGAGAGGTACTTGTCCAGGGACGCCTCAAGGCCCGCCTGCCCGGTCCCGTCGATGGAGGTGAGCCCAATCAGCTGGGAGGCAAACGCGCCCATCGGATAGTATCTGCGCGCATCCTCCTCCAGATACAGCCCGTCCAGCGCCTTGGAACCGGCTTTCAGCTGCTCGGCGATCATGAGCCGGAGCTGCTGCGCGATGTCCCTTGATAGCTGGCGCTTCAGCACCACGCCGCCCTTGGACCGATCCGAGGCCTTTTTTTCGATTGTCTCCGCGTCCATGTCCAGAATCGGTGCGAGGATGCGGGCGAACAGGCGCGCGTCTGTGACCTGGCGCGGGCTGACCGACGCGGTATAGGCGGTGGCGCTGATGGCCAGCACCCGTCCGGTGCGATCCAAAATGGAGCCCCGCCGCGGCGCGATCACGCTTTGGCTGGTCCACTGCGTTTGCGCGCGCTGCTGGAGCTCCTCGGCCTCAAGTATCTGCAGCTTGAAAAGCTGTGCGGCAAGCGCGACGAACAGCGCCAGAAAGAGCGCCAGACTCAGCGCGATTCGACGGCGGACGACCGGCCCGGTCACTACCAATCGGCCAACCCTCCAAGCAAACGGTCAATCCGCGGCCTTTGCCTCCATGCTGGTTGAGGCGGTCTGCGTGAGTGGATCCGAGCCGGAGCCCATCAGAGAGACCACGCGGATCTGGTCCTCCGTGGGGTAGGTCATTTGGCACTTGTTGATGGCAACGTTTCGGATGCGCGCCAGGTTCTGCTGCATGGACAGCATGACCTCGAGCGTCTCCTTCTGGCCCTGGATGTCCTTGATCTCGGCGTTCAGCGTGGAGATGCGCTTGGCGGAGGAGGCGATCGCAGCCAACCTGCCCACCTGCACCACGAGGCCCACCACCAGAACCGCCACCGTCAGGTACATCATCCACTTGGTCACAAGCGACTTCTCGGCGCGGCTTCTGCGTAGCGCGCGGGGCGCGCGCTCCCGGGTACGCGTGTAACCGGGATTGTCGAAAACGCGCTCGGAGCCCTTGCGCTCCGGTCGGCGGGATGGAGCCTTTCGGTCAAAATCGCTCCACCAGTCGTCCGCGCCGACGCTTACAGCCGTGTTCGAAGCGTAACTTGGCATACGATTCAACTCTATTCCCTTCCCTTTCCGTTTAGAACAACCGGGCTCTTCCTCAGACCCTCGGCTGATAGTACTGGTGGTTGACGTATTCGAGTAACTTCTCGCTGTCGGCCTCGGCGCTCTCGGTTTCGGCCAGGTACTTGTCCTCGTCCCAGATTTCAAGGCATGTGCCCATGCCGACGAAGCGGATCTGCTTGTCCATTCCGGTCTTGACCCGGAGCATCGCGGGCAGCAGCACGCGGCCCTGTCCGTCCAGCTCGCAAGCCGGAAAGGAGTTGCCGCTAATCAGGCGCACGTAGCGCATCGCGGTCGCGTCCGTCTGCGGGATGCGGGAAAGGTCTTTTTCAATCTCCTGCCACCGCCAGGCGGGGTACAGCGCGAGGGCGGAGAGCTGGTTGTTGAGGCCGATGGTGAAGCCCTCGCCCAGCGCTTCGCGGTAGGCTGCGGGGATGGTGACGCGGCCTTTGGGGTCAATCGTATGCGATACGTTGCCCGCAAATGCGCTTCCCATGCCTTCACCATCCTCTCGCCGCTAATTTTGCCCACATTATACCACAGTTTGACACGCTGCGCCACTATTTGCCACGATTTTCACGCATTCCCCCCACGCCACCGCCCCGGGGTATTTTGTACCGGGCAGCGGGATTTCGCACAACATGTTGTGCAATGCGTGCAAAAAACCGCCGCGCCCGAAGGCGCGGCGGTTCAAGCTCAAAATATTTAACAATCAATTTACATTCCCCGGAAGGCCGGCCCAAACAAGGTTGAATGTTCCGGCGCGCGGGTTGCCGCCTGGCGTAACCTGAGCGAAGCAGAATCAACTTCGCAAGTCAGCAGGCCCCCGCAAAAACCCGGAACGTTCCTGGCCCAGCAGGCCCACGCGCGTGTTTGAGCGGTCTAGACTTCCATCACCGCGTGCAGCCGGAAGCCCAGCCCGTCGCAGGATACCTGGTGGTAGGTTACGCCGCCCGACGCGTCGCGAAACGCGTGGGCAAGCGCAGGGCCGTGCAGGTGGCCGTAAACCACGTGGGAGGCCCCGTGCGCGGCGAAGAGCCGCGCGGGCTCGGCGTCCAAACGGGCGGGGCTGAGCGGCGGATAGTGGGCCATACCGACGAGAGGGAGCGTTTCCGACAGCCTTCTCGCCGAACCCAGCGACAGCTCCAGCCGCTGAAGCTCTCGGGCGAAGATGCGCTCGTCCTCGGTGCTCGTGCCCTCGCCGGGCAGGAGCCACCCGCGGGAACCCGCGAACAGCACGCCGCCCAGCAGCACGCTGTCGTTCTGCAGCGCGTACATGCCCTCCGGCAGATGCGCGCGGAGCCTGCCGATGCCGCTCCACCAGTAATCATGGTTGCCCTTCAAAAGGATCTTGCGGCCGGGCAGCGCGGCGACCTCCCGGATGTGGGGCAGCGCGTCCTGAAGCTGCATCGCCCAGCTCAGATCGCCGGGCAGCAGCACCACATCGCTGGGCGCGACCTTTTCCAGCCAATCCTCCCGTATGCGCGCAAAATGGCCCGACCAATGCGGGCCAAATACGTCCATGGGCTTGTCGCCGTCCGACAGGTGGAGGTCAGCGATCGCGTAAATCGTCATCGTCCTCATCGTCCGCAAGCGCGTCCAGCGAGATCTCCTCGTCGTCCAGCGGACTGGCCGGGGCGAACCCGTCTTCGGCCTCTTCGTCCTCGTCCTTGTCCTCGTCGTCGTCATCGGCAAACGCGTCGGCGGGCAGTTCCTCGTCGTCGATGTCGATGACGATCTCATCCATGGTGCTGACGCTGTCGATTTCCAGCGTCGCCTCATCGGGGATCAGGTCGTCTTCGGTGGCGGAGGGCGAGAGCCTGCGCGCCATATCCTTCAGGCAGGAAAGGCAGAGCTCGCCGCCGGGCACCGCGGGGTTTTCACCGCATTCGGAGCAAAGTTCTGCAATATCGTCCTGCTCGCCGCCGCCGCGCACTTCCTTGCGACACACCGTGCACAAGTCTCCTCCGTCGAGGATGTAGTTGAGTTCACAGCGCGGGCATTTCATAAGAGCCATAGATAATCCTCCCAATATCAAGCTGACTGTGCCAATGTATGAGGCGAAGGCCGTCATCTTGACAAAGCCGTTTTGCCAGAGCAAACGCAAGTACTATCATACACAAATTGCGCTGCATGGGAACCCCCGGAAGGTCAGAAATATGTAAATTCTAGATTAAATCACGAATGTATACGCGCCATCGCTCGAATTCCCGGCCGCCCAGCGCGCCAACCACCATGAGAGAGGGCGCGTTGTCCGGGTTGATCGCGCCGGTCAGGACCTTGGGCCCCAGCCGGGACGACAGCGCGTCCACGAGGCAGATCAGCGCCGGACCCCGCTGAAAGCGAAGCGCGACCATCACCGTTTCGACCCGCTCCAACTCCCCTTCCGGGCGCACCAGCGCGAAGCCCGCGTCCTGTCCGCGGACGGAGGCCAGGTACAGTTCCATCGGGCGCAGCTCCGCCAGGACCTGCGCGAATTCCTCGAAGGACAGCCGCCGGGGTTCGTATAGGCCGTAGACCGCCCGGCAGGAGGCCTTGGTAAAGCCCTCACGCCGCAATTCCACGCCGTGCGCGTCGCGGGCTCGCGCCGCCGCGCGGCCAAGCCCCTTGAGTGCCCCCACCGGAACGGAGAACGCCGCGGACTCCTGGAGGACCGTAAAGCCGTTCTCCCGAAGCAGCCTGTCCAAATGCGGCGTCGAACGCTCCCCTTCCGCGAGGATTCCCGGCTGGAAGCGACCGGGCGTCGCGTCGGGGCCGATCAGCCGCTCCATGCCGAGATCCCGCTGAAACGCCGCCGCCGCCTCCAACACGGCCCGCGCCGCCTCCGGGTCGTCCCGCCCTTCCAGGTGGGAAAACCAGCCCTGCCTTTCGCCGGTCAGCCGCACAAGGCGGCGGTCCACGCCGGTCAGCACGGAAAAAACCGGCCGCCCTTCCCGAAGGGCGACCAGATGGGCGTACTCGCCGTTATGGAGAAGGCGGTGCCTCGGCGGCGGCCGCCGGACGACCTCGATCATCGCTTTTGCTCGCGCCACTGAGCCAGGCGCTGAAGGTCCTCCCGGTAGGTGTCGGCCAACGAGCGGTTGTAGATCAGCGAAGCCGGGTGGTAGATGGGAAAAAGCACCCGCCCCTCCGCCTCCAGAAACTGCCCGTGGACGGCGCCGATGGCCGACTTCCCATGCAACGCGGACAACGCGGTGTTGCCCATCGCGACCACGCACTCCGGCTTGATGAGCGCGATCTCCTTTTTGAGCCAGGGCAGGAAAAGCTGAATTTCCTCGCGGGTGGGCGTTCGGTTGACGGTGCGGCCCGCGGCGGAAATCTTGGTGGGCCGGAACTTGACGACGTTGGTGATGTACAGCTCCTCCCGCTTGAAGCCGGAGAGCTCCAAAAACTCGTCGAGGTTCTTGCCCGCCTTGCCGACGAACGGCCTGCCCAGAAGCGCCTCCTGCGCCCCGGGAGCCTCGCCCACCAGCATAATGCGCGCCTTCTTCGCGCCTTCGCCGAACACCAGCACCTTGTCCTCGCCCGTGTACAGCTCCCGGAAGAACTTGGCCATCTCGCTATTGAGCTTTTTCATGCTTCCTCCAACTGCCTGAGCCTCGCCTGAACCGACTGGAAGTCGCGCCACGCGTCAACGCGCTGCGACGGGTCCCTGAGCAGCGCCGACGGGTGGAACGTGGGCATCATGAAGACGCCCTTGCGCTCGGTCCATTGGCCGTGGTCGCGCCGGATGCGCACGTCCCCGCCCAGCACATGCTTGGCGGCGGTCGCGCCCAAGAGCACCAGCAGGCGCGGCCTGATCAGCCGGAACTGCGCGCGCAGGTAGGGCAGGCACGCCTGGGCCTCTTCCTCGGCCGGCTGGCGGTTGCCCGGGGGGCGGCATTTGACGATGTTGGCGATGTACACCTCGGTGCGTTCGAGCCCGATCTCGTGCAGGTACCGGGTCAGAAGCTCGCCCGACGCGCCAACAAAGGGCCGTCCCAACCGGTCCTCCTGCGCGCCCGGGCCTTCGCCGATCAGCATCAGCTTCGCGTTCGGGTTGCCCTCGCCGGGCACCGCGTGGGTGCGCCCCCGGCACAGGCCGCAGCGCTGGCAGGTCTGAATCGCCTCAAAAAGCTCCATCCAGCCCTCCACAGCCGCACCTCCCGGATCACAATATTGGTTATTATAACACAGACGGGCGTAAAATAACAGACGAGCAACGCCCGGTTTGCGCTGCTGACAGTCGCCGCTTCATAATCAAACCGTTTCCGGCGACCTAAAGCGCCGGAAACGCATTTGAACGACCAGTGCGCACACTGGTCGTTCAAATAATACCTTCAGTCAGCGGGCTGCCCGGAAATTCGTGAGGATTTCAGGCCCGCGCAGCTTCTTCCTTTGCGATGAAAAGCCGCTTGCGGATTTTCATCGCCTATTTTCCGCCCATGGACTGCGGCTGCACGATGGCGCTGACGGCCACCGTCTCCAGCGTGGCCATCGTCTGCGAGAAATCTGAGCGCAGCCAGGTAAACAGCGTCGTGATCAGCGTAATGCAAAGCACGATCACGACAAAACTTCCGATGGACGCGAAGAAATCCGCCAGACCGTTCACCGCCCGCCACCAAGCGCGCTTTCGCCCGACCTCGCGCCTGGTCATGTATCTGGCCATGCGTTTCTCCCCCTTGACAGACTTCCCAGTGTCGGTTAGACGCACAAAGCTCACGTTTGGATGCACAAATTCTAAAGATAATCCTGCCAGTCGAGTACTTCGGGAACATCGGTCAGATGGCCCTCGCCCACAAGGCCCGGAAAGCCCTGCTGCCTGAGTGCTTCGTAAAGCACCACCGCGACCGAATTCGCCAGGTTCAGGCTCCTCGCGCCCTGACGCATCGGGATGCGCACACACCGGTCGTAATGCTTAGCGAGCAGCTCCTCCGGCAGGCCCTTTGTCTCCCGGCCGAACACCAGAAAGTCGTCTGGGCCATAGCAGACCCCCGCGTAGTCCCGGGGGGCCTTGGTGGTGGCAAAGTGCAGCGCCGCGCCAGGGTTCGCGGCCTCGAACGCCTCCCAGGAGGGGTATCGGCGATAGCGCATCATGTGCCAGTAGTCCAGCCCCGCGCGCTTCAGGTAGCGGTCGTCCAGGCTGAAGCCCAGCGGCTCGATGAGGTGCAATTCCGCGCCCGTAGCCGCGCAGGTTCGCGCGATGTTGCCGGTATTTTGCGGGATCTCCGGGCAGACCAGCACCACGTGCATCATGCGCCCTCACCGCCCAGCACCAGCGTCCGGAGCATCTGCCCGACGCCCGACGCGTCATGATGCGGCGCGACAAAACGCGCGATCGCCTTGAGCGGCTCAATCGCGTTCTCCATCGCCACCGGCACACCGACGCTCTCCAGCATATCCACATCGTTTAAGTTGTCGCCAAAGGCCATGACCTGGGCTTTTTTGATGCCCAGCGCCTTGGAAAGGTCCTTGACCGCCATGCCCTTCCCCGCGCCTGGCCGGAGCACCTCCACGTTGTCAAACCAGGAGGAGGAAAGGCTCGTGGGCGTCTCCTTCGAGAGCCTGTCCTTGAGCGCTCCGAGGCGCTCGGTGTCCTCCGTGAAGGCGACGAACTTGTGCACGTGCTTCAGGCCTTCGGAGATGGTCAATCTTGGGTCGTCCACCACATCCACCAGCGAAGGCTCCTTCTTTTCGTTCCAGCTGGCGATGTTGGTGCCGCGGTTCGCTCCGCCGGCGGTCGCGTTGCACTTGAAGAGCCTGCCCGGGTTGTAGACGACGAAGTAGATGCCGCTATCCAGCATAATGTCGTATACCCTTCGCGCCAGCGCCGGGTCGAAGGGGTAGTCGATCAGCATCGGGCCGTTGGGCGACAAATCCACCCTCGCTCCGTTTGAAGAGATGATGGGGCTGGAAAGCCCCGCCTCCAGCGCCATCCCGCGCAGCGACTCAAAGCTGCGCCCGCTGGAGAACACCATTTTGATGCCCCGCGCCTCGCAGGCGCGCAGCGCCCGCAGGTTCTCATCCGAAATGTGTTTATGGGCGTCGAGCAGCGTGCCGTCCAAGTCCATCGCGACCAGCCGGATGTCCAAGCGTTCTTCCCCCGATTTGTTTGGTTTGTTTTTTAGAGTACGGACCTTCCCCATGAGAACGCGCTCGAGTAGAAGCCGGTGAGCGTTGAGATGACCACCCTGCCCTGTCCGGACGACGCGTGCAGGAACGAGTTGTTGCCAAGGTAAATGCCCACGTGGTCCACGAGGTCGCGGTCTGCGATGGTATTGAAGCATACGATGTCGCCGCGTTCCATCTCGCTCCGGCTGACCTTTTTGCCGAATCCGTAACCGATGTTCACGGCCGAGTGCGGCAGCGACAGCCCCACCGAGCCATAGGCGACCATCAGAAGGCCGGAGCAGTCGTAGCTGCTGGGACCGGACGCGCCGAAGACATAGGGCCTGCCCAGCTTGGTCTTCGCCAGGGCGATCACCTTTTCTGCCTTGGAGGACGTATCCTTGCCGGGCGGATTCGCGGGCTTGGGCGTCGATTCGGGCTTGGGGGTCGACTCGGGTTTGGGCACCTCAGTGGGTTTCGGCGTCGCGGTCGGCTTGGTCGTTTCGGTCGGTTTGGGCGTCGCCGTGGGCTTGCCGCTAAACTTGGGCGCGTTCGGGGAATAGAGGCTCTTGAGGGTCGCCGGGCCTGCCTTGCCATCCTGCTTGAGGCCCGCCTCGGCCTGATAGGCCGTGACCGCCTGCTGGGTGGAGTCGGCATACACGCCGTTGACCTTGCCGGTAAAGTAGCCCTTGGCCCTTAGCCGCGCCTGCAGCCGCTTCACGCCGGTGCCCTTGTCGCCGGGCTTGACGGAGGCCGTCAGCATGGAGGATTTCTTCGCATCGGACGCGTACAGCGCGGACTGGGTATCGCTGTCGGCGATGCCGGTCTTTTTCAGGCCGCACATCGACTGGAACAGCTTGACCGCGGAGGTGGTGGTGGAGGCGTACTTGCCGCTGGGCACGATGTCCAGGTACCCCAGCGCCTCAAGCCGCTTCTGCAGCTTCAAGACCGCCGAACCCGTCGAGCCTTGCTTGATCGTTTTAAATGAGGGCGCCGGAGTCGCGGTTGGCGAAGGCTTGACGAACGCCTTTTTCAGCATGAAGCCCTCGGTGCCGGACTTCGAGACCTTGTACCAGCTCCCCTTTTCGGAGAGCACGGTGACCTTGGTTCCGGCCGGGAGCTTTTTATAGGCCGCGGACTGGCTGGCCTTAGCGAAAAACTTCGCGTCGACGGCCGTGGTCAGCGTCTTCTGGCTTTCGGGGGATTTATCCGTCACCTTGCCGTCCGACTCTAGGGTCGCCGGGGCGTCAAAGGCGCTCTTCAGGATGAAGCCGGTCTGGCCGTCCTTCCGGACCTTGGTCCAGCTTCCCTTGGTATCCAGCAGCTTTACCCGGTCGCCCGCTTTCAGCGAGCCGAGCTTCTGGGCGGACTTGCTGGCCGCCTTGTAGACGGTCGCGTCCCGGAGCAGCTTCTTCTCCGCCTCCGCGGCGGAGAGGCTCAGGCAACTGGTGAGCAGGTAGCCGGTCTTGCCCTTGTAGGTAACGCGGGCCACGCTGCCCTGGACGGCGGAGACCGTGACCTTTGCGCCTTTTTTCAGCGTGAAGGCCGCCTTCCCGCCGCCACTAGAAGATGTTCGCGCGGTGACGCTGTCCGCTTTCACCAGCGCCTCCCGGGCCGCAAACGCGCCGTCCAGCGGCACGGCCAGCAGCAAAACGGCCGCCAGCAGCCCGCAAAACGGCCTTTTCCATGCGTCCCAGTTCATCATCCGTAGGTACCTCCGCGTCATCGGGTTCGCGGGCCGAAGCCCATCTAGCGGAGATTATACCATACTTCTACATATAAAAGCAATACTGGGAAATAGTTTTGTAACAAACTTCCAGTTAGTTCATGCCAATCCGGTGCGGCGACCCGTCAGAACCATTTTCTTTATTCGTTCCCGGCGACCTGCGCGCCGGGAACGTATCTGTTTCCATAACCAGTGCGCACACTGGTGGAGGAAACAATTCCTCAAGTCAGTGAGCCGCCCGGAAATCCCGCAGGATTTTAGGCTCACGCAGTCTTCCTCTTTCGCGCCCAAAAGCGGCTCGGAGGATTTTGGGCGCCATTTTATGGCGTTGCCTCGCGCGCGTTGGGCGACAAGTCCACAAACCAAGTCAGTTCGCCGCGCCAGCCCAGCTGCACCGTACCCAGCGAGCCGTTTCGCTGCTTGGCGATGATGATCTCGGCGATGTTCTTCTTCTCGGTTTCCTTATCATAATAGTCCTCGCGGTGGATGAACATCACCACATCGGCGTCCTGCTCGATGGCGCCGGAGTCGCGAATATCCGAGAGGATCGGCTTATGATCCGATCGGTTCGCCGTCGCACGGGAAAGCTGTGACAGCGCGATCACCGGCACGCGCAGTTCCTGTGCCAGGCCCTTCAGCATGCGGGAGATGGAGCTAACCTCCTCCTGGCGGCTGCCGAACTTGCCCGCGCCGCTCATCAGCTGCAGGTAGTCGATCATAATCAGGTCCAGCCCGCTCTCCATCTGGAGCCTTCGCGCCTTCGAGCGGATCTCAGGCACGGTGATGCCGCTCGTCGCGTCCACATGGATGGACGACTGGCCGATGACGCCCATCGCGTCGCACAGGCGCAGCCATTCGTCGTCGGACAGCGCGCCGCGCCGCACATTCTGCATGTCCACGCGGGCCTCGGTGCACATCATGCGCATGGCAAGCTGCTCCGCGGGCATCTCCAGAGAGAATACCGCAGCCTTGCATTTGCCGCGAATCGCCGCGTTTGCCACGATGTTCATGCCGAAGCTGGTCTTTCCCATGGAAGGACGCGCGGCGATGAGGAGCAGTTCGCCGGGGTGCATGCCGGTCAAAAGGTCGTCCAGCTCCCGGTAGCCGGTGGGTACGCCCTCGATGCGGCCTTTGTTCTTGACGAGACGGTCGATCTGCTCATAGGTGCGGATCAGGATGGGTTGGATGGGCTGCAGCATCTCGCCGCCCTTGCGCATCGAGATGTCGTAGATCAGCTTTTCGGAGGCGGCCAGGATGTCCGTGGTCTCCCGGTCGCCCGTGTAGCTCATCTGGGTGATCTGCCCAGAGGCAGCGATCAGCCGCCGGAGCGTGGACTTTTCATCGACGATGCGCACATAGGCCGCGACGTTCGCAGCCGACGGCACAAAGCGCGATAAATCCAAAAGGTAGTTGAGTCCGCCCACACCCTCGAGGCGCCCCCGGCGGGAAAGCTCCTCGTCCACCGTCACCAGGTCAATCCGCCTGGACTGGTTGGCCAGGTGGCACATGGCGGCGAAGATCTCCTTATGGGCCGGGTCGTAAAAATCCTCCGCATCCAGAAGCTCCTGCGCGAGCAGCACCGCCTCGTGCGCCAGCAGCATGCTGCCCAGCACGGAGCGCTCCGCGTCCACGTGGTGCGGCGGGATCCGGTCCGTCATCCTATCATCCATAACGGGCCTACTTTGCCTTTTCCTTTTCCTTGGCCTCGGCCACGACGTTGAGCAGCATGCGCGTTACGACGCCCGCGGTCAGGCGCACACTGAAGGTGGTCTGCCCGGCGGTGCGGATGGGCTCCTCCAGCTCGATCTTGCGGCGGTCGATCTCGATGCCGTGCTGCGCCTTGAGCGCGTCCGCGATTTCGGCCGCGGTGATGGAGCCGTAGAGCCTGCCCCCCTCGCCCGCCTTGGCCTTGACCACGACGAGCTTGCCCTTGAGGTCCCGGGCCTTGTGCTCGGCCTCGGCCTTCTTCATGTCCTCGCGGTGCTGCTGGGCGTCCTTGGCCTTTTCGATAGAATTAAGAGCCTCGGCGGTCGCCTCGCGGGCAAGCTTCCTGGGCAGGAGAAAATTCCGGGCGAAACCGTCGGAAACCTCCAGAATCTGATCCTTCCTGCCGGTTCCCTTGACTTCCTGAAGCAGTATGACCTTCACGCTACTCGTCCCCCTTGCCGTCCATTCGTTTTCGGATCTGTTTGGATATGAGGCCCTCGGAGCCGAACAGGGCGGAGTACATGCCCAGGAACGGCATGATCCGGTAGCCAATCACCATCGCGGCCACGATCAGCGCCGACCGGCGGCCCGGGCCGACCCCCGCGGCCTTCATCCTCCGCTCCAGCGCGCCCACCGCCTGCACGGTAAAGAGGAGCTGGGCGACGTACAACATCGCCACGTAGCCCGCGTCCGCGCCGGCAACGCCCAGACTGTCAAGGCCCAGGCAGACAAGCGCCAGCGCCGGAGGCCCGATGATCAGGTCTGCGCCGAGCCGCCAGCCCTCGGGCTTTATGAACGGCACGGCGGGGTCGTCGCCCCGGCGCACCCGAATCCAGGCCGCGCCCGCGTAGGATAGCGCGCCGGTCAAAGCGCTGGTGGCGAGCACATAGGCGGGCAGCGTCTGCTTGAGCCCGGTATTGATCACGTAGAGAATCTGGTCGATCCGGTCCTTCAGCTGCGCGTCGGTCAGGATGGCTTTGGAAAAATCGATCCCCGTGCTGTCCCCGAAGAAGCCCATCTGCCCCAGCTGCAATACGAAAAAGTGCTGCCGGGCGAGCGGGATGTCCGCGATCATCTCCCGGATCGCGCCGGTGATCACGTCCACCAGGTTCTGCCGGAAGAAGAGCCAGGCGGCGACCGTTACGAGGAGGAGCGCAGCCAGTTGCATGGCTACCGAATAACCAATCGCGCGGTAGAAGGGCTTGCGAAGACCGGTCAGGGCGCCCGCCAGCACGCCGGGCAGCGTCAAGACCAGCATCGCCGCCGAGAAGCCCCAGCCAAGAAACCAGTAGCTCGACCCGGCCAGCGCCACGCTGACCGCGCCTGCCAGCACCGATGGCCAGCCCGCCCAGACCCAGAGCAGCGCGAAGATCACCGAAACGGGCAATACCCACGCGGAAAACAGCGAAAGAAGCGGCAGCGCCAGGCCGCAGGCGACGCCGATCATGCAGCCCGCGATCAGGCGCCCCTTCGAAAAATTCTGCACAACAAGCCTCCATGGTTCCACTATCGTAACAATCAGTATACCATAAAGCCGGTTAACAAATCAACGCCAGCCGAGATTTTCCAGCTGGACAATGAAAAGCCCCGGCGCCGGGAAGAATGCTCTGGCGCTGGGGCTTGACTGGCGGTTGGTTGGCTTACCCCTTCAGTTCGGCGAGGATGAAATCCGTCATCTGCCGGCAGGTGACGAACGCGCCGCCCGAGGCGATGTCGCGGGTCCGGTGGCCCGCCGATAGCGCCCGCTCGACAGCGGCCTCCACCGCGTCCGCCTCGTCCGGGAGATTGAAAGACATGCGCAGCATCATTGCGCAGGAGAGGATGGTGGCGATGGGGTTTGCCAGGCCCTGCCCCGCGATATCGGGCGCGGAGCCGTGGATGGGCTCGTACATGCCGCGGGTGCCGTCGCCCAAGGACGCCGACGCGAGCAGGCCGATCGAGCCGGTCAGCTGCGACGCCTCATCCGACAGGATGTCGCCGAACATGTTGCTGGTCACGATCACGTCGAACTGCGAGGGCCTGGCGACCAGCTGCATGGCGGCGTTGTCTACCAGCATGTCGGAGCATTCCACGTCCGGGTAATCCTTCGCGACCCGGTGAACGACCTCCCGCCACAGCCGGGACGACTCCAGCACGTTGGCCTTGTCGATGCTGGTCACCTTCCGGCCGCGCTTCCTGGCGGCCTCAAAGGCGATGTGCGCGATGCGCTCAATCTCCCCCGCGCCGTAGGATTCGGTATCGAAGGCGGTCTCGCCGAAGGGGCCTTCCGTCCGCCCACTCGTCCCGAAGTACATGCCACCGGTCAGCTCCCGTACGATCAGCATGTCAAACCCCGCCTCGGCGGTCGCTTCCTTCAGCGGGCAGGCGGCCTTCAGAACCGGCATCAGCCGCGCCGGGCGGAGGTTGGCGTAGAGGTTCATGGCCTTGCGAATGCCCAGCAGCGCCCGTTCGGGGCGAAGGTGCCCCGGCAGCTTCTCCCACTTCGGCCCGCCCACCGCGCCGAGCAGTACGCTGTCACTATTAAGGCAGGCGTCGAGGGTGGATTGGGGCAGCGGTTCCCCGGTCAAGTCGATGGCGCAGCCGCCCGCGGGCAGCGTCTCCACTTCGAATTCGTGGCCGAACTTCTCCCCCACCGCATGCATCACTTCCAGCGCGGCGGAGACGATCTCCGGGCCGATGCCGTCGCCCGGGACGGCGGCGATGCGGAACTTCATAGCAGCCCACCTTTCATCGCGTTCATCAGGCCGCCCGCTTCGATGATCTTCTGAAGGAAGTCCGGGAACGCGGGAAAGCTCACGGTCTGGCCGGTGGTCTTGTTTGTAAGGACGCCCTGCGTGAGGTCGATGAAGAGTTCATCGCCTGTATTGATCTCGGCGTCGGTCTCGACGATCGGCAGGCCGATGTTGATGGCGTTGCGGTAGAAGATGCGCGCGAAACTCTTGGCGACCACGCAGCTTACACCCGCGTACTTGATCGCCAGCGGCGCATGCTCACGCGAGGAGCCGCAGCCAAAGTTGGTCCCGCCCACGAGGACGCCGTTTTCCGGCAACTTTTTGAGGAAGTCCCTGTCCAGGTCTTCCATGCAGTGGGCCGCCAGCTCCTTCGGGTCGGAGGTGGTCAGGTACCGGGCCGGGATGATGACGTCGGTATCGATGTTGTCGCCGTAGCGGATGGCCTTTGCTTCAATGTTCATGTTGCGCTCCTTTTCTGGGGCTGTCGTCATATCCCGAGTGAGGTGGATTTTGCCGGATTTTTGTTCCCTGCAAGGCGCTTTCCCGATGGAATACTGGACTGGAAGTATTTCGAGGGGAAGGAACACAGCAGGGGACGGAAAGACGGTGAAAGACGCCCATGAGCGGTTGTGACGACAGCCTCTAAAGCTCGTCCGGCGTCGCGATTCTTCCGAGAACAGCCGACGCGGCGGCCACCCACGCGCCCGCGAGGTACACTTCGCTGCCGGGATCGCCCATGCGGCCGACGAAGTTGCGGTTGGTGGTGGCGACACAGCGCTCGCCCTTGGCCAGGATGCCCATGTGTCCGCCCAGGCACGGCCCGCAAGTGGGCGTGGACACGGCGCAGCCGGCGTCCAGGAAGATGTCGAAAAGGCCCAGCTTCATGGCGTCCCGGTAGATCTTCTGGGTGGCGGGGATGATGATGGCGCGAACGTTTTTCGCCACCTTGCGCCCTTTCAGGACCTCCGCCGCGGCGACGAGGTCGGACAGCCTGCCGTTGGTGCAGGAGCCGACGACCACCTGGTCGATTGCGACTTCGCCGTACTCGTCCCGCTTTTTGACGTTCTCCGGCAGGTGCGGGAAAGCGACGAGGGGCGTGAGTGTCGAAAGGTCCACCTCGATCTCCCGGACGTACATCGCGTCGGCGTCGGCGGCGTAGACCACCGGCTCCTTCGCGCCGTGCTCCTTCAGGAAGGAAAGCGTGGCCTCGTCCACCGGGAAGATGCCGTTCTTGCCGCCCGCCTCGATGGCCATGTTGCATACGCACAGCCTGTCGTCCATCGTAAGGTTCCTGACGCCCGGGCCGACGAATTCCAGCGATTGGTACAGCGCGCCGTCCACGCCGATGCTGCCGATGATGTGCAGGATGACGTCCTTGCCGCCGACATACTTGGGCAGCGTCCCGGTCAGCGTCACGCGGATGGCCTCGGGAATCCTCAGCCACGCCTTGCCGGTAGCCATGCCCACGGCCATGTCGGTGGAGCCGACGCCGGTGGAGAACGCGCCCAGCGCGCCGTAGGTGCAGGTGTGGCTATCCGCGCCGATCACCAGGTCCCCGGCGGTGACCAGGCCCTTTTCAGGGAGCAGCGCGTGCTCCACGCCCATCTCGCCCACGTCGAAGAAGTTGGAGATGCCGTGCTTTCCGGCGAACTGGCGCACCTTCCGGGACTGCTCCGCCGCCTTGATGTCCTTGTTGGGCGTGAAGTGATCCAGGACCAGCGCGATCTTGGTCTCTGAGAACACGCAGTCGCAGCCGCCCTTTTCGAATTCGTTGATGGCGACGGGGGCGGTGATGTCGTTGCCCAGCACCAGGTCGACACTGGCCAGCACGATCTCCCCTGCGGTCACCTGATCCACCCCGCAGTGCGCGGCCAGGATCTTCTGCGTCATCGTCATGCCCATGAGGTCTCGCCTTCCTTTCGGTTCGCGGGCGCGGCTAGGTTTGCGTCCCACTTGTGCAGGATGTACTCGATGGAGTCGGCCAGCGCCTGCCAGCTTGCCGCGATGATGTCGTTGTCGACACCCACGGTGGTCCAGACGGACTTGCCGTCGGTGCTCTCGATGATGACGCGCACGACCGCGGCGGTCGACTTCTCGCCGGACAAGACGCGCACCTTGTAGTCGGTCAGGCGCACGTGGCTCAAATCGGGGTAGAACACGCACAGCGCCTTGCGAAGCGCGGTGTCCAGCGCATGCACCGGGCCATTCCCCATGGCGGCGGTGGTCTCCTTGCGGTCGTCCACCTCGATGGAGAGCACCGCGAAGGCGCTCTGGTCCGCGTCCGGCGGCGGGAATTCGCCGTTGGTGCGGTACATGCTGAGCTTGAAATGCGGATTGAAGCGGTTCAGGCACTGCAGGATCAAAAGCTCAAAGCTGGCGTCCGCCGCCTCGAACTGGTAGCCCTTGTGCTCCAACTCCTTGAGTTTCTCCACGATGATCCGGGTCTCGGGCGAATCCTTGGTCAGTTCCGGCGCGATGTGGGCGAACTTCGCCAGCACCGTGTTCCGCCCGGAGACCTCGCTCATCAGGAAGCGGCGGCGGTTGCCCACCGATTCCGGGTCCACGTGCTCGAAGGATTTCGTTTCCTTCAGTACGCCGTCGATGTGCATGCCACCCTTGTGGGCGAAGGCGCTGGCGCCCACATAGGGCTTGTTGCCGGGCATCGCCATGTTGGAGATGTCGGTCAGGCGCATGGCGGTGGCGGTCAGCTTTGAAAGGTCGGGCACGCACGCATGCCCCATCTTCAGTTGCAGGTTCGGGATGACCACGCCGAGATCCGTGTTGCCGCAGCGCTCGCCGATGCCGGTGAAGGTGCCCTGCACATGGCAGGCGCCCGCTTCGACCGCCAGCATCGTGGAGGCCACCGCGCAGCCGATGTCGTTGTGGCAGTGGATGCCGATGCGCACCCCCGGATGCCGCTGAAGCGCCTGAAAGGTCGCATCGCGGACGACGGAGGGCGGCGTGCCGCCGTTGGTGTCGCACAGGCAGAGGACGTCCGCTCCGGCGGCGGCCGCCGCGTCCAGCACCTTCAAGGCGTATTCCTCGCTACTGCGGCGGCCGTCGAAGTAGTGTTCGGCGTCAAAGACGACCTCGATCCCCCGCTTCTTGAAGAAGTCGA
>JAEZHK010000065.1 GCA_023416655.1 Bacillota bacterium
TAGCAGCGCTACGTTGAGCAGAAGCTGACGCCGCGGCGCGTGATTCAAATCCATTTGAATCACGCGGTCGCGTAGCGACTTGGTTTCCCTTGGGGAAACCAACCTTCCCGCGCGAAAAGGGCCGGCACGACGACGCAAGAATGGTCGGAGTTGGCATCATCATTACACCAATTTGTTCATGCCCGCGACGTAGGCCAGGATGGAGGCCTCGATCACGTCGGTGGATAACCCGCGGCCCACCACCGAGCGGTCGCCGCACTGGATGCGCACCATCGCCTCGCCCTGCGCGTCCTTGCCTTCCGACACGGTGTGGATGGCGTAGTCGTCCAGGAAATGGGGCTCGGTGACGGCCATGATCTTGTCGACGGCGTTGAACGCGGCGTCGATGGGGCCGTCGCCCAGGCACACTTCCTCAATCAGCTCTTCGCCGCGCTTGAGGCGCACGACCGCGCTGGAGGAGACGTAGTTGCCGGAGTTGACGGTGAAGCGGTCCAGCTGGAACGCGCCCTGGGTCTGGGCTGTCTTGTGGCTGACCAGGGCGACAAGGTCCATGTCGTTGATGGTCGATTTCTTGTCCGCCAGCACCTTGAAGCGGTCGAACAGGCCGTTCAGCTCCTCTTGCGAGAGGTTATAGCCCAGCTCCGCGAGGCGGCTCTCCACCGCGTGGCGGCCGGAGTGCTTGCCCAGCACCATCTTGTTCTGCACGAGGCCCACGGACTGCGGCGTCATGATCTCGTAGGTGGCGCGGTTGGCCAGCACGCCGTGCTGGTGGATGCCCGCCTCATGGGCGAAGGCGTTGCCGCCGACGATGGCCTTGTTGATGGGCGCGACCAGGCCCAATACATTATAGACCAGGCGGCTAGCGGCGTAGATCCGAGTGGTGTCGATGCCGGAGGCCACCGGGAACTGGTCGGGCCGCGTGTACATGGACATCGCGATCTCCTCCAGCGCCGCGTTGCCCGCGCGCTCGCCGATGCCGTTGAGGGTGCACTCCACCTGCGTCGCGCCCGCGGCCACCGCGGCCAGCGAATTCGCCACCGCCATGCCCAGGTCGTTGTGGCAGTGGACGGACAGGGTGATCCCGTCGATGCCCGGCACGTTCTCCTTCAGGTAGCGGATGAGCGCGCCCATCTCGGAGGGCGTGGTGTAGCCGACGGTGTCGGGGATGTTGATGGTGGTCGCGCCCGCGCGGATGGCGGTTTCTACCGCCTTGGCCAGGAATTCCGGCTCGCTGCGGGTGGCGTCCTCGGCGGAGAATTCCACGTCGGCGCACTTCGAACGGGCGTAGGCGACCATCTCCGCGGTGATTCGGAGCACTTCTTCCGGCGACTTCTTGAGCTTATACTCCATGTGCACCGGCGAGGTCGCGAGAAATACGTGGATGCGGGGGGAAACGGCGTCCTTGAGCGCTTCCCAGGCGGCGTCAATGTCCTTCTGCGTGGCCCGGCAGAGGCCGGCGACGGAGGCACGCTTCATCGCGCCCGCGATTTCCCGGACGGATTCGAAGTCGCCCGGCGAGATGACCGGGAAGCCCGCCTCAATCACGTCCACGCCCAGCTTTTCCAACGCGCGGGCGATCTCCAGCTTTTCACCGAGCGACATGCTGCAGCCGGGGGCCTGTTCGCCGTCGCGCAGCGTGGTATCGAAGAACTTGACCTTGTTTTTCATGGGGGACTCACCCTCCTACGGAGATTATTCCGCCCTTGTCGGCCGATTGGGCCAGCGCGGCGTAGCGCTTTAAGTATCCAGTGAGTTCGGGCTTCGAGACGGGCGACCAGCCTTTTAGTCGCTCGCTTAGGACTTCCTCGGGCACGTTCAGGCATAGTCGCCTGCCCGGGATGTCAATCTCGATCTCGTCGCCTTCCTGGATCAGCGCGATGGTTCCGCCGCTTGCCGCCTCGGGCGAAACGTGGCCGATGGCCGCGCCTCGGGTGGCCCCGGAGAACCTTCCGTCGGTGATGAGCGCCACGCTTTCACCCAGGCCCATGCCCGCAATGGCGGAGGTCGGTGAAAGCATTTCCCGCATGCCGGGGCCGCCCTTCGGGCCTTCGTAGCGGATGACCACCACGTCGCCCGGGCGGATCTGACCGCCGTAGATGGCCTCGATGGAATCTTCCTCGCCGTCGAACACGCGGGCGGGGCCTTTGTGGGTGAGCATGCCGGGGGCCACCGCGCTCTGCTTGACCACCGCGCCGTTCGGGGCGAGGTTGCCGTAGAGCACCGCGAGGCCGCCGGTCTTCTGGTAGGGGTCTTCAATGGGCCGGATGACGGCGGGATTCTTGTTGGTCACGCCCTCAAGGCTCTCGGCGAAGGTTTTCCCGGAGGCGTTCAGCGCGCTGCCGTCGATGAGCCCCGCTTTCAGAAGCTGCGCCATCACCGCATACACGCCGCCCGCGTTGTAGAGGTCCTGCATGTGGTGGTGCCCGGCGGGGGCGAGGTGGCACAGGTTCGGGGTCTTCGCGCTGGCCTCGTTGATCATCCTGAGGTCAAACGCTACGCCCGCCTCGGAGCAGATGGCCGCCAGATGCAGCGCGGAGTTGGTGGAGCAGCCCAGCGCCATGTCCACGGCCAGCGCATTCTTGACGGCGGTATCCGTCAGGATGTCGCGGGCGCGGATGTTCTTTTTGAGAAGCTCCATCACCTGCTCGCCGCTCTCCTTGGCGAAGCGGATGCGGCGCGCGTACACGGCGGGAATGGTGCCGTTGCCGGGCAGCGAGAGGCCCAGCGCCTCGGTCAGGCAGTTCATGGAGTTGGCGGTGAACATGCCCGAGCAGGAGCCGCAGCCTGGGCAGGCGGATTCCTCCACCTCCTGAAGGTCAGCCTCGCAGATGGTGCCCGCCTTCAGTGCGCCGACTGCCTCGAACACGCTGTTCAGATCGAGGGGGCCGTTCTTGCCTTCGAGGGACAGCATGGGGCCTCCGGATACAAACAGGCAGGGCAGGTTCAGCCGCGCCGCCGCCATCAGCATGCCGGGCACGATCTTGTCGCAGTTGGGGATGAACACCAGCGCGTCGAAGCAGTGGGCGCGCACCATGCACTCCACCGAGTCCGCGATCAGCTCGCGGGTGCAAAGCGAGTACTTCATGCCCTCGTGGCCCATGGCGATGCCGTCGCACACGCCGATGGTGTTGAACTCAAGCGGCGTACCGCCCGCCGCCAGCACGCCGTCCTTGACGGCGCGGGCGATCAGGTTCAGGTGGGTGTGGCCGGGCACCACCTCGTTGAAGGAGTTCACGATGCCGATGAGCGGGCGCGCGATCTGCGCGTCGGTGAGGCCCGTCGCCTTCAGAAGCGACCTGTGGGGGGCGCGCTCCGCGCCCAGCTTGATCCGGTCGGAAATCATGGCCTTACTCCCCTTTGCTTCGGTCGGGATTCCAGCTCATCTTGGCCCGGAGCGACTTGCCGGTGGCCTCCACCAGGCTCTCACGCCCCATACGGCGCATGGCGTTGAAGTTCGGGCGGTTGGCCTGGTTCTCCAGAATCCAGTTGCGGGCGAAGGTGCCGTCCTGAATTTCGGAGAGCACTTTCTTCATTTCCTTCTTGGTCTCGTCGGTGATGATGCGCTTGCCGGTCACATAGTCGCCGTACTCGGCGGTATCCGAAATGGAGTAGCGCATGAACTCGAGGCCGCCCGCGACCACGAGGTCGATGATCAGCTTCATCTCGTGCACACACTCGAAGTACGCGCTCTCCGGTTGGTAGCCCGCCTCGACGAGGGTATCAAACCCGGCCTTCATGAGGGCGCTGACGCCGCCGCAAAGAACCGCCTGTTCGCCGAAGAGGTCCGTCTCGGTTTCTTCCTTAAAAGTAGTCTCCAGGATGCCCGCCCGCGCGCCGCCGATGCCCGCCGCGTAACACAGCGCAAGGCCCTTGGCAGAACCGGTATAGTCCTGCTGCACCGCGATCAGGTCGGGCACGCCCTTGCCCTCCAGGTACTGGCTGCGCACGGTGTGGCCGGGGCCCTTGGGGGCGATCATGATCACGTCGATATCCTTGGGCGGGACGATCTGGCCGAAGTGGATGTTGAAGCCGTGGGCGAAGGCCAGCGCCATGCCGGGGCGAAGGTTGGGCGCGATGTCCTTTTTATAGAGCGCCGCCTGCTTTTCGTCGTTGACCAGGATCATCACGAGGTCGGCCTGCTTGACGGCCTCCGCAGCGGTGGTGGCTTTCAGACCCGCGGCCTCGGCCTTGGCGATGGAAGGGGAACCTTCGTACAGGCCGACGACCACGTCGTAGCCGCTGTCGTGCAGGTTGAGCGCGTGGGCATGGCCCTGGCTTCCGTACCCGATTACCGCCACCGTCTTGCCCTTGAGCAGGGAGCTATCGCAGTCCGCCTCGTAATACATCTTCGCCATGGTACAACACTCCTTCAAATTAATCCCGGTTCAAGATATAGTCGCTCCTGCCGATGGCCGTCATGCCGGTCCGGCAGAGCTCGGTCACGCGATAGGGCTGGAGAAACGCGAGGAACGCGTCGATCTTGGACTTTTCGCCGGTCAGCTCCACGATCATGGAATCCTGCGCCAAATCCACCACCTTGGCGCGGAACACGCCCACCGCCTCTTGAATGTGGCTGCGCTCCTCGTGGTTGGCGCTGATCTTGATGAGCATCAGTTCCCGGACGACGGTGCGCTCTGGGTCCATCACCTGGACGACCCTGACGTCGTGCAGCTTCTCCAGCTGGTGGACGACCTGGTCCTTCAGGTAGTCGTCCCCGGTGGCGGAGATGGTGATGCGGGAAACCTTGGGGTCCTGGGTCTCGGCGACGGACAGGCTGTCGATGTTGAAGCTGCGGCGGGCGAAGAGGCCCGACACGCGGGTCAGGACGCCGGCCTCGTTGTTGACGAGCACTGACAGGATGAATTTCTCCACGGCCATGTTCCTCCCCTCCTCAGCTCAGGATAATGTCACCGATGGTGCCGCCAGGCGGGATCATGGGCAGCACGCGCTCGTTGGGATCGATCCACGCGTCCACGACCACCGGGCCGTCCTCGGTAAGCGCCGCGTCCAGCACGGCGTCGAGTTCGGAAAGCTCCGTCAGGCGAACGCCCTTCGCGCCGAAGGCCTCGGCCAGCTTCACGTAGTCAGTCTT
The DNA here is from genome assembly GCA_023416655.1 of Bacillota bacterium. Taxonomy (GTDB): domain Bacteria; phylum Bacillota; class Clostridia; order Christensenellales; family Aristaeellaceae; genus JAEZHK01. The sequence continues at coordinate 5,093 of JAEZHK010000065.1, forward strand.
CCGGTTCAGCGTGGTCTGGGAGTAGCGCTCATTATAGAAGATCTTCTGCCACTGCCGCACCATGCCGAGCGCGTTATTGTTGAGGAGGACGACGGTCAGCGGCAGTTTGTTGGTGACGGCGGTCGCCATCTCGTTCATGTTCATGTGGAAGGAGCCGTCGGAGGTGAAGAGCACGGTGCGCTTCCTGCCGGACCCGATGCACGCGCCGATGGCCGCGCCCAAGCCAAAGCCCATGGTGCCCAGGCCGCCGGAGGTGATGAAAGTGCGGGGTTTATTGAACTTGAAGTACTGGGCAGTCCACATCTGGTGCTGGCCGACGTCGGTTGCGACGATCACGTCCGCCGGGGCCTTCTCGCGAACGGCTTCGATGATGACCTGCGGGTTGAGCCGGTCGTGGCCCATGTCCAGGTGGCTGTCGGGGTCGGCCTGCATCTCGCGCACACGCGCCAGCCAGCCGTCCTCGCGGCGGGTAATGTCCGCCTCGAGCAGCTTTTGAAGAACCTGTTTCACGTCGCCGATCAGGGAAGCGTAGGCCGGGATGTTCTTGCCGACTTCGGCGGGGTCGATGTCGATGTGCAACACCTTGCGCCCCTTGGAGAAGGCGGCCTGGTTGCCGATGGCGCGGTCGGAAAAGCGGGTGCCGATGCCGATGATGAGGTCCGCCTCGTACATGGCGCGGGAGGAGACGTACTTGCCGTGCATGCCGGTCATCCCGAGAAACAGCGGGTAGTCCTGCGGCACGGCGGTGATGCCCATGATGGAGGAGCCGATGGGCGCGTGCAGACGCCTCGAAAGCTCGATCAGTTCCTCGGACGCGTTCGAGATCACCACGCCGCCGCCGGCGTAGAGGAAGGGCCGCTGGGATTCGCGGATCAATTTCACGGCCCGGTCGAAGTCGTCCTGCCGGAGCGCCGGGGCCTCCGGAGCCTCGTCGGGCATGGCGGGGATGAAATCACAGAGGGCCATCTGCACGTCCTTGGGGATGTCGACCAGCACCGGGCCGGGGCGGCCGCTCTTGGCGATCTTGAAGGCCTCTCGGATGACGGATGCGAGCTTGCGAACATCTTTGACGATGTAGTTGTGCTTGGTGATGGGCATCGTAACGCCTGTGATGTCCACCTCCTGGAAGCCGTCGCGGCCGATGGAGGTGGAGGGCACATTGCCGGTGATGGCGACAAGGGGCGTGGAGTCCAGGTGCGCCGTGGCGATGCCGGTGACCAGGTTGGTCGCGCCGGGGCCGGAGGTGGCGATTACGACGCCGACCTTGCCGGTGGCGCGGGCGTAGCCGTCGGCGGCATGGCTCGCGCCCTGTTCGTGGCAGGTGATGAAATGGGTGATCCGGTCGGAGTTTTTATAGAGTTCATCGTAGATGTTCAGCACGAAGCCGCCCGGATACCCGAAAACGGCGTCCGTTCCCTGTTCCACCAGGGTCTCGATCAAAATCTGCGCGCCCGTCATCTGCATGTGGATCCCTCCCGCGTTTCTTAAGGCTGTCGATTGCTGCCCCCGGAACGCCTTAGGGCAACACAGCGGGGCCGCGCCCAACGCTTGCCGCTCATCCTGATGCCTCCTTTATTGGGGCGCTCGCCCCTGGAAATCGTGGTTTCACGCCTATGAAAAATCCCCTGCCGGTGCTGTTGCACTTAGGCAGGGGATCAAGCGTTCTGTTGCTTGTATGGCCCTATTGGCCTCCCTGTTCCGCGTGTACAACAACCTGATCCCCGGCTTCGACTACTACTAGTACGATGCCGACGATAATAATCAGGATGTTGACGATGGCGAACAGGTTCTGCATTGTTTACGCTCCCGAATGAATTTTCATCAATATACCACCGGGTCCGGGCGCTGTCAAGCGGTTTTCGCTTTCTTTACGGGATTTTACCAAACTAACGCGTCAACGCGATAAAACCCAGCCCGAACAGTGTCTGATGCTTCCAGTATATGCGGCGCGCCGCTTGGAGGATCGCGTCGAAACGAGGGCTTATACCAATCCAAAACATTCTTCTGTCGTTGCGGCGGATCTTTTCGCCCCTGCAAGGGTTGGTTTCCCTGCGGGAAACCAAGTCGCTTCGCGACCGCACGATTCAAATGGAATTTGAATCGTGCGCCGCTGTGTCGCTCTCCGCTTGAAATAGCGCTGC
>JAEZHK010000081.1 GCA_023416655.1 Bacillota bacterium
TCAGAGACCAGGCGCAGCGCGTAGGGGAAGTCCTCGGTGGACGGGATCATCGGCTCCAGCGCGCGCTCCGCCAGCGCGCCGTGGCCGATTTCGCGGCGGCCGGGGCTGCGGGCGGGCTTGGCTTCGCCGGTGGAATAGCCGGGGAAGTTGTAGTGGTGCATGTAGCGCTTGGATTCCTCAGGATAGATGGTGTCCAGCGCCTGCTGCTCGGAGACCGGCGCCAGCGTGGCCACGGTCATGACCTGGGTCTGGCCGCGGGTGAACACGGCGGAACCGTGGGCGCGGGGCAGCACGCTGGTCTCGCACCAGATGGGGCGCACCTCGGTGAGCTTGCGGCCGTCGGGGCGGATGCCCTCATCGATGATGCGGCGGCGCATGACTTCCTTCTGGAGCGAATAGAGCGCATCGCCGATTTCGCTCTCGCGACCGGCAAACTCTTCCGCGAAATGGGCCTTGCAGTCGGCTTTCAGTTCGGCTTCCCGGACCTGGCGCTCGGTGCGGTCGAAAGTTTCAAACACGTACTGGACCTTGTCCATCGCGTACGCGCGGACGGCGGCCTTCACGTCGTCGCCGGGCAGCGTCAGCGGGAATGTCCGCTTGGGCACACCCAGTTCCGCAACGATCTGCTCCTGGAAGGCCACGAGCTTCTTGATCTCCTCATGGGCGAACAGGATGCCGCCCAGCATGACTTCTTCAGAAACCTCGTTGGCGCCCGCCTCGACCATCAGCACGGCTTCGCTTGTGCCGGCCACGGTCAGATGCATCACGCTCTCGACGCGCTCGGCGTCGTTGGGGTTGATGATGTACTTGCCATTGATGTAGCCGACGTTGACCGCGCCGGTGGGGCCGGCGAACGGGATGCAGCTGATGCCCAGCGCGATGGACGAGCCGATCATCGCGGGGATCTCGGGGGTGTTGTTGGAATCCATCGACATGACGGTGGCGACGACGGACACGTCATGCCGCATTCCCTTCGGGAACAGCGGCCTGAGCGGGCGGTCGATGAGGCGACTGGTCAGGATGGCCTTCTCGGCCGGGCGGCCTTCGCGGCGGATCCAACCGCCGGGGATCTTGCCGACGGCGTAGAGCTTCTCCTCGAAGTCGACGCTCAGCGGAAAGAAATCGATGCCGGGGCGCGGCGTCTCGGCGACCGTGGCGGTCACCAGGATGCACGTGTCGCCGTAGCGGACGAAGACCGCGCCGCTGGCCTGCTCGGCGTACTTGCCGAACTCCAGCGTCAGCGTCCTTCCGCCCAACTCGTAACTGTAACTCTTGAACATTGCTTTTCCCCTCCTCGTGGGCATTCTATCTATTTCTTTTTATTGAAACCATTATAACCCGTTTGATGACTGCAAAAACCGCCGCTTGGGGCAGTATCCCCCAAACGACGGTTTTTTGTTCATCTCAGGGACGCGGCCGCAGCAATCATTACTTACGCAGACCCAGCTTGGCGATCAGTTCGCGGTAGCTCTCGATGTCGCTGCCCTTGAGGTAGTCGAGAAGACCCCTGCGCTGACCGACCATCAGCAGAAGGCCGCGGCGCGAGTGGTGATCCTTCTTGTGCTCCTTCAGGTGCTCGTTGAGGTGGTTGATGCGCGCGGTCAGAAGCGCGATCTGAACCTCGGGGGAGCCGGTGTCGCCTTCGTGACGGCCATACTGATTGATGATGTCCTGCTTGTTGAATTCCATGAGTATTCCTCCTGTTTCTTATGCCCGCAAGCCAGGTGAGCCGTCGGAGAGTCGGCGGACCGAGCAAACGGATGTTCTCACGGCTTATTATGCCGCAAGCGTTATTGTAGCATACCGCGCGCCCAAAGTAAATGCAGTTTTTGTGAAGTTATGGCACATATCCACCAATTTCTGGAAGGTCGAGGAAGTACCGCGGATCCACGGCGCGGTCGGACACGTGCACCTCAAAATGCAGGTGGGTGCCGTTGGCGCTGCCGGTGGAGCCCATGACGCCGAGCACCTGGCCTTTGCGCACCTTCTGGCCGTAGCGGACCTGGATCTTTTTCAGGTGCGCGTACATGGTGAGGGTGCCGTCCGCGTGTTCAATGACGACGTACTTGCCATAGCTGCCGTACTTAGAGATGATGCCGTCCTTCTCGTCGCAGGGGTCGATGTAGCGGCCATACTTGTTCAGCTTGGTCTTTCTGTAGTCGTGGGTGCATCGGTCGTCCGCGCGCACCACGCGGCCCGCGGCCGCCGCCAGCACGCGCTCGTCGCCGATGGGCGAAAAGTCCACGCCGTCGTGCTTGTCCTTGTCCCGCACCATGGTCTTGAAATCATCGGTGATCTGGCAGAAGCTGTTGTCGGCCACGGGCAGCCGCCAGACCATGTCCTTGGAGACATCGGCTTTTTCCTTCTCCAGTATCCATCGTTGCAGCGGATCGTCCAGGTCCAGCTTTCGGATGGCGAGCCCCGCGCCCGCCTCCGCCTTGGCCGCGGCCAGCGCGAAGGATGCATCCGCCTGCAGCGTCAGGACCCAATCGCCCTCCGGCATGCGGATGGCTCGGAAACGGAAGGCTTCGCCGCCCTCGTCCGCGAATCCGGCGACCTCGCTGTCTTCCGGCTTCGGCTGCGCGGTGAGCGCGCCTTCTTTCTCCTTTGCCGCCCGGAGCCGCAGGATTTCTTTCCGGCGGTCCAGGATCTCTTTGAGCAGTTGGACCCGAGCCTCGCCCTCCTCCACCACGCCGTCGTCCGACAGGACCGTGGACAGGTAGCCGATGCGCGGGCACAGCGCGCGGAGCGAGAAGCAGTCCACGTCCACGTTGTCCACCAGGAAGCGCATTTCCGGGTCGGCCTTGCTCCCCAGCGCTTCCTCCGCCAGCTTCAGTCCGGCCACGTCCTTTTTGCCCGCGTCGTAGCGGACGGTCAGGCGCGTGCCGGAGAGCCTGAGCGCCGCGGCGCCCTCTTCCGGAGATTCCCGCCCGGCGATGACCAGCACGTCGCAGGCGGCGATCTGATCCTTATAAAGAAGCGTAACGCGTGCTCGACCCGGCGAGAGTGCGGACAGAAGCCCCTCCTGATCGACCGAGGCCACCTCCGGCCTGTCGCTCGTCAGTGTGTAAGCGTCCGGGTCAAGCAATTCAATGCCCAGCCGCACGTGCTCCCCCGCCTCCGCGATCAGCGCGGCGGGCCGGATGGCGCAGGCCACGAGCAAGATCTCCCGCGCCCGGTACTGGGTCTTCTCCTCCATTTGCAGTGCGGTCACCCGCTCCGTCTGATTGAACCATTCGCCTTCGTACACCGCGCAGCCGTCCCGCTCGGAGCGCTTTTCAAGCGGCTCTTCCCGCTCGATAACCTCCTTTACCGCACCCGGAATCCCTGCATCCGAGGCGGTGTAACGCACGCCGTCCTCATCTTCCGTCCGGTAGCGGGTGTAGCGCCAGGTGTGGCCGAGGATGGGCATGGCGATTTTGCGTGTTTCGACGAAGAGATCGTTTCGGTACTCGATGGGCCGATCGCCCCACTCAGACCAGGGGCCGTAGCTTACGTCGCCGACGTCCGCGCGCGCCAAGCCGAAGAGGCAAAAAAACGCGGCAAACGCAAGGATCGCGGCCCGCCAGTTCAACATGTACAGGTTTCCCCCAACATACAAAATACGTCTTTCGACAATTATAACACGAAATCGCCCGGCCCGGCAATGCGCAGGGCCGGGCGATTTCCCGCGAATTTGTGGGATTTTGTGAAAAGGAGACTGGACAACAGTCAGTCTTCGAACGGCCCAGCCGACAAACGCGCAGCCTTAGCCACCGTCAGCCCTCATCCGCCTGCGGCGGTCCGGCGAGCATGACGCGCACCTTAAGCCAGCCTTCGCCATCCGCCTGACCGATGGCGGCGAGCTTGCCGTCCAGATACACGCGCACCGGTTCGTCCTGCGGCGGTACGCAGTCCAGGTCGCAAAAGGAGACAGGGTTGCCGTTCAAAAGCCGACGACTGGCGTTAGTTCGCACATGCACCTCGGCAAAGTGCTTCAGCGGCGCGTCCAACGGCATCAGCTCAGCCTCCACGCCCCTGGTCAGCTCGTCCAGCGTCACGGCGTCTTCGATGTCGAACGCCCCGGCCTGGGTGCGCAAAAGGAAGGCCATGTGCGCGCCGCAGCCCAGCATCCTGCCCAAATCGTGGATCAGCGTGCGAACGTACACGCCTTTGCCGCAGGCGATGCGCACGAGGAAGCGGTCCGGGCCGGAGGTCCTCAGGAACTCGAAGGCGTCCACCCGAGCGGGGCGGGCTTCCAATTCGATGACCTCTCCCTTGCGCGCCAGGTCGTACATGCGCTTTCCGTCACGCTTGACGGCGGAGTACATCGGCGGCACCTGCAGGATGTCGCCCGTCAGCTTTTCCATCGCCGCCCGGATCTCGGCCTCCGTCGCATGGACGGGCGCTCGCGCGACAACAGCGCCGGTGGCGTCCTGGGTGTCGGTCTCGATCCCGAAACACGCCTCGGCGACGTAGGTCTTTCGCTTGTCGATCAGGTAGTCGAAGAGCCGGGTGCCCCGGCCGATGCAGAGCGGCAAAACGCCCGCCGCGTCCGGGTCCAGCGTACCGCCGTGGCCGATGCGGGTACCCCTGGGCAGCATCTTCCGCACTTTGACCACCGCGTCCGACGAGGTCATGCCCGGCGGTTTGAGCAGGTTGATGAATCCGTCCATCGTCACCCCGCGCGCTTCGGCGCGCTCTCGTTAAGTATTTAAAGTGAAAGGGACTGTCTCGAAGAGAGCACAGCCCCTTTGCGTTGTCACAGGAGAAAGCAGGCAGGAACGGCGGGGTTCTACCCCGCGCCCCGCCAGGGGGATGATCCCCCTGGACCCCACACAGAGGTTGAAAATGTCCGCTAGCGCGTCCATTTTCGGGTCAAAGTGCGACGAGCAACAGGTTTTGAGTCGAATAAAACGGCGCACTGGAAAGCGAGATGAGGGGCACCCGGCGGATTTTCTACGCATCTAGCTCCGTGCAGATCTTGGTGATGACCTCATCCGTGGCCTCGTGCAGCGGCAGGTGGATGGTCATGCCCGCTGCCTGCTTGTGGCCGCCGCCGCCGAAGAAGTGCGCCACTTCGCCCACGTCGATCTTGCCGGTGGAGCGCAGCGAGAACTTGGTGTGGAAAACGCCCCGCTCGTCCGCGACAATCGCGGCGTCGACGCCCTCGGTTTCGATCATGATGTTGATGATGCCCTCGGCGTCGGCGGCGGTCGCGCCGCAGACATCGTACATCAACGAACTGATCCGGCTGACGGCGATGCGCCCGTCGCAGAAGAACTCCACCGCCGAAAGCGCCATGCCCAGCAGCATCGTGCGCGCACGAGTGCGAAGCCTGAACAGGCGGCGGCTGGCGTCCTCCACGTCAAACCCCACCTCCAGACAGCGCGCGATGCCGTGCGCCGCCTCGGCGGTGGTGTTGGAATAGCTGAGGTTGCCGGTGTCGGTGGCGATGGCGGCGTACAGGTTCAGCGCCATTTCGCTGTCCAGCTTCACGCCCAGAAGGTCGATCAGCCGAAGCGCGATTACGCCGGTTGCGGAAGCCTTCTCGTCGATGACGCACAGCAGCGCAAAGCAAGGGTTGGTGGGGTGGTGATCGATCAGCGCGGTGTCCGTGACGCGGGCCAGCGCGCCCTTGTCACCCGCGCGGTCGTAGGCGGCCACGTCCTCATAGAGGATGCAGCTCGGCTCAAACGGCAGCGCGTTCGGGGCGCACACCTTGTCCGTGCCCGGAAGGAACTCGTACATGTGCGGGACCTTGTCCGCGCTGACCAGCGCGGCGCGCTTGCCGATTTTCGTCAGCGCCCTTACCAGCGCAAGCCCCGAACCCAGCGTATCCCCGTCGGGCGATACGTGGGCCACCACCGCGATATTGTCCCGCGCTTCAATCCACGCCGCCAATTCGGGGATCGTCGCCATGGGATCCCTCCTCTTTCAGCAGCCTGTTGATCTTGTCTGCGTACTCAATGTTGGTATCCAGCTCGAAGATCAATTCGGGGGTATATCTCAGATCCACCCGCCTGCCCAATTCCCGGCGGATGAACCCGGAGGCCTTCTTGAGCGCCTCCATCATGCCTTTGCGCTTCTCCGGTTCCAGGACGCTCACGCGCACTTTGCAGTAGCGCAGATCGCGGGTCACCTCGCAGCGGACGATGGAGTACGTGCCGCCGACCCGGGGATCGTTCAGTTCCTCCCTGAGGATTTTGTCCAGCTCGCGCCGCACCTCTTCGGAAATGCGGTCCACACGGTCAAATGCCATGGTTCCTCCTTGATGGATTGGCGGCCAGTGCCGCCAATTGCGGTCCGTCCACAGGATACCCCGCTTTGACGGACTCAAGCAGGACTTGCGAACTGTTGGCCTCGCAAGGTCGCACTGTGACAAACCCATGTCGTTCATTCAAGCGTTTCCGGCAATCTCATGCGCCGGAAATGCGGTTTCCGAAACCAGCGCAACACCGGTTTCGGAAACATTGCCTTATGTCCGTGAAGCACCCGAAAATCCGCGGATATTCAGGCCTGCGCAGGATTTTCCATGCGCCGGAAATCCCTTGGGATCTCTGACGCTTCGGCTCAGCGTTCGATTTCTTCCATCTGGAAGCACTCGATCACGTCGCCCTCCTTGACGTCGTTGTAGTTCTCCAGGCCGATGCCGCACTCGTAGCCCGCCGCAACTTCCTTGGCGTCGTCCTTGAAGCGCTTGAGCGATTCGATCTTGGCTTCCTGGACGACCACGTTGTCACGTAGCAAACGAGCCTGAGCGTTGCGGATGACCTTGCCCTCGGTGACGTAGGAGCCCGCGATCATGCCCACGCCGGTGACGCGGAACGTCTGGCGAACCTGCGCGCGGCCCAGGATGGTCTCCTTGAACTTGGGCGCGAGCATGCCCTTCATGGCG
>JAEZHK010000130.1 GCA_023416655.1 Bacillota bacterium
CTGGAAGCGCCGCTCTACGACGGCGCGTCGCCCATCGCAAAGGCCGGGCCGGCGCTTTCCGCTCCAACGGCCTGCGCAAAGGGGCTGGCCGCGCTCGAGCCGATTCTGGCGCTCTCCAACAACCATATTCTGGACCACGGCCCCGCGGGCCTTGAAAGCACGTTCAAGGCGCTCCGGGGGCAGGGCATCCCCTTTTTCGGCGCGGGCGGGAACCTGGAAGACGCCGCGAAGCCCTTCGTGCTGGAAAAGAACGGCATGAGGATCGGCCTCGTGGCCGTCTGCGAGCGGGAATTTTCGGTCGCCGGGGAATCCTCCCCCGGCGCGAACCCCTTCGACCCGCTGGAGACACCCGACCAAGTCGCACGGCTTAAAAAAGAATGCGATTTCGTCGTCGCGCTCTACCACGGCGGGATCGAATGTTCCCGTTATCCGTCGCCGGGGCTTCGCAAGACGCTGCGAAAGCTGGCCGAAAAAGGCGCGGATCTTATCGTCTGCCAGCACACCCACTCGGTGGCCTGTTATGAGGAATACATGGGATCCACCATCGTCTACGGACAGGGAAATCTGCTGTTTGACCGGAAAAATGATGAATATTGGCGCTGCGCGCTGGTGGTTCTCGCAACTTTTTCCGACCGTCTGTCCGTCCAATACCTGCCGGTGGTACACGAAGGCGGCCGGGCGCTGCTCGCGGAAGGCGATGCGGCGAAGGAGATCCTGGAGGGCTTTCACGCCCGATCCCGGGAAATCCTCTCCCCCGGCTTCGTCGAGGAATCGTTCGCCCGCCGCGCCGAGCAAATGTTCCCCCGCGCGATGTTCGCGCTCTCCGGGAACGACCGGCTGCTGACGAAAATCGACCGCAGGCTGGGCGGCTTCTTGACCCGGCGCGCGTTCACACGGCGGCGGCTGATCGACTCGGTCAACCTGATCGAGTGCGAGGCGCTCCGGGAGCAACTGCTGACGGGCCTCAAAGCCCGCCTAAAAACCTGACACCCATTGGAGATTGCTAACGGAATCTCCGGGAGGCTTGGAGGGCCGCAGCCCTCCATGTTCGACCATAAGTACCGGCTTTGCCGGTACTTATGGATTCCCCCAAAGGGCGCGCTTGCCCGCCCGACGGGGAATCATTTCCTTAAGCCCGGATTGCGCCCGGAATTTCCCGCAGGAAATTCAGTAATCCGGCCCCATCTCCGCAATCGCTTACGCCTTTGGCGGAAGCGATTGCCTTGAAAGGAGACGCGCCTTGAATAGCGATCTCTACGCGCTCATCTCGCTGGCCGCGCGCTACTGGTTTGTGGCGCTGATTGTGACGCTCCTGTTTCGGGGCTGGCGGATGACCGTGGCCGACAACCGAAGGGCGAAGCTCCTGCGCGAGTGGATGGGCCAGACCGGCTGCGTCGGGGAGCTGATCCTGAACCCCGGCTCGAAAAAGCGCGTCAGCTACCCGATCCCCCGGGAGGGTGTGCTGGGCAGCGCCGTCAGCGCGGACGTGCGCATCCGCCACCGGGACATGCTGCGCGCCCACGCGCACTTTGAGCTGCGGGAGGGCGGGCTTCTGATGGTGCCGATGGGCCGCGCGGAGCTGAAGGTGGGCGGCGGTTTCACCGGGGAAGCGGTCTTTCTCGAGGACGGCGACGTCGTGACCATCGGGAAGCTGCAGCTGATGCTGGTGCTGTTCGACGCGCCAGCCGAAGAAGAGGAAGAGGATCAGTGGTTTGAGGTGGAGCCCGGCGACCCGGAGGACGGGGAGGCGGACGAGCCCTATGAAAGGCAGCCCGAAGTCGCCTACGCCCGGCCCCTGCCGGACGAAAGAAGCGCCCGACCGTCAAAGCGCGCCCGGAAGGTCCCGGTGACCCTGGACGGACAGTTCATTGAAACGCCCGCAGATCAGCCCCGGAAAAAACCCGCGAGGCGCGTACGTCAGGTCCCGGTGACCCCGGAAGGGCAGTTCGTCGAGACGCCCATGGAACAGCCAAGGCAAAGGCCCTCAAAGCGCGGACAAAAGCCCGCGGTGCAGTTCGATTTGCCGTTCGACCCAGCGCCCGTTTCAAAGCGCGCCCGCGTGGCCCCGGACGGCGGCGAATGGGCGGACGGCGCGGGGCGAAACCCCACCGCGAAGCGCGCCAGGCGGATCAAGCCGACGGCACCGAACGATGATTTCAACGAGGATGCGATATGGCGAGACCTGTAGAAACAGGCGCGCTGCGCCGCGCGGTGCTGCGCGCAAATACAAGGCTATTGTTGACCGGCGTGATGCTGTTTCAGTTCACCGCCATGCTTCTGCTTGCCATCCGATCCGATTCCTTCGACCTGCAGGCGCTCATGTTCGCGGTTTTGATGCCGCTCATCACGTTCGGGGTGGTCAAGCTCTTTTCAAAGCTCTGGCCCATTGACCGCGCGCTGCTCATCCTGACGCTCCTGCTCTGCTCGATCAGCCTGGTGACGCTCAAGGACATCGCCCGGTCCTCGGTGACCCCGCAGATCCAGGCGGTCTACATGCTGGCGGGTCTGATGTCCATGGGCATCGGCATAGGCTTTATACGATACCTTCGGTCCTGGGACAAGTGGGTGGTGCCGCTGATGGTCATCACCTTCCTGGCGCTTGCCGCGCCGCTCGTCATCGGAACCTGGCAGAACGGCGCAAAGAACTGGCTGAAGTTCGGTTCTGGCGACGCGCTCACGGTACAGCCTTCGGAGTTCGGCAAGCTGTCGGTGATCTTCATCCTTGCCTCCCGGCTTTCCAACCGGCCCCGGTTCCGAAAGATCCTGCCCGCGCTCCTTTTCGTGGCGGCGATGTGCGGCCTGCTGCTGGCCGAGCGGGACCTGGGCGCGCTGCTATTGTACTTCCTGACCGCGGTAATGATGTTCTACGCGGCCACGTCCAACCTGCCCATCACGCTGGCGGGGCTGGGCATGGGCGCGGGCGGCGCGGTGGCCGCCTACAACCTGTTCCCCTACGTGGCCAAGCGGATCGAGCTGCTCAAAAACCCCTGGAGCGACCCGCTGGTCTTCGGCTACCAGATCATCCAGGCGCTGATCGCCATCGGCTCGGGCGGCATGTTCGGCATGGGCCTGGGGTTGGGGTATCCCAGGAACATCCCGCTCTATCACTCCGACTTCATCTTCGCGGCCATCTGCGAAGACTTCGGGCTGGTGTTCGCGCTGGCAATGCTGGGCATCTACGTACTGCTCCTGATGCGGGGCGCTTCGGTCGCGATGAACGCGCGCACCAGCTTCCACGCGCTGGTGGCCTTCGGCGTGGTGTCGCTGCTGGCCGTGCAGACGCTGGTGATCGTAGGCGGCAACATCAAGCTGATCCCGCTGACCGGCGTCACGCTGCCCTTTGTCAGCGCGGGCGGAAGCTCCATCGTCAGCATGATGGGCGCGATGGGCATGCTGCTGGGCGTATCGTCCCTCAACGCGGGCGACGAGGCCGAGGACCTGAAACGGCTTGAGTGGCGGGAGGGCGGCGTATGAAGCGGATGCGCCGCGCGATCCGGGTGATCACCGCGCTCCTCATCGCCTCGTTCCTGGGGCTGGGGGGCTGGCTGGGCTACACGGTGTACTCGCAAGGCTCGCGCTGGACCACCAGCCAGATGAACAGCCGCCTGAACGTGGCGAAAAAGACCAACGCCATGGGCGACATCACCGACCGCAATGGCCTGCTGCTCGCGACGACGCTGGAGGACAGGACGAGAAAGTATAATAGCGACAAATCCATCCGCCGCGCGGTGTCCCAAACGGTGGGCGACGCGATGGGCATGTCGGGAACCGGCGTTGAGACCTTCCAGGCGGGGACGCTCCTCGGCCTCTCCGGCTCGATCATCGACCGCACCTGGCAGGTGCTCACCGGCTCCCAGGCGAAGGGCGACGACATCCGGCTCACCATTGACGCGGAGCTGTGCGCCTACATCTCCGAGCAGTTCCCGGACAAGAAGCGGGGCGCGGTGGTGGTCATGAATTATGAGACCGGCGAGATTCTCGCGATGGTCTCCAAGCCCGACTACGACCCCGGCGCGCTGTCCACCCGCCAGTCCGGCGCGGACGAGACCGGCTCCGGCTACCTCAACCGCGCGCTGCAGGGCCAGTACCCGCCCGGCTCCACCTTCAAGATTGTGACGCTGGCCGCCGCGCTGGACAGTATCCCAGGCATCCTGGACCGCACCTTTGTGTGCGACGGCCTGGAGGAGTTCGGCGCAGGCAGGGTGACCTGCTACGGCGGCGCGGTGCACGGCAAAATGTCGCTGCTCGAGGCGTTCACCAAGAGCTGCAACATCACATTCGCGTCTCTTGCGGTGGAGATGGGCGACGACGCGCTGATCGCCGCCTCCAAGAAGATGGGCTTCAACGTCAACTTCAGCTTCCGGGACCTGGTGCTCTACGAGTCCTCGATCCCGGACGAGATCACGAATGTGAGCGATCTGGCCTGGACTGGCGTTGGTCAGGGGAAGCTGCTGGTCACGCCGCTGCACATGGCGATGATCGTAAGCGCCGTCGCCAACGGCGGCGTGATGCCCAACCCGCAGCTCATCAAGCAGGTGACCGGCGTGGGCAACCTGCCCCGCATCCGCACCGCCAGCGGCGCGTACGGCCGGGTGATGACCGATGACATGGCCCGGTTCATCGGCGGCTACATGGCCCGGGTGGTGAAGGACGGCACCGCGAAGAAGGCGGCCGTCAAGGGCTACACCGTCTGCGGCAAGACCGGCTCCGCTGAGACCAGCGACGATAAGTCCGTGCCCACCGACGCGTGGTTCGTCGGCTACCTGGATGATCCAAGCCACCCCTACGCCATCGCGGTGGTGGTTGAAAAGGGCGGCGCGGGCGGCGACACGGCGGCGCCGCTGGCTTCGAAGTTCCTGAAAAAGGCGATCGCCCGGAATATTACCGGATGAAGGGCCGTGACGGCGGGAGGCCGAAGCCAAGTTAACAAAAGTTTGATGAATCTTCAATGTTTTCCAATGTAACGCTTGTGCGGGAACCGTTTTTGCCGTACAATATCCGGTGTATGCTTTCTGAAACAATGTAAGGGGGTGCTTGTATGACCATCATGCAGGCGTTCTGGCTGGGGCTGGTTCAAGGTTTGGGCGAGTTTCTGCCCATCAGCTCCACGGGGCATCTGGACCTTCTCCAGAAGATCTTCGGCTTCTCGGTTGGCAACTACCTGACGCTGGACATCCTTCTGCATTTCGGTACGCTGGCCGCGGTGGTCGTTGTCTACTGGAAGCGGCTGTGGAACATGGTCCTGCACCCGGTCAAGAGCGAACTCTGGCTGCTCGTGGTCGCGACAATCCCGGCGGTCATCGTGGCGCTGCTCTTCGACATCAATTTCTCCCCCGAAGCGCTGGGTTACGAGTTCCTGATCACCACGCTGATCCTGTGGCTTGCGGACCTGGTGGGCGGCGTGTCCTTCCAGACCAAGGAAGTCAAGTGGTACAACGCGGTGCTCATGGGCGTCATGCAGGCGCTGGCCATCCTGCCGGGCGTCTCCCGCTCCGGCGCGACCATCTCCGGCGGCGTGGCCACGGGCCTTTCCCGGAAGCGCGCGGCGGACTTCGCGTTTTTGATGTCCGTGCCCGCGATCCTGGGCGCGATCGTTCTGGAACTGGCTAAAAACGGCAAGGACATCTTCAGCGGCGCGATGGTCGAGTCGATGGGCGGCTGGCAGCCGCTCTTGGTCGGCATCTTCACCAGCGCGGTGTTCGGTTTTCTTGCGATCAAGTTCATGCTGTCCATCGTGCGCCGCGTGCGGCTGACCTGGTTTGGCGTCTATACGGCCCTTCTGGGCATCGCGATCCTGCTGGACCAGTACGTATTCCGCAAATTCTTCTAAAGGGCGTTGAAAATCCGCCGAGCGGCTTTTCAACGCGAGGGAAGAAGCTCTGCGTGCGCTTGAAATTCTCTGGAATTTCCGGGCTGCGCACTGATCAAAGGTATTGTTTCCACCACCAGTGTGCGCACTGGTTATGGAAACCGATTCCCGGCGCACAGGTCGCCGGGAACGATTGAAAGCAGAAACCGGGTGACGATTTGAAGCCCCTCCGCGTGGAGGGGCTTTTTGTGGATGTAATTCAGTTTTCCCAGTATTTGACTTCCTCGGTGTTTGTTATGGCCTCGTCGATGAGCGCCTCGCAGTCGAGGAGCGCCTCCGCCTTCTCGATGTCCTCGAGCTTGGGCTTTGTGGCCGGGTGGCGCGGCGTGAACACGGTGCAGCAGTCCTCATAGGGCAGGATCGAAGTTTCGTAGGTGCCGACGCGGGTGGCCATCTGGATGATCTCCAGCTTGTCCAAACCGATCAGCGGCCTGAATACCGGCATCTCCACCACCCGGTCGGTGACGGCGATGGCCTCCATCGTCTGGCTGGCCACTTGGCCCAGGTTCTCGCCGGTGACCAGCGCCGGGCAGCCGCGGCGCTTGGCCAGCTTCTCCGCGATGCGCATCATGAAGCGGCGCATGATGAGGGTGCCGAACTCGTCCGGGCATTTCTCATGGATCTCCATCTGGATTTTCGTGAACGGCACCACGTCCACCGGCATGCCGCCGCCGTATTCGCCCAGGATGGCCGCAAGGTCAATGACCTTCTGCTTGGCGCGCTCGCTGGTGTAGGGGAAGCTGAAGAAGTGGATGGCCCGAAGCGTCACGCCCCGCCGCATGATCTGGTAGCCGGCCACGGGGCTGTCGATGCCGCCGGAGAGCAAAAGCGCCGCCCGTCCGCCGGTGCCCAGCGGCATGCCGCCCACGGCCAGCGTCTCGCCCGCGTAGACGTAGGCTTTGTCGCGGATTTCAACGGAAACGCGGTGCTCGGGTTTGTGCACGTCCACCTTCAGGTTGGGATTCGCGTCCAGCACCCGGCCGCCGAGTTCCCGCGCCATCGCCATCGAATCCGGCTGGAAGCTCTTGTCGCTGCGCCGGGCCTCGACTTTAAAGGTGCCGGTAAGGGGCTTTGCCACCTCCACCGCCGCCTTCGCGATGGCCTCGAAATCCTTTTCCAGCTCCCAGGCCAGGCTGACCGAGTACACGCCGAACACTCGGGCGACCTTTTCAGCCGCCGTGCGAATGTCGCTCGCGTCCGCCACGTAAATGCGGCCGTCGCTCAGCCACGCGCGGCCGCCGAGGGGCCTGACCGCGAATTTGATGTTCTCAACAAGCCTTCTCAAAAAATAAGGGCGGTTCAGGCCCTTCAAGTGAACTTCGCCGTAGCGCACGAGCAGTACTTCGCGCATTTTATCGCCTCCAGAATTTTGACAGCACCGCGTAGTGCGCAATCGCGCGCGCCGCGGCGTACTCGATCTCTTCCTCCGTCGTATAGGGGGACAGGCTGAAGCGGATGGCGCACTCGGCCAGCTCCGCTGGGATGCCCATCGAAAGGAGCACCGCGCTGACCTTGCGCTTCTTGGACGAGCAGGCCGAGCCGGTGGACACGTACACCCCGTCGCCCTCCAGCGCGTGCAGCATCACCTCGCCGCGGACGCCTGGAAAGCCTACGTTCAGGATGTGGGGCGAACCCTCCTCAGGCGCGGGGCCGAACACGACCGCCTGCGGCGCGCCCTGCCGGATCCCCGCCCACAGGCGCAGCTTCTTCTCCCGCAAAATCGCAGCCACGTCTCCCAGCGCGCGCATCTCTTCAATGGCGCGGCGAAGTCCCGCGATGCCCGGCGTGTTCTCCGTGCCGGACCTCAGGCCCTTCTCCTGCCCGCCGCCGTGCTGACGAGGCTTGAATCGAACTTTCTGCCCCGCCACCAGCGCGCCGATGCCCTTGGGCCCGTGAATCTTGTGGCCGGACAGCGTGTAGAAGTCCACGCCGCGCATGTCGAAGGGCAGCCTGAGGAAGCCTTGCACGCCGTCCACATGAATCAGCGCCTCGGGCGCGAGCGCGCGCACCCGCCCGATCAGCCTCGGCGCGTCCAATACCGCGCCCGTTTCATTGTTGACCTGCATGGCGCTGACGAGCGCGGGGCCTTTTTCGAGCGCCGCGTCCAGAGAGCCCCAGTCGATCTGCCCCGCCCGGTCGACGGGGATGACGTCCACCTCATGCCCGCGGGCACGAAGCTCGTCAAAGGCAGCCAGCACCGACGGGTGCTCCGACGCCGCCACGATAGCGCGCACCGGGCCGCGCCGGGCGGCGATGGAACCCAGGATGGCGAGGTTGTTGGCCTCTGTGCCGCCGGAGGTAAAGGTCACGCCATCCGGCTGCGCGTTGACTGAACGTGCGATCAGCTCCCGGCAGGCGCGCATCGCCTTCTCCGTCTCCACCGCCGGGGCATACAGAGAGGACGGATTGAAGTATCCGTCCCGCATCGTTTGTACCATTGCCCCGGTGACGCCATCGCTTGGCCTCGTAGTGGCGCTGTTGTCGAGGTACGCGGTCATGCCTGCCAGATGCCGTAATTCATGTAGTTGGGCTTCTTCACCAGGTCCACCATCTCGCTGGAGATTTCCACCACCATCAGGTGCTTCACGCCCGCCTTGACGAAGTAGAAAAAGTACAGGTGCGCTTCCCGGTTCAGAAACCAGTTGTGCTTTTTGACGCCCGGCATGCTGACGAACCTGCGGAAGGCGGCGCCGGTCACAGGGCCTGCGGCTTCCACGTCCTTCATCTTGAGGCTGGTCAGGTAACGGCGGCGGCTGTTGTTGAGCACCTTGCTCACGTCGAGGTCGCCGTTGGTGAACGAGTACTCGTACTCGCTCTTCATCTCGTCCTTGTAGCGGAAGATCAGGAAGGCCAGTCCGCCGAAGAGCACCAGCATCACGACCGGCATGATGCTGAAGCCCGTGGTCAGCATCCCCATAACACCCGAAAGACCGATCATCGCCATCAGAGCGAACACGATCATCGCCACCCAGGCGAGCATGTAGAGGAAGTTGTACAGACCGGCGCTGCGCCGGACGGCAACCTCTTCGCGGAAATTGTCCAAAGAGCCATCCCTCCCGAGTCCAACTTGCCTCTATTATACCATGTCAGCGCGGCTTGTCGACCGGATTTTGTGACAAATCTTCACTTTCCGCGTGAATTCGTCGAGAATAAGGGATTCCCATGTACGGATGCCGTTCCTTTGCGGCGTTTCATGAGGCCGCGACTGGAATTTGCGCGTGGGGTATCGCGCGGAGCCGCTCGCTGCATACAGCGGCAGCGCGGGCTATTGACCCGTTTGATTTCGCCCGAATCCTTTGAAGGATCGCATTTTTCGTGTATAATTGGACTAAGTAAGCGCCGGTGCTTTCCGTATAAGCTGTACCCCAAGCCAAGGCGTCAGGAAGGGCGGTCGGAATCCATGCCAACGGATTTGCAGCACATCACCTATAGGACCATTACCGACGGCAATGTGGAAATCTGCCGGGGGTTGTGCGACGCGCTGATGGCCCATCAAGCGGAGAAAGGCGTCATCCATCCGGAAGTATTGAAGGCCATGAACTTTGACAACCGCCTGAAGCCCGGCTTCGAAGGCGCGGCGGAAAAACAGCTGGTCGTCGCGTTTGACGGCGAACTCCCCGTCGGGTACGTCTTTTCCACCGCATCGCTGGAAGCGGAGGCGGCCAAAACGGCAAAACCGGGCTGGGCGGCGGGACTGACGGGCATCCATGAAACAGGGTTTTACCCGGACTGGCTGCCGCTGCCCGCAAAGGTCGGCTGCCTGAACAACCTCTACGTGCGCCCGGAATACCGGGGCCGCCACATCGCGAGGAACCTGTGCGACCAGGCGATGGCCTGGCTGCGCGCCGTCCCGGACATCCGCTATCTATACGTCTACATATCCAACGGAAATGACGGCGTGATTGACTTCTACAAAAGCTACGGCTTCGAGTACAGCCACGACGTCTCCGGCGGGTTCATCATTGCGTATTATCAGCGGATTTAGCCTGCGACGCGTCCGCGTCCGCAAGGGCCGTTCAGCAACGAACTTTTGACGCGTATAATTTAATTGTGCCATGTTGTTATCTTTCGGAGGTACAGCCCTTGAAATGCCCGAACTGCGGCGCGAACGTCGCCGAAGGGCGTACGCGATGCGCCCGCTGCAACCAGGCGATTGGCGCGTTCGCGTCCTCCTGCGCCTTCAAGGGCGGTTTAGCAACGAACTTTTGACAGAAAGCGTCCGAGGAGATATAATAATGACGCGTATAATTTAAATGTGCCATGTTGTTATCTTTCGGAGGTACATCCCTTGAAATGCCCGAACTGCGGCGCGGAAGTCGCCGAGGGGCGTGCGCGCTGCGCCCGCTGCAACCAGGCGATCGGCGCGTTCGCGTCCTCCTCCGCCCGAAAAGGCCCGAGCCG
The DNA here is from genome assembly GCA_023416655.1 of Bacillota bacterium. GTDB lineage: Bacteria > Bacillota > Clostridia > Christensenellales > Aristaeellaceae > JAEZHK01. The sequence goes on from JAEZHK010000130.1 coordinate 10,271, forward strand.
CGCCTCGCGCGTGGCCATGGGCTTCCTCTGGGCGGTGTTTATCGTGGTCTCGATCACCTTTTTGTGCCTTGCGATCTACCGGCTGTACTTCTGGTTTGACGCGTGGCGCCTTTCCCGGCTGTACGAGGCGGGCGGAAGGCTCGCGCCGGACGTTGAGGAAATCGTGCTGGACGACGGCCGCGAAGGCCACGCGATCACCTTCTACGGTTCGGACGGCAACAGTGTCTTTATCAAGGAACTGGGCCGCTCCTACCTTTTGACGGGCGGGCTGGCCCGCATCGAGGTCCCGGACAGCAGCTGGTTTCAGGAGAGTCCGGAGGACCTGGAGGCCGCCGTCATCACGATGACGCCGGTGCTCGAGAGCGAAAACGGCGCGAAGACGTACCTTCCGCCGCTGGAGCTGACCGTGGACGTGCCCCAGTCGCCGCTGACCCTGATCAGCCCCTCCAGCGACTTCCAGCAGGTCGTCAATTCGATCTACTCGCTGCAGTTGCACGTCGTGCCCGGTTCGAAGGTGCTCGTAAACGGCGAGGACGTGACGGACGTGGTGAACTACGAGGGCCTGCTGTCCGCCAACATCAACGTGGGCTACGGCGACAACAACATCTCCGTCCTCGTATCCACACTCAACCACAAGGAGACCCGCAAGGACATCGTATTGTACCGGGAGCCGCAGGACATCCCGCTGGAGCCCAGCCTGAACCTGGCCAAGGCCTCCTCGAGGGACACAATGACCATCTCCGGCACGATGGACCCGTCGGCCACGCTGGTGGTGGACACCGATTACGTTCAGGACTCCATCAAGATCGACCAGAACGGCGGCTTCTCGTTCAAGGCCAAGTTCACCCTCATCGGGGACAACACCGTCACCTTCCGCGCGCAGAAGCCGGGCCTGACGGACTCGGTGATCTCCGTGCACGTCAACTACGTGCCCTCCCTGAACGAGTACTCCCGCAAGGCCTGGAAGATGGACTACAAGAACCTCTTGCTCACCTACCGTCAGTGGTACGGCAAGATCTTCCTGTGCAAAGGTCCGATCGTGGAGATCTTGCAGGACGAGACGCCGCCGCTGATCGTGATGAACGTGGGCACCGAGGACGCGCCCCAGTACGTGATCCTCGACAACGCCTCCCCGACGGCCAGCCCCTCCGTGGGCGTTATCTACACCGCCTACGCGGACGTGGCGGGCAACGGCAACTACTTCTACGGCGACGACTACTGCCCAAGGCTGACCGCCCGCTACATCCTCGCGCCGAACGATCAATGAGCCAGATACCACCCTGCAAGTCTTAACGCATGCGCTAGGGATGGGTCCCCCGCGGGAGGTTTGGAGGGCCGCAGCCCTCCATCTTCCATCATATGTACCGGCTTTGCCGGTGCATATGGATTCCCCCAAAGGGCGTGCTTGCCCGCCCGACGGGGAATCATTTCCGCTGGTGCGGATTGCGCCCGGAAAATCCCGCAGGATTTTTAGCAATTCGCCTCCGTTCCCTCCGCAACAGCATGAATCTCTGATTCATGCTGTTGCCAGGACTTGACGAACACAGGAAACCCGGGTATCATGGATGAAAGTCAACCGCCCCCGGCGTTTTAGGGCTCGTGCCCGCGCCGGAACGGCCGCTCTCCCGCCGCCCCGGGGCGCAGGTGCCCATGCGGCGTCCACCTGAAGGAGGGACAACCTTGGATTTCGATCTGGTCAAGCCACGACTGGACGAACTGCTCACTCAGGGCCGCCACAGCGAGCTGCGCGGCGAGTTCAGAACCCTCAACGATGTGGACATCGCGGAATACCTCACCACCCTGGGCCGCGAGCAGCTGCTGGTGGCGTTCCGTACGCTCCCCAAGGACAAGGCGTCGGACGTGTTCGCCTACATGGACTCCGAACAGCGCGAGGCGCTGATCGAATCCATCGGCGACGTGGAAGTGAGCGCGCTGGTGGACGAAATGTTCGTCGACGACGCGGTGGATTTCCTCGAGGAGCTCCCTGCGGATCTCGTCAAGCGCATCCTGCAGTTCATCGACCGCTTCCGCCGCGAGACCATCAACCAGATTCTGCGCTACCCGCAGGATTCCGCCGGCTCCATCATGACCATCGAATACTGCGAGACCCGCAAGGACATCACCGTGCGGGAGGCGATGGAGGAGCTCAAGCGCACCGGCATCGACAAGGAAACCATCTACACCATCTTCGTCATCGATAAGGCCCGCCGCCTCGAAGGCACGGTGGCGCTTCGCAAGCTGATCATCGCCGATGACGATACGCCGATAGAAAAACTGATGCAGACGAACGTCGTCAGCGTGCGCACGCTGGACGACCGCGACGCCGTGGCCGAAACCGTGCGCAAGTACGACCTGATCTCGATTCCCGTGGTCGACATGGAGGACCACCTGGTGGGCATCATCACCGTCGACGACGTGGTGGACGTGATCGAGGAGAAGAACACCGAGGACTTCGAGCGCATGGCGGCCATCCTGCCGTCGGACGACGACTACCTGCACACCAGCGCCTGGCGCATGGCGCTAAACCGCATCCCCTGGCTGGTCGCCCTGCTCATCCTGAGCACCATCGCCAGCTGGATCATCACCCACTACGGCGCGGTTTTCGGCGGAAACGAGGTCGTCTGGCTGGCGTTGACCGCGTCGATTCCTGTCCTGATGAACACCGGCGGCAACTGCGTCTCGCAGTCGTCCACGCTGATCGTGCGCGGCCTCTCGCTGGGCGAGATCGAGTTCTGCGACATCCTCCACGTCTTGTGGAAGGAGGTCCGCGTGGCGGTCATGGTGGGCGCGGTGCTGGCGCTGTTCAACTTCCTCCGAATGCTCTGGATCAGCCGGATCGGGCTTCAGGTCTCGCTGGTCGTGTCCCTGAGCATGGTCGTGACGGTCACGCTCTCCAAATCGCTCGGCTGCCTGCTCCCGATGTTCGCCAAGCGGCTGAACCTGGACCCCGCGCTGGTGGCCAGCCAGGCGCTGACCACGCTGGTGGATGCGGCATCGCTATTGGTGTTGTTCATGCTGGCGTCCGCGATGCTCGGGTAACGCGATGAAGGAAGTATTGGGGTGCCTGAGGCGGGCGGATCAGGATTTTCGCATGATCGAGCCGGGCGACCGGGTCGCGGTGGGCGTCTCGGGCGGCAAGGACAGCCTGCTGCTTCTGTACGCACTGTCGCTGTACCGGAAGTTCAGCAAAGCGCCCTTCGAGCTGGCCGCCTTCACGCTGACAATGGGCCTGGAGCCATTCGATACCTCCGGCGTCCGCGCGCTGTGCAAAGAACTGAACGTGCCCTACACCGTGAAGCCGACCGAGATCGGAAAAATCGTGTTCGAGGAGCGCAAGGAGAAGAATCCCTGCGCGCTCTGCGCCAAGATGCGGCGCGGCGCGCTGAACGACCTGTGCGTAGCACAAGGCTTCAATAAACTGGCGCTGGGCCATCACCGGGACGACGCGATCGAGACGCTGTTCCTGTCGCTTCTGTACGAGGGGCGAATCCACACATTCCACCCAGTCACGCACCTGCCTAGAAGCGGCATCACGCAGATCCGGCCGCTGATCTACCTGCCGGAGAAGCACGTGATTCACATGGCGAAGCGCTTGAAGCTGCCGGTCATCCCCTCCCCCTGCCCCGCGAACGGCCATACCAAGCGGGACGAGATCGAGGAACTTCTGAACGGCATCTGCAAAAAGGTCCCCAACGCGCGGGAACTGATGCTGTCCGCGCTGCAAAACGAAGCGCAGTACGGCTTGTGGAACAAGCCGAGGGGAACGGAGGGTGACGCCGGAGGGCTCCGCCCTCCGGACCACCCGCAAGGGGCATGATGCCCCTTGACCCCACATATAGGGAAAACATAAAAGAAACCGCCTTGCTGCAGCGAGCCTGGCGGTTGTGGTTTTGGGCGCAAAATCATCAACCTGCGCCGTCCTCCGGCGGCAGCGCGCCGCGCCGGTTGACGTAGATCGTGCAGCTGTCCGCAAGTCCGTCGAGCGTGGTCGCGGTGATGACCGCCGACCCTTCCCGCCGAAGCGCGGTCACGATGCCCGAGGCATCCACCTTCGCGATCTTGGGGTTGCTGCTACGCCACTTCAGCACCGGATCGTACGCCCTGTAGTCTTCAATCAGGCCGCGCATGTCCAGCTTCTTCCCATAGGGCAATGCCAGGCGGTCCGCGGTAAACCGCATCGACGGCATAAGCCGCTTGACCCGTACGGTGGCGGTGCAGCTTTTGCCGGTGTCGGTGGTCGCGCGCACGACGGCGACGCCGAGAAACGCCGCCGTCACCAGCCCGTTTTCGCTCACACTGACCGCCGCGGCGTTCTCCTCCACAGACCAGCGGAGCGCCTTATACCCCGCGCCCTTGTTGACGACGGGCTTCAGCAGCACCGCGTGCGGCACCGATGGATTGGTCCCCGCGTACAGGACGACGGAGCGCCGGTTCATCTTCATGCTGCGGGGCCTTTGGTAGATCGTCAGCTTCAGCGACTCCCTGACGCCGCTGCCGTCTCTGGCCGCCGCCGTCAGCGTCAGCCTTCCGGCCTTCTTCGCCTTCAGGACGCCGCCCGAAAAGGAAGCCAGCCGCGCATTGTTCACCGACCACCGAACCGACTGCTGAAGGCTCTTGGGCTGCACCTGGGCGGCGACGCGCTTCTTCTCGCCCACGTACAGTGCATCGCCGCCGTCCTCCGACGTGAGGGTGATCGCCTCCACCGGCTGCCGCACCGAGATGTACACAAAGCCCTTCGCACCATCTGCTCCATAGGCCGTTATGAACGCATCCCCCACGCTCTGAGCGGTCACCATACCGGAGGCGTCCACCGTCGCCACGTTCTTTTTGTTGCTCTCGTAGCGATCCACCCAGCGGTGGGTGGCGTTCGACGGACTGTACGCCGGCTTCAACTGCAGCGTCTGCCCCGGCAGCATCGCCCGGATGTAATCGTCGAGGTCGATTTCCTCCAGGCGCCGTATGCACTCAAAGCGGAAGCTGGCCTGCGTGCGGTTCATATCCTGCGCCGTCGCGGTGATCGTCACCCAACCGGGGCTCTTGATGCGGACCTCGCCGTTGACATCGACGGCGGCCACGCGCTCGTCGCTGCTGGACCAGACCATGTCCACATTCATCGACGCGGGCGTGGGCAGCGCGCACATCCGCCAATTCGCCCCAACGTGATACCATTCGTGCTCCGGCGCAATCGAGAGCGCGTCCAGCGACCGGTCCGTCACGCGGTTTTTGGCCACCACCGTGACTTCGTTTCTACTCCCGATCGCGGCCCAGTACTCCGGGTCATCAATGACGAGGCAGGCGACATCAAAGGTGAACGTCCCAGGCCTCGTGAACCGGAGCTTGAGCGCGCCATCCCGCTCGCCGTCCAGTTGGACGATTCCATAGTGCTCGGAAGCGTATCGATCGATTGCGAATATCCCGGGCGCTCTGGTGGCGGAGGACGGCGACAGGACGGGCATAGGCAGCGTCAGCGTGTCCCCGTCCCTGGCCATGTCCAGTTCGAAGCGCGCCTTGTCGTAACGAAACGACTGCATGAGGCTGGGGTCGTTGTACACGGTGAATGAGAGCGTAAACGAAACGGCGGTGCCGGAAATCCGCTCGCGGCCAACCAGCCCGCTGCGGCCGGGAATTCGGATTCCCCTGCAGGCGTAGATTTCGTACGCAACAGTATGAACTCCGGGCTTGACGGGTTCAGGATCGCCCGCGATAATCAACTGCAGGTCAAAGTCCCGAAGGTGCTCCGGCACACCCTCCTGCGCGGGGTTCGACCGCATCAAAATGCCATAATCCTGGGAATTGGCAATCAGGCGCGCATCAAATGAAATCTCTCTTTCCGCAGACGCGTACCGCTGTGCAATCTCCTCCGCATTGGCGATCCGGAGGCCGTCAATCCGAAGGGATTCATAGAACCCATGCGCAACCCGGTATCCGCCCGCGGGCGGGACCGGAAAGCGAACGTCCGGCGAAATCGGCGACACGCCCGATGCCCGCGCGCCCACCATCGACAGCGCGCCCGCCACCGCGACCAACGCCAGCGCCAACACCATCAATTTCTTCAGACGAAGCCCTCCTCTCCTGCCCCTTGATGAATTCCATTATAAGGCAGCGTTACGCATAATGCAAGGTCTGCGGAAAAAGGTCCCGGAATTCCACCCTCCCCAAAAACAAAAATCCGTTCCCATCGCTGGGAACGGACACGCCATTCTTTACGCAGACCAGTCTTTGCAGGCATCGACCCAGCCGGCGGCGCGGGAAGCGCCGTAGAGTTCCTCGGGCGTCAGCACCACGGCGGACTGGTCGTTGCCCGCGGCGGGCAGCACGGTTTCGAACCGCTTCAACGACTCATCCAGATAGACTTTCGCGCGTGGGCCGACCGCGAAAGGGCACACGCCGCCAACCGGATGGCCGGTCAGCTCCAGCGCCTCCTCGGGCGAGAGCATCTTGGCCTTGAAGCCGAAGGCATCCCGGAACTTTTTGTTGTCCACCCGGGCGTCGCCTGCGGCCACCAGAAGGACGCAGCCGTCCCCATCCCGGAAGGAGAGCGTCTTGGCGATGCGCTGAGGCGCGACGCCCGCCGCCTCCGCCGCGAGCTCCACCGTCGCGCTGGACTGGTTGAACTCCCTGACGCGTTCCAAAAGCCCGAAACCCTGCAGGTATTCTTTGACCTCCATGATCGACATGGTTCCGCTCGCTTCCTTTGTGGTCTTTGAATCATAGCAAACCAGGGTCTGGTTCTCCGTCATATCAATCGTTCCCGGCGACCTGCGCGCCGGGAACGCAGTTTCCATAACCAGTACGCACACTGGTGGCGGAAACAATTCCTAAAGTCAGTGAGCCGCCCGGAAATCCCGCAGGTGTTTGGCTCACGCAGTCCTCTTCCTTCGCGCCCAAAAGCCACCCGGCGGATTTTCAACGCTGTTTTCCCTGAATGTTCCTCGCGACCACCACGCCGGTGGCGCTGGCCTGGATGAGGCCGCGCGTCACGCCCGCGCCGTCGCCGATGGCATAGAATCCGCCCAGCGCCGTTTCAAAGTTCTTGTCCACGGTGAGCTTCGACGAATAGAACTTGACCTCCACGCCGTAGAGCAACGTATTCCCGGAGTACAGCCCCGGCGCGACGTTGTCAAACGCGCGCAGCGCTTCGATGATGCTGGTCAGGTGCCGGTGCGGCAGCACGAAGGAGAGGTCGCCCGGCACGGCGGTCTTCAGCGTCGGCTCGGTGGTGGACTTTGCAAGTCTCGACGCATCGGTGCGGCGTCCCTTCAGAAGGTCGCCCAGCCGCTGCACCATGATGCCGCCGCCGGTGAGCATGTTGCCCAGCTGCGCGATGTAGCGGCCATACTCGATGGGCGAGCTGAAGGGCTTGGTGAACCGCGTGGACACCAGCAGTGCAAAGTTGGTGTTGTCGGTGTGCAGCTTTTCATCGAGGTAGCTGTGGCCGTTTACCACCGCGATGCCGCCCTCGTAGTGCTCCTCGCTGACGAGCCCGCCCGGGTTCATGCAGAAGGTGCGCACCTTGTTCTCGAAGGTGTCGGCGTAGTAGACCATCTTGGCCTCGTAGAGGTGCTTTGTGAGATGGTCCATGATCGAGTTGGGCGCCTCGACGCGAACGCCGATGTCCACCTCGTTGTTGAGCGTCTGGATGCTGTTGTCCTTGGCCACCTGATTGAGCCATGCGGCGCCGCCCCGGCCGGGCGCGGCCACCACATAGGGCGCGCGGACGAGGCTCCTGGCCCCGGCGGCGTCCTTCACGTATACACCGGCGACGCGTCCATCCTCCACCAGCACGTCCTCAGCGGTGGTGCGCTCGCGGAACTCGAAGTTGCCGGAGGCATCCAGCGTCTTAAACATGTTGTGAAGCACGGTAAACGCGTGCTCGGTGCCCATGTGCCGTACCGGCGAGGGCACGAGTTTGATGTTGTACTTGGAGCACTCGTACTTGATCCGGTCAACCTCCGGGTCGTTCAGGCCGTGCACCTTCTCGGGCGCGCCGTGCTCCAGATAGATCGAATCGGCATAATTGATCAGCGCCCGCACTTCTTCGCGGGGCAGGTAGTCCACCATGTTGCCGCCGACTTCTTCGCTCAATGTCAGCTTGCCGTCGGAAAACGCGCCCGCGCCCGACCAGCCGCTCATGATGTTGCAGGGCTTGCAGCCGACGCAGCGGCCCAGGGTCCTGGCCGGGCAGGTGCGCTTGTCGATGCGCAGACCCTCGTCCACCACCAGGATGCGCGCACCCGCGTTCAGGCGGCGCGTTTCGAGCGCGGTAAAAATCCCCGCCGGGCCAGCGCCGACGACGATCACATCATAATCGAACATAAAAACACCTTCCTTATAGTCCGCAACCGGATTAGTATAAGCCGAAAAGGCCGTTTTGTCAAGTTGAATTCGGGCAAAGCCAGCCGGCTTCCCCGGAAATCCCGAACGATTTCATGCAAACTTCGTTGAACTTACGGCCAAAAGCATGTATCATGGGAAAGACTACAAACGCTCGGGAGATGATACCTATGGAGCTTCTCAAGCAGCGGATTCTCGAAAGCGGGAAAGCGCTCAGCCAGCACATCCTGCTGGTGGACTCGTTCCTCAACCACCAGGTGGACGTGGAACTGATGCGCAAGATCGGCGAAGAATTCGCCCGGTTGTTCAGGGATACCGGCGCAACCCGCGTGATGACGATCGAATCCTCCGGCATTGTGCCCGCCACGATGACCGCCCTGGCGATGAACCTCCCGCTCGTCGTGATGAAGAAATCCACTTCCAGCATCCTTTCCGAGGACATTTTGCAGACCAGTGTGTTCTCCTTCACCAAGGGCAGCAACTACCAGTTGACGCTGAAGACCAAGTTCGTCGAACGGGGCGACAGGGTGCTCTTCATCGACGACTTTCTGGCCTACGGCGAAGCCGCGAAGGGCGCGTGCAAGCTGATTGAGCTTGCGGGCGCGCAGGTCGTGGGCGTCGGTATCGTGATTGAAAAAGCCTTCCAGCCGGGCCATGAGCTTTTGAAGCAGGCGGGCTACCCCATCACCGCGCTGGCCTCCATCAAGCGGCTGGACTACGGCACCATCGAGTTTACGGAGGACTAGCCCATGCCATCGATCACGGACGTAAAGCTGTTCCTTTTGGACATGGACGGCACCTTCTACCTGGGCGAGAGGATCCTGCCCGGCTCGCTGGACTTCATCAAGGCCGTCCGGGACAGCGGGCGGGACTTCCTGTTCCTGACCAACAACTCCTCGCACAACGCGGATTACTACGTAAAGCGCCTTTCCCGCATGGGGCTTGACGTAGGCCCGGAAAAGGTGCTGACCAGCACCCAGGCCACCGCCATCAAGGTCAATGAACTCTACCCCGGCAAGCGCGCCTTTGTGCTGGGCAACGCCTACATGTTCGCGGAGCTCGAAGAGGGCGGCATCCTGATCGACCAGGACGACCCTGAAATCGTGGTCATTGGCTACGACACGACGCTGGATTACAAGAAGATGACCCGCGTGTGCGACCTGGTGCGCGAAGGGCTGCCCTACGTCGCCTCCCACCCGGATTTCAACTGCCCCACGGAGACCGGGTTCGCGCCCGACATCGGCGCGATCATGGCCTTCATCGAGGCGTCCGCGGGCAGAAGGCCAGACCTCATCGTCGGGAAGCCCTACGGCGGCATCGTCGAGGCGGCGGTGGCCCGCACCGGCCTCGCCCCTTCCGAGATGGCGATGGTGGGCGACCGGCTCTACACCGACGTTGAGACCGGCCTGAAGCACGGCATGCTGTCGGTATTGGTATTGTCTGGCGAGACGACAAAGGAGATGGCGGCGGCCTCCCCCATCAAGCCGCACCTGACCTTCGGCCGCCTGGCCGACATGAATCCGCTGCTCTAAAGAGGCGCACAAAATCCGCCGGGCGGCTTTTGCGCGCATAAGAGGAACCCTTCGGGAGCCTGAAAACCAGCGGATTTTCCGGGCGGCTCCCTGACTTGCGGTATTGTTTCCTCCACCAGTGTGCGCACTGGTTATGGAAACCGGTTTCCGGCGCACAGGTCGCCGGAAACGATGAGAGCCTTAATTGGGTTTGCCATGCCACTGTCAAGTTCGCATAACGCCGGGGAGGGACACATGCGAAAGCTTTTGATCGCGCTCATGATCGCGCTCGTCCTGCTGTCCGGCTGCCGCTATCAGGTGGTGGAGGACACCACCCCCATGACGGTCACCGGGCCGTAGACCTATCACTCCGAAAACCATCATGGGATTGCAGGCCTTGCCAGTCAACCCAAAGATTCCCCGTTCCCGGCGACGCGCGCGCCGGGATTTTCTTTCACTCTTCTGTCTCCACAATTGCGCCACATCGTTTTTACGTGCAAACCCCCCGGGCATGTGTTATAATGGTAAAAGAATTTCAATTTTTGCCTTTTCAAGTGAAGGAGTGAACCGTATTGGCGCGCAAACTGTCGGCGCTGGTTTTCATCCTGGTTCTGCTCGCCTACACCCTCTACCCCGGCGCGGAGGTGGTCCGGCAGACCGCCGCATCCGCCCAGGCGGGCGCAAAAGAGCAGCCAAAATCCGCCCTGCCTGAAGAAGAAACCGTTGACTTCGGCGCGCTCACGGGCGTGGGTAGCGAACCCGCCGCCGCCATGGACCCCTCTGGCGGCCAGCCCGCTGCCACGGCAAACGACGTGGTGGTGCGCTACACCGAAATGCCCGAAATCACCCCCGATCCCACCCCGACGCCTGTTCCGACCCCGGAACCGACGCCCATGGCGGAAGGCATGAGCGGCCCGGCGGTCGCTGAATTGCAGACGAATCTGATGACCTGGGGCTTCCTGTCCCAAAAGCCGGACGGCATCTACGGCATCGCCACGGCGGATTCGGTCACGGCGCTGCAGGAATACCTGAGCATGCTGATCTCCGGCGTAGCGCCCTCCGCGTCGGTCACCTTTGAGGACGAGGATGCCTACGGCGACGGCACGGTGGAGGCGCTGTCCGGCGGCGCGGACGCTTCCGCGACGCCCGAGCCTACGCCGGTGCCCACCCCCACCCCGGCCCCGGCGTACCCCGCCACCGGCATCGTGGACGGCAAGCTCATGAAGGCCATGTCGGACGGCTTCCCGCTATACCGGGAGACCATCATGAAGGGCGCTACGGGGCTTGACACCCAGCGCGTACAGCGCAGGCTGGAGTCGTTGGGCTACCTGTACAAGGGCGACGACGGCGTGTTCGGCGACAACACCACGGAAGGCCTCACCTATTTCCAGAAGGTCAACGGCATCCCCCAAACCGGCATCGCCGACGAGGTGACGCAAAACCTCCTCTTCTCGACGAACGCGGTGGAGTCCGACCGGCCCTACCACCCCTACTTCATCAAGGTGGACCTGAGCGAACAGCGCCTGTACGTCTACGCCTGGAGCGGCGAAAAGTACAGCAAGCTGGTCAAAAAGGTCAAATGCTCGACGGGCATGGCCAAGACGCCTACGCCGCCGGGAACCTATCAGGATACCACCGGCCCCGGCAAACGGTGGCACCGCTTCGACGAATTCGGCGTCTGGGCGCAGTATGCGTTCTACATCAAGGGTAACTACATGATCCACTCCGTGCTCTTCAAGAAAAAGGGCGGCAGTCCCACCTCCGGCTCGGTGCACAGCCTGGGCCGCAAAGCCTCCCACGGCTGCGTGCGCCTCGCCGTCAAGGACGCCAAGTGGATCTGGGAAAACTGCGGCGTCGGCACCACGGTGCTGATCCAGAAATAGCACCCCGTCCGATAGAAAGCGCCGGCCCCGTCCATTGCGACGGAGCCGGCGCTTTAGTCTGTCGATGAATACTCTACACCTTTGTCTTTATACCAATGGAGAACATAAATCACTCCAAAGCGGCGAGGGATTTTTGATGCGGCGCAAGGAGCCGGAGCGAGGAATAGCAGCGCTATTTTGAGCGGAAGGCAACACTGCGCCGCGCGAAAAGACCCGGCGCAACGAGTGATTTATGCTTGGAGTTGGTATTACTCTCCGGTGGATTCGGCGAGCGGGTCGGAGGGGATGAGCTCCTCCCCCGCAGCGGGGGCGTCTGTCACGGGAGCGTCCGTAAGTGTCCGGTCGAAGCAGGCCGCCACACCCTCCGCCATGCCCCGGATCAGCTTCTGCTGATAGGCCGGGTCGTTGAGCTTCTTGTCCTCCTCCTTGTTGGTCATGTAGCCCATCTCCACCAGGATGCTGGGCACGGTGGACCAGTTGAGGCCGGAGTAGGTATCGCGGCGGAATATGCCGTCCTTTTCGGCGCCGGTGGCATCCACCATGGTCTCGATGATGGTCTTGGCGTAGGCGAGCGAAGCTTCCGCTCCCTCGCCCTCCGTCTTGACGTAGAGCCCGATGCCGTTTGCGCTGGAACTGGAAACGCCGTTGCAGTGCAGGCGCAGTACGATGTCCGCGCCCCATTCGTTCATCATTTTCGCGCGCTCGACGTTGGAGATGTCCACGTCGGCGGTCTCCCGCGTCATCTTGACCTCGGCGCCGAGGGCTTCCAGCGCGTCGCGCAAGCCCAACGAGATGGTCAGGTTGACTTCATGCTCCGGAACGCCGGTGGCACGGCCGGAAGTGCCCGCGGCGACCTTGGCCTTTTTCTCCTTGCCACCCGGCTTGACGGGCTCGAGTCCGCTGTTCGCGTGCAGCTGATGGCCCGGGTCGATGCCGATCTTGAGGCCCTCCAGCGGCAGCGGCTGAGGCGTCGGGGACGGCGTGGGCGAAGGGGTCGCCGTCGGTTCGGGCGTCGGAGACGGGGTTGGCGCCAAAGTGGGTTCGCTCGTCGGCTCGGGCGTCGGGCTTGGTGTCACGGCTAGCGTGGGCATAGGCGTCTCGACGACGTTGACCGGCGTCGCTTCCGGTTCGATCCCGTTATCGGGCACAAGGCCCGCCGTGGCCCCTTCCGGCGCGTTTGTGGCTTCCGAAGAGGTCGTCCGGACATTCCGTTCGCCCATTACGCTCTGAAACACGATAAAAATGCCGCCCAGCGCGGCAAGGACCAGCAGGATAGCCACTGCCGGCAACCAACGCTTCCTCAAATTTCTTCACTCTCCCTTTCCAATGTATAGACAGGGCGCATATGGCCTCGGTTCCATGCTCCGTCAGGCGTCCGGCCTATGTAAAAAGCTCTTTTTACCCTGGCGTCCGTGAAAAGCCCTTTTTACCCTGGCATCTGGCCTATGCCTGTCCTTTTCGCTCAGGCGTCCGCCCTCGGCCTGCGCTCTTCCCGCTCCAGCGCCTGCAGCACCTGCGCGATCCGCTCCAGCCCCACCAGCCGGATTGATCCGTAGGGCGCGTCCAGCAGGCGCTCCACGCCGCTTCTGTACGCCCCAAGGAGGTCCACCAGGCCCGCGAAGCGCTCCGGGTTTTCGATCCCCTCGGCCAGCGCGCCCGCGAGCTCATCGGTGAGCGCATTGTCCATCAAAAGGATCAACCGCGCGGCGTTGTCGATGTAATTGGTGTAGAAGAGCTTCGACGCCGCGCCCTCGTGCACGATTTGGGTGAGCAGCGGCTCATACTTTTCCACCCGCAGTTTTTTGATCATGTCCCGCAGCTGCACGCAGCCGTCCTGGTAGATCACGCGGATCATCAGGCGGATGAAGTCCAGCTCGCCCGCCTCGAAAAAGCTGCCCACGTCGAACAGGATGTTGAGTTTGTCCACGGCGCTGCCCTGCGAGGCGGTGACCGCTTCCTCCGCGCGCTCGTAGCCCTCCTCGGTCCGCGCCAGCGCGATCTCCTCCAGCAGCTTGACTTTTGATTCAAAGTGGTGGTAGAAGCCGCCCTTGGAGATGCCCGCCTCCATCAGCACGTCCTGCACGGAGGTGTTTTCATAGCCCTTCATGTAGAACAGTTTTTCGGCCGCACGGAGGATCTCCTGCCGGCGCGCGTCGCCCTTTTTCAAAAAAACGACCTCCTCAATTGTACTCAATTACAATACTCCGGTCTGTTTTTATAGGATAACAGCCGCGCACGCGGTTGTCAAGCGCGCCCATGGAAACAGGAGATCTGACGAACCTTCGTCTTCAAGCAGGAAAAAAGCCGCCGCATTTCTACGGTGGCTTCATCGTGATCTTGGAGCGGTAGACGAGACTCGGACTCGCGACCTCAACCTTGGCAAGGTTGCGCTCTACCAACTGAGCTACTACCGCGCGCTAGCCTTTCGGCGTCAGCGGATAAGAGTATACCACAATCTGGTTCCTTTGGCAAGTACCTTCCGAGAAAAATTGGAGCGGGTGATGGGAATCGAACCCACGTATCCAGCTTGGAAGGCTGGCGCTCTGCCATTGAGTTACACCCGCGTATCCACTCTGCCTTCTGGGTCTGGCTGCCCGGCCGATTCCCGGCCGATGGTCTGGTGCGGGCGAAGAGACTCGAACTCATACGTCCCTGGGACACCAGATCCTAAATCTGGCGCGTCTGCCATTCCGCCACGCCCGCGCGAAAAAAGATGGTGACCCAGCGGAGACTCGAACTCCGGACCCTCTGATTAAAAGTCAGATGCTCTAGCCGACTGAGCTACTGGGTCGCATTGGCTGGGGCGGCAGGATTCGAACCTGCGCATACGGGAGTCAAAGCCCCGGGCCTTAACCGCTTGGCTACACCCCATCGCCCTCGTCAGAGGCTCCCAGGCCGGCCGGAATGAAAAAAGTGGGGTGAGCGATGGGATTTGAACCCACGATTTCCAGGGCCACAACCTGGCGCTCTAACCGCTGAACTACGCCCACCACATATCGTCCCTGCCGGAAAATGGCGCGCCCGAAGGGATTC
>JAEZHK010000070.1 GCA_023416655.1 Bacillota bacterium
TTGATGGCGATGCGGATGTTGGCCTTGCCCATGGCGTCGCCGTCCTGCTTGACGGTGGCGGTCATGCCGCCGTTCTTGATGGATTCGAGGGCGGAGTCGACGGCGTCAACGCCGATGACCACGACGGACGGATCGCCTTCGATGCCGGTGTTGTAGCCGACCTGGTTCAGAGCCGCCACGGCGCCGAGGCCCATCATGTCATTGTTGACGAAGATGACCTCGATCTTTTCGCCAAAGCTGGCCCAGGTGGCGGTCATGGCGTCCTGCGCCTGCGCCTGGTCCCAGTTGCACACGAGGGTCTCGCCCAGCTGCTCAAGCTTCAGGCCCTTCGCGATGGCGGTTTCAACGGAGTACTGCGAGCGGGCGATGGCTTCCGGGTTGTTGGGCTCGCCCATGAACATGAGGTACTGGAGGGTGCCGTCGCCATTCTTGTCGATGGACGGATCCTTGGCGTACAGGTCGGCGAGGATTTCGCCCTGCATGTCGCCGGCTTCACGCGGCGTGGTGCCGATGAAGATGGAACCGGTGTCCACGATAACCTGCTGAACGGTTTCGGTCGAGGGCTCCTTGTTGTAGAACAGGAAAGGCACGTTGTTGGCCTTCGCGATCTCCACAAGGCTCATGCCGGACGCGACTTCCGCCAGGTTGATGATGACGAAGTCGGGCTTGCTGGCGAACAGAACCGTCGCTTCTTCGATCTGCTTGGCCATGTCGTCGTTGGCGTCATACAGATCCAACTTGACCTTGATGCCCATCTCGGCGCCGATTTCTTCGGCGTACTTGATCATGGCGGCACGGACGGTGGAGCCGTAGGTGTCGTCGAACTTCCACACGAGGACGCCGATGTTGAGTTCGGTCTTCGCGGGCGCTTCAGCGAAAGCGACCGTGCTGCCCAAAACCATGAGCAGAACCATCAGAAGGGATACGAGTTTCTTCATGGATTTGTTCCTCCTTGAGATATGCTGCGCCGGTTTGCCGGCGCGCATTCCGGGTTCCCCTTGACCTTTATAGGTTCGTTAATATTATAGTGTAGTATCGGAATCATTGTCAAGCGGCTTGGCACAGGTTATTGTTTCAAAATTCTATCATTGTGCGGTAAAAATATACGCCGTAAGGGTTTCGTAGCGCGCCCCGGCGCGCAGGATGGAGCTGGGGAATTCCGGATGGTTGATCGCATCGGGTGGAACCTGCGTCTCCAGGCACAGGCCGTCCCGCTTTACATACTTCCTGCCGGATTTGCCGGCCCAGTCGCTTGAGAGCATGTTGCCGGTGTACAGCTGGACGCCGGGCAGATCCGTGAACGTCTTCATCCGGATGCCTGTCGACGGGGCGTAGAGGGAGACCGCCTCGCGGTAGCCTTCGCCGTCCACCATGAAGTTGTGGTCGTACCCGCCGCCCCAAAGCATCGCTTCGCATTCTTCGGTATGAGCAAGGCCGTCGCCGAGGCGGATGGGCGACCTTAGGTCCAGCGGCGTTCCGGAAACAGACCTGAGTTCACCGGTCGGGATCAGACCGGAGTCGGTCGCCGTGAAGCGGCTCGCGTGGATCTGGATCTCGTGGTCCTCGATGCTGCCGCTGCCTTCGCCGGCCAGGTTGAAGTAGGCGTGGTTGGTCAGGTTGCACAGCGTGTCCCTGTCGGACTCCGCCTCATAGCGGATGGTCAGCGCGTTGTCGTCCGAGAACGCGTAGGTGACCGTAGCGTTCAGATTGCCGGGGTAGTTCTCCTCGCCGTCGGGGCTGAAGGCGGTCAGCTTCAAGGCGTTCTTTGATCCGTCCGCCTCGGCTTCCCAGAGCTTCTTGTCAAAGCCGGTCACGCCGCCGTGCAGGTGATGGCCGCCCGAATTCGTCGCCACCTGATAGGGAACCCCGTTCAGCGTGAAGCGGCCGTGCCCGATGCGGTTGCCGACGCGCCCGATCAGCGCGCCCATGTAGCCGGGGTTGACCGGCGCATAGCCGGAGACATCGGAAAAGCCCAAAAGTACGTCGGTCAGCTTGCCTTCGCGGTCGGGAACCAGGAGGCTGACAAGGATGCCGCCGTAGTTCGAGATCGAAACCGATGCACCCGAGGCGTTCGTAATGGTATACAGATCTACCGGGCGACCGTCCGGCAGGTTTCCGAAGGGTGTTCTGGAAATGGCCATGGGATGCGCCTCCCCGTAAAATTTAGTTGAATAATGAACGATCATTACTATACACCAGCCGGTGCGCAATGAAAAGGATGAAATTTTCCGCGATATTTGGACTTATTTCCGATGTCAAGAATATTTACTTGACAGCTCCGCCGCGCACCGTGTACAATCTGATGTACGCGTGGAAGCGGGGGATGGACGTGGAAAAGCGGGTCGCGCTCAACTGGCTGATGGACTTCTACGGGCCGCTTCTGACCGAAAACCGCGCGAGGCTGCTCCGGCTCTACTGCGAGGAAGACCTTTCGATTTCGGAGCTGGCCGAGGAAGCGGGCATCACCCGGCAGGGCGTGCACGACGCGCTGACCAAGGCACAGGCGCAGTTGGAGGCATACGAGCGCAAGCTCGGTCTCGTGGCGCGGTACCGGCGGCTAGAGGACGCGATCCACGACTGCCGTCAGGCGCTTTCGCTCGTCGAACCCACGGAGGAAACCCGTGAGGCGCTTCATGAAGCCCGGCGGGCGCTGGACGCCATCGAGCGCATCGAAACCTGAAGGAATCCCCAAAAATTGGACTTATGAAACGCTGAGGTGAAGCGCATGGCCTTTGAAGGGCTGACCGATAAACTGCAAGCCGCGTTCAAAAAGCTGAGCGGCAAGGGCAAACTCTCCGAAGCCGACGTCCGCGAGGCGATGCGCGAGGTG
>JAEZHK010000104.1 GCA_023416655.1 Bacillota bacterium
CGCCCATCGCGATCAGCGAGCGGGCGAAGGCGTCCACATCGTCCCGGAACTGGGCGTAGGTGCGGGTGTAGTAGTGGGTGGTGTAGCGGAAGGCGTACTGGTCGGGGAACTCGCGCACCATCCGGTCCAGCACCTCCGGGAAGGTCGCCTCGATGAGGTGCTCCTTTTTCCAGACGTACTTGCCGGTCTTGCGGGCGTTGAGCTGCAGCATGTGGTCTTCGAAGTAGGAGGACATGTACTGCGCGAAGTGGGGGAACACGATGCCGGCGTCGGTCAGTTCCGGCGCCCAGCGCTTGACCCACTCCAGCGACACGTAGCCGTCGTAGCCGGTGTCCTTGAGCGCGTCCAGCATCTCGTAGACGGGCAGGTCGCCCTCGCCCATCATACGGTAGCACACTTTTCCGTCTTCCACGACGGAGTCCTTCGTGTGGGTGTAACGGATGCGCGCGCCGAGGTTTTTGACCGTCTCCGCGGGGGATTCGCCCATGTGTCGGTAGGGATGGTGCATGTCCCAGAGCGCCGCGACCTGCGGCCGGTCCACGCTGTCGATGAGCTTTGCCAGCCGCTTTGTATCCGCGTAGACGCCGTTGGTCTCCACCAAGAGCGTCACATTCGCGGGTTCCGCCATGTCCGCCAGATCTTTCAAAACGCCCGCAACGTACTCGTCGTCCACCTCGCCCGCCGGGGCCGGCTCCTGGTCGCCCAGGATGCGGATGTAGGGCGTGCCGAGCTTTGCGGCCAGGTCCACATACTGCCGGATCTCGCCGAGCACCTCGGCCCGCTTCTCCGGGTATTTCAGGCAGCAGCCGGAGGAGAGGCAGGGGATCTCCAGGTGCAGCGAGGCCAGTTTGGCCTTCGTCTTGTCAATCTGCCGCTCGGTGAACGGCGAAGCGGTGGCGGCCAGGATGTTTTGGCCCAGGCCGCGAATTTCGATGCCGTCGAAGTGGAAGTCCTTGGCCATTGCATAGATATCCATCCAGCCGAAGTCCGGGCAGCCCAGGGTGGAAAACGCGATCTTCATACGACGCCCTCCCATCGTTTTTTACAAGCCAACGGTTGTGACGGCATCCCCTTGGGAAAAGAAAAACTCCGTCTTTCCCATGAAAGACGGAGGCTTGAATCCGCGGTACCACTTTCTTTACCGCCCGAAAGCGGTCGCTCTGTCGCAGCCGGGGTAACCCGAGTGCGCGTCCCTGTAACGGAGGAATCCGGCGCGGCCTACTGACGTTTCAGCCTGCTGCTGGCGGGGGGAGCAGACGCCATGCCTTCTGCCGCATTTCAGCTGCCGCGGCTCTCTGTGAAAAGGCTTCCGGCGCATCGTCCCCGCTCATGATGCATTTGACGGGATGAAGTTGTGAAACTAATTCTAGCGGTTTTTTATGCAAATGGCAAGCCCACGGGAGTTAATTTTGTCCGTACCCCGACACGCACCATGCGAAGGATCTGTTATCCCGCGCGGCGCGCCGGGATTCCCGCCCGATCATGCTGACCCGGTGTCACATCTGCCAAACACCCTGACAGGTGGTGGACACGGCCACCGCGCCCGCGTCCAGCGCGGCGATGACCTCGTTTTTCTCCTCGATCAGCCCGCCCGCAATGATGGGGATGCCGGTCAGTTCCCGGGCGGCGCGGAGCACCCTCGGGATGAGGCCGGGCATGATCTCAATGAAGTCGGGCTTGCCTGTCTCCGAAAGGTTCTTCAGGTTGGCGATGGACTTTGAGTCGATGGCGAACACCCGCTGCACCGTCGTCAGGCCCAGCTGGTGCGCGCGGCGAAGTATCGGCGGCCTGGTGGAGATCACGCCATCCGGCGCGCACATGGCGCGAAGCGCGTCGACCACCACTTCGCGGCTGGCAAAGCCGTCGATCAGGTCGATGTGCGCCAGCGCCTTCCGGCCCGACGCCTTGACGCGCTCCACCTGCGGCGCGATGGTGACCACCGAACTTTGCAGGATGAACACCACTTCGCAGTCGCTTTCGAGCGCGGCTTCCAGCCCCTCGTCGGAGTTGACGGCGGCGATGACCGGGTTGTCCCGGAGGCATTCGATGATGGATTTCATAGCGGCCTCGTTTCCGAGTTTTCCGGGATCACTATACACGAAGCAAGCCGCGCGTGTCAACCGCCGCGGATGCCGGTATGAACAGTATTTGACAAAACCATTGCATGGACATATGATAAAAGCTGGAATATAATTGAAACGAAGGTTGAAACCGTGACGGAACAACGGCCGTTCGGCGGCAAGAAACCGCACATCGCGGCGATCAAGATCATCGCCATCTTTCTAGTCATTTTCAACCACACTGGGGAGAGCGGATACATGCTTTTCGCGGTGGCCAAGGATTCTCTGCTGTTTCCGTTTTACCTCTTTCTCTCCATCCTATGCAAAATTGCCGTTCCACTGTTTTTCATGTGCTCGGGCGCTCTTCTTCTGGGCAGAGAGGAAACGTTCAAGGATCTGCTTCGGAAGCGGATTCTTCGGTATGTGTTCGTGATCCTGATCTTTTCGCTGGCGCTGTACGCGTTTGCCATTCGCCAGAATATCGAAAAGTTCAGCCTCGAATATTTCCTGCAGACGGTCTATTCGTCCAGAATCCGGACGAGCTACTGGTTCTTGTATTCATACCTCGCCATTTTGTTTATGCTGCCGCTCCTGCGCAAGTTCGCCAAAGCGCTGGATGGCCGCACGGTCGTATACTTCATCGCGCTCGAGATCCTCTTTTTGGGGATCGTCCCTTCGCTCGAATACCTGTTCAACCATGGCGAATTTCACATCAATCTTTCCATCTCGTTGATTCAGGATAATATTTTCTATATGATCATGGGGTACTGGTTCGAGAACGCGCTGGATGTTCGCAAGGTGACGCCGCGGCAGATGGCTGCAGGCTCGCTGGCAGCGTTGATTATGATCGCGCTGGCGTGCGTCCTGACCGTGTACAAGGGCCATGTGGATGGCGAGTATTCCGAGGAAATATCCCAGATGTTCCACGCCCGCTTCATCGCCATCCCGACCATCGCTACCTATATCCTCATCAAGCGGTTTTTCACCAGCCGCAAGATGAGCGACGCGTTTGTTGAAAGGCTCGTATATCTGAGCGGCCTGACGTTCGGGATCTATTTGGTGCACGCCATATTTATGACGCTTCTGAAGCCCCTGTATGATGCCCTGTTCCCAACCCTCAGGTCCCTTCCGTCCACGTTGATCTGGGTCGCGTGCATCATGATCGCCTCCGGCGCCCTCACAGCGATCCTGAAGCGCGTACCGCTGGTTTCAAAGCTGATTTAACTGGGCATGGGCTACGCAAACGCCCCCGGCCGTCCGGCCGGGGGCGTACTGTCATAATGGGTGTGCGCCTTAGATCCTGGCCACGCCGGAATCGCGGGCGGCCTGGGCGACGGCCTTGGCGACGGTTTCGCGGACGCGCGGGTCAAACGGCGCGGGGATGATGTACTCGGGGTTCAACTCGCTGTCCGAGATGAGGCTCGCCAGGCCGTAGGCGGCGGCCAGCTTCATTGCATCGTTGATGTCCGAGGCGCGCACGTCGAAGGTGCCGCGGAACACGCCCGGGAAGGCCAAGACGTTGTTGATCTGGTTGGGGAAGTCGCTGCGGCCGGTGGCGATGACAGCCGCGCCGCCCGCCTTGGCTTCGTCGGGGAAGATTTCCGGCGTCGGGTTGGCGCAGGCGAACACGATGGCGCCCTTGGCCATGGTCTTCACCATTTCGGTGGTGACCATCTTCGGGGCGGACACGCCCAGGAACACGTCCGCGTCAACCAGCGCGTCGGCCAGGGAGCCCTTGACGCCGCCAAGGTTGGTGACCTCCGCCATTTCGTCCTTGATGGCGTTCATGCCGTCGGTGCGTCCGGCGTAGATGATGCCCTTGCGGTCGCAGAGGATGACGTTCTTGAAGCCGTCGGAGAGCAGCAGCTTCGTGATGGAGATGGCCGCGGCGCCCGCGCCGTTGATGACCACCTTGACGTCCTCCTTCTTCTTGCCGACCACGCGCAGCGCGTTCACAAGGCCCGCCAGCGTGACGATGGCGGTGCCGTGCTGGTCGTCGTGGAAGATCGGGATGTCGCACTTTTCCTTCAGCTTCTTCTCGATTTCAAAGCAGCGGGGCGCGGAGATGTCCTCCAGGTTGATGCCGCCGAAGGAGCCGGAGAGAAGGTAAACGGTGTTGACGATATCGTCCACTTCCTTGGACTTGATGCACAGCGGGAACGCGTCCACGTCGCCGAAGGCCTTGAAGAGCACGCACTTGCCCTCCATGACCGGCATGCCGGCTTCGGGGCCGATGTCGCCCAGGCCCAAGACCGCGGTGCCGTCGGTGACGACCGCGCACATGTTCCAGCGGCGGGTCAGTTCATAGCTCAGGTCGACGTCCTTCTGGATCTGAAGGCAGGGCTCGGCGACGCCGGGGGTGTAGGCCAGGGACAGGTCCTGCTTCGAACCGGTGGGAACGCGGGTGACGACCTCGATTTTGCCCTTCCATTCGCCGTGCAGGCGCAGGGATTCCTTTGCGTAGTCCATCGTGTTTCACCTCAACTGATTATTTAAGCCTACTTGTCAAAGGGGAACTTGTAGGGAAGACCCAGTTTGTCGCGGATGGCGAGAATCTCCTTTTGCACGGGTTCGGAGATCGGCACGCCCTTGTCCTTGCGCTCCAGCCACACGAGGTATTCCTTCTCGCCCGCGGTGTAGATGCGCTCCTCGCCGGGCGCCTTGGCGGAGGCGCGCAGGTCCCTCAGGATGTCGCCGCAGATCTTCTTGAAGGATTCCACGCCCATGAACGCCTCGGGATCGATCACCAGGAACCAGTGGCCCAGGTGGTAGGGCATCTTCTTGCCTTCCGCGTCGGTGCCGTTAAGCGCCTTCAGGAAGGAACCCGCCTGCAGCGCGGCCGAGAGCACCTCGACCACCGTGGCGTAGCCGTAGCCCTTGTACCCGGCCAGCTCTTCGCCAATGCCGCCCAGCGGGGCCAGCGCGGCGTTTCCGCTGTTGAGGTCCTTGAGAATCTGCTTCGAGTCGGTCTGCGCGCTGCCGTCGCGGCCGATGACCATGCCGGCCGGGGTGTCCTTGCCGACGCGGGCGTAGTATTCGATCTTGCCGCGCTGGGTGATGGAGGTGGCGCAGTCCAGCATGAAGGGGAATTCTTCATCGGTGGGGAAGCCGACGGTGAGCGGATTGGTGCCCAGCATGTTCTCCACGCCGAAGGTTGGCGCGATGGAGGGGCGGGCGTTGGTGCCGGTCATGCCGATCATGCCGGCCTTGGTGGCCATCGTCGCCCAGTAACCGGCGATGCCGTAGTGGGTGGAGTTGCGCACCGCGATCATCGCGAGGCCATACTTCTTGGCCTTCTCGATAGCCATCTCCATGGCCTTGTGGCTGGCCACCATGCCCATGCCGTCGTTCGCGTCGAGCACGGCGGTGGTGGCGGTCTCCTTCAGGATGTCGATCTTGGTGACGGGGTTCTGGATGCCGTCCACGATGCGGTCGATGTAGATGGGCTTGAAGCGGTTGCAGCCATGGCTTTCGATGCCGCGCCGGTCACTTTCCAGGAGCACGTCCGCGCAGATGGCGGCGTCCTCTTCCGGCACGCCGTAGCCTTTGAACGCGTCGATCAGAAAGCGGTTCATCAGGTCCCAGGACACGTAGGGTCTCGTCTCCATGCGGAATCCTCCTTACGGTCTTTTGCTCCCGATTGCAGAGAAAAAGACGGTCAACAACGAAACCAATCGTTGCATCCCGTCTCAAAATCTCTGGAAGCAATCCATTACAGGTAGAGTATAAGGTTCGCTTCCGGGCTTGTCAACGATATTTCAGTAAACTCCCGATAAAGCGTTTGCGTGCCACTGTGTACGGGCACAGCGCCGCGGGCCGGGCTACGCCGTATTATGCGCTCAGCTGCGAGGTGCAATGCGGGCAGCGCGTGGCCTTGTCGTCAATCTCGCCCATGCAGAAGGGGCACCTGCGCGGTTCGGGCTTCGGCGCGGCCGGCTCGGGCTTCCGAAGCTTCGTGATCAGCTTGACGAACAGGAAGATGACCAGCGCCATCAGGATGAAGTCAATCACCGCCTGGATGAAGAGGCCGTAGTTGAGGGAAGCGGCGGCTTCGCCCTCGCCGAACTTGACCGAAAGCGTCGAAAAGTTGATCCTACCGGTGATCAGCGACAGGATCGGGGTGAAGATGTCCGTGACCAACGACGAAATAATCTTGCCGAACGCCGCGCCGATCATGACGCCGACCGCCAGATCCACCACGTTGCCCTTGAACGCGAACGCCTTGAACTCCTTCCACATGGGTGCATCCTCCTCGCGCTTTTGTTCTCCACCACATTATACCAGATAATTCGCCGGAATGCTCGTTTTCTTAACCCGGTTGTCCCCCGTCGAACCGCGCCCGCGCCCGACTTTCGAGGGAAAATGCGCTCATAGGGTTGCGCCGTTCCGAACCGCCCCCATGCCCGGCTTTCGGGGAGAAATGCGTTCATGGGGTAGCGCCGCTCCGGACCGGACCCGAATTTGCAGGGAGAATGCTATCACATCCGGGCTATGCATGTTCGATTTATGGTATAATGCTGGCAAGAAACCTGGGAGCCGCCTATCGTTCGTATGCGGCTGTATCCGGACGGGATTTTGTTGGGAGGGCTGTGCATGTGGCAGGTACTGGGCCGGATCGCCGGAGCGCTGAACGAATCCGGGGTTTTGTGGTGCGTCGGGGCGTCGGTGCTGCTCCACCAGTACGGGTTGGCGGAGCATCCCCACGACATCGACCTGCTCATCGCCCTTCCGGACGCGGAGCGGGCCGCCGGAATCCTGGGCGCGATGGGCGAAGCCGTACCCTGTGGGCAGTCTTCGACCTATTCCACGAAATTCTTCAGACGGTTCCGCGTCGACGGCTGCGACGTGGACCTGATGGCCGGGTTCCGTGTGAACCACTCCTCCGGTTGCTATGAGTATCCCTTTGATGTCGCCTCGGTCGCCTCCATCCGCGAACTATCTGACATCACGATCCCCTTCGGCGCCGGGTCCGTCGCTTCCACTCGAGAGGTCGGCGACACCCCGCCCCCCTTCGATGCGGTTTCCGCCGCCTCCACCCGTGAGAACAGTGGCACCCCAGTCCCCTTCGCCGCGCTGGAGGACTGGTACGTCGTCTACCAGCTGATCCCGGGCAAGGAGCACAAAGCCCTCCGGATCGAGGAATACTTCCTGCAGAGCGGAATTCAAAAACCGCATCTTCTCACAAGGGCGCTGGAGGGCAGCTTGCCCGAAGTCGTGAGGCGGAAGATTTCTGCGTTGCTCGGAAAATGAACCACTGGTAGCGCTAAAGAATGACGCGGTACAGAGGATAGTATATGCAGAAACAGCTTGTCAGCATAATCGTTCTCACGCATAAGCGTCCACCGGAGATGCTTTTGCGGGCGGTTAAAAGCGCGATTGCACAGAGCTACAGCAATCTCGAGATCCTCGTTGTAGACGACAGCCCGCCGGACTATCCGCTTCGGGATGATGTGATGCGTGCGCTGAATGGACTCGATGACAGGCTGCGCTACCTTCGACATGAGCAGAACATGGGCGTGTCCGCAGCACGGAATACGGGCATCCGAAACACGAATGGAGAGTATATCTCGTTTCTTAGCGACGACGATGAATGGCTCCCTGAGAAGACGGCAAAGCAACTTGATCGAATGGTTTCCTCCGGCGCTGGCGTTGTGTATTGCAGATATTATACAAGCAGTGATAAATCCATGACTGTTAACGAGAATACATATTTCCGCGGTCATATTTTTGACGAGGTGTTCACCGGTCTATCGGTACTTTTTCCGCTCTACCGCCGAGAGTGTTTTGATGCGGTCGGATTTTATAATGAAGGCGTTCAGTTTATGGAAGACCGCATGATGTGGCTGCGCATCGCGAGTAAGTTTGCGATCGATTATGTGGACGAACCGCTGGCGATCTGCACAAAGCACTCCATGGATCAATTGACAAAGCATCCCGAAAGGCTCCGGTCAGGATATCAAATGATTGAAAAAGAGCATGCGGAGTACCTCAAAGCGCACGGTTCCGTTCAGTACGGATACGACATGATGGTCGCATCGCGTTTTGCGCACTATAAGATAATGGGCATGTCCTGGAGATATTTTTTGCGAGCGGTTATCCTAAAACCATTCTCATTCAAGAGGAATTTTGCCTTTTTGCGTCGGCTCTTATGGAACCATAAAGAGTTGTTGAAGAACGGCAAGCAGATGAAGAGTGTTCGTTGGGGTAGAACCGATGCCCGCTAAGTCATCCGCGGAAGGCGGGAAGGCTCTCCGTAAGCTCGCCGGCTTGCGTCAGATTAAATGGAGTTCTTGAATTTGGGGCGTTTGAAGCCACTAAGGGGACGGGCATGGGTACGGATGCTTTATACGCAAAGCAAAACCCCTGAAAACTCATCGTTTTCGGGGGTTTCCTTGTGGCAGGGGCAGAAGGACTCGAACCCTCAACAAAGGTTTTGGAGACCCACGTGTTACCATTACACCATGCCCCTATACCGAACAGGCATTATTATACCGGTTCGCGCGGGGCGTGTCAAGCGGTATTTTGCACTTGGAGGCCAGTTCTCCCACGGTATCCGGTTCGCCGCGGCGGACGGCGGCAATCAGCTCCCGCTCCTCGACCGAACCGATGAGGCGCATGGCGTCGTCGTAGACGGCGATGCGGTGCACGCGGCGGGCGCGTAGGCGGCGCATGGCGTCCTGGCAGCGGACGGACTGGTCCGCGGCGAGAAAGGTCAGCGGCAGCATGCCCTCTTCCGCCAGTTCGTCCCGGCGGGCGAGGAGGCTAAGGATTTCCGCGCCGTCGGCGGAGCGCTTTTCCGCCGGGCCGCTCAGAAGCACGAAAAGGGCGCCCAGCACGATCGTCAGGTTGACCTTGCGGACGGCGATGAATTGCCAGACGGCCAGCGCCAGCATCGCGATGCCCAGCGCCCGGCCAAGCATCACGCCCAAGCGCAGCGCCTTCGCCGTGCCCAAAGACTTGCCCAGCGACGCGGTCAGCACCCGCCCGCCGTCCAGCGGCAGCGCGGGCATCAGGTTGAACGCGGCGAGCATCAGGTTGATCCGGACCCATTCGCCCGCCGCCTGGGGGGAGACCGCGCCCGCGTAGGCGAGGGTCGCCGCGCCCGCCATCACGAGGAGGCTCGCGGCGGGCCCCGCCAGCGCCACCAGCGCCACCTGCCCCGGGCGGAAGCTCCACAGGCCCTCGATGCGCAGCGCCCCGCCGAAGGGGGTCAGAAGGAGCTCCTTCACGCGCACACCCGCCACCCGCGCCGCCAGCGCGTGGGCGGCCTCATGGAGGAGAACAGACGCCGCCACCGCGAGGAGCGCGCTTCCCAGCCCGCTCAGCGCCAATAGCGGCGGCATCAGTAGAAGCGTCCAGTGCGCGCGGACCGGGAAGCCCAGAATCTTTGTCACGAACTCAGCCTTCCGGTGGGATCCTCCGGCTGGCCGCTCTTCCGCAGTTCGAAGTAGAGGCGGGCGTCGCCCGCGTCGGAGGTAACGCCGATCTGGTCTCCGGCGGAGACCTTCTGGCCCACCTTGACGATCGCCTGCGCCACGTAGGCGTAGACGGTCTGCTCCCCGTTCTCATGGTCGATCATCAGCGTCCACGCGCCGTCCGCGCCCTGGGTGGCGGCCACCACCTGGCCCGCCAGCGCTGCGCGCACGGGCTGCGCGCCGCCCGTCTGGTACAATAGCCACGGCTGGTTGGCGTCGAAGGGGTGGGACAGCTGGCCGCTCACCGGCCCCACCATGTCGCCGCTGCCCATGTTCCAGAAGACCAGCGCGGCGTCCGGCACGAGATCGCGCACAAAGTGCAGTTTGCCCAGCGATTCGTCCAGGTCGATCCGCATCGAGATCGCGGAGCGGATGCTGGCGACGGTCTTCTCCGTCCAGGGCTGGTTGAGGTTACTGAGCGCGAGCAGGGTCAGCAGCAGGGAACAGGCGACGGCGGCGTTTCGGAGCAGCCGCTCTCCCGGCGACCGGCGCACGCCCTCCGTGCGCGCGGGCTTGGGCGCGCGGGGCTTCCGGGCGGCCGGGTGCGGCAGCACGCGCCAGCGGATGTGTTTCTGTGGTTCGGAGGCGGGCTTGGGCTCCGGGACGATGGATGTGTGGATGGTCACGCGGCTGCGCGATTCCGTCATAATCAATCCCTCCAGTCGGGACAATATATGTCCCGTCCGGAGGGCGTTAGAAGGGCTTGTCGCCAACGCAGTGGGCTACAGCTGGACTGGATTGTGGGCGATCCGGAGTTCCTCCAGCATTTGCCGGGTTCGGCTCTGGCAGGTCATGAGGAGCGCCTGCCGGTTTTCGGAGAATGCGGCGATGGTTTCGAGCATCCTTGCCGCACGGCCGTTGTCCAGCTGCGCGAAGCTGTCGTCCAGGACCACGGGGCATTCCCGGTCGCCCATTAAAAACTCGATCAGGCCCAGCCGGAGCGCCAGGTGGATCGCGTCGGCGGTGCCGCCGGAGAGCCGTTCGGGGGAGACGGTCTGTCCATCCGCCAGCGCCTGCATTTTGAGGTCCGTGTCGATGCGCAATTGGCTGTAGCGCCCTTCGGTAACGTGCCCCGCGACCGCCGCGATGGCCCGGCCGAGGGCGGGGGAGACCTTCTTTCGCATGTCGTCCGAGGCGCGCTCGATGCGCGCCTTGGCCTCGTCGAGGGCATCGGCCTCCAGTGTCAGGCGGTCAATTCTCTCCTGCACCAGCACCTTCTCGCCGTCGATCTCCTGCGCCGTCCGGCAGGAGTCCTCGATGGCGTCCCGCCGGGCTGCGCAGGCGACCATTTCCTGGCTCAGCGCCCGGATGCGCGCAGCGCGCGCCTCGACTTCGGCGGCGAGCGCTTCCTGGGACTGCTCAGGCTCAGGCTCCGGCGCGGCGTCTTTCACCAGCGATTCGTAATCGTCCCCGTTCAGGCACTGCGCCAGCAGCCGCTTCGCGTCTTCCAGCGCGCGGGCGGTCTCCCCGCGGGCGCGCAGGCGCTTCAGGTGCGCGGCAAGAGTCTGCTGCGCGGCGGATGGATCTTCGGATTCTTCCAGCCCTGCGCTTATCAGCGCCTGCCGCACCGAGCGGGACAGGACTTCCGCCTGATCCAGCGCGCCCGTCCGCTGTTCCAGGAAGGCCCCCCGGCGAATCTCAAGCGCCCGCGCACTTTCCAGCGCTGTTTCATAGCCCTTCATCGCCTCGCGGAAGTCCTCTAAAGACGCCACGCACGCCTTATTAAGCAGTTCCAATAACTCGCGCTTCGCGTCCTCCACAAGCGCTTTGGCGCTGGCCGCGGCTTCGGCGGCGGCTTCCAGCGCGCGTTCCGCGCGGGCCCTCGCTTCCAGTCCGGTTCGAAGCGCGGCGAATTCCTGCGGCGAATCTACGCCCAGTTCCTTCAGGATGTCCGCCCGTACGGATTCCGCCTTCCGGTTCGCCTGATTCCGCGCGACGCCCAGCGCCAGAAGCAGCGCGGCGGGGACCGCACAAAGGAACGCCCATGGCAAAAGCAAGCCCAGAAGCGCCAGCACCGCGAAGGCTGCACCGGTCAAAAGGAACGCGCGGGCGGGCTTTGCCGCGGGCAGCGCTTCGCATCGGGCCATCAGTTCCAGCGCCCGCTGCGGCTGGGTGGCGGGGGAGGGCGGCAGCGCTTTCCGCGCCGCCAGCTCGGCCTCGCGCTTTTCAGCCAGATCGCGCTCCAAGAAGGTCAGCCGCATTTCAGCGCGTTCCAGCGGGGCGGAGAGCGCATAACTTTCGCCGTCCAGGCCGCTTTCCTCCGCCTGCGCCCTCGCAGCGCGGATTCGCCCTTCCAGTTCCGAAAGCGCGCGGTCGGCCTCGCCCGCCTGCCGGGTCAGTTCCGCCGCCTGCCGCGCGTCCTGCATCGCCTTCTCAATGGCGGCTTCGTCGGATTCGCCGCCCTGCGGCAGCGCGCGGAGCGTTTCTTCCAATTCATTCACGCGCGCGTGTTGGGTCTTCGCGGCTTCAGCGCGCTTCCAACGGGCATGGCGCGCGGCCTGTGCCAGCAAGCCTTCGCCTTCCCGCTGCGTTTTTTCCAACGCCTCGATCTGCTGCCGGAGCTCGCGCTCCCGGCGGCTGTCCGCCGCGGCGCTCATGCGCT
This sequence comes from Bacillota bacterium, assembly GCA_023416655.1. Lineage (GTDB taxonomy): Bacteria > Bacillota > Clostridia > Christensenellales > Aristaeellaceae > JAEZHK01. The sequence continues at coordinate 12,138 of JAEZHK010000104.1, forward strand.
TGCGCTCCGATTCCGCGCGCTCCTCGTTCAGTTCCGTAAGCTTTCGGTACTGTTCGCCCAGCTTTGAGGAGCCTTTCCGGGGCGTGCCGAGGGCCTCGCGCTGCGCGTTCAGCCACTTGATTGCACCCGAAGCCGACAGGGCGCCAGCTCCGGCTTCGCTCAGCGCGTCGATCCGGTCGCGGAGTTCCTGCCCCAGGTCGTCGCCTGCCCGGACGGCCTGCTGCGGCACGTACAGCGTGCCCTCAAAGGCGGTCTGGCTGACGCCCAGGAAGAACTGCCCCGGCTCATAGATGCGAAGCGCCGCATTGTAGGGCATGCGGCCGGTCTCATCCCGCCCGGTCGCCGCGTCGTAGAGCTTCACTTCGTCCTTTAAGAAATTGCGTTCGAGGCGGTACTCCGCGCCCTCGTGGGAGAGGGTCATCGCGCCGAAGTACCTGCCGGGGTTGCCCCAGGGCAGGTAGCGGTCGAAGGCTGGCGCGTAGAGCCGCTTTTTTACGTCCCTGCGGAAAAAGCCGTACAGCATGCCACTGATGAAGGCCGCCAGCGTTGACTTGCCCGCCTCGTTGGGCGCTTCGATCAAGTTGACGCCCCGACTAAAAGGAAGCTCCCGGTTCTGGAATCGGCCGAAGGACAGCGGCGACAGCGTTTTCAGGATCATGCCTTGCGCCCCCCTTCCATGAGCGCCGTCAGCGCGTACTCCAGCGCGAGGCTGTCCTTTTCGCTCAGCACGTCCTCCGCGCCGAAGGAGGCGATGATCTGCCCGATGAGATCGTCGCGGTGCTCCTGGGAAAGTGCCTCAAGGTCGTAGGCTGGGCGGGTCTGGTCGATCAGGTAAACCGCGTGTCCGCTATTCCGGAGCCGCTCTGTGATCGTCTCCGCGTCCGGACGCGCGCCCGCGGTGTGCGTGCCGGTCAGCGTGACAGAGTACAGGTTGAACGCGGGCAGCGGCTCAAGCGCCTCCAGCACGCGCCTTTCCACCGCGCCGTCGCTTAGCCCGGCGGGGAGTTCGACTGTCAGATTCTCATATGTAGGAATGGGCAGCGGCACGAACCGGTCGCTGACCACGCCGTCCAGATCGATCACCACAAAGCCGCGAGGGCCGGTTTCGTTCCGGTCGAGGCCGATCAGCGAGCCCGAATAGCGCACGCCGGGCGACAGGTGGAGCGGCTGGTGTACGTGGCCCAGCGCGCAGTAGTCAAACTGCTTCAGGAAGGCCATCCGGGCCGGAAGGTAGTCGCTCTCCGGGCTGATGGCGTCGCAGTGCAGCATCAGAAGGTTTTTGGGCGCGCTCATGTCCAGCGTCAGTGCCTCCAGGGGGTTTGAGCGCTGCACGGCCTCCGGGAACGAGTACGCATGCAGCGCGGTGTCCCCGTCCAGCATCGTGCGGCTGTAGCCGGGCGGCAGGATGGTCAGGCGTTCGCATTTCAGCCGGTTGTAAGCGCTGGACGCGTCCAGTGGGTCGTAGCCAGACGGCAGGATGGTCAGCTGGTGGCATTTTAGCCGGTTGTAGGCGCTGGACGCGTCCAGCGGGTCGTGGTTGCCCGACACGCAAACCATCCGGGCGCGCGTCAGCCCGGACAGGATCTCCTCCAGCGCGCGCAGGTCGGATGGGCGGATTTCACCGGACTCGATCAGGTCGCCCGCGCACAGGATGACATCCACGGCGTTTTCGTTACAGTACTGGACCATGAGCCTCAGCGCGTCCTCCAGCGCCCCGCGACGCTTCCGCGCGCTCTCCGCGCCAAACCGGGAAGAGGCGAAGCGCCTGCCAAAGTGCGCGTCGGCCATGTGCAAAATCCGCATAGGCTATCCTCCGTAATTACTTCCCGTACATTTCGACAAGGGCGGCGCGCTTTCCTGCCGCCACCGCAAAGCTTTGGAGCCGAAGGAAGGGGCAGCCCCCAGCCGGGAGCTGCCCCAAAGCGATCCAAAGGGTTACTTTGTGATGTTGAGTTTGGCTTTCGCAGACAGCCCGTTTGCCGTCGTGACACGAATCTCCACAAGACCGGGCTTCTTCGCCGTCAGCACACCATTTTTGTCGATGGTCGCGAGATTGGGCTTGGAGGACTTCCACGTCAGCGACTTTGCGGAGCCGTTCAGTTCCACCAGCGGTGGGATCAACGGCAGTTTTTCGCCGACCTTCAGCGTCGCGGGCAGATTCAGCTTGACATACGACGGGTAGGTCCAGACGGTCACGGTACATTTGGCGGTCTTGCCGAGCTTGGGATCGGTGGTGGCGCTGATGATCGCCGTCCCGTCGGCGTGTGCCGTGACGACGCCGTTCTGATCCACGCTGGCGACGGACGGCTTATCGCTCAACCATGTCACGGACAGGTAGCCGGACTTGGCGGGGGAGGCGGTAATGGCGAGCTTCTCGGTCGCCTTGCCACCGATGAAGAGCTTCAGCGCTTCCTTGATGGAGATGAAAGACGCGGGCTTGACGACCTTGAGCACCAGGGAACCGCTCTTTTTGCTGCCGTCCGTGGCGGCGGCGGTGATCCGGGCCGTGCCGGGGCCCTTTCCGGTGACCAGGCCGTCCTGGCTCACGGTGGCGATCTTGGTCGAACCGGAGGTCCACTTCAGCGAGTCGTCCACGTCCTCCTTCGGCAGTACGTCGGCTTTGATCAATGTGGTATCTCCGACGTAGATGGCCTTGTCCGGCGCGGTGAGCGTTATTCTGCCCACCGGGAGGGTCACGCGGATCTGCCGGGTGAAATACACGCCGTTATGGGCGGTAGCGGTGATGTCCGCCGTGCCGGGGGAGACGCCAAACACGTTGCCCGTGGCGGGGTCCACGGTGGCGACAGACTTGTTGCTGCTGGACCACTTGAGTTGCCGGTAGGTGGCGCCGGGCGGGCTGACGGAGGCCTTCAGCTTCCGGGATGTGCGCGCAAAGATCGTGAAGCCGGGGTCCATCTGAACCGCGGCGGCGGGCACGATTACGCGAATGTGCATAGTCTTCGTGGGTGCGGCGGCGGTGCTGGCGTTGCGGGCGGTGATGGTGAGCGTACAGTTTCCGGCCTTCAGGCCCGTCACGAGGCCCTGATTGCTGACGCTCAGAACCTTCGGGTTGCTGGACTTATACGTGAAGCTCGCGCCGACGTTCGCCGGAACCGTCTGGGGAATCAGTTGGAACGTGTCCTTCAGGTTCAGCTCGTAGGCGCCGTTCACCAGCGGCAAATCCAGCGGCACATCCCTCGGCATCAGTTCGATGGATTCGATCTTGTTGGAGACGGTGACGTTGCAGGCGGCGCGCTTGCCGTTCGAGGAGAACGCCGTGATGATGGCGGTGCCGTCCTTGTGGCCGGTCACCACACCGCTGTTCACGCTGGCGACCGCCGAATTGGTGGAGGTCCATGTGACGCTTTTAAAGCCAGTGTCGGCGGGCAGCAACGTGGCGGTCAGCGTGGCCGTGTCTCCCTGGATGAGCTTGAGCTCTTTCTGATTGAGCGACACCGAATCCACGTTCGGGCAGGCCGTCACCGTGCAGCTGGCGGATAGGTTGCTTCCGTCGGTGGTTCTGACCGTAATCACCGACGAACCCTTCGAGATCCCCGTGATGGCGGAGTCGGAAACCGTCACAGCAGCGGGGTTGCTGCTGGACCAGACCAGCGGGGGATAGGGCGCATCACTCGGGGAATAGGAGATGTTGAGCCAATCGGTCTGGCCGAGTGCGAGCATTTGAACCGCATTTTCAAAGCGAAGCGAGGTGACGTAGGAATAGGGCGGGTCCTCCCAGTTCTTTACGAGGGTGCTGCTCCCAATGACGGCGGATATGTAGGCGCTGGCACTGGAGAGATCGATGCGGCCTTCCGCGTCGGTGACCGTCACGGCGACGGTATAGTTGGCGGCGGGAATCGCGCCCATTGGAATGGAGATTCTCTTCGAATCGCTAATGGTGTAGCTGGCGGTGTAGATGGAGTTACCGCCTTTTTCAAGCGATATTTCCAGCTTGTAGGGCGGGGTTCCGTTTTGTGCCCCCACCGTGCAGTTCAAGGCCAAGGCCCCGCTGATTTCGGCGGCAAGGTTGTAGGCAAAGGCGTTCAGTCCGGATGCGGTGGCCCGGACGGTCACATTGCACGAAGCCTTCAGGCCGTTTGCGGTTTTCGCGGTGATGATGGCCGTGCCGTCGCGCTGCCCGGTTACGACCCCGTCGCCCTGCGCCGCGACGGATGCGATGGATGCGTCGCTGGAGGACCAGGTGACGGCCTTGTTTGTTGCGTTCTCCGGCAGGATCCTCGGCGTGAGCCGGATGCTTTCGTATGTCCGCACCGTCTTCGATGCCGGCAGCGAGATTGAGGCGACGGGAATGGACGTATCCACGGTAACGATGCAGCTTGCAAATTTCCCCGTGCCGTCCTTTGCGGTGGCGGTGATGGTGGCGGTACCGTCGCCCTTGGCGGTGACCACGCCGCCGCTTACGGTGGCGACCGCGGCGCTGCTCGTAGACCAAGTCAAGCCCCGGTCGGTCGCGTCGGCGGGGAGCGCGGTCGCCTGCAGCGTGACGGTCTGGCCGACGCGGGTCAGCTTCGCGCTCGCCTGGTTCAGCGTTACGGAGGTCACCGGTCTGATCGCCCGCACGGTACATTTGGCGGAAAGACCGCTGCCGTCGGTGGCGTAGGCGGTGATCACCGACGTGCCTTCCGCGATGGCGGATGCGACGCCGGAATCAGATATCGTCACCGCCGCGGGGTTGTCGCTGTCCCACTCGAGGGCGGGGCGCGGCGCGCCCGAAGGGGAGACGACCGGCGAGAGCGTGAGCGTGCTCCCGATCGCAATGGAGGCGGTAGAGTTCTGGAACGACAGGCCTGTGAGCGCGGAGACCGGATCCGTCTCGCTAAGCGTCGTGACGTTTAGATTTCCCCCGCCAACATAGACGTTGACGGAACAACTTGCGCTGTCCGTCCGCCCGGCGGCGTCGGTCGCGGTCACCTTCATTGTGTAAACGGCGGTGGACAGGATTCCGGTGAACGTGAGATCGGTCGATCCGCTGGCTGAGAGGGTCGTTTTTGCCGCCTGAACGCCATCCTTTTCGACAATGACATCCAGCGAATAGGGTGGCACGCCATATTGTGCGCCGACTTTGAAATACAGGCACCACCGGCTGTATGCAGGGGTGAGGCCCGGGTCATGGGCGAAGGCCCGCAGCCTGGACGCGGTGGGGGAGACGGTGACGTTCCAGTCCGCCTTCGCGCCGCCGGGCGCTGTGGCGGTGATGACCGCGGTGCCCTTCGCGACGCCCGTGACCAAACCGTCCTCAACCGTCGCGACGCCGGGTTTATCGGTGCTCCAGGTGATGGCCTTGAACATCGCGTTCTCCGGCAGGACGGACGCGGTAAGACGGTATTTCGCGCCGACGGCCAGCGGACCAGATGGACCGTTGATCGATACAGATGCCACGGGGATTGGCGGGTTGACGGTGATCACGCAGTCTGCTTTCAAGCCGGAGCCGTCGGTGGTGGACGCGGTGATGGTTGCTTCTCCCTCGCCGACCGCAGTGACCAGGCCGCTGCTGTTGACAGTAGCGACGGAAGATTCGTTGGACGCCCAAGAGACGGTTTTGATCGTGCCGCTTGACGGGGTAATTGTAGCGGTCAGCGGCATCGTGTTGCCTATGTCCATCGTGGAACTATATTGATTTAAGGCAATACCTGTGGCAAGAGCGTGTACGGTTATTTCCACGTAATCCCCATCGTAGCGTCCATCTGCGTCTTCGACAGAAAGGGAAAGTCGGCAACCTTCGCCTCTGGTAGGGGTAAAGCTGCAGGACGTGGTGCCGATCGGAAGATAACCGCTTTCCTCCATAAGCAATGAACCGCCGGAGATTGCATACCAGCTATAGTGAAGCTCCTTATAGGGTTGTACCCCGCCGGCGATCGTCCACGTCGCCGTAACGGTCTTGCCCACCGCAATGGCCGTCTTGTCCAGCGACGCCGTGATGGTCAAAGGGGCGACTACGTCGGTGCCGGTAACCGGGATTTCCACGTAATCCCCATCATAGCGTCCATCCACGTCTTTGACGGAAATGGAAAGTCTGCAACCTTCGCCTCTGGTAGGGGT
>JAEZHK010000007.1 GCA_023416655.1 Bacillota bacterium
GACGCCAAGAAGAAGATGTCCACCATCAGCCGCACCGGCACCACCATCCCGCATGAGGTCGTGGGCGTGTTCGGAACCGGCAAGGTGCTTTTGATGCCCGCCCCGGAAGGCACCGGCGTCATCGCCGGCGGCCCGGTCCGTTCGGTCATCGAAGCGGTCGGCATCAAGGATATCCGCACCAAGTCGATCGGCTCCAACAACCCGATCAACATGGTCAAAGCGACCATCGCCGGTCTTAAGCAGCTTCGCACGATCGAAGAGGTCGCCAAGCTGCGTGGGAAGACCGTCGAAGAGCTGATGGGCTGAGGAGGATCGTAAGATGAAGCTTAAGATCACACAGACAAAGTCCACCATCGCCTGCCTGAAGGATCAGATCGCCACCATCGCGGCGCTGGGCCTGCACCGGATCGGCCAGACGGTCGTGAAGGAGGACATCCCCGCCATCCGTGGCATGATCTTCCGGGTCAAGCACATGGTGAAGGTTGAGGAAATTGACGAATAAGGAGGTCCATGGCGATGAAACTTCACGAACTTAAGCCCGCACCCGGCTCAACCACCGCCCCCAAGCGGCTTGGCCGCGGCGTTGGCTCCGGCCTGGGCAAGACCTCCGGCAAGGGCCACAAGGGCGCCAAGGCCCGTTCGGGCGGCGGCAAGCGGCCCGGCTTCGAAGGCGGCCAGATGCCTCTGGTTCGCCGCCTGCCCAAGCGCGGCTTCTTTAACCCGTTCCGCACCGAGTACGTGGCGGTCAACGTGAGCCGCCTTGAGGTGTTCGAGGACGGCGCCACCGTTTCCCCGGTGGAACTGATCCAGATGGGCATCATCAAGAAGATCGAAGACGGTGTCAAAATCATGGGCAGCGGCGAGCTGACCAGAAAGCTCACGGTACAGGCGAACAAATTTACTGCTACCGCGAAGGAAAAGATAGAAGCGGCGGGCGGGAAAGCCGAGGTGATCTGACGTGTGGGAAACCCTGCGCAACGCGTGGCGGATTCAAGACCTCCGGAAGAAGATCCTCTACACGCTGGGGATGTTGCTTCTGTACCGACTGCTCAGCTACGTGCCGACGCCGTTTGTAGACCTGACGAACATCCGTGAAGCGATGAAGCAGTTTGACCTGCTCAACTACATGAACATGATGACGGGGTCCAACATCCAGGACTTCACCATCATGGCCATGGGCATCACGCCCTACATCAACTCGTCGATCATCATGCAGCTTCTGACGGTTGCCATTCCGAAGCTTGAAGAGCTGCAGAAGTCTGGCGACGAGGGCCGCAAGAAGATTGCGCAGTACACCCGCTACGTCACCATCGGCCTTGGTTTCCTGCAGGCGATCGCGTTGGCCATGGGCCTTGCGGCCTCGACCCAACGCAATTTCATGGGTTACTTCACCATCGGCGTCTGCCTCGCGGCCGGCACCGCGCTGGCCATGTGGATCGGCGAGCGCATCACCGAGAAGGGCATCGGGAACGGCGTTTCCCTGCTGATCTTCTCGGGCATCATCGCCCGCGTCGGCGGCGTCTTCGCCAAGAGTTTCCTGGATCTGTTCAACCCCGAAGCGGTGTCCGGCGGCCTGGTCAGCGTCTGGTCTGTGCTGGCGATCATCGTCCTCACGCTGGTCCTGATCGCCGCGGTCGTGTTCGTGGACCTTGGCGAGCGGCGCATCCCGGTTCAGTACGCCAAGCGCGTGGTGGGCCGCAAGATGTACGGCGGCCAGTCCACCCACATCCCGCTGAAGGTGAACTCCACCGGCGTCATGGCGCTGATCTTCGGCTCCGCCATCATGCAGTTCCCGTCCACCATCCTGGCCTTCATGCCCAACAGCGCCGCTTATGAGTGGTGGAAGAGCAACGTCAGCTACTCCAGCTTCTGGTACCAGCTGATCTTTGCCTTCCTGATCTTCGGCTTCACGTTCTTCTACACGACGATCTCTTTCAACCCCAATGAGATCTCGAAGAACATCCAGCAGAACGGCGGCATGATCCCCGGCATTCGCCAGGGCAAGCCCACGGCGGATTTCCTCCTGCGCACCTCGAACCGCATCACGCTGTTTGCGGCGCTGTTCCTGGCGGCCCTGGCCACCCTGCCCACCCTGATGTCCAGAAGCTTTAACGCGGCCCTCCCGTTCGGCGCCTCCTCGCTGCTGATCGCGGTTTCCGTCGCGATGGAGACCACCAGGCAGCTCGAGAGCCAGATGCTGATGCGCCACTACAAGGGCTTCCTGAAGTAAGGGGGCGCCGATGAAACTGGTATTCTTAGGCCCTCCCGGCGCGGGCAAGGGCACGCAGGCGGCGTTTGTCGCGAAACACCTGGGCATCGCCCATGTTTCGACCGGCGACATGTTCCGCTCCGCGATCGCGAACTGCACCCCCACCGGCCGTGAAGCCAAGACCTACCTGGACGCCGGAAAGCTGGTTCCCGACTCGGTCACCATCGCGATGGTCGAAGAGCGGCTTCAGATGGACGACTGCAAGAATGGCTACCTTCTGGACGGTTTTCCCCGCTCAATTCCGCAGGCCGAGGCGCTCGACGCGTTCGCAGCGCCCGACCTGGCGGTCGAGATCAAGGTCCGGGACGAAAAGATTCTGGAGCGCCTGACCGGGCGGCGCGTCTGCCCGTCCTGCGAGGGCATCTTCCACATCTCAAGCCTTCAGGACCCCATGGTCTGCCCGCTCTGCGGCGCTTTCCTTCAGCAGCGCCCCGACGACCAGCCCGAAACCATTTCGCGCCGCCTCATGGTTTACCACGAGCAGACGGAGCCGCTGATCGGCTTCTACAAGGAGCGCGGACGCCATGGCGAAGTCTCCGGCGAACAGGCGGCGGACAGGGTGCGCGAAGCGATCCTGGACCTGCTGGAGCGCGCCCGATGATCACACTTAAGACTGAAGCCCAGATCACGGCAATGCGGGAAGCGGGTGCCCTGCTCCACAAGGTGCTTCTCGCGCTGAAGGAACGCATCGCGCCCGGCGTCACCACGCTGGAACTGGACGCGCTGGCAGAACAGATGATCCGGGACGCGGGCGCCACGCCCTCCTTCAAGGGCTACGACGGCTTCCCCGCCACCATCTGCGCCTCGCCGGACGACCACGTGGTGCACGGCATCCCGAACGGCACGCCGCTTCGTGAAGGGCAAATCCTCTCGGTGGACTGCGGCGTCATCCTGAGTGGCTGGCAATCCGACAGCGCGTTTACCGTACCGATTGGCGAAGTGCCCAGGGAAGCGCGCGATCTGATCCGCGTGACCGAGGAGTGCTTCTGGATCGGCATCGAGAAGGCGAAGGAAGGCAACCGCCTGGGCGACATCGGGTCCGCCATCCAGCGGCACGCGGAAGCCCACGGTTACGGCGTCGTCAGGGACCTGTGCGGCCACGGCATCGGCCGGGAAATGCACGAGGACCCGTCGGTGCCCAACTACGGCGAACCGGGGCGCGGCATCCGGCTCAAAGCGGGCATGACGCTGGCCATCGAACCGATGATCGCGATGGGCACCTGGCGCGTGATCCGGGGCGACGACGGCTGGGCGGTCATCACCCAGGACCACAAGCCGTGTTCGCACTACGAGCACACCGTCGCCATCACAGGCGGCGAACCGGAGATCCTGTCGCTGCCCGGAGGGCTGAAAGCATGACGCGAGAGCCAATCACGGTGGGCCGCGTCGTAAGAAGCAAGGCGGGACGGGACAAGGGGCGGCTGTTCCTGGTGGTTGGTGTCTCAGGCGATGAGCACCTTCTACTCGCGGACGGCGATCTTCGCAAGCTGGAAAAGCCCAAGAAGAAGAAGCTCAAGCATCTGGCCGCCACCGACGCGCAGTGCGAATGCCCGGAACTTGACAGTCTGCGAAACTCTTCTGTTCGCAAGCTGATCCAAAACGCCACCGGCAAGGAGGGGTGAGGGATTGTCCAAGTCTGATGTAATTGAAGTGGAAGGCGTTGTCACGGAGACCTTTCCCAACGCCATGTTTGAAGTGCAACTGCCCAACGGCCACAAGGTCCTGGCGCACGTATCCGGCAAAATGCGCATGCACTACATCCGCATTTACCCGGGCGACAAGGTGACGATCGAGCTCTCGCCTTATGATCTGACGCGCGGCAGAATCACCTGGCGCAGCAAAGGCTAACAACAACTCAAGGAGGCAAGCGCAATGAAAGTCAGACCCTCTGTCAAGCCCATTTGCGAAAAGTGCAAGATCATCCGCCGCAAGGGCCGCGTGATGGTGATCTGCGAAAACCCCAAGCACAAGCAGAAGCAGGGCTGATGCCCTTCCCATGCAGATGCCCCTAAAGGGCAATGCGATTTCATTTTGGAGGTGCTTTACCACATGGCACGCATTTCGGGCGTCGACCTTCCCAAGGAGAAGCGCGTGGAAATCGCGCTGACCTACATCTACGGCATCGGTCGCAATGTGGCCGGCGAAATCATCAAGGCGACGGGCGTTAACCCCGACACCCGCGTTAAGGACCTGACCGAGGCCGACGTGGGCAAGCTGCGCGACTACATCGATCACAACCTCAAAGTGGAGGGCGACCTTCGCCGCGAAGTTTCGATGAACATCAAGCGGCTGATGGAGATCGGCTGCTACCGTGGACTCAGGCACCGCAGGGGCCTCCCCGTGCGCGGCCAGAACACCAAGCAGAATGCCCGTACCCGCAAGGGACCCAAGCGCCAGGTGGCCGGCAAGAAGAAGGCTGCGAAGTAATTCGCCCGCTTCGCCGGCGCTCTGCTGGATGGCGGCCCGCCCTTTAGGGACGGGAAGCCGGAGGGTGAGTCAGGCGCGAGAAGCAGCGCAGGGAATTGCCCTGTGCCTGAAGACCAATTTTTGAGGAGGAAGCTATCCATGGCCAAGCCGAAGCTGAAAAAGGTGACGCGCAAGCGCCGCGAGAAAAAGCTCGTGGAGCGCGGCGCGGCCCACATCCGCTCTTCGTTCAACAACACGATCGTCACGATCACCGACACCGCCGGAAACGCGTTGTCGTGGGCCTCTGCCGGCGGACTGGGTTTCCGCGGCAGCAAGAAGTCCACGCCGTTCGCCGCGCAGACGGCCGCCGAGACCGCCGCGAAGGCCGCGATGGAATATGGCCTCAAGTCGGTTGAGGTGTACGTCAAGGGCCCCGGCTCCGGGCGCGAAGCCGCCATCCGCTCGCTGCAGGCGGCGGGTCTGGAGGTCAACATGATCAAGGACGTGACGCCGATTCCGCACAACGGATGCCGTCCGCCCAAGCGCAGAAGAGTGTAATGGAGGTTTTGATTCATGGCTAGATATAACGGTTCCGTTTGCCGTCAGTGCCGCCGCGAAGGCACCAAGCTCTTTCTGAAGGGTGACCGCTGCTACAGCCCGAAGTGCTCGGTGGGCCTCCGCCCCACCCCGCCGGGTGAACACGGCCAGGCTCGCCAGAAGAAGCAGTCCGAGTACGGCATGCAGCTGCGCGAAAAGCAGAAAGCCCGCCGCGTGTACGGCGTGCTGGAAGCCCAGTTCCACCGCTACTTCGAAAAGGCTGAGGCCAAGCGCGGCATCACCGGCGAAAACCTGCTGGTGACGCTGGAGCGCCGTTTGGACAACGTGGTGTACCGCCTGGGCTTCGGCCTGAGCCGTCCCCATGCCCGCCAGCTCGTCCGCCATGGCCATATCCTGGTCAACGGCAAGAAGGTCAACATCCCCTCCTACGAGGTGGACGTCAATGACGTTGTCTCCGTGCGCGAAAAGAGCGCGGAGGCGGAGCGCTTCAAGAGCCTTCGCGAAGGCACCGGCCGCGTGATCCCGAAGTGGATCGTGCTGGATGCCCCCAACCTGAAGGCCTCTATCGTCGCCCTCCCGCAGCGCGAAGACGTCGATACGACGATCCAGGAGCATTTGATCGTCGAGCTGTACTCCCGCTAATCATGAGTTTTCCGCTTGATAGGGGAGTACCCCGATTCCGCCAAAAGGAGGGCGTGCTGAATGATCGAAATCGAAAAACCGAGAATTGAACGAGTGGAGATCGGCGAAAACAACCGCTACGGCAAGTTCGTCGTGGAACCGTTGGAGCGTGGTTTTGGCCAGACGTTGGGCAATTCGCTGCGCCGCGTGCTGCTCAATTCACTGCCGGGTGTGGCGGTGACCAGCGTGCGCATCGAAGGCGTGCAGCATGAGTTTTCGACAGTGCCGGGCGTGAAGGAAGACGTGGCGGAGATCATCCTCAACCTCAAAAACCTGTCCGCCAAGCTTTACTCCGACCAGCCCAAGATCATTACGGTGGACGCGGTTGGACCCTGCGAAGTGACCGCCGCGGATATGAAGTGCGACGAAGAAGTCGAGATTGTCAACCCCGAGTTGCACGTGGCCACCCTGGCCGAAGGCGCGCACCTGC
>JAEZHK010000019.1 GCA_023416655.1 Bacillota bacterium
TGAGGGTGGCGAGGTGCGCCACCAGCGCCATGTCCATGGCTTCCTGCACGGAGCCGGAGGCCAGCATCGCAAAGCCGGTCTGGCGGCAGCTCATCACGTCCGAATGGTCGCCGAAGATGGACAGCGCGTGGTAGGCCAGCGCGCGGGCCGAAACGTGGAACACGCTCGGGAGCAGCTCGCCGGCGATCTTGAACATGTTGGGGATCATCAGAAGGAGGCCCTGGGAAGCGGTGAAGGTGGTGGTCAGCGCGCCCGCGGCCAGCGAGCCGTGCACCGCGCCCGCCGCGCCCGCTTCGGACTGCATCTCGGCGATGCGAAGCGTCTGGCCAAACAGGTTCTTGCGGCCGCCCGCCGCCCACTCGTCGCACACCTCGGCCATCGTCGAGGAAGGCGTGATGGGGTAGATCGCGGCCACGTCGCTGAACGCGTATGCGACGTGGCTGACAGCGGTATTGCCATCAATGGTCATCTTGGTACTCAAAAAGTATGCCCCCTTTGTCCTATGGAGAAAATTTGGAAAACGGCTCGAGGCCGTCTGCCCTCAACAGTCCTATTATAGGAAAAAACCCACCCGAAGTCAAGGTTTGCCAGGCGTTGAAAATCCGCAAGCGGCTTTTCAACGCAAGGGGATGGGGTCAGCGCGAGCCATGAAATCCTGCGGGATTTCCGGGCGGCTCGCTGACTTAAGGGTTTGTTTCCTTCACCAGTGTGCGCACTGGTCCTGGAAACCGATTCCCGACGACAAGTCGCCGGGAACGATGAGAGCCTTGACGAGGTTTGGCCACGATTCCGCCGAGGTTCTCTCAGACGTTAAATTTCACCGCCGCTCATCACAATCGCCTCCGCGCCCAGCGCCGCCTTCAGGCCCGCCTCGTCGTAGCCATCCCGCACCCAAAGGTTCCGGGGCGCGATCTCCTCCCGGCCCTCGTCCTGCAGCTGAAAGACCACCGGGATCAGCCCGGGCGTGGGCATGAGAAGCCTTGCCGCCTTTTCCCGCGCCGCGCGGCCGGGCAGCGTGAGCGTGAGCCTGCGCCGGTCGGGTTCGTCGCTGCCCTCCCGGAACACGATCTCTTCCCGGAGCGCTTCCGGAATCCCGAAGAGGTTCGCGCCGTTTTGCGTGGATTCTGTACGGCGCGCGTACGCGCCATAGCCATTTTCGGCGGGATTTCCCCCGTTTATACCGGCCGCGCCGTTTCCGCTCGCCTTGCGCTCGCCGCCCGCGTTTTTGGCTTCAAAACCGCTTCCGTTCCCGCTGCCTCCGTTAGAGCCGTTGCCGTTGCGGTCAAAGCCGTTGCCGCTTCCGTTGCGACCGTAACCGCCGCCGCCGTTTCTGTCAAAGCCGCCGCGCCGCCCGCTGGGACGGCAGGAATCGCCGTGGCACAGCGCGCGGACCTCCTCGAGGATGATCTTGGGCGCTTCCTCCTCGCGGACGGAGAGCCGCCCGCGGAGCACGATCAGCGACTCCGGTTCCAATAGCGCCTGGTGCTTTTCGTAGACCCTCGGGAACACCAGCGCCTCGGTGGTGCCGCGCAGGTCTTCCAGCTGCACAAACGCCATCAGGCCGCCGGATTTGGTGGCTTTCAGACGCTTTTCGGCCACCATGCCCGCCATTTCGACGATCTCGCCGTCATGGCCCATGCCGCCGTCCGGCTCGTCGGCAAAAGAGGCCAGCGCCGCGTGATCCACCGGGAAGCGGGAAAGCTCCTCTTTATACTCGTCCAGCGGGTGGCCGGAGATGTACACGCCGGTCATCTCCCGCTCCATTCGGAGCAGTTCCCGGGGGTTTTCCGGCCGCGCGGGCGGCAGCGGCGGCGGGGGCAGCGCCTCGGTCTCGCCGAACAGCGACACCTGCCCTTCCACCGTGCTCTTGCGCTTTTTGGCCGCGCCGTCGAGGGCCCTCTCCAGCGCTTCCAGCTTTTGGGTTCGAGTGCCGGGCAGCGCGTCCAGCGCGCCCGCCATGATGAGGCTCTCCGCCGCCTTTTTGTTGACCTGATCGCAGCAGGCCCGGTCGATGAAGTCGTAGAGGTCGGTATATGGCCGAGCCCGCGCGGCGAGGATGGCCATCACCGCGCCGTGGCCGACGTTTTTGACCGCGCCGAGGCCGAAGCGGATGGCTTGCCCGCCGCTGCGGTCCACGGAGAAACCCTCCTCCGACCGCCCCACGTCCGGCGGCAGCACGTGGATGCCCATCCGCCTGCAGGTGTCGATGTAGAAGGCCACCTTGTCGGTGTTGCCGCGCACGGAATTCATGATGGCCGCCATGAACTCCACCGGGTGGTAGGCCTTGAGCCACGCGGTCTGCACGGCCACCACGCCGTAGGCCGCCGCGTGGGATTTGTTGAACGCGTAGGAGGCGAAGGCGGTCATTTCCTCGAAGAGGCGCTCGGCAACCTCCTCCGGAACGCCGCGCCGCACCGCGCCCTCGACTTCAATGGAACCGTCCGGCGCGAGCTTGCCGTGGATGAAGTACTCCTTCTCCTTGGCCATTACGTCGTGCTTTTTCTTGGACATGGCGCGGCGCACCAGGTCGCTTCGGCCATAGGAGTAGCCCGCGAGATCGCGCACAATCTGCATGACCTGCTCCTGGTAGACCATGCAGCCGTAGGTGACGCCCAGGATGGACTCCAGCATCGGGTGCTCGTAGCGCACGCTCCTCGCGTTCAGCTTGCCCGCGATGTAGCGGGGGATGGACTCCATCGGCCCCGGCCGGTACAGCGAGATCGCGGCGATGATGTCCTCAAAGTTCTCCGGCTTCATGTTCATGAGGAACGAGCGCATCCCGCCGGATTCCAGCTGGAAGATGCCGTCGGTGTCGCCCGCGGAGATCATGCGGTAGACCGCCGGGTCGTCCAGCGGGATGTCCTCCGGACGCATGGAAGGCCCGCCGCCCTCTTTGATCAGCTTCAGGCTGTCGCCGATCACCGTCAGCGTGCGCAGGCCCAGGAAGTCCATTTTGAGAAGCCCCAGCGCCTCCAGCGTGCCCATTGGGAACTGGGTGGTGACCACCGAATCGTTGGTCTGCAGCGGCACGTATTCGTAGACGGGTTTCGCGGTGATCAAAACGCCCGCCGCGTGGGTGGAAGCGTGGCGCGGCATGCCCTCCAGCTTCTTGGCGGTGTCGATCAGCTTGCCCACCAGCTCGTCGCCCTCGCAGGCGGCGCGCAGCTGCGGGTTGATGGTGAGCGCCTTGTCGAGGGTCATGTCGAGGGCGAAGGGCACCATCTTGGCCACGGTATCAGTCTGCTGGTAGGAGACGCCCAGCACCCTGCCTACGTCGCGGATCACCGCGCGGGCGGCCATGGTGCCGAAGGTGATGATCTGCGCCACGTGGTCATGGCCGTAGCGGCGCGCCACATAGTCGATGACCTCGCCGCGCCGCTCGTAGTCAAAGTCGATGTCGAAGTCCGGCATCGAGATGCGCTCCGGGTTCAGAAAGCGCTCGAACAGCAGGTTGTATTTCAGCGGGTCCACCGAGGTGATGCCGAGCGAATACGCCGCGATGGAACCCGCGCCGCTGCCGCGGCCGGGACCCACCAGGATGCCGTTGTCCCGCGCGTACTTGATGAAGTCCCACACGATCAGAAAGTAGTCAACATACCCCATCTTTTCGATGACGGAGAGTTCGTATTCCAGCCGCTCCCGCGCGTCCTGCCGGTCCGGGGCGTACTTTTCGGAAAGGCCCTGCCAGCAGCGTTCCCGGAACAGTTCCTTCGCGTCCTGCCCTTCTGCCAGCGGGAAGCGCGGCAGGTGGGTGGAGGAGAAGTCAAAGTCCACTTCGCAGCGGCGGGCGATTTCCATGGTGTTTTCAATGGCGTCCGGGAAGGCGGGGAACAGCGCGCGCATCTCATCCTCGCTCTTGACGTAGAGCTGGTCGGTGTCCATGCGCATGCGGTTCTCGTCGGAGAGGTTTTTGCCGGTCTGGATGCACATTAAAACTTCCTGCGCCTCGGCGTCGCCCGGCTCCAGATAATGGCAGTCGTTGGTGGCGACCAGCTTAAGGTTCATCGAGCGGGCGAGTTTTACAAGCCGCGGCAGCACCTGCCGCTCCTCGGTGAGGCCGTGGTCCTGAATTTCGATGTAGAAATTGTCCTCGCCGAAGATGGAAAGATACTTCCCCACCATCTGCCGGGCGTCGTTCTCCTGACCGCCCAGAAGGAGCTTCGGAATGTCGCCCGAAAGGCAGGCGGAAAGCGCGATCAGACCGCCGGAGTATTTTTTCAGAAGTTCATAGTCCACCCGCGGCTTGTAGTAAAACCCGCGGGTAAAGCCCTCGGACACGAGGCGGATGAGGTTTTTGTAGCCTTCGTTGTTTTCGCACAATAGTACAAGGTGGCTGTACTCCCGGGCGGCGGACTGCTTTTCGTCCATGTCCGGGCAGACGTACACCTCGCAGCCGATGACCGGATGGATGCCGCGCTTCCTGGCCTCCTTGTAGAAGTCCACGACGCCGTACATCACGCCGTGGTCGGTGACGGCGCACGCCGTCTGGCCGAGCGCCTGCAGCCGGTCGAACAGTTGGTCGATCCGGCACGCGCCGTCCAAGAGGCTGAACTGGGTGTGCAGGTGAAGATGCGCGAACATGCTTGCCTCCGCTTGGGAAAATCCACCGCCTTCCATTATACCATCTTCCCGTTTTTAACGCAAATCAGCGCGCAAGTCGATAAAAACCGTTCTATACTATATCGTACCGATTTTTGCACTCTGGGAGAGTGCAGAGAGGGCACGGCCCTCTCTGCGTTCAACCAAATCCAGCGACCTGTGCGGACTAAAGCCGCCCAAGCGGATTTCGTTCGCGCGTGGCGGCTTGCCGACACGCCGTCTATACGATCATGGCGTTATTCTGTCGAACTGGGAGGTTCCTCCGATGTAATAAACGGAGCACCGCATGCCCCACAAACACATCGGGAGGAAGCAAACAATGGAGCACCCGGAACTGAAAACTGAGGTGGCCCGCAGGCGCACCTTTGCCATCATCTCGCACCCCGACGCGGGCAAGACGACCTTGACCGAAAAACTGCTGCTCTACGGCGGGGCGATCCGCCAGGCGGGTTCCGTCAAGGCGCGAAAGGCCGCCCGCCACGCCACCAGCGACTGGATGGAGATCGAAAAGCAGCGCGGCATTTCGGTCACGTCCAGCGCCATGCAGTTCGACTTCGAAGGCTACCGCATCAACATCCTCGACACCCCCGGCCACCAGGACTTCTCCGAGGACACCTACCGCACACTGATCGCGGCGGACTCGGCGGTCATGCTGATCGACTGCGCGAAGGGCGTCGAGGAGCAGACGGTGAAGCTGTTCAAGGTCTGCCGGCTGCGCTCGATCCCCATCTTCACCTTCGTCAACAAGCTCGACCGCGCGGGCAAAGACCCGTTTGAGCTGATGGAGGAACTCGAGCAGGTGCTGGGCATCCGCTCCTGCCCGGTCAACTGGCCCATCGGCGTGCACGGCGACTTCAAGGGCGTGTACCAGCGGGACGTCAAAGAGGTGCTTTTGTACCGCGGCGGCGACCACGGCCAGGGCAAGGCGGAGGAAATCCGGCTTGCGCTGACCGACCCCGCGCTCCCGAAGGCGCTGGGCAAAGCGTACTACGACAAGCTGCTGGAGGACGTGGAACTTCTGGACGTGGCGGGCGACCCGTTCGACCTAAGCAAGATCCTGTCCGGCCAGCTGACGCCGATGTTTTTCGGTTCGGCGTCCAACAACTTCGGCGTGGAGCCGTTTCTGACGCGCTTCCTCAGCTACACCCGCGTGCCCTCGCCCCGGGAGAGCGACATCGGCCTCATTCAGCCGGACGAGCCGCGCTTCACCGGCTTCATCTTCAAGATCCAGGCCAACATGAACCCGGCCCACCGGGACCGGCTGGCCTTCATGCGGGTGTGCTCGGGCGTTTTTGAAAAGGGCATGACGGTGTGGCACTCCTCCTCTGGCAAGGAGATCAAGCTGGCCCAGCCGCAAACCTTCATGGCGCAGGAGCACGAAAGCGTGGAAGTCGCCTACGCGGGCGACATCATCGGCCTGTTCGACCCCGGCATCTTCCGCCTGGGCGACACATTGTGCGAGGGCGCGCCGGTCCGCTACTCCGGCATCCCGCTCTTCGCGCCGGAATACTTCTGCCGGATCGGCCCGGTGGACTCCATGAAGCGCAAGCAGTTCACTAAGGGTGTGTCGCAGCTCTCGCAGGAGGGCGCGATCCAGACCTTCAAGCGGCCGGACATCGGCCGGGAGGAGATCATCGCGGGCGTCGTGGGCGTCCTCCAGATGGACGTGCTGGAATACCGCCTGAGAGCCGAGTACGGCGTGGAACTGAGCCGCGAAGGGCTGCCCTTCCGCTACGTGCGCTGGGTGGAATCGACGCCGAAACCGCTCGACCGGCTCAGGCTCACCTCCACCACCGCCCGCGCCATCGACCGCGCCGGTCGCGATGTGCTGATGTTTGAGAACGAATGGTCGATCCGGCTGGCCACGGAGAACAACGAAGGCCTGATCCTCAAGGAAACCGCGGACCGGCTCACAGCCGACGTGCTTGAATAAAAAGGGGTAAACGCACTTGAAAATCGTCAGAGAAGACCTTCGCAACATTGCCATCATCGCCCACGTCGACCACGGCAAGACCACGCTGGTGGACGAGATGCTCAAGCAGGGCGGCGTGTACCGCAAAAACCAGCAGGTGGCTGAGAGAGTCATGGACTCGAACGACCTGGAGCGGGAGCGCGGCATCACCATCCTCGCCAAGAACACCGCCGTGCACTACGAGGGCGTCAAGATCAACATCGTGGACACCCCTGGCCACGCCGATTTCTCCGGTGAGGTGGAGCGGGTGCTCAAGATGGTGGACGGCGTGTTGCTGCTCGTCGACTCCTTCGAAGGCCCGATGCCGCAGACGCGGTTCGTGACCAAGAAGGCGCTGGAACTGAGCCTGCCGGTGATCGTGGTGGTCAACAAGATTGACCGCCCGGACGCCCGCTGCGCCGACGTGGTGGATGAGACGCTGGAGCTCCTCCTGGAACTGGACGCCTCCAACGAGCAGCTGGACAGCCCGATTGTCTTCGCCTCCGGGCGGGACGGCACGGCGAGCCTGGACTTCCGAAACCCGGGCTCCGATCTGAAGCCCCTGTTTGACCAGATCCTCACCCACATCCCCGCGCCCGTGGGCGATCCGGACGAGCCGCTGCAGCTTCTGATCTCCACCATCGACTACAACGACTACCTGGGCCGCGTGGGCGTGGGCCGCGTCGAGCGCGGCGTGCTCCGGCAGTCGCAAATGGCGGTAAGATGCACCTTCGGCAGCGAGGACGTGAGCGCGCCGACGCGGCTGGCCGGACTTTTCCAGTTCGACGGCCTGAAGCGCGTGGCCTACGAGGAAGCGAGGGTCGGCGACATCGTGGCCATCAACGGCTTTGATGAACTGTCCATCGGCGACACGATCTGCCCGCCGGGCGCTCACGAACCGCTGCCCTTCCTGAAAATCTCAGAACCCACGGTGTCCATGAACTTCGTCGTCAACGACAGCCCGTTCGCGGGCACCGAGGGCCAGTACGTGACTTCCCGCCACCTGCGCGCGCGGCTCTTTAAGGAAATGCAGACCGACGTGTCGCTCAAGGTTGAGGACACGGGCGCCACCGACGCGTTCCGCGTGTCGGGCCGTGGCGAATTGCACCTGTCGATCCTGATCGAGACCATGCGCCGCCAGGGCTACGAGTTCCAGGTGACCAAGCCGCACGTGCTCTATAAAGAAGTGGACGGAGAACAGCACGAGCCGATGGAACTGCTGGTGTGCGACGTGCCTCAGGAGTACGCCGGCGCGGTCATTGAAAAGCTGGGCCGCCGCAAGGGTACGCTGATCGCCATGCAGGGCGCGGACCGGACCCGGATGGAATTCCAGATCCCGTCCCGCGGCCTCTTCGGCTACCGCCCGGAATTTTTGACCGACACCCGGGGCGAAGGCGTGATGAGCGCCGTGTTCGACGGCTACGAACCCTACAAAGGGGACATCCCCACCCGCATCAGCGGCTCGCTGGTGGCGTTTGAAACCGGCGAAACAACCAGCTACGCGATGTTCTACCTGCAGGAGCGCGGCGAGCTCTTCATCCAGCCGGGCACGAAGGTCTACTCCGGCATGATCGTGGGCCGCTCCTCCCGCCCCGGCGACATGGACGTCAATGTCTGCAAGAAAAAGCACCTGACCTCCATCCGCAATTCCGCGGGCGCCGAGGAAGCGCTCAAGATCACCAACGTGCGCATCCTGACGCTCGAGGAAGCCCTCGAGTTCATCGACGACGACGAACTGGTCGAGATCACCCCCAAATCCATCCGCATGCGCAAGCGCGAACTCAACGCCGAGCAGCGCAAAAAGAACAGTGGCAAGAGCAAATGACGGGGGAGACGCCGGGGGAGACGCCGGGGGCGCTGCCCCCGGTCCCCCGCCAGAGGGATTGAATCCCTCTGGACTCCCCAGCAAATGACCGAGCAATGCGCGGTCATTTTGGGAAGAGGGTAAGTATCAAATCCTTCTTGCTGCTCGTCCCGGAACGACTGGTTTAACTCCTGTTGCTCGTCATGATTTGACCCGAAAATGGACGCGCTAGCGGACATTTTCCTCTGTGAGGGGTCAAGGGGAAATCATTTCCCCTTGCGGGTTTCCAAAGGGCAGCGCCCTTTGGTATACTCTTCCTCGAAAGGAACACCGCCATGATCGTCAAGCGCCTGGCCGTCGAGAACTTCCGCCCTTATGAAAAGGCGGAGCTTTGCCCTGCGCCGGGCGTGACGCTGCTCTACGGCGGCAACGCACAGGGCAAGACGGCGCTGATCGAGGCGCTGTACCTGACCTGCACGGGCCGTTCGCACCGCACCAGCCGCGACGCGGAGCTGATTAAAAACGGCCAGCCGTTCTCGCGCGTGGCGGTCGAGGCCGAGCGGCGGGACGGCCGCCACGACGTGGAGATCCTGCTTAGGCCCGGCGAGAAGAAGCGCATCCTGATCGGCGGCAGCGTCGCGACCCGTTCGGGGGACCTGATGGGCCACGTCACCGGCGTGATGTTCTCGCCGGAAGACCTTCGGATGGTCAAGGATGGACCCGCCGAGCGCAGGCGGTTTGTGGACATCGAGCTTTCGCAGATGCGCCCGGCCTACTACGCCGCGCTGCAGCGCTACAACCGCGCGCTCTTGCAGCGGGGGACGCTGCTAAGGACCGGGGACCTGACCTGCCTCGCCGCGTGGGACGAGCAGCTGGCCAAGTCCGGCGCGGAGATCATGCGCGCGCGCATGCAGTTCGTGGAAAAGCTCTCCGCCATCGCGCGGGGCGTACATGAGGCCATCTCCGGCGGCGAAAAGCTCGAAATCGAGTACCGGCCCGGCGCGAAGGCGGAACCGGACGCGGCGGCGCTGCTGAAGCTGCTGCAGGAGTCGCGCGCCCAGGACATCCGGCGCATGACCACATCCATCGGCCCGCACCGGGACGACCTGGGCTTCTTCATCGCGGGCGCGGACGCGCGCGCCTACGGCTCCCAGGGCCAGCAGCGCACGCTGGCGCTGGCGCTGAAGCTGTCCGAACTGGAAGTCATGAGGGCCGAGACCGGCGAATACCCCGTTTTGATGCTGGACGACGTGATGAGCGAGCTGGACCCCGACCGCCGCCGCCTGCTCCTCGAGCGCCTGAACGGCGTGCAGACATTGATCGCCTCCACCGACCCCTCCGACCTCGCCGGCGCGCAGGTGGACCTGTCCGTGCGCGTGCAGGCGGGGCATTTGGGGGAGGCGGAGGGGACGCCAAAGGGCTCTGCCCTTTGGAATCCTGCCAGGGGGATGATCCCCCTGGACCCCACACAAGGGGATGGGATAGGGGAAAATCCAAAGCCATTCATTGACGGAAACTGGCAATCAGGGCTATAATGGACGCGAAAGCGCAGACAGGTTTGCAAAGAGGGACATAGAGAAAGAAGGTTGCTCATGCTTCAGGCCAAGGATGTCGTCCGGCGCGCGCTGGACAAGCACGTGGTCATCCCCGCCTTCAATATCCCCTACCTGCCGATGGTGAAGCCCGTCGTTCAGGCGGTGGTGGACCTGAACAGCGTGGCGATGGTGCAGGTGGCCCGCGTCGAGTGGGAGAAGTTCGGCTCCGTCAGCCTCGAAGCGGTGGCCGAGGAATACGCGAAATACAAAAACGAGCGCCACACACTTTTGCACCTGGACCATACGCCGGTCATCGACGAAGATTTGTTGCAGGTGGACTACCTGCCCATCATCCGCCGCGCGCTCAAAGCGGGCTACCAGTCGGTGATGGTGGACGCGTCGCGGCTTAACTTTGCCGGAAACGTCGAGGCCACAAAAGCGGTGGCAAAGCTTGCGCACGAGGCGGGCATCCCCTGCGAGAGCGAACTGGGCGCGGTGATGGGCCACGAGAGCGGCCCGATGATGCCCTATGAGGAGATTTTCGCCACCAAGAAGGGCTTTACCGACGTGGAAGAGGCCCGGCGGTTCGCGGCGGAGAGCGGGTGCGACTGGCTCAGCGTCGCGGTGGGCAGTATCCACGGCGCGGTGGCCGAGAGCACGCGCCACCAGAAGAAGCCCAATGCCCGGCTGGACGTGGAGCACATCAGGCGCCTCCAGGCGGCGACGGACCTTCCGCTGGTCTTGCACGGCGGCTCCGGCATCCTGAAAGAGTACATCATGGACGGCATCCGCGCCGGCATCGCCAAGATCAATGTGGGCACCGAGATCCGTCAGGCCTACGAGCAGGCGATCGCCGCAAACCCCGCCGACATCCCCGCGGCGCAGGCGGCGGTGTACGACAGGGTATGCGTCGTGATCCGCGAGATGCTGGAGATTGAGAACACCCGGTCGCTGCTGTTCGGGGACTGATCATCGATCAAGATCTACCCCTGCCGTTTTCGAAGCGGCGGGGGTTTTTATATGCCGCCATACGTTCCATGAATGCGGAATTTATGCAATCATTGCTGCTTGACTCAGTGCTCTTGCGGACATACAATAGACGGACGTTATCGTTATATGGGCGGAGGGGGAGAGGCGCATGTTTCAGGCGATTTTTGAGACGGTCTTTGACGCGTGCTACCTGACCGGGGTCATTCTGGCGGGCCTGATATTGGTGAAGCGGGGCGCGGCCAACCCGCTGATTAGAAAATTCGGCTGGATGGCGGTGCTGCTGGGCGCGGGCGACGCGTTCCATCTGGTGCCCAGGGTCTACGCGCTGTGGACCACGGGGATCGAGGCCAACGCGGCGGCGCTGGGGGTCGGGAAGCTGATCACCTCCATCACCATGACCGCGTTCTACCTGATCCTGTATTACATCTGGCGGGAGCGCTATGAAATCAAGGGGCGAAAGGGCCTGACGGTCACGATGTGGGCGCTGACGGCCGCGCGGGTGGCGCTGAGCGCGCTCCCTGAGAACGAATGGCTGAGCGCCGACCCGCCGCTTTTCTGGGGCATCCTCCGGAACATCCCGTTCGCGCTGATGGGCATCCTCATCATCTGGCTCTTCTGGCGTGAGGTGTCAAGAACGCATGACCCGGTGTTCCGGTTCATGCCGCTGGCGGTGATCTTGTCCTTCGGGTTCTATGTGCCGGTGGTGTTTTGGGGCGACGTGATCCCGGCCATCGGCATGCTGATGGTGCCGAAGACGCTGGCCTACGTCTGGATCGTGTGGATGGGATGGAAGCTGTCCCGGAGCAGCGACGCGCAACCTCGCTAAAGTCCTGCCGAATTTCCGTGCTCCGGCGCGACGTAAAAACACAGATATTCCAATAGTTCCCGGCGCGATGAGCGCCGGGAACGTTGTTTCTATGCGGTGATTCCAAATGCAGGCAAGTCTTGATCTTTTCAGCTCCAAAGTGAAATCCCCGTAAAATCCCAAAACCCCCCTTGACGAGACTATCAACTGATCGTATAATACGATCAGTTGATAGTCTGGAGGGAAAAATCATGCTGAAGCTCTTCTTCGCAAACCCCATCTCCGTGGTCACCACCGCCGTGCTCGTTATCATCCTCGCGTTCGCGTTCACCGCCTATATGAAGCGCGCCTCCGTCCAAAAATGGGGCCGCCTGCTGCTCGTCCTCATCCTGATCGGCACCGCGGCCAGCGCAACCTCCGCGGTGCGGGACGGCTACGCCGCGGCGGGGGCGCTGTTCGCGATGGACGGCGCGATCACGCTCATCTGCGGGGTAGCGGGCGGGGTCATCTACCTGACCGGCTTCGTGTGCCTCTTCTGGCGGCGGCAGAACGTGCGCCGCGCGGGCTTCTTCATCGCCGCAGCGCTGATGGCGGCACAGATCGCGGCGGTGGAGGGGTCGAGAATCCTCTTCCTCATGGGGGGCCGCCTGTGAGCACAAAGGAAAAGATCCTCCGGGAGGCGCTGAACCTCTTCTCGGTCAAAGGCTACGATGCAGTGTCGCTCCGGGACATCGCCGCGGCGGTGGGCATCAAGGAGAGCAGCCTCTATAACCACTTCAAAAACAAGCAGGACATTTTCGACTCCATCGTGGCGTGGTGCCTGGCGCGCGAAAACGAGTTCTTCCACGACGCGCACCTGATCGGGGACGACCGGGTATTCCAGGCGGACGAGGCGAGCGTGAACATGTACGGCCACATGACCGAGGACCAATTCGCGGAGACCTCCGGCCAGGTGTTCGAGGCGGTCTTCGCCGACGAAATCGCGGTGAAGCTCCGGCGGATGCTGACCATCGAGCAGTACCGCGGCGAAAAGCAGGCCGAGCTCTTCCGAAAGATCTCCTTTGAAAACAGCCTCGCGTTTCAGACGCAGCTGTTTCAGGCGATGATCGGCGCGGGCTTCTTCAAAAAGGCCGACCCGGCGATGATGGCGCTGGAATTCTACGCGCCTGTCTTCCTGATCTTCTACAAATTTGACAGCGATGCCGAGGGCGTCGCAAAGGCCAAGGAACTCTTCATGCGCCACGTGAGGCACTTCAGCCGCACATACGCCGCCGCCCAAAAACCCTGAAACCAAAGCAACCCGACGGACCAGAAAGGAAGGAATCCCCATGAAGCTTGCGATCCTCTACGGCAACGCCCGCAAAGGCGTCACCTGGCACGCCGCCGACCTTTTGAAGCGGGAGCTTTCGAAAAACGCCAGCCTGGAGGTCACCGAGTTCACGCTGCCAAGGGACATGCCCCACTTCTGCAACGGCTGCTTCTCCTGCTTCATGAACGGCGAGCACACCTGCCCGCACGCGGCAACCGTGCAGCCCATCGCGAAGGCGCTGCTCAACGCGGACGTGATCGTGCTGACCTCCAGCGTCTACGCGATGGACGCGACGGGCCAGATGAAGGCGATGCTGGACCACCTGTGCTACCTGTGGATGAGCCACCGCCCCGACCCCAGGATGTTCAATAAGATCGGCGTAACCGTCGCCACCACCGCGGGCGCGGGGCTGAAACACACCACCAAGACGCTCCGGAGCAGCCTCAAATTCTGGGGCGTGAAGCGGACGTATGCCTACCGCGGCGCGCTGTCCGCCATGCGCTGGGACGACGTGCCCGAAAAGAAGCGGGCGAACGCCGAAAAGCAAATCGCAAAGCTCGCCCGGAAAATTGAGAAGGCCGCCGCGCACCCGGAAAAGCTCCACGCGCCGCTGTTCCGCAGCTTCTTTATGAAAATCATGACCGGCATGATGAAGAAAAACACCTGGAACCTCCGCGACCGGAAGCACTGGGAGGATAACGGCTGGATCGGCACAAAATGACCCGGCGTATAATAGCTTAATGGTAAAGATCAGGGCTGTCCCCGCAACGCGTTGGGACAGCCCTGCTAGTTTGATGGCGCATAAAATCGTTCTGCAATGTCCGAACCAAAAACTTGATGGTCGTCGCACATTGACCCGAAAATGGACGCGCTAGCGGACATTTTCCTATTGTGAGGGGTCCAGGGGGAATCATTCCACCTGGCGGGTGCAGGGCAGAGCCCTGCCGTTACCCGCTCCGTCTTTCAGTAGAGCCGCCACTCATACACTGGCCGCAGCGAAACCTGATCCAGCGTTCCTATGCACTCCACCGCTTCCTCCCTGCGCCCGGCCATGGCCGATTCCACGTTGACGCGCCCGCCCTGACGGACGGGGGTGATGTACACCGTCAGCGGCCCGCGCCCAAGTTCCTCCCGGAATTCGTTAAGGCCGATCACCCAGTCCGCGCCGTTCCAGAAGTTGTCGGCGATCAGGGCGCCGTTCAGAAACGCCTGGCCGATGTCGCCGCGGTACTTTAGCGTCAATAGCAGGTCCTTTGCCGCCGCGCTTTCCCAGCCGGGGATTGACAACGTATAGCGGGTCGGCCCCACCTGCCGGACCGCCGCCTCAAGCTTCAGCGGCGCTTTCTCCAGACGGTAGCGGGTGAACAATCCCTCGCGGCCGTCCGGGATCGCCGCGTCCGTCGGCAACGCGCTGTCGAGCGAATGCGGGCTGTGTGGGTCGCCGTTGTCGCGCATACTTTCCGGGATCGCTCCGTCCAAAGGCGTCCCGCCCAAGGCCGCTTCGACGGGTTTCATATGGCTTTCCGAAGCGGCACTCCGCAGCGGCAGTACGCCGTTCGGGAACAGCGACAGGCTGACCACAGGTTGGTCGTGCTCGATTTTGAGGCCGTCCTCCGAGGGCAGAAGCACGCCCTCCGTCAGCGCGGCGACCTCGCGGCCCTTGGATTTCAAGATGCTGAAGTTCAGGCTCTGCGCCCGGCTGAGGGTCACGAAATGCACCGTCCTGCCGTGCTGCGTCGCGGCGAAGCACGGCATGCCGCCCGAAGTGTGCCCATCGAGGCCGATATGGGCGAAGCCGTCCTCAATCCGCGCGACGGGGCCGCCCGCCCGAACGCCGCCGGTTTCCGCGAAGCCGTCCTCAATCCGCGCGACAGGGCCGTCCACCCGCACGCCGTCCGTCTCCGGCGTAAGAACCGTGCCCTCCGGGAAGGCGTACAGCGGCTTCATGCCCTCCGGCGCGAAGAAGAACGCGTAGGTTCCGCCGGGCGTCTCGATCACCTTCAGCGGCTGCGCGTGGGCCAGCCGCAGCGCCACGCCGCCCACGTCCAGATTGAACGGCAGCGCGCAGTTTTCGCCCGCCGCGAGGGAAAGCCCTTCAAACACCACGTCCCCGGTGGCAAGCTTGATGGTCACGTCCTCGCCCGCCTTGGGCAGCGTCTCCGCGTGGTCCTGATAGTTATTGAGGAACAGGAAGCCCGCGCCGTCCGCCGACGCGCGCACGGCCCAGCGCAGCGTTTTTGCGTCCTCAGGCTCGATGTCCTGCGAGCCTTCGGGCAAGAATGTCTTCATAGGGCAGAGCGCCCGCTCGAAGCTCTGTGTCATCAGGTGCAATGCCCTCAGCCGTCGGTACGAGGGGCGCGCCTGACCGAACTCGCCCAGCGCCGCCTGGAAATCGTAGCTGAGCCGGGGCACCTGCCCCTCGTTGATGAAATCGCCCGACCGCCCCACCGGGTTGGTGCCGCCGTGGTACATGTAGTAGCCCAGCATGTTGCAGCCCGAGCCCAGCTTGACGCCCGCCATCGCGTCCACGCTCTCGTAGGGCAGCTGAAAGCGGTATTTGTAGCTGACGAACATGCCGCCGCCCATCTCGCAGCAGAGGTAGGGCCTGGATTCCGGCGGGTAGAAGGGCTCAAAGTTGTATGTCCGGGGCACGGCATTGTTGTGGTTGTCCCGGTAGAGGTATTCCCCGGTCGCGGGGTGCTCACCGCGGCGCTCATAGAAGAGCCAGGGCCGAAACGCGTAGCCGCCCCAGAGCGGCATCATGGCCTCCGGCGTCGCCGCGCCGCCCCAGCCTGTGCAGGTGTAAAAGGGCGCGTCAAGGCCCTCCGCGCGCGCGATCTCGAGGAGCTTCAAAAGATATGCGTCGCCCAGATCGCCCGCGGGCAGCCATTCGTCCGTAAGGCCGCGGGTCTCCTCCCAGGGCGCGGCGGAGTGCATGTATTCGTTGTCCAGCTGCACCGCGATGATCGGCCCGCCGTCCTTGTAAAAAAGTCCCTTCAGTTGCCCTGAAACCGCGCGGTACCAGCTTTGCACACACTCAAGGAAGCCCCCGTCCAGCGAGCGCACCTCGAAGGGCTTGCCATAGAGCCAGTCCGGCAGGCCGCCGTTTCGCGCCTCGCCGTGGCAGAAGGGGCCGACGCGAGCGATCACATAGAGCCCGTGCTTGCCGCAAAGCTCCACGAAGCGGCGCAGGTTACGCCGCCCGGTGAAATCGAATTCCCCTTCCCGCTCCTCGTGATGGATCCAGAACGCGTAGGTGGAGATGATGTTGACGCCGCCCGCCTTCATCTTGAGGATCGCGTCCTCCCACCGCTGTTCCCAGAGCCGGGCATAGTGGATTTCGCCGCTGACGCCGAAGAAAGGCGCGCCGCCAATCTCCATATAATAGTTGGTGAAGGACAGGGTTTCGCCGTCCGGGCGCGCGCCGGAAAAGCCGGGGAGCGGATGGATCCGTTTCGAGGCGGCGGCGGTCAGGTCGATGGCATGGCGCATGGGGATGCTCCTTTTCGTAAGGGTTAGTTCTGTACACTGGCCATCATAGCACAGCCGCCGCACCGTTGCAACGGTGGGCGGCCCCCCTCCCGAATCGAAAGAAAACGGCCTTGCCGGATTGTCCGGGAAGGCCGAAAGATGGTAAAGAGGATAATGGGGCGCTTCAGTTCTGCGGCAGCGGCTGCCTGCGGGCGCACACGGCCAGCATGCCGCGGCCCACGTGGGCGGCGAGGGCGGGCCCCAGCGGCAGGATCTGATCGGCGAGGATGCCCGGGATGTCCCGAAGCTCGTCCAAGAGCTTCTTCGCCTCGGCCATCGCGCCCGAGTGGATGACCGAAAGCTCGAACCCCCGGTCCGCCGCGAAATCGGCGACGATGCGCTTGACCGTCTGCACCGTGCGGCGGGACCCCACGGCGGTGGCGCGCGGGTAGTACACGCCGTTTTCGTCGCAGCCGATGATGGGCTTGATGTTCAAAAGCTTGCCCACCATGCCCGCCACGCGGCCGATGCGCCCGCCGGCGATCAGGTAGTCCAGCGAGGGCAGGTAGAACATGCAGTCCACGTCTTCGCGCAGCTTGGGGAGCGCCTCCTCCAGCGTTTCAAAGGTAGCCCCGGCTTTCAAAAGATCGAGCGCGCCCGACACGATGTACCCCAGCGCCATCGACAAAACCTTCGTATCGTACACGAACGTGACAAATTCCTTGTGGCGCTGGCAGGCGAGCCGCGCCATGTTGACCGTGCCCGAGAGCGCGGCGGAGAGCATGATGAACGCGATGTGCGTGACGCCCTTCTCCTTGAGTTCGGCCAGCAGCTCATCGAGCGCGCCGGGATCGGGCAGCGAGGTTTTGGCGGTCTCCCCTGCCTCCATGCGCTGGAGGAGTTGATCGGTATCGATATCGACGCCCGAGCGGTATTCGCCATCGTCGAGGCGCACCATCAGCGGCAGAATGTACAGATTCTCACACTGCTGGATGAAAGACGAGGGCAGGTCGCAGCCGCTGTCGGTGATGATGGCGATATTCTGCATTCGTGTCGTTGCCTCCGGAATTAGTTTTCAGCCTCCCTAGTATTGCACAATCCGGGACCGCCTACAAGAGCATTTGGAAAATTTCTACGAACTGCGTAAAAATCTCTAATTTTCGCCGCATTTGGCAGCATATGCTAAAAGCCGGAGGTGAGCGGATGCTGCGCTTGATTGCGGGGTTTTTGTTCGCGGCGCTGCTTTTGGCCAGCCCTGTGGACGCGCTGAGCGCGGCGCGGCAGGCGATTTCAGTCTGGGCGGTTTCATTTGTGCCGGCGCTGCTGCCGTTTTTCGTGGTGACGCCCGCGCTGTCCTCGGACGAGGCCGCCCGGCTCTACGCCAGGGTTTTCGGCCGCGCGTTCCAGGCGCTGTTCGGCTGTCCAGGGCAGCTGTCGGGCGCGGCGCTGATCGGCATGATGGCGGGCAGCCCCGCCGGGTCCATCGCGGCGGGCCGGCTTCGCGGGAGCGCGACAAATGCGGAACTGACTCGGGGCGCGCTGCTGGCCTCCGGCGTCAGCCCCGGCTTTTTGATCAGCGCGGTGGGCGCGGCGATGCTGGGCGACGCGCAGCTGGGCGCGATCCTTTTAAGGTCTCTACTGGGCGCGCTGCTGCTGGGCGGGCTTCTCCTCCGGCGGGCGTTCTCCGGCGGCGCGCCTTCCCTCCCGGCCGCGCCCGTAAGCGCCCCGAAGGGCGACGCGCTGACCGGCGCTGGGATCGCGATGCTCAGCGTGTGCGCGCACATGGTGGTGTTCGCGGTGGCGGCGCGGCTGATCGCGAAGTTCCTGCCCGGCGGCTGGGAGCCGGGGGTGCTCTCCATGATGGAGGTGTCCGGCGGCTGCGCGGCGCTGGCGGCCGCGCCGCTATTAAGGGCCTTGCGGCTCGTGCTGATCGCGGGCGCGTGCGGGTTTGGTGGGCTCGCGATCATGGCGCAGAACCTACGCCATCTCCCCGGCGTGAAGTGGCAGTGGTACCTCTCCGGCAAAGTGCTGCACGGCACGCTGTGCGCGGGGCTTTGCTGGGCGCAGTTGGGGATGAAGCTCCCCGCGCTGACGCTGCCGGACACCGGCTGGGAGATGAGCGCCGTGGCCGCCTGCCTTCTGGTACTTTTGACCTTCGCGGGGGTTTTTTTCACCCGCCGCGCGTGGTATAATGCTGGAATACGAAAGAAAGGGTGATGATATGGCGCTTCTCAGCGTACAACTGTATTCCGGCGCGCTCGCGATGTCGACCACCGTGCAGGTGATCCTGCCGGACAGGCACCGCGCCAGGGAACTGGACGGTTCCTTCGGCATCCCAAGGCAGGGCACGATCAAGGCGCTGTACCTTTTGCACGGCATGACCGACGACCAGTCCGTCTGGTGCCGGCAGACGTCCATT
The DNA here is from genome assembly GCA_023416655.1 of Bacillota bacterium. Taxonomy (GTDB): domain Bacteria; phylum Bacillota; class Clostridia; order Christensenellales; family Aristaeellaceae; genus JAEZHK01. Next base: position 18,884 of record JAEZHK010000019.1, read on the forward strand.
GAGCGCTACGCGGCGGACCACAACCTCGCGGTCATCATGCCGACGACGGGTTTGCACTGGTACACCGACATGGCGGCGAGCCAGATGTGGTGGACCTACATCAGCAAGGAACTCCCCATGCTGATGGCGGACTTCTTCCCGCAGATCAGCCAGGCGCCGGAGCACACCTTCGCCGCGGGCCTTTCGATGGGCGGCTACGGCGCGCTAAAGCTGGGCCTTCGTGGCGGCGGGCGGTTTTCGCATGTGGCGTCGCTTTCGGGTGCGGTGAACATGGCCCGGGAGCACGAAGACCCGCGAAACCCCGTGGGCGCGGCGTTCTTCCGCACCATCTTCGGCACCAATAAGGAGGCGACCGGCTCCTTCAATGACCTCGTGACGGCGGCGGAGGAGCTTAAAAAGGAGCTTCGGCCCAAGGTCTACATGTGGTGCGGCACCGAGGACTTTCTGTACCGCCAGAATACCAAAATGCGGGATCACCTGAGCGCGCTGGGCTACGACCTAACGTATGAGGAATCCCCCGGCGACCACCAGTGGAAGTACTGGGACGAGAAGATCCAGCGCGTGCTTGCTTGGCTGCCGTTGGACGATTGAACCCGATGGAAATCAAAGCTGAGGGGGCTCGTCAAACCGACGGGCCCCCCTCCCTTGCGCGTAAGTCCCAAAAGGGATCAGAACCATGGAATTACGACGGGAGAAAACGGGAGATATGGCGGGCCAGGAGTCCGCTTGATTACAGGAGCCTCGTCGCGTCAAAAATCGCGACGACATCACCGTTTTGCTCGCGCGTTCCGACGGCGATGGCGTCCGCATTTTTTGAATAACCGTTCGCCAAGCCGTTGGTGTTCGCTGCACGCAGGCGTTCCAAAGCAAGGATCTCATCCACAATAACGCCAGTTGTTGAAACTCCGTCAGAGATGACGACGACTACCTCCTTGCGGCTCGCGCTATAGGTGACATCAAATTCATCAAACAGTTCCAGCATCTCGCGCAGTTCGTTGTTGCGGGTTTGCTCGATAATCGATAATGCCCCTTCGATGTCGTCGTTGTCCCTTTTCTCAAGCACCTTCTGCGCGATACTGTGGATTTTTTCGTGCGGTTGTTTGAATCTTCGCAAATATTGCTTCATTCCGATATCATCGGTTTGATACGCATCAAACCACTTGCCAAACGCGCATTTGTGGGAATCTGTCGCCAACGTGAATTCCGTATTGTTCATAACCGCATGAAACAGCGTATCCAGCCATTTGACATGGTCCGCTTTCCGTTGCTTCATGATCTGCGAAAGCTCTTGCGCATCAGTCTCCGCCGATCTCATTTTCAAATATACGCGCAAATCGATCGCGGGGATGATCCCGTCACTATACCGAATCAAGCCGCGGCAATACTCCGGCTTGTCCGGGATTGAAAAAACTTCGTTCAGGTGAATGAAGGATTGCACAAATGCCGAATCAATGGCGTGGAGTTTCCCGTCGATCGAAAACAGCGCGTAGGAATTTGCCAATTCATTTGACATTGCGTCCACCTCAATGAAACTTGAGAATTGAGCGGCAATAAATGGTAATTATTATTTCGGCTTGATGCTCAGTTTTTTAAGCGTGTACATAGATGTTATTAAAACACATCCGAATAGCCTTTTTACGCATTGCCGGGCGGGTCAGGCAGGTGGCGGCACAATGGTTAAAAGCAGGCCCGGGGAACTTTCCGCGTTCTTTAGTCCCCAAAAAGTTTACCGCGGCCCGTGTTTTTCGGGCCGCGGTTTTTGTTTATCCGGGGCGGGCTGTTTGCGCCCGGGCCGGCGACGGGTGAACCGTCCAATTTTCGGGGTGTTGCGCGCGAGGCGCATTGAGGTCAGGCGATGTTTCCGCGGATCAGAAAATCCAGGATGTCACGCGTGTCCTCGCGGTTGTCGAGCCTGAGCTCAACGTGGTCCACGGGCGCCTTGGGCACTGCGGTCCACAGAGACTTGACGAGCCTGCCTTCTTCCTTCCAGTCAAAGGCCTTTCCATCCGGCATCACCATTTCGACGCGGCCGGTCAGTCCGTCCAGCTTGTCAAACAGGTTCTCGGGCTTTGCGATATTGTACAGCATCATGTTCGACACCTCCTTTGGGGTTTGTCTTTTTTCTTTTTTCCGACAATGTTAGTATAAGCCGCCTTCGTTACCGAAGGCCGCCTTTCACGCTAAATCCCGGCGAAGAATTGTTATGTCAAAGAGAAGAGTTGATTTCCAGCGCCCCGTTGCGCCAGATTGCCGCGTATCCATGGCCTGTTGCGGCCTGCCAGGCGTAAAAATCCCGTTTGGGCAGCGCCCTCGCCTCCAGGATGGCCATCAGCGTGCCGCCGTGGGCCACGATGGCGGCGTCGCCGCCCAGCAAATCAGCCATTTCCGCCACCCGGTCGAAAGCCCGCACCACGCGCGCGCAGAAATCCGCGCGGGATTCGCCGCCCGGGAACGCCGTGAACCCGCGGGCATCCAGCCACGCCTGATAGGCGGGCAGGTCCTTCAGTTCCTCGTAGTTTTTGTACTCGAACGCGCCGAAGCCGCACTCCCGGAAGTCCGGGACCAGCTCCATCGGGGTATCCGGATAAAGAATTCTTGCCGTCTCCACGCAGCGGCGCAGGGGGCTAACGTACACCTTCACTACCGGCGGGAGGATGAGCGCCCCCAGCGCTTCGCGGGATTCGGGCGTGAGCGCCTCGTCAGTCTCGCCCACGTAGCGCCTCTCCAGGTTGCCCTTGGTCGCACCGTGGCGCAGAAAATAGAAGGTCATTTCAGGCGCACCGGGATGCCGCGAGTGTGCGGGAAACGAACCGTTCATTGAGAAGGTCATTTCAGCCGCACCGGGATGCCGCAGACCACTCGGGTCACGCATTCGGCGTGGGACGCGAGCAGGCACATGGCTGCCCCCACAGATTCCCGCCACAGGCGGCCCTCCGGCGTAAACGGCACCACGCCCATGCCCACCTCGTCGCACACGACGACGCAGTCCGGGTTCACTTCCATCAGTTCCTGCGCGAAGGCGCGCGCCTCCGCGGGAGTAAGCCCCCGGAGCAGTTCGTGGAAATTATTAATGCCCGGCGCGGTCCGCGCCTGTTCCCGCGTGACGTCCTGCGGCATGACGCCGGTCTCCGCCCATGCAAGCTCCGCCTGCCCCTGAAAGCACCCGCCGATGTAGAGCCTCATCCGATTCTTCCCCCCACCGCCAGCGCGAGCGCGAAGCCCAGCTCGGTAACTTGCAAAAACCAGCCCGCGAGGTCCCCCGTCACGCCGCCGAAGCGTTTAATGACCCTGAGGTACAAAAGGATTGAAACCGCGCCCCAACCCAGCGCGATGCCTGAGGAGACCGGCGAGAGCCACAGCATGAGGAAACCAAACGCCACCGCCCAGCCCACCGCCCAGCGCTTCACCACAAACATGCCGGACTCCTCCGCCGCGTCCTGCACGGTTCTCGCCATGCCGTCGGGCCGCGCCGCGGGCACCACCGCCACGAAAAAGGCGCTCATCGCGCGGGACACCACAAAACTCGCCGCCAGCGCAAGGGCCTCCTTCACCGGCAGCTCGGAGATCGCCGCGGCGTCCAAAATCAGGTAGAGCGCGCAGCCCATCGCCGCGAACGCGCCCACGTGGGAATCCTTGAGGATTCGGAGCATGTCCTCCCGGGACCTGCGGGAGGACAGCGCGTCAAGCGTATCCATGAAGCCGTCCATGTGGATGCCGCCGGTGACCAAAATCGGGATCGCGCAGCCCACCGCGCCGGTCAAAATCGGCGCCAGCTTGAGCCGGAGCGCGATGAACAGCCAGACAAGTTCCAGCGCGCCCACCGCCAGGCCCACCAGCGGGAAAAAGCACAGGCTGTAGCGCAGGCTCGATTTCGTCCACTTTACGGGCGGCGTGGGCAGGCGGGAATAGGTGGCGATCGCCACCCAAAGGCTTTCAATCACGATATCGCCCCTTTCAGGACTACAAGAATAGCAGGCTGCCGATAAAACCCCGTCGTACTTTCAAATCGTTCCCGGCGACCTGTGCGGCGGGAATCGGTTTCCGGAATCAGTGCGAACACTGGTGGAGGAAACAATACCTTCAGTCAGCGCGCCGCCCGAAAATTCCTAAGAATTTTAGGCGCGCGCAGAGCTTCCACCTTCGCATTGAAAAACCGCCGGGCGGATTTTCAATGCCCCTTTCAGGACTACGGGAATGGAAAAAACTACTTCGACCACGAGGTCCGCCCGCTCCGCCACGGCGCGGTTGACCTGGGCGAGTTTCTTCATGTAGGCGGTGGTCTCCGGGTCGTAGGACATGCCGTCCGAGAACACGTCGTTGGTGACCACGACGACGTGGCCGCAGGTGTCCATCAGCCGTTCAAGGCCCGGCAGCACCCGCTCCGGGTCGCCGCCGAACATCTCGTTGGCCATCAAGGTCGGCAGGCATTCGACGAGCGCCGCCGATCCGGGTTCGATTTTTGCGCTTCCAATGTCCGTCGCCATTTCGAGGGTCTCAAAACCCAGCCCTTCCCGCTGCAGTCGGTGGCGGGCCACCCGCGCACGGCATTCCTCGTCCACCACCTGCATGGTGGCGATGTAGAATTTACGTTCACCCAGTTTTTGAATGTACTTTTCCGCCCAGGTGGACTTGCCGCAGCCGCTTCCACCGGTGACCAGCGTGATCATGCCTCGCCTCCGAGGGGCTTGTAGGCTTCCACCGCGATGTCGTCAAAGGTCGCGCCGCGGTAGACCGCCAGCGCCATGTCGATCAGCGGCATTACGGCCACCGCGCCGGTGCCCTCGCCCAGCGCCATCCCCGCGGTGATCACCGGCTGAAGGCCCAGCGCCTCCAGCATGAACGCCCCGGCGGGCTCGCGGCTGACATGGGAGGCCAGCATGAAGTCTTTTGCTTCGGGCCGCATCCGCTGGGCGCAGAGCGCCGCGACGGAGGAGATGAACCCGTCCACCAGCACAGCGACGCCGTATTTTGCGCCGCAGAGGAACGCGCCCGCCATCGCCGCGATGTCGAACCCGCCCACTTTCATGAGTACGTCCAGCGCGTCGCCCGGATCGGGCCGGTTGACCGCGAGCGCCCGCTCGACGGCGGCGCGCTTGCGCATCAGCCCCTCGTCGGATAGCCCCGCGCCGCGCCCGGTCATGCGGGAAACCTCCGCGCCGGTCAGCGCGCAGGCGATGGCCGAGGCGGTGGTGGTGTTGCCGATGCCCATTTCGCCGGTCGCGATCATTTTATAGCCGAGCTCCGCCATCTCGCGAACCATTTCCTCGCCCGCCGCGATGGACTGAAGGCACTCGTCCTTCGTCATGGCCGGGCCAAGCGCGATGTTTTTTGTGCCGGGGGCGACGCGCCGGTCGATCACGCGCGGGTCGTCCGCCTTCTCGAGCATCCCCACATCCACCGCGAACACATCGCAATGGGCGACCCGCGCCATCTGGCAGATGTTGCCGGTGCCCCGCGCAATGGAGCGCGCCACCGCGGCGGTCACGTAAGCTTCGGTCTGGGTGACGCCCTCCGCCACCACGCCGTTGTCGGCACAGAATGTCAGGCAGCAGCGGCGGCCGATGTCCACTCGATCGGTGCCCTGAATCCCCGCCAGCCTGACCACCATGTCTTCCAATATTCCCAGGCTGTCAAGCGGCTTAGCCACCGAAACCCAGCGGCGGCGGGCCGCCTGCGCCGCCTGGGCGCTGAACGCACAGTTCATAATTTATCCCTCGGTTTCATCGGATTCACGGGCTACGGTATCATGTTCGCCGCCCGATGTCAACCCCGCGTCTTCCCGGATTTGCGCGATCACGTCGGCGTCCGCGATCTTGGGCAGCCGCCTCGGCTCCGCCCCGGGCAGGCCGGGCGCGATCTGGCAGACGGACTTGAAATCGCAAAGCGCGCAGGCGTCCCCGCCCGACCACTCCGCGGGCTGGATGGACGTGTCGCCCGCGCGGATGCGGGTAAGCGCGTCGCCCGCAAGGTTCGCCGCGTGGTCCATCAAAAGCTGGAAGTCCTCCGGCGAGACGAGGTTGTTTCGCCTGCCGCCGACGCCCAGCACCGCCTCCGGCCGGGGCGACATGGCGGAGAGTACCCGCTCGTCGGAGAGCGCCAGCCCATCCAGCTTCAATTCCTTCTCCCGCAGGCGTTCGACCTCCTCCGGGTCCCGGGAGGGCGTCTTGACCAGCGGGTCGTCGATGGCGAAGTAGAACACGCCCGCGGGCCTGCCGCCCTTTGCCACCGCCGCCGCAAGGTACAGAACCAGCTGCAGCTGCAGCCCGTAGTAGGCCTCCTGCAGGCTCACCGCCTTGCCGCGCGTCTTGTAGTCGATGACGCGCAGGTACTTCACTTCGCCATCCTGCCAGGCGTCCACGCGGTCGATGCGGCCCTTCAGCGGCACGTCCTTCAATAAAATGCGCCCGTCCTCCAGGCCGAAATCCACCTCCAGCGCCACCGGCTGGAACCGGCTGCCCGAAAGGTGGCCGACCAGCGTGCGCGCCGCGCGGCGGGCGACCGAGGCGATGCGCTGGCCTTCCCGCTGCAATACCGCGCTTTCGCCGATGGCCCGGTCCGCCAGCCCTTCGAGCAGCCCTTCCGTCACGCGGTCCATCGCGCGCACCGCCTCGTCCACCGGCATATCGCTGAGATTCTCGCCGTTCTCCCGGGCGAAGGCCTCCAGCGCCTCGTGGTAGAAGATGCCCACGTCCCGCGGCGTCAGATCAAACTCCCGGTTCTCGCCGGGGCGCAGGATGCTGGACACGAAGTCCTTGAACGGGCAGGCGATGAAGCGCTCAAGCCTCGTCGCGCTGACGGCGTCGGCCCGATCGCGCAGCTGTGGCGGCAGCGGTTCGGAGTATACCCGGTGGTGAAACGCCAGCGAAAGCTGCTTGACCTCCCCGGCGTACTCCGGCATTTCGCCGAGAATGGCGAGCGCGGCGCGGGCATCCGGGTCCTCCGGGTCGTCCCGGAGGATGGCGCTGGCGCGATTGAGCGCCGCCTCGGGCGCGGAAAGCCTGAGCCGCTTTTCCGCGACGCCCAGCACGCTCCCCTGCTCCCTTAGAAGCGGGAACAGCCTTTTCATCAGCCGGATCAGTTCACCCGGCTTTTGCGCAGCACCCGCCATGTCGCTCCGGGGACAGGTGACGTACACCAATTCCTCCGCCAGCGCCAGCGCGCTCTTGACATTGAGCCGCGTCAGGCGCGAGCGGTCCTCCGCGGTCAGGCCCAGCCAAAGCCCCTGATCGGTCAGCCGCGCCATCTCCCGCTCGCTTAAAAGCGCGCCGCCCGCGCCGGGCACGGACTCGGTCGCCCCCAGGATGAACAGCGCCTTCACCGGCCGCCCCTTCATGTGGTCCAGCCCGCCGCCCATCACCGCGTCGCCCGACTGGGGCAGCGCCTTGATCTCCGCCGCGCCCAGCGCCCGCCGGAGGAGATCATACAGCGAGCGGATGTTCAGCGGTTCGTCTTGAAACAGCTCGTGGGCCTGGTCAAGCGCCTGAATGATGCGGTTCCAAACCTGCGCGCCCTCCATCGCCCACTCGCGGCGGCCCATGTCCGTGAGCGCCTTCTGCTGCGCCTCCAGCGCCTCCCGGGCGCCGATCTCCTCCAGGAAGAGAAACGCCGCCTCCAGAAGGCGCTCCGCCGGGGCGTTCCTGGCTCTCCTTTGCAGCGCCTCCACCGGCCCCATGAGTTTTTGCCGCACCGGTTCCAGCGCGGCCACGGCCTCCGGCGTCCCCCGGGTGAGCGGGCGGAGCCATGCGCGGCCCTTGAGCCCCGCCTCCTGCGCGTAGTTGAGCAGCAAATCCGCCTCGTCGTCGGTGATCGGCGCGAAACCGGAGCGCGCGTAGTCGCTCACGTCCTCGGGCGTAAACCGCTGGGAGGCCAGCCGGATGCCCGAGAGCAGGCAGCGGGCCAGCGGGTGCCGGTCGGCCGCGCGGCTCTGGGAGAGGAAGAGCGGCACGCCGTACAGCTGGAACGCGCGGGTCAGCGCGAAGATCGCGTTGTCGTCCAGGGCCTGGCAGGCGACCATCACGTCCCGGTAGCGCCAGCCGCGCCGCATGACGAGGTCCCGGATCAGCGCGGCGGCATACTCCGCCTCGTCCTGCGGGTTATTCAACATCGCCACGTTCAGGCCGTCCGGCTCCCCGGCGAACTTTACCGAAGGCCAGCAGAAGAGTTCCCGGGACAGGTGGTGGATCGCGGGAACCGCGCCTTCCTCCGTCTCGTCCAGCCGCACGCGCTTCCAGGGCACGCCCGCCCCCAGGATTTGCCGCTGCAGCCGCTCGAACGCCCGCTGAACCGGCTGGAAGACCTGAAAGTCCCGCGCGTCGCCGTCGTTTTCGAGGGTCAGAAAGAGATTGACGCTCTTCGCGCAACTGGTAAGCGCGAGGATCAATCGCGCCATGCCCTGCGTGATCAGGTCGAAGCCGTAGAGGAACACGTCGCCCCGGGCGATGGGCGCTTCGGGTAGGCGCAGCGCCGCCTCCCGCGCCTCGTCCTCGCCGTCCAGAAACCGCCCGGCAAGCGACTGCTCATAGGCCTCGTAGAGCCGCGAAATGTCATGCAGCTTTTCCCGCAGCGCGCCGCTCTCCTGAAGTGCCAGCGCGCGCACGTCCTCCGGCAGGATGCCCGCCTGCTTGAAGGACTGGATCTGGTCCACCGCGCGCTCGGCGAACCCCGGCCGACGGGACGCGCCGCGGTACCAGCGAAGCTCCTCGCTGAGCCGGTCCGCCGCCCGCTGCAAGAGCATCACGCGGCCCTCGACGTCGATTCTCACCCGCGCGGGCCTGCCCGCCGCCTCGAACACCCGCTGGTGGAGGCGCTGCGGCGACAGAACCTGCAGCCGGAACGAGCCCGTCAGGTTCAGCTCATCCACCGCGTCCAGCTCGGCCTCCAGCGTGTATTGCGCCGGGACGATCAGAAGCACCGGATGGTCGCCCTCCGCCATCGCGCCCGCGAGCGCCTTGAAAAGCGCGCCCCGGGCAGCGCTCGCCCGACCGGTGAAATACGTGAGCATGTGCCACACTCCTTTGAACGAGCCAACCCGTTGACAAGCCCCGTCGTACTTTCCAATCGTTCCCGGCGACCAGCGCGCCGGGAATCGGTTTCCATAGTAAGTAGAGCACACTGGTGGCGGAAACAATACCACAAGTCAGTGCGCCGCCCGGGACGCCTGCGGGCCTTACAGGCGCACGAAGTTTCCCTCTTTCGCGCCTAAAAGCCGCCCGGCGGATTTTGGGCGCTCGAAACGAGTATAACACAGCATTTGGCCCCGGCACAAATCAAAATTTTCCGGTGAACTGCCTTAGAATTTCCCGGTGATTTTCACCAATTCTGTGATATAATGTGGGAGGCCATATTAAGAAAGCACAAGGAGGGGGAGGATCGCTCCATGTCATTGCCCGGAAAATTGACGATCGGGTTTGTCCATGAGGACAATCCGGTCAAATCCTACTTCCGATTCAAACCGCTGCTCACGCTGTCAGAGCATAATTTTCTGCCGGTGGACGAGGGTATAGCGGCCCAGTATCCCGAGGACGGCTTCATCCGCATCGTCCCGGATAAAAATGAAATCAGCCAGTTCAAAGCCCGGATGCGTCAACTCGGCCGCTACTGCCTGCTGGACCTTCGGCGCCACCCAAACGAAAACGACAAGATCCGCCCGAACAAGAACTACGCCCCCGACGGCACCGAACGGAACGCCCACATCGTCTACTCCGACGTGATCGCCGCGCTCTCCCCGGAAATGGCCTGCGAGGTGCTGGACGCCACCGGCGTGTTTGACGGCGAAACCATCACGCTGCGCGCGCCGCTGCCGGGCACGAAGTACGTGGCCGTGAAGCGCGACGAAAATCTGTCAGGCCCCTGGATCTGGACGGAGAGCCAGGACATCCCCGGCTGCATCACGCTCTCCATCGCACCCGGACACAAGCGCGCCGACGCGGCGCTGGAAGATGCGATGCTCCTCACGATCCCGGGCGCGGAAGGCCAGCCTACGCTTCTGTACAACCCGGCGCTGCTGAACGTGACAGCCATACTCCACGAAGCGCCCGCCGAGAAGCCGGAGCCGGAGGCCGCTCCGGAAGCCGCCCATGCCCCGCATACCGCGCCGCAGCCGGTACAGGCCCCGCCCGCATCGCCGGTGCAACTGGTGCAGGCCCCACCCGCGCCGCCGGTGCAACCCGCGTACTCTGTAGGGGCGAATGTCAACCCGCCCGCGCATCCTGTAGGGGCGGATGGCAATCCGCCCGCGCAACAGCCCGTACAGCAGCCCATACAGTTGCAGCAGCCCGTACAGGTGCAGCCAGCGTTTTCAGCGGCCCCGCAGGCCGCGCCGGAAGCGCCCGCCGAAAAGGCGTGGCTGGTCCGGGACGACAGTTACCCCAAGGCGGTGTCCCGGCGGCTGAGGGAGCCGATCGACATGCAGAGCGGCATCAACCCCCGGCGGGGCAGAAGCCTGAGCGAAGTGGTGGACGAACAGTGGCGGCGCTCCCGATGCGACCAACTGGGGCATCCGGTGCCGCCGGAGGCCACGACGATGCCGGTGATGAGCCCCATCGAGCGGGCGGTCGAAGCGCTGAAAGAAGCCTGGGCATTGCCCGCGGCGCGGGACAGCCTGATTGACGCGCTGGAATCGGACGACGCGCTGGGCTACGCGCTGCGCGAGCGCTACGCGCCCTCCGGCAAGACGGCGGCGGATGAGGCCGCGGAGCGGCTGGAAGCGGCAAGGCTTCAGCTGATCAACGAGGTCGACGCGCTGCGCCTCAAGCGGCAGGACATGCGCCAGGCGCTGATGACGGAACTGCGCGACGGGCGGCGGGAGGAATTCAACCGCTACGATCAGCAGAACGAAGCGCTGCGCCGCGAAGTGGAGAAAAACGAACAGGCCGCGGCCGCGGCCCGCATGGCGGCGGAGGCCGCCGAGAAGCTGCTGCAGGAAACAAGCGACAAACTGGAAGAGAAGCTGCTGGACAGCATGGCGGCAAGCCACGCGAGGGAGCTGCTGCTTCGCATGACCGACGCGCACCGGCGTCCGGTGGGCCATCCGGAAGTATACGCGCCGTCCGGCGGCGAACTGATCAGCGACCTGAGGGTGCAGTTGGACGCGGCAGGGTACGCGCTGACCAACGACGAGGCGGTCAACCTGGTGGCCTCGATGGTGGTGGGCGGCACGGTGATCCTGTCCGGCGCGCCGGGCACCGGCAAGAGCGGTCTGGCAAGGGCGTTGGTGGCGGCGCTGGGACTTTCCGAAGCGTCCAGCCGTTTTGTGCAGACCCGCTCGGCCTCGGACGCGGCGATCGACCGGCTGCTCACCAGCGCGGATGGCCTGACGCTCTCTGCTGCGCTGATCGACGACATGAACGACTGCGACGGCGACGTGCCCTGCGCGCACATCATCGGCCTGCAGGAGCGCATTCACGCGCACAACGCGCCGGTGGTCTTGATCCTGACGGCGCAGGACGCGCCCGACGGCAAGCCGCTGTCGGCCAGGCTCCTCGGACGTGCGTTTATGATCCGCCTGAGCCCCACCGCGGCGGACGCGCCCTGGAAGCCCAGACCCCGCACCGCGCCGGAACCGGGGCGCTCGCCTTCGCTGGCGGCGCTCAAGAAGATCTTTATGCCCGGCGAGCTGCCCGGCGAAGTGGAAAACCGGCTGAACGCGCTGCGCGCCGCACTGGCACCGCTGGGCTGGACGCTGGACCGCCACACGCTGGACCAGACCTGGTCTTACTGCGCCGCCGTGACCCGCATGATGACCTGCTCGCCGCTTGAGGCGCTGGACTGGGCGCTCGCCCAGCGCGCCATGCCCGCGATGCTGGCCGCGATGGACCTGCCCGCGCTCCGGATGCTGCCATCCCTTCTGATGGGCCTGCCCCGCTGCCTGAAGCTCATGGACCAGCCGCTGCCGCTGCCGCCGCTGTAAGGGAGAGGCGGAGGGAGACGGAGGCGACGCCGGAGGGCTCCGCCCTCCGGACCACCCGCAAGGGGAGATGATCTCCCCTTGACCCCACACAAGGGTATAAGCTATAGAATCAATCATCATACATGCAGGGGTTGTCTCAACGGGCGGAATGCCCAAGAGGCAGCCCTTATGCTATGATGATAATCTGCCAAGTCCGTTCGCCCAATCCTGTTACTCGTCATATTTTGACCCGAAAATGTACGCGCTAGCGGACATTTTCCCTTGTGAGGGTTCCAAGGGGAATCATTCCCCTTGGCGGGTTCCAAAGGGCTTTCCCGCCAAGCGCGTACCTTGGAATTGATTCAAATGCGCTTGGCGGAAAGCGGGTTCGGTGCGACCCTGTCGCAAAAAACGCCCCGGTGGGGCGTTTTTAGAACCCAGGACCAGCGCCCTTTGCGTCCTCTTCCAGCTTGCCGTCGGTTCGATTTCGATGGCATGAAAAAACCCGGAGCACAGCTCCGGGCTAAAATCTGTTTTGAGTTTCCGTTTTCTTACGCGGCCTCGACGACCACGCGCCAGGAGGCACCGACGCTCGAGTCATCCAGTTCAACCTTCAGAACCGCGTCGTGCTCGCCGGAGATGTCGGTCCAGTCGCCGCCCTCGGGCTTGACCTGCCAGCTCAGCGTGACCTCCACCCCGTCGAAGCCGGTGAGTTCCGCTTTGAGGACCAGGGTGTCGCCAACCTGCAGGGAGGAGGAATCGGTGAGAACCTTGACGCTGCGCACGGCCGCGGGCGTGGCTTCCGGCTCGGCGGTGGCTTCCGGCTCGGCGGTGGCTTCCGGCTCGGCGGTGACTTCCGGTTCGGCGGTGACTTCCGGCTCGGCGGTGACTTCCGGCTCGGCGGTGACTTCGGGCTCAGCGGTCACTTCCGGTTCGGCGCTCACTTCCGGTTCGGCGGTCTTTTCCGGCTCGGCGGTCTTTTGCGGCTCGGCAGTCGCTTCCGGCTTGGACTCCTCGGCGGGGGCCTGGGTCTCGGACGCGGGCTGCTCCGGCTGGACTTCCTCGCCAAGCGCCACAGAGGCGATCAGAACCATCATCATCACGGCCACAAATGCGGCCAGCAGCTTCTTCATGTTCTTCATCGTAGTCTCTCCTCTCAACTTGCCTTGGTTTTTTACTGTCTATCTCGGTTGCCCGTGTCCGGGCGGTTTCTCATCTTGTGGCTTTATTGTACCTTTCGGGAGTTACATGACCGGTTACAAGCATTCAGCTTAAAAAAAACGGTGTTGCCGTGTTTGAAAACAATGTCCTCGCGCGAGCGCGTCCCTTTCGGTCAAAAACGGCAGAAAATGCCTGTTTTCCGGGCTTCCCGGGCCGCGCAGCCGCCCGGATCGGCGCCTCGGGGCGCGAAAAAGCCCCCCGCCTTCGACGGGAAGCACGCGACTTTTCAATGCAATTAGTTAACTATATGTTAATTGTAGTTTTGAGTCATGATTTTATCGCTTCACAACCGGAGCCGTCACAATCCCGGTTTCCGGTGACATTGCGCGCCCGGCCGAGGGCTTACGAGGTAATCTTTTCACATGTTTCCCACAGGACTATGGTCTGTCCGTGCGCGTTTCGTCCGTGGTTGAAGCTCCGCTGCGCGCCAAGTCCAGGCCAAATGAAAAACAGGCCCCACGAATATGCGGGACCTGCGTTTTTGCTTCTTCCGGGTGTCATGCTCCGCCCAGAAACCGGATGGTGCGCGGGTTATTGGAAGAAAAGAGCTGCGAAGGCGGGCCTTGCTCCACGATCTGCCCGTTCTCCATCAGGATCACGCGGTCGGCCACGTCCCGGGCGAAGCCCATCTCGTGGGTGACGACCACCATGGTCATGCGCTCGGCGGCCAGGTCCCGCATGACGGCGAGCACCTCCTGGGTCAGCTCCGGGTCCAGCGCGGAGGTGGGTTCGTCGAAGCAGAGCATTTCCGGCTGCATGGCCAGCGCCCTGGCGATCGCCACGCGCTGCGCCTGCCCGCCGGAAAGCTGGTGCGGGTAAGCGCTTGCCTTTTCGCTGAGGCCCACCTTTTTGAGGAGCTCCAGCGCGCGCGCCTCGGCCTCGTCACGGTGCAGCTTGAGTACCGCCACCGGCGCGTCGGTGAGGTTTTTCAGAACGCTCATGTGGGGGAAGAGGTTGAACGACTGGAACACCATGCCCATCTTGCGGCGGATGGCTGTCAGCGTACGCTCGTCCGCCTCGCGGAGCTTGCCGTGCTCCATCCAGCACATCTTCTCGCCGTCCAGCTCGATCTCGCCGGAGTCGATTCTATCCAGCCGGTTGACGCAGCGAAGGAACGTACTTTTGCCGCTGCCGGAAGGCCCGATCAGCGCCAGCACCTCGCCCTTCTCCACCTCGATGGAGATCCCGTCCAGCACGCCCAGCGCGCCAAAGCTCTTTTTGATGTCCTTCGCCTTCAGCATGTCGGTCTCCTAATAGTAGTTGAGCTTGCGCTCAACCAGCTTACACGCCTGCTCGGTGATGCCGTTCAGGATCAGGTAGATGATCATCGCGACGATATACGGCTCGATGGAAGAGGAACTCGACACCTGCTTTTTCGCGATCGACATGACCTCCGCCACCGCCACCACCGACGCCAGCGCGGTGTCCTTGACCAACGTGATGACCTCGTTGGTCACCGGCAGGATGACCCGCTTCACCACCTGCGGCAAAATAATTCGGAAGAACGTCTGCGCCTTCGAATAGCCCAGCACCTGCGCGGCCTCCCGCTGCCCCGGCGGGATGGAGAGGATGCCGCCGCGGAAGATCTCCGCGAAATAGGCCGCGTAGTTGATCACGAACGAGAAGATCACCGCCCAGAAGCGGTCAAACTTGAACGGCAGCACCTGCGGCATCAGGAAGTAGATGAACATGACCTGCAGCATGAGGGGCGTGGAGCGCATGATGTAGATGTAGAACGAGACGGGCTTCGCAATCGTCCATTGCCTCGACATCCGTCCCTGCGCGACCAGGATGCCCAGCGGGATGGAAAGCACCAGCGTCAGCGCGAAGATGGACACCGTGGTACCGACGCCGCTCAGAAGGATGCCGGTCATGTTCAGAAGCTTGCCCGGGTCGTTGAAGTACTTGATCAGCACGCGTCGTCCCCCCTTCGAAGAAATGGGCTGACCGCGGAGCAGTCAGCCCAGACAGACTGTTGACAAATCTCGTCGTACCGTCCAATCGTTCCCGGCGACCTGTGCGCCGGGAATCGGTTTCCATAACCAGCGCGAACGCTGGTGGCGGAAACATTTCCATAAGTCAGTGAGCCGCCCGGAAATCCCGCAGGATTTCATGGCTCACGCAGGCTTCTTCCTTTGCGATGAAATCCCCTCGGGGGATTTCATCGCCCTGATCGTATGTTCCCTATGGAGCGGATCAGCCGGCGGCGATCAGCGAGATGTCCGAACCAAACCACTTGGCGGAGATCTCGGCCACCTTGCCGTCCTTCGCCATTGCCTTCAGGACCTCGTTAACCTTGTCCCGGAGGGCCACATCTTCCTTGCGGAATCCGATGGCGTAGAAGTCATCCGCCAGGTTGTCGATGGTGAAGAGGCTTGCGTCGCCAATGTCCTTGAGCTTGTAGTTTGCTACCACCTGGTCGATCAGCACGGCTTCGATATTGCCGTTCTGCAGGTCCATGATCGCGGTCGGATAATCGGCATAGCCCAGCACCTCGCCCAGCGACTTATAATAATCTGCGAACTCCTCGCCCTCCAGCAATTCCTGCGCGTAGGAACCGGACTGCACGCCCACCTTCTTGCCCACGAGGTCTTCACGGCTCTTGAAGGCCGGGTCCTTGACCAGGAACACCATGGCGTTGTTCAGGTAGTCCATCGACAGGCTCATGGCCTCCTGGCGCTCGGGCGTATCGCTCATGCCGTTCCAGATGCAGTCGATGTTGCCGCTTGAAAGCTCCATCTCCTTGGCGTCCCAGCTGATGGGCTGCAGCACCAGCTCCACGCCGAGCCGAACGCAGACTTCCTTGGCCAGGTCGATGTCGAAGCCCACGATTTCGTTGTTCTCGTCGCGGTAGCCCATCGGCTCAAAGCTGTCGTCCAGGCCCAGGATGAAGGTGCCCTTCTCTTCGATCTTCTTAAGCGAATCATCCTCCGCCATGGCCGGAATCGCCACCGCCAAAACCAGCATCGCCGCCAGCAGCATCGCGAGCAACTTCTTCATAAAAACAATCCCTCCGCGCTTTACTTTGCTAACGTGACAAAGTATACCATAGTCCCGACAAGCTGTCAAGCGCGGCGGATGTTAAGATATGCACAAGGGGCGCTTCACCTTTTCCCGCATTGCACGAAAAACGCCCCCGCGCGTGCGGAGGCGTTTCAAAGCGTTTCCTAGACCTGGCGAATCACGGTGCCGGTTCTGCCCTCCACGCCGTCCAGCGCTTTTTCAAGCAGCGTGATCAGCGCGTAGCGGCCGGGCTTGCTGGCGGCGAACGCCATGGCGGCCTGGACCTTGGGCAGCATGGAGCCAGGCGCGAAGTGGCCCTGCTTCACATATTCCTCCGCCTCGTCCACGGTCAGTTCGCTCAGCCATTTCTCGTCGGGCTTTCGGAAATTGATGGCCACCTTCTCGACGGCGGTCAGGATGATCAGGCAGTCGGCGTCGATCATCTCGGCCAGCCGCTCGCTGGCGAAGTCCTTGTCGATGACGGCGGGTACGCCCTTCAAATGCAGCCCTTGGGCGATGACCGGGATGCCGCCGCCGCCCGCGGCGACGACCACCTGACCCGCGTTCATGAGGTCCTTCACGGTCTCGATCTCGACGATCTCCACGGGCCTCGGCGAGGCGACCACGCGGCGGTAGCCGCGGCCCGCGTCCTCCTTGACCACCCAGCCCTTGGCCTCCACCATCGCGTCGGCCTCTTCCTTGGTCATGAACTGGCCGATGGGCTTGGCGGGGTTCTGAAACGCCGGGTCTTCCGGGTCCACGCGCACCTGCGTCAGCACCGTGGAGACCGGCTTATGGATGCCGCGGGTCAGAAGCTCCTCCCGGAGCGCATTCTGAAGGTCGTACCCGATGTAGCCCTGGCTCATCGCGACGCAGACGGAAAGCGGGATGTGCGGGATGTTGTGCGCCTTGCCGTATTCGCCCATGGCCTCCTGGATCATGCCCACCTGCGGGCCGTTGCCGTGGGAGAGCACCACCTCGTGGCCGTTCTCGATCAGCTCCGCGATGGCCTTGGCGGTCTTCTTGACGGCGATCATCTGCTCCGGCAGGTTGTTGCCCAAGGCGTTTCCGCCCAGCGCAATGACGATTTTCTTACCCATGCGCCCTCCTCGGCGAAGTAGGGACCGGGGGTCACGCGGGGGCGCTGCCCCCGGTCCCCCGCCAGAGGGAATGATTCCCTCTGGACTCCCCGCATTAGGGATATACAATGAATTCTCTTTGTGAGGGGTCAAGGGGGATCATCCCCCTTGCGGGATTCCAAAGGGCAGAGCCCTTTGGCGGGGGTGCGGGGGCAGAGCCCCCGCCCGCCTCCTCGTTACTCCTCGAAAACCCTCGGGAAGCCCTGCGCTTCCAGCGACTCCAGCGTGGCGACCGGGTCCTTCATCTTGGCCAGGAAGATCATAGCGGCGATGATGTAGGGCTTGAAGGAAGCTTCCTTGTAGAGCGGGGTGCGGTAGCGGTCGAACACGGAAGCCGCGACTTCGCCCTGCTTGCAGCTGACGCCGGTGATGTCCGCGGGCAGGCAGTGCAGGTAGAGCGCCTTGCCTTCTTTGGTCTTGGCCATCAGTTCCTCGGTGCACTCCCAGTCCTTGTGCTGGGCGTTCTGGGCGAGCAGTTCCTTCTCGAGGGCCTTGATGCCGTCGAAGTCATTGTTGCCGTAGAGGTCGGTGCGCTTCTCCATCGCGGCAAACGGCGCCCAGCTCTTCGGGTACACGATGTCCGCGCCTTCAAAGGCCTCGGCCATTGAGTTGACGCGCTTGAAGGAGCCGCCGGTTTCCTTGGCGTTCTTCCCGGCGACCGCCTCGACCTCGGGCATGATCTCATACCCTTCGGGATGGGCCAGCACGACTTCCATGCCGAAGCGGCTCATCAGGCCCACGACGCCCTGCGGCACGGACAGGGGCTTGCCGTAGCTGGGCGAGTAGGCCCAGGTCATGGCGATCTTCTTGCCCTTCAGGTTCTCGACGCCGCCGAAGTGGTGGATCAGGTGCAGCATGTCGGCCATGGACTGGGTGGGGTGGTCGATGTCGCACTGCAGGTTGACCAGCGTGGGCTTCTGCTCGAGCACGCCGTCCTTGTGGCCCTGCGTGACCGCGTCCACGACCTCGTGCATGTAGGCGTTGCCCTTGCCGATGTACATGTCGTCCCGGATGCCGATGACGTCCGCCATGAAGGAGATCATGTTGGCCGTCTCGCGGACGGTTTCGCCGTGCGCGACCTGGCTCTTGCCCTCGTCAAAGTCCTGCACTTCGAGGCCCAGGAGGTTGCACGCGGAGGCAAAGGAGAAGCGGGTGCGGGTGGAGTTGTCGCGGAACACAGAGATGCCCAGGCCGCTGTCAAACACGCGGGTGGAGATGTTGCGGCTTCTGAGGTCGCGCAGCGCGTCGGCCACGGCGAACACGCTCAGAAGTTCGTCCCGGGTCTTCTCCCAGGTCAGGAAGAAATCGCCTTCGTACATGTTGGAATGGTTCAGCTTCTTCAGGGTTTCAACGGGGTTCTTCATATGCCTCGCTCCTTTAAATCCGTAATGAGGATGTTCAAACTTCGTGGTGGCCAACTTCGGGGGCTCGGGGGCCGAAGCCCCCGATTGAATCAAGGCAACCGGAGGGCGACATGCGCGGCCGCAGGTTGCATACCGCTTCGCGCGCGGGCCTGCCCGTGATTCCGAAGAATCACAAGGCCCGCGCCCTGCGCCAAAGATTCGAAGCAGATTTGGCGCACAGTTTACTTGCAGTAGATCGTGGGCAGCGCCGCGTACACCGCCGCGCACTTGACGAGGTCGGCCTTCCAGGTCTTCTCGTTGGGGGCGTGGGCTTCCTTCTCCTTGCCGGGGCCGAAGCCGATGCAGGGGATGCCGTAGCGGCCCATGATCGCCACGCCGTTGGTGGAGAAGGTCCACTTGTCGACCTTCGGCTCACCGTACATGCCGCGGAAGGCTTCGACCATCGCCAGCGTGGCCGGGTGGTCCTCCGGGATGACCCAGGTGGGGAAGTAGCAGTCGGTGGGGTACGTCAGGCCCGTCCAGGAGGGCCGGTCGTAGCAGTACATGCTGACATTGGCGTTGTACTTCTGGCAGGAGGGCAGGTTCGCGACCTCTTCCAGCGCCATCTGGTAGGTCTCGCCGTCGGTCAGGCGGCGGTCGAGGGACACGGAGCAGCTGTCGGCCACGGCGCAGCGGGACGGGGAGGTGTAGAAGATCTCGCTGGTGGTGACGGTGCCCTTGCCCAGGAACGGGTCGTAGTGCAGGCGGTTGTTCAGCTCCTTGATCTCCAGCAGGATCTCGGCCATCTTGTAGATGGCGTTGTCGCCGCGCTCCGGCGCGGAGCCGTGGCAGGAAACACCCTGCACGTCCACGCGGATCTCCATGCGGCCGCGCTGGCCGCGATAGATGTTGCCGTCGGTCGGCTCGGTCACGACCACGAACTCGGGCCGCACCTTGCCTTCGTTGACGATGTACTGCCAGCACAGGCCGTCGCAGTCCTCTTCCTGCACCGTGCCGGTGACCAGCACCGTGTACTTGTCGGAGAGCAGGCCCTGGTCCTTCATGATCTTCGCGCCGTAGACCGCGCTGACGATGCCGCCCATCTGATCGCTCGCGCCGCGGCCGCCGATTTCCTCGTCGTTTTCGTAGCCCTGATAGGGGTCGAAGGTCCAGTTGGCGCGGTTGCCCACGCCGACGGTGTCGATGTGCGCGTCGTAGGCGATGAGCGTCTTGCCGGTGCCCATGTAGCCGAGGACGTTCCCCATCGGGTCGATGACGACCTTGTCAAAGCCCACGGCCTCCATCTCTTTGGCGATGCGGCGGATGTGGCCTTCCTCGCCGGCGCTCTCGCCAGGGATGGCGATGAGGTCGCGCAGGAATTTGGTCATGGCGGCCTTGTAGCCTTCGGCGGATGATTTGATGCTTGCGAAATCCATTTGTTTTCCTCCTCTATCCTGTCAAGCCTTTATGCCGGGCCCCCCGGCATCCATAAAGAAACCTCGATTCTTGGGAGAGCGTCGGGAGGGCCGAAGCCCTTCCGACATTCAACTAAATCCGGCGACCTGCGCGGTGGATTTGGCTTCCCCCCCAAAGGCCGAGCTTGCCCGGCCGACGGGGGAAGCATTCCCGAACCGGTTTCCGCCCGGAAACGCCGCAGCGTTTTAGGAAACCGGCCCGGTCCTTTTCGAATGAAAGATGCCGAAGGCAGATTTCATTCGACGGACGGATATTTCCCATCCCACACGATCTGCTGGTAGTTCTCCGGGTCGGTGTCGCCCTCGGTGGAGAACATGAGCACCACGCTGTGTTCGTCGATGCCAAGCGCCTGCTTGAGTTTAAAGTACTCCTCGCGCTCGCACATTGCGGCCAGAAGCCCCGCGCCCACCGCGCCGGATTCGCCGCTGACCACCTTCGGGTCTTCGCCCACCGGCGCGGCCAGCGTGCGCATGCCCTTGGCGCTGACCCAGTCCGGGCAGGCGACGAAGGCGGAGGCGTGGTTTCTCAGGATGTCCCAGGAGATGGTGTTGGCCTCGCCGCAGGCCAGGCCCGCCATGATGGTGGGCAGGTCGCCGCCCACCGCCCGGGGTTCGCCGTCGCCCGCCACCGCGCCCTTGTACAGGCAGGCGGCGGTGTCGGCCTCCACGATGACCACCTTCGGCGGCTCGTCCGGGAAGAGGTTTGCGAAGAATCCGGTGACCGCGCCCGCAAGCGACCCGACACCCGCCTGCACGAAGATGTGGGTCGGGCGGCGGTAGCCCGCCTTCTGCAGCTGCTCGGCGGCCTCCATCGCCATGGTGCCGTAGCCCTGCATGATCCAGGCGGGGATCTCCTCGTACCCGTCCCAGGCGGTATCCTGCACGATCACACCGCGCGGGGTTTTCGCTGCCTGCGCGGCGGCGAGGCGCACGCAGTCGTCGTAGTTCATCTCCTCGATGGTGACTTCCGCGCCTTCCTTGCGGATGTTCTCGTAGCGGATGCGCACGGTGCCCTTGGGCATGCGCACCACCGCCTTCTGCTTAAGCCGGTTGGCCGCCCAGGCCACGCCGCGGCCGTGGTTGCCGTCGGTGGCGGTGAAGAACGTCGCCTGGCCGAACTCGCGGGTGAGCTTCTCGCTCGTCAGGAAGCCGTAGTCCGCCTTGTCCACGCCCATGGAGAGTTCCTTGGCGATGTAGCGGGCCATCGCGAACGAGCCGCCCAGCACCTTGAAGGCGTTGAGGCCAAAGCGGTAGGACTCGTCCTTGACGAATACTTCCTTGACGCCCAGCTTCCCGGCCAGCGTTTTCAGCCTTGCCAGCGGGGTCACGCCATACTCCGGAAAACTCTGGTGGAAGGCGCGCGCCTTCTTGACGTTTTCGCGGGACATCACGTCAAGCTGCTTATCGTCCGATGCGGGCATGTGGTTCAGCGTCCACTCGATGGGTTTCATGGGGTTTTCTCCTTTCGGCCACAGGCCGCCAGAATTACGCTTTGCGTTTTTGGTAGGCTGTGTTTTCCATTGGAATCTTCGTTCGGAAGATGCCGTCCACCCGGTACTGAGCCAGCGCCGCGGCGGGGGCGGTGGGGATGGTGGCGATCTCGCCGACGCCCTTGACGCCGAAGGCGGGCTGCCCGTCCGTCGCCTTGCCGAGCAGAATCACTTCCACCGGCGGCATTTCGGTGGCGCGGAGGAGACCCAGCGTCGCGTACGTGGTCTTGACGTAGCCGCCCTCCGTTTTGAAGTCCTCCGTCAGCGCGTAGCCCAGGCCCATCGCGACGCCGCCCTCGATCTGTCCCTCGCAGGATTTTGGGTTGACCGCGCGGCCCACGTCGTGCGCCGCGACGACCTTGACCACCTTGCCGGTTTCGTCCATGATGACCACCTGCGCCGCGTAGCCATAGGCGACGTGGCTGACCGGATTGGGCACTTCGGCGCCGATTTTATCGGTGACGGCGGTGTACTCGCCGTAGAAGCCGTGGCCCTCGAGCGCGGAAAGCGGGCGTCCGGCCAGCGCGTCCATCATCTTGCGGGCGGCGCGCCTTGTGGCTTCGCCGGTGAACAGGCTCTGGCGGCTGGCGGTGGAGGTGCCGGAATTGGGGGTGATCAGCGTATCCGCCGCCTCGTGCACGAACATTTCCGCCGGAAGGCCCGTCTCCTGCGCGGCCATCTGAAGGACGACCGTCGCGATGCCCTGGCCCATGCAGGCCGCGGAGGTGCAGATGTGCGCTTTCCCTTCCTTTATAACGATCTCGCAGCGGCCGGTGTCCGGCACGCCCACGCCCAGGCCGCTGTTCTTCATCGCGCCCGCGATCCCGGCGTAGGGGCTGGACTCGTACGCTCCCTTGACCGCTTCCAGGCATTCCACGTAGGCGGTGTCCGGGGCCGCGATCTGGCCGTTGGGCAGCACCTGCCCGGGGCGGATGGCGTTTTTGTACCGGATCTCCCAGGGGGAGATGCCGACCGCCTCGGCCAAGAGGTTTAAGTTCATCTCGAAAGCGAAGCAGCTCTGGGTGACGCCGAAGCCGCGGAACGCGCCGCCCGGCACATTGTTGGTGTAGACCGCCATGCCGGAAATGTCCACGTTCTGGAAGTTGTACGGCCCGGCAGCGTGGGTGCAAGCCCGCTGCAGCACCGGCCCGCCCAAGCTTGCGTACGCACCGGTATCGAACAGGATGCGCGCGCGCATGCCTTGAAGGTTGCCGTGCTCGTCACAGGCGGTGGTCATCTCGATCACGGACGCGTGGCGCTTGGTGTGCACAACCAGGCTTTCCTGCCGGGAAAAGCGCACCTTGACGGGGCGTCCGGTTAAGAAGGCCATCAGCGCCGCGTGATGCTGGACGCTCATGTCCTCTTTGCCGCCAAAACCCCCGCCTACGAGCATGGTGCGGGAACGCACCTTTTCCTTCGGGATCGCGAGCATCCGCGAGATCTCCCGCTGCTCGTCGTACACCGACTGCGCGCCGGTGAAGAGCAGCACACCGCCCTCGCCGTCCGGCTGCGCGATGGCGCATTCCGGCTCCATGAAGGCGTGGTCGGTCATCGGGGTCACGTAGGTGCGGGTGACCACATGGGCGGCTTTCGCGATCGCGCCTTCGGCGTCGCCGCGCCGGACCTCCTGCTTGAAGAGGAGGTTGCCCTTCTCGTGCAAGCGCGGCGCATCTTCTTTCAGCGCCTCCTCCGGGGTCAAAAGCGGCTGAAGCACTTCGTATTCCACGTCGACGAGCGCCAGGATTTCGTCCAGCGCCTCGCGGCGCTCGGACGCGGCCAGCACGATGGCGTCGCCCACATAGCGGGTAACATCGCCCTCGGCGATCAGAACGTCCCAGTCGGGCACGAGGTGGCCGGTCTTGTTGAAAGGCACGTCCTTTGCCGTCAGGATGCGCGCGCACTCCGGATGCGCGAGCGCTTTGGTCAGATCGATCTTGAGAACCCGCGCGCGCGGGTACTTCGAGCGCAGCGCCTTGGCGTGCAGCATGTTTGGCAGCACGACATCGTCCGCGAACAGCCCTTCGCCCAGCGTCTTGGCCGCCGCGTCCACGCGGGGGATGTCCTCGCCCAAGAGACCAAACCCTTTCGGCGCTTCCACCGGGCGATCCTCGCGGAAGAAGTCCGCCGCCATCAAAATGGCGTCCTCGATCTTCTGGTAGCCGGTGCAGCGGCAGATGTTGCCGCGGATGGCGGCCTTCACGTCCGCCCGGGTGGGGGTGAGGTTTTTATCCAGAAGTTCCTTGGCGGAGATCACCATGCCGGGGATGCAGAAGCCGCACTGCACCGCGCCCGCCGCCGAGAAGCAGTGGGCGTAGACCGCCTTTTCGCGCTCGGAAAGGCCCTCGACGGTGACAACGCGCGTCCCTTCCAGCTTGGATACGTCGGTGACGCAGGCCCTCTTCTTCGTCCCGTCCACCAGCACCATGCAGACGCCGCACGCGCCCGATCCGCAGGCAGCCTTGACGGAGGTCAGGCGCAGAACGTCCCGCAGAAAGTCAATCAGCTTTCCGCGCTCCGCCTCCGCCTGCCGCCCGTTGACCCAAAATAAAGCCACTTTCGTCCCTCCAATGGTTCAAAACCTGGGTTTGTGCCGGACAAGGTACGATCCGTTCGGGCCGAAGACCTCGCCGCCCTTGTACGCCGTCTCGCCGCGTAGCAGCACCTGACGGGGCCGCCCGGTGATCTCAAAGCCCTCAAACGGGCTGTAGTCCGCCTTCATCAGCTGTTCGGACGCGCGGAGCACCCACTTTTCGCCGCGGTCCCAGAGCACCAGGTCCGCGTCCGCGCCCGGACGGATGACGCCCTTCCGGGGGTAGAGGCCGTAGAGCTTGGCCGGGTTCTCCGCGAGCATGCGGCACATGACGCTGGGGCCGATCAGCTTTTTCGCCACTAGTTCGCTGTAGACGACGGCGGGCCGGTGCTCGACGCCCGGCAGGCCGTTGGGGATCTTGGAAAAGTCCTCGAAGCCCAGCGCCTTCTGCACCAGCGTGTAGCTGCAGTGGTCGGTGGCGATGGTGTCGATTGCGCCCTCCTGCACAGCGTCAATCAGCGCCAGCGCATCGCTCTTTTTACGCAGCGGCGGCGAGCAGACGTACTTCGCGCCGGCAAAGCCCGGCTCCAGGTACTTCCCGTCGTCCAGCGCCAGGTACTGCGGGCAGGTTTCGAGCAGCACTTTGACGCCGCGCTGCCGGGCCTTCAATGCTTCACGGAGGCCCGCCTCGCTACTGAGGTGCACCACGCCCGCGGGCGCGCCCGCCAGCTGCGCCAGGTAGGTGAGCCGGGAAATCGCCTCGGCCTCAAGCAGCGCCGGGCGGCACAGCGGGTGTTCGGAGGGGCCGAGCCGCCCCTGTTCGCGGGCTTCCATCACCATGCGGTTGATGACCGCGCCGTTTTCGCAGTGGCACCAGACGACACCGCCCAGTTCCTGCATGGCGCGCATGACCTCGTAGACCTGGTCGTCCATGAGCCTCAGCGCGTCGTAGGCCATGTACAGCTTGACCGACGTGACGCCCGCCTCAAAGAGTTTTGGCAGTTCCGCGCGAACGGATTCATTCCAGTCGGTGATCGCCATGTGGAAGCCGTAATCCGAGGAGCACTTGCCGTCGGCCTTCTTGTGCCAGGCGGCGAGGGCTTCCATGAGGGTGCCGCCCCGGTCCTGGGTCGCGAAGTCGATCACGGTGGTGGTGCCGCCCGCGACCGCCGCGCGGGTGCCGGAGGCGAAGTCGTCGGCGGTGACGGTGACGCCATTGAACATGTCAAAGTGGGTGTGGGCGTCGATGAAGCCGGGGAAAACCAGCAGCCCGGACGCGTCGATCACCTCGTCAGTGGGTTCGGGCGCTATAGAAGGCTCCACGCGGATGATCTTCCCGCCGTCCACCAGTACGTCCGCGCGGCGGGTATCCTCGGAAGAAACGACGATGCCGCCCGCGATCAGCTTCATTTCAGATCCCTCACAGTCTCCATGAAACGCTTGAGCCTGTCATTCTCCATCTCAGGACGGACCTTGAACGTGCCGCTGGGCAGGATGACGAAGCCGGGGTTCTCGCTCTCGTCCATTTCCTTCTCGCTCGCGAAAAGCGTGAGCTTCTCTTTATATGGCGCGCTGTCGTAGGGGCAGAAGGTTTCGCAGTTGCCGCACTCGTTGCAGAGGGCGTCCAGGTGCAAAATCTGCTCCCGGCCGTCCACCAGCACCACCACGTTGGCGCGGTTGGGGCACACGTCCACGCAATTGCCGCAGACGCTGCCGCAGCCCAGGCACCGCTCGTTTTCCTTTTCGGGCGCGGTGTGGAACTTCAGCGCCGGGCGCCGGGCGCGCAGCATGGCGGCGTTCAACGGCAGCGGTTCGGCCTCCTCGGGGCTCAGGATGACCCTTGCGACCTCGGCCGCGTCCGCGATGGCCTCCACCACCGTGGCCGGGCCGCGCCGCGCGTCGCCCACCAGGAAGAGCTTTTCACCCTGCTGAACCGCCGCCGCGCCGCGCTCCGGCGCGCAAGCGCCCGCCGCGGAGAGGAGCGCGCAGTCCGGCTTTTCGCCGATGGCCGCGATGACGGTATCGGCATGGATCTGGACCAGTTCGTCCGTGGGCACCGGCGCGCGGCGTCCGCTGGCGTCAGGCTCGCCGAGCACCATGCGCCGACAGGTCAGGAGGCCGTTTTCGTGGGCCACGGGCGCCAGCAGCTCCAAAAGCTCCACGCCCTCTTCGGCCGCGTACTTGAGTTCGTGCTCGTCGCAGGGCATTTCGTGCTTCGTGCGGCGATAGATCATGGACACCTTGTTCACGCCGCGGATCCTGAGCGCCGCGCGGGCCGCGTCGATGGCGGTGTTGCCGCCGCCGACGATGGCGACGGAGGAGCCCATATGCACCTCGCCCCGGTTGTAGGCCTGCAGGAAGTTGAGCGCGTCGACGGCGCTGCCCTTTTCCAGGTGCAGTTCGCCGCTGACCCACGCGCCCACGGCCAGCACCACATGGGTGAAGCCCTCATGAAAGAGCGTTGCGGGGGTCAGGACTTCGCTGTTCAGCTTGACCTCGACGCCCAGTTTCGTCAGCATCGCGGCGTCCTTTTCGATGGAGGCCTCGGAGATTCTAAAGCTCGGGATTGCAAACCGCACGATGCCGCCCAGCGCCTGGCGCTTTTCAAACAGCGTCACCTTCGCGCCGCCGCGGGCGAGCAGGTACGCCGCCGCCATGCCGCCGGGGCCGCCGCCCACCACCGCCACCCGCTCGGTACGGACGGCGCGGGGCGTGAGGCTCTCAAGGAACTGGTCATATCCGCGCCCGGCGGAGAGAAGCTTGACCTCCCGGATGTGGATGTTCTCCTCGTAGAAGTTCCGGGTGCAGCTCTTGGTGCAGCGGTGCGCGCAGATGGTGCCGGTGATGAAGGGCAGCGGGTTGTTCTCGCAGATGACCTCCAGCGCCTCGCGGTACTGCCCGCGGCCCGCCAGCTCCACATAGGCGGGGATGTCCTGATGAATCGGGCAGCCGTCCGCGCAGGGCGAGACGTAGCAGTCGAGGAGCGGCACCTTCCGGGGCATCTTCGGGTGGGGCTGGGTGTTTTTGCGCGAGCGCCTGTCGCGCCGCGCGTCCCGGGCGAGCGACGAGAGCGCCGTCAGGTCCACGCGGGTGAAGGGCTGGTAAGGCATCCGCGCGAACGCCTCGGCGATGGGCTTCAGCCGGTTGTATCCGCCGGGCTTCAGTAGCGTCGTTGCCAGCGTGATCGGCCAGATGCCCGCGGCATAGATGCGCTCGATGTTCATCTGGTCCGCGCCGCCGGAGAAGGAGGCCCTGAGCGAGCCGTCAAACGCGCGCTCCACCTTCTCGGCCAGCGAGATGGTGAGGGGATAGAGCGCCTTGCCGCTCATGTACATCTCGTCGCCGGGCAGTTCGCCATGCGCGATGTTGACGGGGAAGGTGTTGGTCAGCTTCACGCCGAACTCCACGCCCGTGGCGTCGGCCAGCGCGCGGAGGCGCTTGACCATCGGCACCGCGTCCTCGAACTGCAGGTCCTCGTTGAAGTGGTGGTCGTCGAAGGACAGGTTATAACCCAGGTCGTCCAAAGTTTTGCGCGCGAACTCGTAGCCGAGGAGCGTCGGGTTCATCTTGACGAGGGTGTTGAGCCGCTTGCCGGAGATGAGGTAGGCGGCGATGCGCTCGATCTCGCCCGCGGGGCAGCCGTGCAGCGTGGAAAGGGTGATGGAGCGGCAGACCATGGGGCTGATGCCGTTCACGTACTCCGCGTCGAGGCCGAGCTTTTCAAGGTTCTGAAGCGCCCACTCGCGGCACTCGGCGAAGATGGGCAGGTTCGAGGCGTTTTTCAGGCCCTCGATGAAGCGGTCGATCTTTTCGGACTGGATGCCCTTGAGGTCGTAGCCCACGCTCATGTTGAACGCGAAGCCGTCCGGCGCGCCCATCTCAAAGGCTTTGGAGATCAGCTTCAGCGCGACCCAGGCCTTCACGTACTCGTCCAGCGCCTCAGGCACGGTCAACTCCGTGGACCACTCCACATTGTAGCCCTCGTCGGCGGCCAGGATGCAGGGCTTTGAAACCGGCAGGTCCTCGCCGTCGAGGGTCTGCACGGTCTTGAGTTCAAAATAGCGCGAACCCGCGGCGTAGGCGGCGATGATGTTCTGCGCCAGCTGCGTGTGGGGGCCCGCCGCCGGGCCGAAGGGGGTTTCGATCCGCTCGCCGAAGATCGGCAGCGTGCCGCCTTTGTGGCGATAGAGGTCGTATACGCCGAACACTCGGCCTTCGCGGCTCATGCCGCTTAGAAGCTCGTTCATCAGCGCCCCGAAGGGCATCGGGCTCATCCGGTCAGACATACTGTTTACCTCCAAAACGTACTGAAAACCCTGTCAAACCTTCCAATCGTTCCCGGCGACCTGCGCGCCGGGAACGCGGTTTCCGCAACCGGTGCGCACACCGGTGGAGGAAACAATACCTTCAGTCAGTGGGCCGCCCGGAAAATCGTGAGATTTTCAGGCCCGCGCAGTCTTTCCACCGCGTTGAAAAGATGCGAAGCAGATTTTCAACGCCCGTCGTTGATCCGCGCCCAGAGCGCGCTTGCGGCCTCTCGGCACCTGGCGTAGAGGCGAGACTTGTCCACATTCATAAGCTGCCGGTCCTTCATGAGGACCTTACCGTCCGCCACAGTGGCGGAGACCATCCGGCCGTTCATGCCGAACATCACGTGGCCATTGATGTTCCCGTCCGTCAGCGGCGTGGGCGGGATGTAGTCCAGAACGATTACGTCGGCCGCCGCGCCCTCCTTCAGGACGCCGATCTGCCGGCCGAACATGTTGGAGGCCATCCGCGCGTTGTTCTCAAACAGCATCGCGGGGATCTCCGTCCAGGCGACGGAGGGGTCCGCGAGGTTGTGCTTGTGCAGGAGGTTCCCCACCTTGTAGCTTTCCAGCATGTCGTTGGTGTAGCCGTCGGTGCCCAGGCCGATCAGCACGCCCTTGTGGAACATGTTCAGAACCGGCGGGCAGCCGATGGCGTTGCCCATGTTGCTCTCCGGGTTGTGGCCCACCATGGAGCCGGTTTCCGCGATCAGATCGATCTCGGCCTCCGACACATGGGTGCAGTGCCCGAGCAGCGTCTTTTCGCCCAGAATGCCGAAATCGTGCAGCCGGAAAGCGGGGCGCTTGCCGTGCCGGCGAAGGCTCAAATGCACGTCGTCGATGCCCTCGGCCACGTGGATGTGGTAGCCCGCGCCCGGGTTGTGCGCGGCGCAGGTTTCAAGCGTATTGTTGGAAAGGGTGAAGGGCGCGTGCAGGCCGAAGAGCGCGGCGATCCTGCCGGTCTCGTCCTTTTGAGCGAACTTGATGAACGCCTCGTTTTCCTTAACGCCCTCCATCATCTTGTCCTGCCCGTCGCGGTCTGAAACCTCGTAGCACAGGCAGGCGCGAACGCCGTATTCCTTCGCGCTGTCCGCGATCTGGAACAGGCTGCCCGGAATTTCGCCGTAGCTGGCGTGGTGGTCGATCACGGTGGTGACGCCGTTTTCGATGCAGTCGACAAACGTCATGTCAGCGGAGAGGCGCGTATCGGGGTTTTTCAAATGGCGGTCCAGCGTCCACCACAGGCCGTCCAGGATCTCAAGGAAGCCTTTCGCGCTGTAGCCCTTGATGGACATGCCCCGCGCGAAGGCCGAATAGATGTGGTTGTGGGCGTTGATCATGCCGGGCATGATGACGCCGCCGCGCGCGTCCAAAAATTCCGCGTCCGGGTATTGCGCCCTGAGTGTTTCGTAGGGACCAACCTTCAGGATGCGGCTCCCCTCGATGGCGACCGCGCCGTTTGCGATGAGCGGGCGCGCGCCGTCCCGCGTGACCAGATTGCCGTTACCGATCAGCAGCATGGGTTTTCCTCCTTCGCAGGCATGGGACTTCCTTTAGCATTGCCAATTCCGGCCTTTTGGCCGTTTGATTGCAATAAAAAAATCTGCGAACCACTGTCCGCAGACGAGAAGGCTATCCGGCATTCCCATCCACAAACAGGAAAGCCCGTGCGCGAAGCACTACCTTACAGCCCTGATTATTCTCTTTGGCCACATTCTATCACAGCCTTTTTTCGGCTGTCAAGGGGCTTTTTGTGCGCTCGTGGCATTTTTCGTTCCAATAACAAATCACAGTTTCGAGCTTGGCACGACAATCAAAAGCTAGACACCCTTGCCGTCCGGTTTCCGAGGCAACTGTTTCTCGACGGTATCTCGCATTTCGCCGGTGACCCGATCCGCCATAAACTCTAGCAACCGGGGAGCTTTGGGGTTGCGAAGCCTCACATACATTCTCACTCCGCCGCCGGTCAATTCCAGCGTCCGCGAGAACCGACCGTAGGTTATGGTTTCAAGCTCGCTCCAGCGGATGAGCTTGCTCCTTCCGGACGCTGAGAAATGCCGGATCCCGGTTTCGTCGTATTCCAACCGGTCATAGATCGCAGACCAGGTATGCATCAATCCTATCATTGGCATGGTAAAGCCATTCATGATGTGTACGTAGTTGATTGATTGGTTTCCGACCAGAACCAAAATCAAAATCGACACGCTTAAAACGCCCAAAATCGCAAATAAAAGACCCAAAAGGGCGTAGGATGCTCGATTTCGAAGGACAAATTCCTCCGCCGCATCCGGCGGCGCGCGGAACACCCTGTGCTTCCACATGAGGTAGACCGTCGCCGCAAGCGCCAAGATTCCAAGCGCGAGGGTGAGGATCCCAAGCACCTTTGGCGC
The DNA here is from genome assembly GCA_023416655.1 of Bacillota bacterium. Classification (GTDB taxonomy): domain Bacteria; phylum Bacillota; class Clostridia; order Christensenellales; family Aristaeellaceae; genus JAEZHK01. The sequence goes on from JAEZHK010000019.1 coordinate 49,669, forward strand.
GCTCCAGCCCGCGGCATTGGCAAAAATTGCGTTGTTCTGCGTTGGCACGGCATCCAGCATACTGTTTTCCTCCACTACAGGCTTTGATCCCGAGCGATTCGCCTCGCCCTTTCCAACGCCTCAGGTGTGTCGCAATCCAGCATCTCCCAATCGTGCGAAGCCTCGACCAGCCTGACATTGATCTCGGCGCGCTTGAGCGCGGCGCGGCCCGTCTCGCCCGGGGAAAGTGTGCGGAGGAGCGGAAAGGCGCAGGCCGGGAACACCACAGGGTTTCCGGGAACGCCCCGCCACGAGAGCCGGGCGGCGCTGTCCGGGTCTTCGCAAAACGCGGAAATCAGCCGCTCCACGGATTCCAAAGTCAGTAGCGGCTGGTCGCCTACCAGGAAAACCGCGCCGTCCAGCCCCTCCATCGCCTCCGAGGCCAGCCGGATGCTGTCCGAAACATCCGGAAAATCGTGCAGCACGACGTCCAGCCCCGCGGCGCGGCCAAGCGAGGCCACCTCCGGCCAGCGAGTGACCACGACCCGGCGCGAAAGCCCTTCCGGAAGGCACGAAAAAGCGCGCGCCACCAGCGCCCGCCCCTGAAAGTCCGCGAGCAGCTTGTTGCCCCCAAACCGTGCCGCCTCGCCCGAGGCCAGCACTGCGCCGCCGATGGCCAGGGTCATGGAGAAGCGCCGGGGGCGCTGCCCCCGGACCCCTGCAAGGGGGATGATCCCCCTTGACCCCGCACAAAAATAATGATGGATTGATGCGCCAAAATCCGTCCTCCACCCAACGGGGGGTTGGGGGCCGAAGCCCCCATGTTCAATCAAAGCTGCCGGAGGGCGACCTGCGCGGCCGCAGGCTGCTACCGCATTGCGCGCAGGACCGTCCGCAAGCCTTGGCTTGCAGGGCCTGCGCCGTCTCCAGAGCAATAAAAAGCCGCTACGCGGCTTTTTATTGCTTATGTTACATCAGGTAGCCGGTGTCGACGATCAGTACGCCGCCGCTGGGCGCCTGATAACCAGTGTGCTCGACGATGGTGTCCGTACCGTCGGCGACGACCTCGTACACCAGCGTGCCGCGCGGCGGATCGCTCTCCCGGTCGACGGAAGTGGACAGGAAGCTCATGCCCTTGGCCGCGTCGGTGTACTCCTGCGTCAGCCCATCCACGTCCTCAAACTCATCCAGCAGCGCGTCCGCGTCGCCGTCCGCGTCGTACTGGATGGTCATCCAGATGGACTGGTCCTCATTTTCAAGCCGGGTGATGCCGTCCTCCTCGGAGACCACCGTCATGCCCTCGGGCAGGTACAGCGGCACGCCGCCGGATTCGCCCTCGAAGAGCAAGCCCTCGAAGTCTCCGTTTTCCGAACCCCAGTCGGACAGGTCGTCATACGCGACGTCCACGATCTTTCCGCCCTCGACAGTGGCGGAGTAGTTGAGCATGGCGGGGATGGCGTCGCCGTCCTGCTGCTCATAGAACAGGCTCACCAGCGCCTCGCCATCCGAAGCGGGCTTATAGACATAGGTGTGGACGGGCAGCGCGCCGTCCGCGGCGGGGTTGACGGCGTCGGTTTCCAGCGTGAGCACGCTCTCCTCGTCCAGCTCGGCGGACCAGGCGTAGCCGCTCTGGGCGTCCTCCGGCAGCGCGATGGTCATGGAGGCTTCGTCCCAGGTCAGGCCGCCGTCCTCGGGCACGACCCAGATTTCGGCGCTGAAGATGTCGCCCGCGTCCTCGAAGGTGTCGGCCGCGTCGGCGGGCGCTTCCGCCAGCGCCAGCGCGGGCGTCAAAGATAAGGCCAGCGCCAGGATCAGGGCGAGAAGGATGCGCTTCATGCTAGTACCCCCCTTGTTATCTTTAGCGCGTGGTGACAGGCCACCATCCGCTCTTCCTGTTCGGCGAGCGGAGGCTCCACGGATTTACACAGGTCGGTCGCGTAGGGGCAGCGCGGATGGAACCGGCAGCCCTGGGGCGGGTTCAGCGGCGAGCCCACCTCGCCGGTCAAAATCTGCCGCTGCCGGTGGCGGCTTTCCGGGTCGGGCTGGGGCACGGATTCCAGCAGGAACCTCGTGTAGGGGTGCAGCGGGCGCTCATAAATCGAGGCGGCGTCGCCCATCTCGCAGAGCTTGCCCAGGAACATCACCAGCACCCGGTCGGCGATGTAGCGGACCACCGACAGGTCGTGTGAGATGAAAAGGTACGTGAGGTTGAACTCCTTTTGCAGGTCGCCCAGCAGGTTCAGAATCTGTGCCTGGATCGACACGTCGAGCGCGCTCACCGGCTCGTCGCAGACGATCAGCTGCGGGTTCAGCGCCAGCGCGCGGGCGATGCCGATGCGCTGCCGCTGGCCGCCGGAGAACTGGTGCGGATAGCGGCTGTAGAACTCCGGCCGGATGCCCACCTTCTCCATCAGCTCCCGCACCCGCGCCTCGCGCGCTTCCGAGTTGCCGATCAAGTAGGTATCCAGCGGTTCGCGGATGATCTTGCCCACGGTCATGCGCGGGTCGAGGGACGCGTAGGGGTCCTGGAAGATCATCTGCATCCGCCGCCGCGCCTGACGAAGCGCGCCCGGCGGAAGCTGGGTGATCTCGTCGGCGCCCATGAGCACCTTGCCGGAGGTCGGCTCGATGAGCCGGAGCAGCAGCCTGCCCAGCGTGGATTTTCCGCAGCCGGACTCGCCCACCACACACAGCGTTTCGCCCTTGATGATGTCGAAGCTCACGTCGGACACCGCGTGCACCACGCCGCGCTTTACCGGGAACTCCTTCACCAGGTGCTCCGCCCGCATAAGCGTTTCCATCATGCGCCGCCCTCCTTTTCAAAGAGCAAGCAGCGCACTTTGTGGCCGCCGCCAAGGTCGATGAGGGGCGGCGCTTCCGTCCGGCAGCGGTCGCAGGCGCGGTCGCAGCGGGGTGAGAAGCGGCATCCCTTGGGCATGTGCGAAAGCGAGGGCACCATGCCGCGGATGCTCTCCAGCCGCTCCTGCCTGCCCTGCATCCCCGGCAGCGACTTCATCAGGCCCACCGTGTACGGGTGGGCGGGGTTTTTGAACAGCGTGCGCACGTCCGCCTGCTCCACCACCTGCCCGGCGTACATCACGTACACCCGGTCGCAGATCTCGGCCACGACGCCCAGGTTGTGGGTAATCATCAAAATCGACGCGCCCTGCTCCTCCTGGAGCTTTCGCATGAGCCTCAAAATCTGCGCCTCGATGGTCACGTCCAGTGCCGTGGTGGGCTCGTCCGCGATCAGAAGGTCCGGCGAGCAGACCATCGCCATGCCGATCATGACCCTTTGACGAAGGCCGCCCGACAATTGATGCGGGTACTGGCCGTAGCGCCGCTCGGGTTCCGGGATGCCGACTTTTTTGAAGATGTCGATGACCTTCTCCTTGGCTTCCTTCCGGGACACCTCCTGGTGCAAGAGGATCGCCTCCCGCACCTGATGGCCGACCGTTTTCACCGGGTTTAAGGAAGTCATCGGCTCCTGAAAGATCATGGAAATCCTATCGCCGGTGATCTTCAGCATCTGCGAGCGGGTGTACTTCGCCAGATCCTCGCCCGCGAAGTCGATCACCCCGGCGGTGATCTTCGCCGTATCAGGCAACAGGCCCATCACACTCATCGCGGTCATGCTCTTGCCGCAGCCGGATTCACCCACCAGCCCCACCGTCTCGCCCCGGGCGATTTCAAGCCGCACGTCGTCCACGGCGTTGCCCGCGCCGCCGCGCATGCGGAAGGTGGTGACCAGCCCCTCGATGGAGAGCAGCGGCTTATCTTTTGTTTGTTCCATTGTACCGCCCTCCCGTCAAGTTTTCAAGTAGGGATCCATCGCGTCGCGCAGGCCGTCGCCTAAAAAGTTGAACGCCAGCGTGATCAGAAGGATCGCGACGCCCGGCGCCAGCACCAGCCAAGGGCACTGGTAGGCGAACTTGCGGCCCTGGGAGATCATGAGGCCCCAGCTCGCGGTGGGCGGCTGCGCGCCCACGCCCAAAAAGCTCAGGCTGGATTCCGAGAGGATCGCGGCCGGGATATCCAGCGTGAAGAGCACGATGAGGCTGGGCACGCAGTTGGGCAGGATGTGGCGGAACATGATCTTCGACCGCCTCACGCCCATCGAACGCGCCGCCTCGATGAATTCCTTCTCCTTCAGCGCCAGCGTCTGCGCCCGGACCACGCGGGCCGTGCCCGCCCAGTTTATGATGGACAAAGCGATGAAAAGGTTCAATAATGTTGCGCCCAGGATGTACATGACCACCATCGCCAAGAGCAGCGACGGGAACGCCAGCATCACGTCCGCCAGGCGCATGATGAAGCCGTCCACCTTGCCGCCGTAGTAACCCGCGGTGAGACCCAGTACAGAGCCGATGATGAGCGACAGAAAAGAGGGCACGAGGCCGATCATCAGCGACACCTGCCCGCCGTACATCACGCGGGTCAGCATGTCGCGGCCGATCTCGTCGGTGCCCAGCCAATGGATGGCCGACGGCGGCTTCAGCCGCTCCTTGAGCGAGACCAGGTAGGGGTCGTAGGGCGCGATGAGCGGCGCGAAGATGGCCATCAGCGCGATCAGCAGGATTACGATGAGCCCGGCCATCGCCGCGCGGTTTGAGCGCAGCATGTCCTTCAGGCTGTCTAGCAGGCCCGTGCCCTGCGACGGGCCTTCGCCCGCGAGGATGGCCTCGGCCGCCTCCTGTGAGAAGCGGTCGGCCGGGGTTCTGAAACGGAAGGGATTTCGCTTTGTCATCAGGCGTACCTCTTTCAATCGACCCTGATACGGGGATCGATGACAGAATATAGAAGATCGGCAATCAGGTTCCCCGCGATGATCAGGGCGGCGGTGAAGATCACCGTGCCCTGCAGAAGCGGTGCGTCCCGGTTCTCGATGGCGTTGACCGACAGGCGGCCGATGCCGGGGATGGAGAAGATGGTCTCGGTGATGACCGCGCCGGAGAGGAGGCTGGCCAGCTGGATGGCCATCATCGTGACCACCGGGATGATCGCGTTTTTGAAGGCGTGTCTGGTGATGACGAAGATCTCCTTAAGGCCCTTGGCGCGGGCGGTGCGGATGTAGTCGTTTCGCATGACCTCAAGTAGGCTCGACCTTGTGAGCCGGGAGATGGTGCCGCTGGACTGCCAGCCCAGCACGACCATCGGTAAAAGCATGTGCTTCCACGTGTCGAACCCGGAGATCGGCAGCACATGCATGAACGTGTTCTGAAGGATCAGGCCGATCCAGAAAACCGGCATGGACACGCCGAAGAGCGAGAATCCCATGAAGAGGTGGTCCACCCAGGTGTTTTTGCGCACGGCGGAAATGATGCCGATGGGGATGCCCACCACCCATGCGAAGAGCGCCGCCAGCAGCGCCAGCTTCATCGTGGTGGGGAAGGCGTTTGCGATCAGCTGGGTCACCGGCGTCTTGAGCTTATAGGAGGTGCCCAGGTCGCCGTGCAGCGCGTCCCACACGTAGCGGCCGAAGCGCACGATGAACGGATCGTCCAGGTGCATGGACTTTCTCAGCGTCTCGATCACGTCGGGCTTGATCTTTTCCTTCATCATGATCGTGATCGGGTCGCCCGCCACGACGTTGAGCATGAAAAAGATGACAAACACCATGCCGATCAAGACCGGTATGGTGATCAGGACGCGCCGGAGTATGTACTTGCCCATTGACGTACCACGCTTTCCTGCGTTCTTATCGCTAGACGGAATAGGACTGCGGCGAGAGATTGTCCGCGGGGGCTTTTAGAATAATCTAGCCCCCTTTCCCGGCGGCTCCGAAAGAGGAGCCGCCGGGAAAGGG
>JAEZHK010000037.1 GCA_023416655.1 Bacillota bacterium
TGACGCTCAGCGCGCTGATGATCGGGCCGGTGCTCGGCTCGGGCATCCTTTTTCTGCCGCCGCTGGCGTATACGAGGCTTGGAAACGGCGCGCTGATCGCGTGGGCGATCATGATGGCGCTGAACGCACTGTTCGCGTATGTGTTTGCCAAAATGGCGGAGCGTGTGCAATGCAATGAGGGCATGAGCCTGATGGTCGGGCGCGTGCTGGGCACAGGCTTCAGGGAGCTGGCTTCCAACTGGCTGACGGCGGCGGTGTGCTTCGGGCCGGTGGCGGTCGCGTACACCGCGGCGGGCTTTTTGAAGGCGGTGCTGCCGGGCGCACCGACGGTGCTTTACGCCCTCGCGGTGCTCGCGGCCTGCTACGCGCTGGTCGCCTCGGGCACGACGGCGATGGGGCGGCTGGTGCTGGTGCTGTCGTCCGTCACGGCGCTGGTCTTAATAGGCGGGAGCGCGCTGACGATATGGGCGGAAAAAAGCGTCGCCCTGCCGGTCAGCCTGCCCGAATTCGGCGAAACAGGCCGGACATTATTGGTTTTGTTCTGGGCGATCATCGGCTGGGAAATGATCGGAAACTACATCGAGGACGTAAAGGACCCCAAGCGCACCGTCATGCGCGCGATGCGCATCGGGGTCCTTGCGGTGGTGTTCGTGTACTTCATCACCGCGCTGGCGCTTCAGACCTACTTCTCCGCCCACGGCGGGAACGCGGAACTGACGCCGCTGCTCGCGCCGCTGATGGGCGAGCACACCGGCGCGCTCTTTGCGACGCTGGCGGTGGGCTTTTGCCTGTGCACGGTGGTTTCGGTGGTCGGGGCCGTAACGAGGCAGCTTCGCGCGCGCAGCGAGGCGGGGCTTTTGCCCCCGTTCCTCGGGCGTAAGTTCGCCGGGATGGGCCTTCTGGCGCTCGCGCACGCGCTGGTACTGACCGCGGCGGAGATGGGCTTAATGACCGTCGAGGGCATCGTCGCCGTCGCCAACACGTTTTTCATCGGCAACGCGCTGCTGGGGCTGATGGCGGCGCTGAAGTTCTTTGAAAAGAAGGCGCTGAAAGCGGGCGTCGCGGTGCTCGGGGGGATGCTCGCGCTGCTCCTCGTGTTCTCAAACCCCCTCGCGCTGATCGCGATGGCGGCGATCGCGGGCTTCACACTTATGAGAAGCCGCCGCGGCCACCGGGCAAAGCCCGCCTCCGCCATACCCGACGCCGAACCCGGCACGGACAGGCTGACCTGAAAAAACCATACAAATCATATTCCGATCGCCGCGGTCCCGCGCGGCGGTTTTTTCTGCAAAGACATGACCAATCTCCTTGACAAGCGTATGGACGCATGCTACCGTGAAAAGCGACGGCTTACCGGTAAATAGCGATCTGGCGCAGAGACGGCATGCGCGGGCACCGGGAGATTCCCGCTGCCCGGCTGGAGGAACCATGTCCGCGAAGCATTTCAAGTACATTTTTACCGACCTTCAGCGCGCGCTGCTGATCGACAGCATCATCAGCTTCCATTACTATGACTTTCGGCCCAACTACACCGGCGAGAACGAAAGCCATAACTTCTGGGAGATGGTGTACGTGGACGCCGGGCGGATCGTCTGCCATGCCGGACAGGATTTTGTGCCGCTTTCGCAGGGAGAGGCGGTATTCCACCCGCCGTTTGAAACGCACAACCTGCACACGGACGATTCCAGCTGCAGCATCTGCATCCTGTCCTTCTCCTGCCGCCATCTGGACCCAGCGCTATTCCACGCCCGGGCCGTGCGGTTCGGCAAGGACGAGACCGCCATCGTGGGGATGATCTACAAGGAAGGCAACGTGCTGTTCAAGCCGCCGTACAACCTTCTGAGGCAGGCGCAGCTTTTCAAGCGCGAGGAAGTGCCCTTCGGCGCGGAGCAAATCCTGCGCAACCTGATGGAAAACCTGATGGTGCTGGTCGTTCGCGGGATCAAGGAGTACGCCCGGCAAAATAACGGCGCGGACGCGCTTTCCAGCGCCCGCAGGCAGCACTTTTCGGAGGACCTGATCGCGGAGCGCATCGTCGGGTTTCTGAAGAGCAACCTCCACCGCAAGCTCTCCATGCGGGAGATCTGCCAGGTCACAGCCTTTTCCCCCAGCCACATCGAGGGGGTTTTCAAAAGGCAGGTCGGCGAGAGCGCCATACGCCATTTCAACCGCCTCAAGATCGACAAGGCCAAGCGGATGATCGGCGAGGGGAAGTACACGGTGACCCAGATCAGCGCGGCGCTCGGCTTCAGCTCCATCCATTACTTCTCCCGCGTCTTTCACAACTTTGTCAACATGTACCCGATGGAATACGCGAAATCGGTCAAAAAGACCGGTCTATTGTAGAAGGCTTGTCCGCCCGCACAAACGCCTTCACGATTCGCAGGACAAAATGGAAATCATGCAAAAATTTATTTTCCGGGGAAGGCGGTACGCGTTCCCCGGTTTTGACGAATTCCTTTCGGAAAGCGCATGCGCTGGGTTCAACCCTCCGGCATGATTCGAGCCGGATTTCGAATATGGCGCGGAATCATCGGGATCCTGCATTTTCCGTTTTCGGGGCGCGAATGCAAATTGTGTTGTTTTTCATCAATGCAGCGTTGTATTGTGTAAATACGTCAGGCCCGTCTTGCGCTATAATGAGCACATTCAAGGGCCAGCTGGCCCAAGAGAAAGGGGAGTCTGCTGTGATGAAGAAATGGCTCGCGATCCTGATGTGCCTTATGATGACGCTCGGCAGCGCGTCCGTCCTGGCGGAATCGGACAACTCCATGGAAGTCTGGGCCGCGAAGGTCAAGGAAGCCTACGACGGGAAGACCATCACCGTCGCCATGGCCTCGCACCCGTCGACCGAGGCGTTCAAGACCATGAGCGCCAAATTCACCGAACTGACCGGCATCAACGTGGTGTTCGACGTCGTCGAGGAGACCAACCTCAAGGCCAAGCAGCTGATGGACTTCCAGGGCGGCGGCGCCTACGACGTGTTCATGGTGGACGCGTTCTGGATGAGCGAGTACGCGTCGAAGAACGTACTGACGCCCATCGCCGCCTTCGCGGAAGACCCCGCGAAGACCCCCGCGTGGTACGACTATGAGGACATCATGGCGGCCTACCGCAACGGCATCGCGGGCGCAGGCGGCGTCAACTACGGCATCCCGGTGGCGGGCGAGACCCGCTTCGTGGGCTACCGCACGGACCTGTTTGAAAAGTACGGCAAGCAGCCGCCCAAGACCATGGACGAGTACCTGGAGCTCGCCAAGTTCTTTAACGGCAAGGAAGACGGCCTCTATGGCGTGGCGATGCGCGCGCAGCGCGGCATCCACTTCGCCTCCGGCTGGATGAGCCTGATGTACAACTTCGGCGGCGGCTTCGTCGACCAGGCCTCGATCCTGACCGGCAAGACCGTCGTAACCTGCAATACGCCCGAGACAAAAGCTTCCCTCCAGTTCTATGTGGACCTTTTGAAGAACGCGCCGCCGGACGTGGGCACCTACACCCATGAGGAGGCGCTGGGCGCTTTCATCTCCGGCAAGACCGCGATGTGGCTGGACGCCACGGCGCTCGCGGGCCAGATCACCAATCCCGAGACCTCCACCATCGCGGATAAGGTCGCCTTTGTTCCGACGCCCACCGGCCCCGCCGGCGACGGCGCGGCGCTGGCCGGCTGGAACCTTTCGATCCCCGTTTCCGCGAAGGACAAGGACCTGGCGTGGGCGTTCATTATGTACATGTCCTCGAAGGCCTTGGCGGTCGATTACGTGAAGGCCGGTGGCACCGCGACCCGCGCGTCCGTGTTCCAGAACGAGGAGCTTGCGGCGCTCAACCCGTCCTTCCCGGCGCAGATGGAGGCGCTGAAGGCCGCCAACGGCCTGGTGGAAAAGGGCCTGAGCTGGATCCCGCAGCATGACCAGATCGGCCAAATTCTGGAGATCGGCGGCTCCTACGGCAGCAGCGCGCTGGCGGGCGACATCACCGTGGACGAGGCGATCACGAGGATGCAGGCGGACATCGAGGACCTGCTGGGGTAAACTCTGGCGCAAAGGCCGGAAACGGTTGAAACCAGAATTGGTTTACTGGTAGTTGGGCGGGGGCCGCCGTAAAAAAGCGGCCCCCGCATGAACGCGCAAGGAGATGCCATGCAGAATTCGCCGCTTCATCCCGCCGCCCGCGGGGACAGGCAGGGCCTGATCGCGGGATACCTCCGGCGCAACCCGCAGTCCAAGTACATCATGCCCGCCATGGTGGTGCTGTTCGCGCTGTCGATCATCCCCACGGTCTTCCTGCTGGGCGTCAGCCTGACCAACTACCAGCTGGGCTGGGACCTTGCGCGCGCGAAATTCGTGGGCGTGGACAATTACATTCGCCTTTTTTCCGGGCGCGACCCGGATTTCTGGCACGCCATCGCCATCAGTCTGGAATTCATGGCGCTCTCAACCGCCATCGAGATGGTCTTCGGCTTTCTTGTCGCGCTGCTTCTGAACGCCTGGGAGTCCAAGCTCAAGGGGCTGGTGGTGGGCATCCTGATCATCCCGCTCGCCATGACGCCCGCGATTGCCGGGCAAATGTGGAAGCTGATGCTCAACGCGGAATACGGCCTCGTCAACTACGTGCTGGACGGGCTTTTCAACGTGCGCGTGACCTGGCTGTCCAGCGACTGCGCGTTCTGGTCGATCCTGATCGTGGATGTCTGGCAGTTCATGCCGTTCGTGGCGCTGATCCTGTACGCGGGCCTGCGCTCCATGCCCGTCGAACCCTATGAATCGGCGATGATCGACGGCGCCAGCCGATCCCGCATGCTCGTCTCCATCACGATCCCGATGATGAAGAATCTGATCATGCTTGCGCTGCTTCTGCGCGCCGCGGATGCGCTCAAGCTGTTTGATACCGCCTTCGTGCTGACGCAGGGCGGGCCCGGCAACGCGACGGAGTTTTTGAGCCTGCACGTGTACCGCCTCGTCTACGCGACCAACGGCATGATCGGCCGCGGCGCGGCGGTGGCGGTGGTGCTGCTCGTGATCGTTTCACTGGTCTCAAACCTCTTGATTCGCTTTCAAAGGAAGGAGGGAGGCCTGTGACGCGGGGCTTAAAGCGCCTTGTCGCCCGCGCGCTGATGAGCGTCGCGCTCATCCTCCTGTGCGCGTATGTGATCTTCCCGTTCCTTTGGATGATCTCGGTCAGCTTCCGCCAGAAGGCGGACATCTTCGACCCCGGAAACCTGGTCGCCAGCTTCACAACCGTCAACTACTCGAAGATCCAAAGCGCGGGGATTTCGCGGCTGTTCGTCAACAGCGCAATCATCGCGGTGTTTTCAACGCTGATTTCGCTGGCGCTGGGATCGCTCGCGGCCTACGGTTTCGCGCGGTTTGACTGGAAAAAACGCGAGGGCCGCGCCTTCTGGGTGCTCAGCCAGCGGTTTCTGCCGCCGATGGCGGTCATCGTGCCCTATTACATGCTGGCCGCGCTCCTCCGGGTGCTGGATACCCACCTGCTGCTCATCGTCTGCTACACGACGTTCAACCTGCCCTTCGCCATGTGGATGATGCGCGGGTTCATCGAGGAGCTGCCCCGCGAGCTGGAGGAAGCCGCGATGGTGGACGGCTGTACGCGCGCGGGCACCATCCGGCGGATCATCCTGCCGCTGTCGCTGCCCGGCATGACGGCGACCGCCATCTTCTGCCTCATCAACTCCTGGAACGAATTCGTGTTCGCCAACTTCCTCACCTCCATCCAGGCCAAAACCGTGCCGACCTCGGTGATGACGTACCTGTCGGTCTCCGGCGTGCAGTGGGGCGAGATGGCGGCGACGGGCGTTCTGGCGGTATTGCCGGTGCTCTTCTTCGCGATTCTGGTGCAGCGGTACATGATCCGCGGGCTCACATTCGGCTCAGTAAAAGGATAGAAACCGCATTGGGCGGCGCAAACAGGGAGGAACAACCATGGACAAGGTCAGAATGGCCATCATCGGCGCGGGCATTTGGGGCGAAAACCACGCGCGAATCTACAACGCGCATCCCTTCGCCACCACGGTCGCCATCTGCGACATGGACATCGAGAGGGCGCGCGCCGCGGCGGCGCGGGTGGGCGTATCCCGCGTTTACGAGGATTACAACCGGATGCTGGACGAGGTGGACTGCGACGCGGTCGCCGTCGTCACACCCGATTTCGCGCACGCCGCGCCGGCCATCGCCGCGGCCAACCACAAAAAGCATGTGCTCATCGAAAAGCCCATCGCCACCACCCGCGAGGACACCTTTCAGATTCTCGATGCCGTGTCGCGAAACGGCGTCCGCGCGATGGTGGACCTGCACAACCGCTGGAACCCGCCGTTCAACCTGACCTGGCAGGCGGTGGAGCGCGGCGACATCGGCGCGCCCATCAGCGCCTACTACCGCCTGAACGACCAGAAGTGGGTCGCCACCGACATGCTGCCGTGGGCGGCGAAGTCGTCCATCCTGTGGTTTTTGGGCAGCCACTCCACGGACACGCTGTGCTGGCTGTTCAAATCCCGGCCCCGGCGCGTGTATTCCGTCGCCACCCGCGGCGTATTGAGCGGGCTTGGCGTGGACGCCGTCGACCAGTACCTGACCACGTTGGAATTTGAGAACGGCTGCGTGGCGCAGATGGAGAACGGCTGGATCACCCCGAACGCCCACCCCTGCGTCAACGACATCAAGTTCACCATCCTCGGCGACAAGGGCATGCTGTCGCTGGACCTGTCCAGCCACAACATGGTGCAGCAGTACACGGATACCCGGATGCACGTGCCGGACGTCATCGTGCAGGACGGCATCTTCGGCCAGCCCAAGGGCTTCGCGTTTGAGAGCATCCGCTCCTTTGTGGACTGCCTCCTCTCCGGCGAGGAATTCCACGTGAGCCTCGAAGACGCCGCCGTCGCGACGCTTTCGCTGCTCGCCGTCATGCAGTCCGCCGAAACGCGCATGCCCGTGGACGTAGATTACGGGTCGCTTGCGTAGTCGCCCAAACGCTCGCAACTTCCATACAAAAAGCCATGCCGGGAAACCGATCCCGGCATGGCTTTTTTCTTGCTTCGAATTATTCGTCCGATTCTTCCGGCGTCCGGTCGGGGCGCGTCAGCACATAGAGGGCGCAGACCAGGTCGTAAGAAGCGGCGAGCGCCACGCCCACGAGGGTCATGTCCAGCAGCTGCCCGCCGATACGAAGGCCGTTCATGAAATCCATGGCGCGCAGCCCCAGGTCGAAGAGCACATAGATCAGAAACGCCGCCTTGATCCAGTCGCTGCGGCGCGTGATGAACACCAGCACCACGATATCGACCAGAAGCAGCGCGCCCGCGGCGACCCCCATGATTTCCAGGCCGCCGGGGATGCTCAGTTGGAAGCCCGTCTGGAATGATCCGCTCTCACCCTTTTGCATCTGCAGGGCGCGTTGAAGAAGGTACATCCCGTCGAAGACGGTGCGAACGAGGCATGCCATCCAGAAAACAAATATGCCGTTGACCCACTTCCGGGGAGGCTTCTCAGGCTGCGCCGACGCGGATGGCGGTTCGGGCGGCGTCCACATGGGTTCGTCCGGGTCGCCGTTGTCGATGCCGTAATCCTCCGGGTCCTCCATCAGCGCCGGGTCCGCTTCCGGCATGACCCACCCGTCCACGGGCGCGTCCGGCTCCGCTTCGGGCACACGCTTGAACATCTCCATCATCGTCGGAGATGCCTCGCCCAACCAGATGTGGGGCTTCATGTCGCGAAGCTCCCATTGGGCGTCGGGATAGACCGCCCAGGGCGGCGCGCTGACGCAGTCCGTTTTCTCCGGCGGAGCGTCATCCCCCGGCGCGTCATCTCCCGGCGCGTCATCTCTCGGTGCGCCATCCCCCGGTGCGTCATCCCCCGGTGCGTCATCCCCCGGAGCGTCATCCTCCGGCGCGTCCCCGGTTTTTGCGTCAAAGCCCTCTTCGTCGCCCGTCTCATCCGGGGCATCCCCGTCAGCCCCGCGGCTCCTAAGCGCCCGGATGATGCCCACAAGGATGAAAAGCACCGCAAGCACGATCACCGCCGTCATGGGTCGCACCGCCTTCCCACAATCTAGCGCGGGGGAGGAAGCGAAAGGAAATCAGCCGAACAGCGAAAGCAGCACGCCCGCGGCGATGGCCGAGCCGATCACGCCCGCGACGTTGGGGCCCATGGCGTACATCAAAAGGTAGTTGCCGGGGTTGGCCTTCTGGCCCTCGATCTGCGACACGCGCGCGGCCATCGGCACCGCCGAAACGCCCGCGGAGCCGATCAGCGGGTTGACCTTGCCGCCGGACAGCCAGCACATCAGCTTGCCCAAGAGAAGCCCGCCCACCGTGCTGAACATGAACGCCATGAGGCCCAGGAAGATGATCGCCAGCGTGTGGACATCCAGGAACGTCTCGGCCTTTGCGGTCGCGCCGACGGTGACGCCCAGGAAGATGGTGACGATGTTGATTAAAGCGTTCTGCACGGTGGAGGAAAGGCGCTCCACGACGCCGGACTCCTTGAAGAGGTTGCCCAGCATCAGCATGCCGATCAGCGGCGCGACGGAGGGCAGCAGCAGCACGCAGAAGATGGTCACGATGATCGGAAAGCAGATCTTTTCGAGCTTACTGACTTCGCGCATCTGCTCCATCTTGATCTCACGCTCTTTTTGCGTGGTCATCAGGCGCATGATAGGCGGCTGGATCAGCGGGATCAGCGCCATGTAGGAGTAGGCCGCGATGGCGATGGCCGGCAGCAGGTGCGGCGCAAGCCTCGTGGTCAGGTAGATGGCCGTGGGGCCGTCGGCGCCGCCGATGATGCCAATCGACGAGGCCTCCTTGGGATCAAAGCCGAAGAGCAGCGCGACCAGGAACGCGATCACGATGCCGAACTGCGCGCCCGCGCCCATGAAAAGGCTGGAGGGTCGGGCAAGCAGCGGGCCGAAGTCGGTCATCGCGCCGATGCCCAGGAAGATCAGCGACGGGTAGATGCCCAGTTTGACGCCCTGATAGAGGTAGTATAGAAGCCCGCCGACTTCTTTCCCTTCGGGCGAACCCATGAGGTTTGCGAGCGGCAGGTTTGCAAGCAGCATGCCGAAGGAAATCGGAAGCAGTAGAAGCGGCTCAAACTTCTTGCCGATGGCGAGGTAGATGAGCACGCAGGAAATCGTGATCATGAGGAGGTGCTGCCAAGTCAGCGCGGCAAAGCCCGAGTCGGTCAGGATTTTCTGTAGCGCGTGTGTAAACATCCGAATGTGCCCTTTCCGCGGCGCGCGCCGCCTTTTTTAGACGTTCTCTGTTCTAAAATAACGCCGGATCACCGCAGACGACAACTTGACCAGGCCGTAGATCGCCGCCAGCAGCACGAACACCAGGCTCATCACGAACAGCGCGACCAAAATCCCCTCTCCAAAGCCCATCTTCATCCCTCCTTCTACCGCGTAAGCGGAGCACCGCATGGCACTATAATCGGGTATTATACCGATGTGCATGCGCCGGGTCAACCGCATGCGGTTAATTGTGATGAAATGTTTCGTACAGACACCAGATATAAAGGAAGTGAACGCACAACGCCGGCTTCTGCCTGTCCACTTGCGCGCACCGCGCGCGTCCGAAGCTCCATTTTCTGGGCGCTCCCTCGCACGACGCGCGGGTTTACGCCACTCCACATCGTCCGTATGTCCAAGCATTGTGCGCATGCCGCTATAACCGCCTCTAAATTTGTGCATTAGCATATTTTTAGTAAGAAGCATATACTTTGTGCTTCATGCGTCGGATCACGACGAAGAAATTTGAACCAAATATACTTGAATCCTGCACATACGCGAAAAACCAGTCCGAGATAATCGTAAATTTGCAGTTATTTCTCGCCTGTTTTTCATTTCCGGGTTGACAGGGGGGCGGGGGCATGCTATAATCACGGAACCGTCAAAGGCGATGGAGCTAGCTTGTACCAATCCAAATGATTTCGTGCCACGCGTCGGCGAATGCGATGCAGGGCATGGAACCGGCGCGATCCCGGGCAGCGCTACGAGAGCGGAAGCGACGTAGTGGCGTTTCATTCAAATTCGTTTGAATCGAACGGTTGCGAAGCGAAGGTTTCCGGGTGGAAACCAACCTTCCCTGCGCGAAGGGGACACCGCGACGGAAAGAATGTTGGATAGGGATAAGCTTCGGCTCCATTTTTTGCCCTCTGGCGCAATAACGCGAGAAGGATGAACGGCATGGGGCTTAAAGAGCACGAGAACCACGAAGCAGAAAAAGATCGACAGCAATGCCAAGGCCTGTACGACGCGCGGTTTGAGCACGATGCCTGTGGCATTGGCGCAGTGGTCAACATACACGGCGCCAAGACCCATGATACCGTGGACAACGCGCTGAAAATTGTGGAACGGCTCTCCCACCGGGCCGGCCGGGACGCGGAAGGCGACACCGGCGACGGCGTTGGCATATTGTTACAGATTCCCCACGACCTGTATCGCGCGGAAGTGCTTGGCTTTGAGCTTCCCGAGGCGCGCGACTACGGGGTGGGGATGATTTTTCTGCCGACAGACGGGGTCAAGCGCGGCCAGCTGATGCGGCTGATGGCGGTCATCGTCGAAAAGGAAGGCATGAAGTTCCTCGGCTGGCGCAAGGTGCCCATCCGCGAGGAACTGCCCGGCCGCAAGGCCCGGGAGCGCATGCCGTCCATCTGGCAGTGCTTTGTGAAGCGCCCCGCGAAAGTAGCGCGCGGCCTCGACTTTGACCGCAGGCTCTACGTGGCCCGCCGCGTGTTCGAGCAATCCTCGAGCGGGGCGTACTTCTGCTCGTTCTCCAGCCGCACCATCGTCTACAAGGGCATGATGCTGGTGGACCAGCTGCGCACCTTCTACCTGGACCTTGAAAGCGAACTGTGCAAGAGCGCCCTGGCGACGGTGCACTCCCGCTTCTCCACCAACACCAACCCCAGCTGGGAGCGCGCGCACCCCAACCGGCTGATCCTGCACAACGGCGAGATCAACACCATCCGCGGCAACGTGGACCGCATGGTCGCCCGCGAGGAGACGGTGGATTCAGAGCTTTTAGCCGCCGACCGCGACAAGATCATGCCCATCGTGGACCAGTCCGGCTCGGACTCCGCGATGCTGGACAACACGCTGGAATTCCTCATGATGTACGGCATGGAACTGCCCAAGGCCGTGATGGTCACCGTGCCGGAACCCTGGCAGAACAACCAGGAGATGAGCTTGGGCCGGCGCGACCTGTACCGCTACTACGCCACCATGATGGAGCCGTGGGATGGCCCGGCGGCGCTGATCTTCTCCGACGGCGACATCGTGGGCGCTTCGCTGGACAGAAACGGCCTCAGGCCTTCCCGCTACCTTTTGACCGACGACGACACCCTCATACTGGCCTCGGAAGTGGGCGTACTGGACATCGACCCCGCGAAGGTGCTGCGCAAGGAGCGCCTGAAGCCGGGCGCGCTATTGGTGGTGGATACCGTCGCGGGCGAGGTGTACGAGGACGCGCAGCTGAAAGAAAATTACGCGCGCCGCCAGCCGTACGGCGAGTGGCTGTACCAGCACCTGCTTGAGATGAAGGACCTGCCGCTGCCCAACGAGCGCGTACCTTCTTCGCAGAAGGGCGAGCGCGCAAGGCTCTACCGCTTCTTCGACTACACCTGGGAGGACATGCGCGAGGTCATCCTGCCGATGGCGCTGGGCGGAAGCGAGCCCACGGCGTCGATGGGCACGGATACGCCGCTTGCGGTGCTCTCCAGCGCGCACCCGCTGCTGTTCGGGTACTTCAAGCAATTGTTCGCGCAGGTCACCAACCCGCCCATCGACGCCATCCGCGAGGCGCTGGTGACGGACACCGCCGTCTATGTAGGCGCGGACGGCAACCTCCTCGTGGAAAAGCCGGAGAACTGCGCGGTGCTCAAGATCGACAACCCTATCCTGACCGCCGCGGAGCTGATGCGCATCCGGGGCATCAAAAAGCCGCACCTGAGCGTGGAGACGATCTCCATGCTGTGCTACAAAAACACGCCCATGGGCCGCGCGGTAGAGCAGATGCTCCTCGCCTGCGACCGGGCCGTGGCGCGCGGCGCGAACGTGCTGATCTTGTCCGACCGGGGCGTGGACGAAAACAGGGTGGCGATCCCGTCGCTTCTGGCCACGTCGGCGATTGAGCAGCACCTGGTGCGCACCAAGAAGCGCACCCGGGTTTCGGTGATCCTGGAGACCGCGGAACCCCGGAGCGTGCACCACTTCGCGCTGCTGCTGGGCTACGGCGCGCGCGCGGTGTGCCCGTACCTGGCGCACGAGTGCATCAAGGAAATGATCGACGAGGGCCTGATGGACAAGGACGTGTCCGCGGCCATCCAGGACTACAATAAGGCCGTGACCAACGGCATCGTCAAGATCGCCTCCAAGATGGGCATCTCGACCATCCAGTCCTACCAGAGCGCCCAGATCTTCGAGGCCGTGGGCCTGGCCAAGGACATGATCGACCAGCACTTCACCAACACCGTCTCCCGCGTGGGCGGCGTAGGCCTCACCGAGATCACCGAGGACGTGGAATACCGCCACAACCGCGCGTTCGACCCGATGGGCCTGCCGATGGACACCACGCCGGAGTCCACCGGCGACCACCGGCTCAGGAGCGGCACCCGCAAGGAGGACCACCTCTACGACCCGGAGATCATCTGCGCGCTGCAGAAGGCGGTGCGCGCGGGCAGCTATGAGCTGTTCAAGGATTACTCCCGCATGGTGGACGATGAGGGCCGTCCGCACACGCTGCGCGGCCTGACCGAGTTCGTGTTCGATGGAAACGGCGGCGTGCCGATCGACGAAGTCGAGCCGGTCTCCGAAATCGTCAAGCGCTTCAAAACCGGCGCGATGAGCTACGGCTCCATCTCGCAGGAGGCGCACGAGTGCCTGGCGACCGCCATGAACCGCCTGGGCGGCCGGTCCAACTCCGGCGAGGGCGGCGAGGACGTGGAGCGCTTC
>JAEZHK010000048.1 GCA_023416655.1 Bacillota bacterium
CTGGAAATCTACCTGTTCGGCGCCATCGCGGCCCAGGGCATCGCGATCATGATCGAGAAGAAGGCGGACATGTTCAACTCCAAGAACATCGCGGTCATCGCCTGCATCATGGTCATCGCCGTCGGCGGCCAGTACAAGTTCGGCGGTTCGATCCCGTTCTTCGGCGTGAACGTGCCCTGCATAGCGGGTGCGGCCATCTTCGGCATCCTGCTGAACCTGCTTCTGAGCATCGGCGAGAAGAAGGAAAACGCGTAACCCCACCCCTTTCCATGGCCGCCCGGCGCTTTCGCGCCGGGCGGCTTTTTCTTGGTGCGAGGCGGTTTTTCGGGTTATTCCGCGTCATTAACCGTCCTCGCGCCCGGCGCATACGGTGGGGATGCAGGCATGCCCCCTATTGTAAGCGAGCGTGAGTGAGATGGAATACAGTTTTACCCGGCTGGATGCCGGAAGCGTTGATCAGATCATGGCGCTGCAAGAGCGATGCTGGAACTACGACCATGGCATCTTCATCCTGAGCAGCCGCGCGCTGTTCGAGCGCGCTTTTCAATTTGAGAACTTCGCCTACGGTGCGTTTTATGGGGACGAAATGGCGGGTTTTGTCACCGGTTCTGTGCCGGGCCGCAAGGCAGCCATGAACCTCGGCCGCCATTTCGGGTTCACCGACGAGCAGCTCGACGTGGTCGGCCACGCCAACATGATGGCCATCGCGCCGGAACACCGAAGGCGGGGCATCGGCAGCAAGCTGTTTCAGCTGGCGATGGACGCGTATCCCGCGCGCTGCGAGTACATTATGACGACGACCAAGCTGGACAACAGCCTGGCAAGGATCTTGATCGGAAGCCGGGGGTTTCAACTGGAGAAGATCGTCGAGATCGCGGGGGAGAAGCGCGCCATCTACGTGCAGCGGCGCAGGCCCGAAGGAAACTGAAAGTGAAAGCGAATGGACTGGAAAGGCGCGCGGGAAGCGCGCTTTTTTCGCGCGCGGACGGGCAACAAGGGAAGCGCACTTTTGGGCGCATCAACCGGCCGCAGGAGGGGAAAATGATGGTGACCATATTTCAAAGGGGGAGGCGCGTGCATGCGGAAGCGAGGCAGAACGGTGGTGATCCTGCTCCTTTTCCTGCTGGCGCTGATGGCGCTGATCGTCCTGAACACCCTTCAGAAGCGGCAACCAGCGCCTGTTCCCCAGCCGACGCCGGAAACGGCGACGCCCGCGCCCTCCGTCGCGCCCACCGGGCAAGTGTCGCCTGTGCCCACACCCACGCCTATGCCCTTGAAAGCGACGGATTTTGAACTGCCGGTCGAAGGTGCGGCGGGCTACGCTTCGGTTTCGATGAAGCTGCGTGAAAGCGCGAACGGCAGCGCGGCGGCCACCCAGACGCTGGGCGCTGGGACGCCCTTCACAATCCTGAACGAATCGGGCGACTGGTTTCGCGTGGACACCGGTTCCGGCTCCGGTTGGGTCTTCAGCAAGTACTGTCTCGTCAACCTGCCGGACATCGTGCCGTCCATCGTCTACGATTCCACCAACACCTACGCCTCCGTCATACGCTCCTCGGGAAAGGCGCTGCCCGGCATCACCGGCAGGGGGTTGTACCCCGGAAAACAAAAAAACAACCGGTTGGGGGAGGAACAGTTCATCATGCCGGTATTGTTCCCGATGGCGAAAAAGGTCTATGCGGCGCAGGAGATGGCGCTGCAGAATGGGGAGACGCTGGTCATCTACGAAGCCTACCGGCCCTTCGTCGTTCAGATGACCATCGTGCGCGCGCTTTCCAAGCTGGCGAACGAAAACAAGGTTGTGCTCGAGGGCATCTCCTCCGCGCCCTGGACGCTC
Source organism: Bacillota bacterium (assembly GCA_023416655.1). Taxonomy (GTDB): domain Bacteria; phylum Bacillota; class Clostridia; order Christensenellales; family Aristaeellaceae; genus JAEZHK01. Next base: position 1,838 of record JAEZHK010000048.1, read on the forward strand.
TCCTGGTTTGCGTCCACGAAGCTTTCCAACCACCAGCGGGGCGGGGCCATCGACGTAAGCCTGGCCAAGGTGACCGAATCCGGCCCGGCGACCGCGGGCGCGTACGGCTACACGCGCGTTTTGAGCGCGAAAAGATACCAGATGCCCACAAAGATACACGAACTCAGCATGGCCTCGGCGGCGTTCTCAAGCCCGGTTGATTCCAAATCGCGAACCGCCTGGCGGCAGGCCGCGCCCGCGTCCGCGATGAACGACGCGGCGATCCGGCTTCAGACCTACTGCACGAAGGCGGGCTTGACGCCGCTGGCCTCCGAGTGGTGGCACTTCAACGACCTGGACACGCTGGCGCTGACCAGCTATAGTCCCAGCACCGGCGGGTACACGCTTTCAAAATGCCTCAGTACGCCGCCTTTGAGCGCCGAGCGCCAAATATAGAGGACGCCGCATTGCATACAGAAAACCCGGCGCTCGCCGGGTTTTCTGCTTGAATATGGACCGATGCGCGCGCTATTTTTCCACTTCTTCGCCCTTGACCGCCACGTAGCCCGCGCCGGTGATCAGCGCCTGGCCCTCCTCGGTGGTCAGCCAGTCGTAGAGCTTGCGCTGGACGCTGTCCGCGGGCGCGTCGGCGCGGATGACGGCGTAGAAGTCCTGCGTGAAGGGGTATTCGCCGGAGGCGATGGTCTCGTTTTCAGGGGCGACGCCGCCCACCTGCAAAAGGCGGATGTTGGCGCTCGAGTACATGTTGTGCACGTAGTAGTACACCGAGTAGCCGATGGCGCTGGGCGCGTCCTGGTAGGAGGCCACCACGTCGATCAGCTCGGCCATCTCGTCGGTGCGCAGTTCCTTGGGCGCTTCCATCATGGGGGTGCCCTGCATGACCTGCTTCTCCATCATCACCTGGCTGCCGGAGTTCTCGATGCGCTGGTAGGCGACGATGGGCAGGTTTTCGCCGCCCACGTCCTTCCAGTTGGCGGCCTTGCCGGTATAGACGTCCACCAGTTGATCCCGGGTCAGCGACTTGACCGGATTGGCCGGGTTGACCAGGAACACCAGCGCGTCCCGGCCGATGGGCTTTACAAGGAGCTTCACGCCCATCTGGCTCGCGTAGTCGTAGGCGTCCTGGCTGGGCTCATAAACCAGCAGGAGGTCCGCCCGGTTGTCCACCAGCGCGTAGAACGACTCGGTGGTCTTCGAGTGGGCGATGGCCGCCTGCGCCACATCCGGCGTTGCGCCGGTGGCCGCCTGCATCAGTGCGTAGCTCAGCGGAAGCGTCGCGGTGGAGCCGTCGACGATCGGGTAATCATCCACGGAAATCTGGGGCGCCTCGGCCATCGCGGGGACGGCCAGGAGCAGCGCGAGCACAAGCACAGAAAAGGAAACCCATTTCGCTTTCATTGATTATCCCTCCTTCAGTCCATCAGTTGGTCGTACAGGGACCCCGACACGATCCACTTGCCGTCCGCATCGATCACGCCCCACTTCTGCGCGTCCTGTGCGAAGTACCGTCCGGGGATCAGCTGATACAGCTGGCGGTAGACCATCGGCAGCAGCTGATTGCCGTCGGAGTCCACAATGCCGTAGCGGTAGGTCTCGTAGATGGGCTCCTCGTATTCCTTGTCGTCGCCCTGGTATGTGACCATGCGCGTTTTGTAGCGCGACACGGTGTACAGCGCGCGGCCATCGACCGTATCCAGATAGTTCAGGCCCTGACCCTCGTAGAGCTTCTCGCCCTTCATGTCCATCAGGATGCCTGTATTGAAGGAGGTGGCCAGCAGCCGGTCCTCCGGCTGGGTGCTCCACAGGTCGAAGGAGTAGCTGTCGGTCAGCGAAAGGAGTTCCTTGCCTTGATTGTCGTAGAGCGTGGTCTTGCCCTTGTCGGTGACGGCGATGACGCTCTTTTCCGGGCCGATGGTGACGTAGCCATCTTTGGTAAGGCGCAGCGAGAACAGCGGCTTTCCGTCCGACGGGCGGACGAAGTAGGCGCGCGTGCCCCTGAGCAGGATGGCGGCGCTGCCGTCAGATAAGATGCCGCGGTCGTCGTCGTAGGTGGGCTTGACCGTCCACTTGCCGGTCTTGTCGATGACGCCGGTCTTGCCCTTCTGCCGTACGATGGAATAGCCGCCGGTGAAGCTCTGCGCCCACTCGAAGGTCGGTTTGATCGCCCAGTGGCCCTGCCCGTTCAAAAAGCCGTAGTAGCCTTCCGCGTCGTTCGCGGACAGCAGTCCTTCGGTCATGCCGCCCCAGTAGAAGCGGGCCTTGACGCCGGTGGCCTTGGGCTTGCCACCCTTTTTCATGTGCAGTACGTTCGGCGCGCTTGCGCTCGAGTGGGCGACCATGATGAACCCGCCTTCGCCGTCCGGGGCGACCGAGTCGTACTTGCAGGGGACCAGTTCCTCAAGCGACCGGGTCATGGCGCCGAAGAGGCCGTCAATCGAATAAATGAGCACGTCGGCGGTAGGACTGTATTCCACGGAGTCGTACTTGAAATCCGTCAGAAGGTTGCCTTCCCAGTCCAGGATCGCGTAGCGGGGCGAGGCGTATTCACCGTCCTTGGGCAGTTCCTGCTTCGTTGACTGCGCGTTGAACAGCTCTTCCTCCGGGGCGGTCTCCCCGCCCGTGATCGAGTAGATGGAGATGTACGTGTCCGGCTGGGTCAGCCGTTCGCCGTCCCATGTATAGATGTCCGAAGTCCAGTCCCGGTTGAGCGCAAAGCTGCGCTCCTCCGCCAGCGCGCCGCAGGACAAAAGCGCGAGCGCAATGACGAGTGCCACCGCCTTTTTCATGCCCCATCTCCCCTTTACGCGTTTGTCGTTTATTAGACGGAATTGTGTCCGGTCGGTTGCCCCAGAAAGCGGAAAAGAGAGGCGCCTCGCCTCTTATGGATATTTCTATTCGACCAGCGCCGCCAGCGCCTCGTAATCCCCGTCGAACACGCAGGCCTTGATGCCCAGCGCCCGCGCGCCCAGCACGTTAGGCTCCAGGTCGTCCGCGAAGAGGCATTCCTCAGGGTTCAGCGAATAGGTATCGAGCGCATACTGAAAGAAATCCGCGTTTGGCTTCGCCCGGCCGATCAGCGCGGAGATCACCTCGCCGTCGAAGAGGTCCACAATCGGCAGGTTCTTCCGGAATTCCCTGTAGCGTAGCGGCGCGTTCGAAAGGATGTACAGCTTCCTGCCGCGGGCCTTCATATCCAATATGAATTCCTCCGCGCCATTGAGCGGCGTCAGGTATTCGGGCCAGTGGAGGAGGACGTCGTCCAGCGCGCCGTGCAGCCGCTCCGGCAGCCTCCCGCGGGCGTTTTCCTTGAGTTCCGCTTCGGTCACGCTACCGTCGTCGCCCCGGCCCCAGTCCGGGTGCAGGAAGACCGCCCGTAGGATTTGGTCCCGGTCGGCCTCGTTTTCCACCCAGGGGGCGATCATCGCCTTCGGATCAAAGGAGAGCGTCACGTTGCCAAGGTCGAGCAGCAGGTTTTTGATCATTTGTTTGAGACCCCCTTTTTCATTATTATACCACCGCGCTTGCAAAATGCAACAAAACACGGTATCATGTCCGTAAACGATTCCGAAATCCTGGAGGGGAGCGCCATGAGGGTTTACACCATCCGGGACATCGCCCAGCGCGCGGGCGTTGGCATCTCCACCGTGTCGCGCGCGCTCAACAACCGGCCGGACGTGGGGGAGGAAACCCGGCAGAAGGTCATGGAGATCGTCGAGCAGCTGGGGTATTCCCCCAACGCCAACGCCAAAAACCTGAAACAGCGGGCCAGCGGACTGTCCGCCATCATCGTGCGCGGCCGGCGCAACGGCTTTTTGACCGGCATTGCCGAGCAGATGACCGACTACGGCTGGGAAACGGGTCACCAGTACCTGATCGAGTTCATCGACGAGCGCGGCGAGGAACTGGACGCCGCGTACCGGATGGTTGCGGAGAAGAAGCTGGAGGGCATCTTCTTTCTGGGCAGCAACGTGGTTGGCCGCAAGGCCGACGTGGCGCAGCTGGGCATTCCGTCGGTGTTCGTGACGGTGGACGCTTCCACGATCCGCGTGCCGGGCGTGTCCAGCGTCAGCATCGACAACCGCGCCTGCGGCCGGATGGCGGCGGAGCACCTGATCTTAAGCGGGCACCGGAAGATCGCGGTGATGGGCGGCCGGGACGGATCGGGCGACGGCATAGGCCTGCGCTTCCAGGGCGCGCTGGACGCGCTGAACGCCCACGGCCTGACGCTTGAGGACGATCTGCACATCGCCAGCCCCTTCGGGATGGAGGGCGCGTACCGCGTGGCGCAGGAGCTGCTCGAAAAGCGTCGGGACTTCACGGCGCTCTTTGCCCTGAGCGATGTGATGGCCATCGGCGCCATGCGCGCGCTCCGGGAAAACGCTTTGAGCGTGCCCGGGGACGTCAGCGTGATCGGCTTTGACGGGATCGAGATGGCCCGCTTCCTCGAGCCGCCGCTGGCCACCGTCGAGCAGCCGGCGGAGGAAATCGCGCGGGCGGGCGTGGAGCTCATGCTCAGGCTCCTGGAGGACCCGGAGGACATCGAATACAGGATCGTTGAGGGCAGGCTGCTCGCGGGCGGCTCCGTGCGCGCAATCTGAATCCCGGAAAACCAGCCGTAAGGCTCGCGAGCAGCTTGTTCCTTCCAAGGTGTGCTGCGCGCGGATTGAACCATTCCCCCTTGGACGGCATAGCATGATGCATGGGGGTGGAGTCCATGCGGTGCACGGGCCGGGGGAAGTGGTCCTTTACTCGGGTGTTGGCGGCGCTGATGATCGTGACCGGGCTTTTGATCCTGCTGTTCTGCGTACCCTACTGGTTCTGGGCGGCCATCGTAGGCCTGGCGCTGACCGTACTGGGAATCATCCTGTGGAATTCCTGATTACATGCGAATGCCCTTGAAAACAAGCGTTTTCGAGGGCATTTTTGTTCATCCGGTTCCAGAGTCGAGGGTCACAATCTGATTGGTTTTTGAACCTTCTGTCAGGCAGGAACCTCGCATAAGGCGGTTGCGCCGATCAGGCAGATCGTCCTCGGGTCGGCCTTGCTCACCTTGTAGGTGGCGGTTCCGAACGCCCCGGCGGCGATTTCACGGCGGATGTGGCCGGACTTCACGCCCAGATCGGTGAAATTGGTCTCTCCCGCCAGCTTCAGGGAGAATTTGAGGCCGGGCGCTTCTTCCAGCGGCTCGGTCCCCGTGTTTTCGAGGACGACGTCGATCATGATGTTCCGGCCCTTGAGGTAGATCTGCTTGATGGCCTTGTCGGTGCTGACGTCAAAGGTGGCCATGTTCGCGTGCGCATTCAAAACGATCGTCTGTTTGATCTTGCCGGTTTTGTCGGAGACCGTGATGGTGGCGGTGCCGGACTTCGCGCAGAAGACGTTGCCGCGGCCGTCCACGTTCGCGATGCTGTGCTTGCTGGAGCGCCAGCGCAGCCAAGGCTTCGCCGTCGAAGGCGTGACTTCGGCCTTGATGGTGTACTTCTGCCCGGTTACAACGGCGTAGGAACCGTCCGTGCCCGGTGTCAGTAACGTGCCTGCGCGGTTCACCAGTGTAAGCGCAATGCTCTCGACGGCGGGCTTCGTCGGTTTCGGCGGCTTGTTGTCCCTCTTGGCCAGCGCGGAGCAAAAGCTCATGCTGATGGCCAGTGCCAGTACCGTGACGACGAACACCCTGAACATACGATTCATCGGAACACCTCCTGTTGGTTGCTGAATATATATTACGTTACTTTGGGTAAATTGTCAATAATTAGAAACAAATTACTCATAAGAAAAGTAAAACCTCCCCAAAGAACCATCGAATATGGCGGGCAGGCCCGGATGAGCACCAAAGGAGCGGATTTTCAAGCTTTCGCTCCGCTTATGGGACGGGGAGGGGAGAATCCGTCCGGGGGAAAGCGCCGGAACGAACGCTCTCGGTCTGTATGATGGGAAACTCTGTCCCAACGCTTTGTGATAAGCGGAAGATGCTTTCAAGGCGAACGGTTACATTAAGAACCGTTGCGGAGGATTGTGATGGGGGATGGAGTGCCGATAATATCCGACATGTAATGAAATCTGTTGCATAAAGCCGAAAAACCCCGCCGGAGTGTCCTCCGGCAGGGCAATCAAAGTCATAATTCCGCGTTGGAAGGGGGGCTAGGCCTTGAGCGCGTCCAGCGCCGCGATTTCGCTGGTGATGCGCGCTAGATCCAGCGGATACACGCCGTACTCGCGCACGACCTCCAGCATGTAGGCGTAGCTCTCCGGGGCCACGTCGGAGGAGACGGAGTGGTCGCTCTGCGCCACCCAGCGGCCCTCCACCGCGCCCAGCAGCTTATGCAGCACTTCGCGCTTGATGCGGTTTCTGTCGCCGCTCTCCATCTCGCGCACGTCGATGTTGCCCACGAAGCCCAGCCGGTAGCCGAACCGCTCGCGCAGTTCCACGATGTCCAGGTGGCTCTTGCACTCCAGCGGGTTGTAGCCGTCCAGCCCCATTTCGATGAAGTCCTCGTAGATGGCGGTGGCGTTGCCGCAGCCGTGGTAGACCACGAGCAGGCCGGCCTCATGGCAGATGTCGATGAGCTTTTTCGTAATGGGCTTGAAGTAGGTGCGCCAGAGGCTCGGGCTGATCAGCATGCCGTTGACGTAGGCCACGTCGCCCCAGATGTACATGCCGCGGAGCTTGCCCTGGCCGTATTCGATCTGCGCGCGGGCGAACTCGCACAGGAAGTCGCCGATGCGAGCGATGAAGTCGCCGAACAGCTCCGGCTCCTCCAGCGGCCAGGTCAGCGAGTTCACGGTGCCGATGCAGCGCCACACGTATTCGTAAGCCTCGCACACGGAGCCGAAGAGCACCGTGTCGTTCTCGTACTTTTTGAGCCTTTCGGTCCAGGCGGGGATGTTGCGGCCGATGGCGTCGCCGACGCCGTTGAGTTGGTCGTCACCCTGCATGGTGAACCGGCGCGGGTCCCGTGGGTCGTCGAACTGGTAGGATTCCATCTCCTCCGGCTCGCTGACCGAAAACGCGTCGAAATGGGGCATCGGCGCGGAGCCGCTCCTGCGGATGGTGGCGCCGAAGCCTGTTTTGAGTTTCACGTTGACGCCGTCGTCCTCCAGCACTTCGAAGGGTTGGATCTTCGGGTCCATGTTGGGGGTGACGATCACGTAGTCCAGGTCGTGGAACAGGTAGGGATCAAAGGACGCGCCGCGCTTTTCGCGCTCGCGCAGCAGGTACCCGGTCCAGAAATTGTCGCCCACCGGCACCCTGTCGGGCAGACCCGTCCCCCGGACGGCCTTTTCCAGCCGGTCGAGCTTGGCGGCAACCTTATCGTTCATGATCGTTCCTCCCATAGCCAGTCGTCGTTATTGCCATTATAGACGGGCGGCCTAGCCGCGCGTTACACAATTATCTTAACAAATGCTTCGTTTTTTTATGGAGATCAGACCCCTGAGGCAGGGAGCCGCACGATGGCCACCGTGCCCAGGTCCTCGCCGCTTAAAAAGCTCAGCCCGTAGCCGCCGGGGCAGTACAGCTGGATGCGCTCGTTGATGTTCTTGACGCCCACGCCGCCCAGCGCTTTTCCGGAGGGCCGCTCGGCGGTCAAAATCCGGGTCAGCTCATCCGCGCTCATGCCCGCGCCGTCGTCACACACCATCAGCACCAGTTCGTCCCCGTCCATGGTGCCCACGACCTTCAGAAAGCACTTTTTGTGTGTGGGCTTGACGCCGTGGTAGATGGCGTTCTCCACCAGCGGCTGCAGGATCAGTTTGGGTACGCGGATGGCCTGACAGGCCTCGTCCAGCCGGATTTCGTACTCGAACCGGGAGTCGTAGCGCATCTTCTGGATCTTGAGGTACTGGGTTACGTGCTCGAACTCCTGCTTGAGGGGCACGATGTCTTCGCCCCCGCCCAGCATCAGCCGGAAGAGCTTGGCCAGCGCGTCCGCCATCTCGGCGGCGACCTGGGGCTTGTAGTTGCTCATCCAGACGATGGAGTCCAGCGTATTGTACAGGAAGTGGGGCGTGATCTGCGACTGCAGCGCGTCCAGTTCCGCCTTGCGCTTGCCTTTCTCGGTCTCGATGATCTTCTTCATCAGCCGCTGGTTGTGGTCGATCATCGCGTTGAAGCCGCCCGCCAGTTCGCCGATCTCGTTTTTGGGCGTATCGTCGGCGCGCACGTCGAAGTCGCCCTTTTGCACGCGGCCCATCAGCTTTCGAAGCTTGTCCAGCGGGCGGAACACCCGCCGGGACAGGAGCATCGACAGCGCGAACGCCACGACCGCCGAGGCGATCGCCCCGAACAAGATCTGCAGCGTCCGCTGCCTGTCTGCTGCGCCGGTGATCAGCGCGCGGGGGATCGCGTAGATCACGCGGTAGCCCGGCGCAGCGATCGCGGCAGAGAGTACCAGACGGTCGCCTTGGGCGAAGGAGGTCTGCCCGGCGAGCGCCCTGCGCTTGATCTCGTCGTCCGGCAACGGGGCGGGGATGACTTGCGCGCCCCGGTAGGCCGGGTCCGGGTGGTAGATGTAGTTGCCCGCCTCGTCCACGATGAAGATGTAGCCGTTCTCGCCCGCGCCGATGCCGCCGCAGATGTCGGCCAGCGTGTCGGTGGACAGGTTGATCAAAATCGCGCCCACCGGCGCGGAGCCCTTGAAGATGACGATGGGCCGGGTCAGCGAGATTACGCTCTGCGCGCGACCGTAGATGTCGGTGATCTGGTGGGGCGGCAGGAACACGCTGCGGCCGCCGCTCCCCAGCGCAGCCGCGTACCAGGAGAGCCAGTCCCCGCCCGCCTGGTTGGTGGTGAAGAGGTTAGACGCGGTGTCGGCCAGCGAGCCGTTCCGCCCGGCGACTGCGATGGAGGTGATCTCCGGGCGCAGCCTCGAAAGATCGGTCAGGATGGCGCGCACCTGCTGTGAGTTCTCATAGTACTGGGACTGGCTTAAGGAAATATCGGTGTCGTTGACCAGCATGCGCAGCACCGACGACTGCACGTTTGAGAGCGCCGCCAGCTTCTCCATGTCGTCCAGGTAGTATTCGAGGTTCCGGATCACCTGGGTGAGCATCGCGTCCGCGTCCCGCTCCGCACGCTGCACCAATTCGCGCTTGGTGCCTTCGCCCGCCATCAGCGCGATCAGAAAGCAGAGGAAGAACACCCCCAGAAAGGAAAGGGCGGTCATCTGGGTCCTCAGCTGCGTTGCCTTCCTGCGCATGGCTCTTCCTTTCGTTTCCCGGCCTGTGATCCCATCGTTCACGGAAACCTTCGGGTGAAATGCCATCCAGCCCGGTCTTTCTTTCAATCGTTCCCAGCGACCTGCGCGCCGGGAATCGGTTTCCGGAATCAGTGCGCACACTGGTGGAGGAAACAATACCGCATGTCAGTGAGCCGCCCGGAAATCCCGCAGGATTTCATGGCTCACGCAGTCCTGTTCCTTCGCGCCCAAAAGCCGCCCGGCGGGTTTTGGGCGCCTGTTATCTGTATTGTGCTCGGTATTCGGTGGGCGTGAGGCCGGTGTACTTTTTGAAGCAGACCGAGAAGTACTGCGGGTCGCCGTAGCCGGTTTCGGCCGCGACCTCGTAGGTGCGCTTGGCGGTTTCCCTGAGGAGCGCCTTGGCCTTCTCGAGCCGGAGGTTGATCAGGTAGTCGATAAAGGTGACGCCGAGTTTTTTCTTGAACAGGATGCTCAGGTAGGTAGGGCTGACGAACACGTGGGCCGCCGCCGCGTTCAGCGACATGTCCGGATCGGCGTAATGTTCGGCGATGAAGACGCACGCGCCCTCGATCAGCTGGTTTCCGGACGAGGTGCGGGCTTCCTCCAGCTGCGCGTGTGCGTACAGCAGGTGCTCTTCCACGATTGCCTCGCAGTCGCCCAGCGATTGGGCCGCGAACACCCGCCGATAGGCCTCCTCCAGCCGCGCCGGGTCGGCCTTGCCCGCGCCTGTCATATGCTTGAACGCGCCGTTCAGAAGGTCGATGGTCAACACCCTCAGGTTTTCCTCCGAAAGGCTGCCCGCCGAGCGCAAGGTCTCAAAGAACGTCCGGATGCCCTCCGTAAGCTCCGCCCGCGAACCCTGCTTCAGCTTCTGCAAAAGTAGCCCCGCGTCGTCGAAGGGGTAGAGCCTCGCCTCCGATAGCCGGACGAAGGCGTCGTAGGTATTGTAGCGGCCCAGCATTACGCGGCTTCGGAGCGCCTGGCGCGCGGAGAGGTAGGAGCGGTTGAGCTCACACAGTTTGTCCACCGGCTCGCCGATGGCGGCGGTGGTCGCCAGGTCCAGCTGCTCGTAAAGCTCGGCGCGGATCGCCTCGATCAGGGCCGCCACGAACGCGCGCTCCTTTTCCTTGAACACGGTGCGCGCGCAGTACACGAGCGCCACGCCGCCCCGGTTCAGTTCGAAGGCCGCGGCGTCGGTCCTGGCTTCCGAGCGGATGATGTCGAGCGCCGCGCACTCCAGAAGCGCCCAGTCCCGAACCGCGCCCTGCTCCGCTTCGAAGTCGATCAGACAGACGGTGAAGGACTCGCCGGAGAGCGGCTGGCCCACGAATTTCAGCATGTCCTCGATTTCCGCCTGGCTCAGTTCCCGCTCCAGTAATTGGTTCAGGAGCTTCTGGCGCATCAGCGGCATCGCCTGGTCGAGCTGCCTTCGCATCCGGTTCAGCTGGTGTTCGCGGACGCGGGCGGCGTCCACCTGCCGCTCGAGCCGCTTGACCGCTGCAACCAGCTCCGCCGGGGGCACCGGCTTTTGCAGGTATTCGCGCACGCCATGCTTGAGCGCCTCCTGCGCGTAGGCGAACTCGTCGTGGCCGCTCAGAATCGCCACCATCGTGCTGGGCAGTATCTCCTTCAATTTCGCCGACAGCTGCAGCCCGTCCATGTGCGGCATGCGGATGTCGGTCACCACGATGTCGGGTTTCAGTTCCTGCGCGATGACCAGCGCCTGTTCGCCGTCCGCCGCGCCCTTAACCTCGTATCCCAAGCCCGCCCAGTCAACGCTGTGCACCAGCGCCTCCCGGAGCATGTCCTCGTCTTCCACAATGAGCAGTTTGTACATCGCGTTTCCCTCCCGGATCCACCTGCGCGGCTTGCGCATGAATCTTTGATTCATGCGCAAGCAAGGGAACTGGGGCGGATTGTTGAAATTCCAGCGGGAATTTCCGGGCACAATCCGCGCGGTCGGTACCGATTCCTCGTCGGGCGGGCAAGCTCGCCCTTTGGAGAAATCCATTTGTGCCGGCAAAGCCGCCGCAAATGATTGAACATTGGAGGGCTTAGGCCCTCCAAACCTCCCGCAGTTCACGCATTCATAATTCGTGCGTTGGACTTGGATCCACCAGCATCTTATCAGATTCCGTCGAATTCGTAAACCGCGGCGCAACGCCTGAACGCGAAGTGTTAAAAAATTCAGCATAGATGCATAGAAAAATCCACTGTATCATCCGAGGGCAGGCCCTATAATGGTAAAGGATTCGTAATCCCGGAGGGAGGAATGCGCGATGAGCCGTTGGGCGCCCTGCGACGAGGCACTGCGCATGGAAGGGGTCTCCAAGGCTTTCCCCGGCACGCTGGCGGTGGACCACGTGGACTTTGACCTGTTGGCGGGCGAAGTGCACGCATTGGTCGGGGAAAACGGCGCGGGCAAATCGACGCTGATGAAGCTTTTGGCGGGCTCGTTCCCGGACTATACAGGAAAAGTCTACATCAGAGGCAATGTTGAGACGCTGCACACGCCCGCCCAGTCCAAGGCGCGCGGCGTCGGCATGATCTATCAGGAGCTCTCGCTGGCCCGGCCGATCTCCATCGCCGAAAACCTGCTGGTGGGCAAGCTGCCGAAAAAAGGCCTTTTCATCGACCACGCGGAGGTCCGCCGCCGCTCGAAGGAACTATTGGAGCAGGTGGGCCTTGGATACCTCGACCCGTCCATGCCGGTCTCCGACATCAGCCAGTGCGAGGCGCAGCTGGTGGAGATCGCAAAAACATTGGGCGACAACCCACGCATCCTCGTCATGGATGAGCCGACCTCCGCGCTCTCCAACGAGGAGGTCAAGCGCCTCTTCGCCATCATTCACAAGCTCAAAGCCCAGGGCATCGCGATCGTGTACATCTCGCACCACCTGCAGGAGGTGTTCGAGGTGGCCGACCGCATCACCGTGATGCGGGACGGCAAAAAGCGGGGGACCTACAATACGAAAGACACCAACCGCGCCGAGATCGTGGACCTGATGGTCGGCCGCTCGGTCAGCGAGTTCTACAGCCGCCGCAACCCGGCCATCGGCAAGGAACTGCTCCGGGTCGATCACCTGAGCCGCTGGGGCTTCTTCCACGACGTCAGCTTTCAGGTGCGCGAGGGTGAGACGCTGGCCATCTGCGGCCTTGCGGGCGCGGGGCGCACGGAGCTGGCCCGGGCCATCGTGGGCGTCGACCGCTTCGACGAGGGCGAAATCACCCTGCGCGGGCGGAAGGTGCATTTCAAAAACATGTACGAGGCCATCCAGTCGGGCGTCGTGTACCTGACGGAGAGCCGCAAGTTCGACGGCCTGGCGGTCCGGCTCACCGCTGGGGAAAACGCGGTGGCAGCCCACATTCCAAAGCTTGCCAAGGGGCTATTCTTTAATGCCTCGATGGGTGCGAAGGATGTCAAGGAACTGATGGAGGCGCTCAGCGTCTACCCGATGGAGCCCAGCCGCCCGGTGACCAACTTCTCCGGCGGCAACCAGCAGAAGATTCTGATGGCCAAGTGGCTGATGACAAAGCCTTCCGTCCTGATTTTGGACGAGCCGACCCGCGGCGTGGACATCGGCGCGAAGGAGATCATCCACAAAGCAGTGGAGAACCTGGCCGCCAGCGGCAGCGCGGTGATCCTGATCACCAGCGACCTGCCGGAGATGGTGGGCCTCAGCGACCGGACGATCGTGCTCCGAAACGGCCATGTGATCGGTGAAATCCAGCGGGACGGAATCAGCGAGAGCGCGCTGCTCCTGGCTGCGAACGGGGAGGGAAAGCATGTCCATGCATAGCGCATCCGCGCCGGACGTCAGAAAGCGCAGCGTCAACCGGCTGACCCTCGTCGTCAGCCGCCTGGGCGTGTACGTGATCGTGCTGCTCCTGGCGGTTCTGGGCATCTTCCTCGCGCCCGGCAAATTTCTGACGTACAAGAACCTCATGAGCGTGGTGCAGGCAATATCGTTGCTTGGCATCACCTCTGTGGGCATGAGCTTCGTGGTGTTCAGCGCCAACTTTTCCGACATGTCGGTGCCGATGACCATCGCGTTCTCCGGCATGATCTCAGTCACCTGCATCGGCATGGGCTTCTGGCCGAGCCTCCTTCTGGGCACGCTTTCGGGGACGGTGCTGGGCATCGTCAACGGCCTCGTGATCGGCAAGCTGCGCGCGCACCCGGTCATCTGGACGATGGCGTTCAACTTCGTGATCTCCGGCATCGTGCGCTGGCTCTACGGCGGCAACCAGATCTACCCGGACGTGATCGCCGGCGACACCCCGGCGGTGGAGGCCTTCTTCGCGCTCTCCCGCTCGAACTTCCTGGGCGTGCCGATCATGGTCTTGGTGATGGCCGCGATGTTCATCATCGGCCAGTACGTATTGACCCGCACGGCCTTCGGCAACCAGCTGAAGGTGGTCGGCTCCAACTACGAGGCGGCACGGCTCTCCGGCATCAACATCGTCAAGGTCATCGTGGTGGTCTTCCTGATCTCGTCGTTCTGCGCGTCGATCACCGGCCTCTTTCTGGCTTCCATCAGTAAGACCGGTGCCTACTACAACGGCGAGGGCTACGACTTCCGCGCGATGACGGCGGTGCTCTTGGGCGGCATGACGCTGGCGGGCGGCAAGGGTGACCTGATCGGAACGCTCGGCGGTGTTTTGACGATGGGCCTGCTCTCCAACATCATGAACCTGGTGGGTGTGTCCACGTTCGAGCAGTACCTGGTGCTGGGCCTGATGTTCCTGGTCATCGTGTGGATCAACACCACTTCCATGAGAAAGCTGGGGCGAAGCTGATGGCAGGGCATAAGCGTGTAAGCGTACCCAGGCTGATCAACGACAACCGCGCGTACCTCTTGGTCGCGCTGATGATGGTGCTGGGAATTTTCGCCAGGAACTTCTTCACGATGTACAACATGAAGTCGATCCTGGATTCCACGATCCTGTACTCGATGATCGGCATCGGCTTTACGATCTGCATGATCTCCGGGCACATGGACCTTTCGGTGGGCTACATGGCGAACCTCGGCGCGGTGCTCGTCATGGGCATCCACACGCTGCAGAAGCAGCCGTGGACCGTGGCGCTGCCGGTCGCGCTCATCGCGGGCGCGCTCTTCGGCACAATCAACGGCCTTCTGGTCACAAAGGGCAAGATCCACTCGTTCATCGTGACGCTGGGCATGCAGTTCGTGCTCAAGGGCCTCATGTCTATCTACTGCAACGGCGCTGAGATCGGCGACAAGGGCGACTACGCGTTCGCGGACTTTCTGAACCTGTACCTCAAGCCCTTCCCGCTGACGCCCAAGGTGATCGTGGCGCTGACGGTGGTGATCGTGCTGGCAATCATTCTTAAGAACACGCGGTTCGGACGCAACGTCTACATCGTGGGCGGCAACCTCGAGACCGCGTGGCTGGGTGGCGTCAATTCCACGGGCACTACGGTGACGGTGTTCGCGATCTCTGGCTTCGTGTCGGCGCTGGGCGGCGCGCTCTTCGCCATCGCCCAGTCGTCCGCCGCGCCCAACATGGGGGAGAAGGGCATCGCGCCGCTCATGGTGGCGCTGGCCGCGACGATCATCGGCGGCACATCGACCGACGGCGGGCGTGGCAGCGTCTGGAAGACGTTTGTCGCGGTGCTGGGCCTGATGGCCATGTTCAACGTGCTGACCGCGCTGGTCGGGAAGTACGAAATCCAGATCCTGTCCAACGGCCTGGTGCTGGCGTCGGTGGTGCTCTACGAAACCATCACCAACTACTTCGCCAAGCGCAAGATCGGCATCCGCGCGCAGCTGGTCGTGGAGCGCGAGCGCATGCTGGCGGGCGCAAAACAACAATAGGGTTTTGCCCGCGAGGGTGAATATAATCGATGGAGGGAAATGCGAATGAAGAAGATCCTGCTCCTTGCCCTGGCGCTCCTTTTGGCGATCGCCCCGGTCTCCATGGCTGCGGTCGAGCTTGCCGACCCCACCAGCGTGCTGTCCACGGACGGCCAGGTGCTCATGCCCCAGCTCACGGTCAAAGAGTTCCCCGCCCGGCCCGATGATCCGTCCGCGCTGCCCGAAGACGACGCAGGCCGCTACTATGACATGGAATTCGCCGGCTGGGACGCCAACGACAAGGTGAACATCCCCGCCTCGCCCGCCAACGGCCCCGATGGCAAGAAGGTCATCCTGATCGTCCACGGCGACCACCCCTGGACCACCGCTTACATCAACGGCGCCAAGAAGGCCGGCGAGTTCTTCGGCATCACGGTTGAAGCGCTCAGCCCCAACTGGGACGTCAACGTGCAGAACCAGCTGATCGATCAGGCCATCAACGCCCGCCCCGACGCCATCGGCCTGATCCCGCTCAACGCGGAGTCCGCCGTGCAGCAGTTCCGCAAGATCAACGAGGCCGGCATCCCCGTGTTCGGCACCAACACCCTGCCCACCTCCGACGCGATGAAGTACATGATCTCCTGGACCGGTCCGGACGACTGGGGCCAGATGCGCCTCTTGGCCGGCAAGCTGGCCACCGCGATGGGCAACAAGGGCGGCGTGTGCTACATCACCCACAACGCGGGTACCTCGCCGTACTTCGCCCGCACCTACGGCCCGATCACCGAGTTCAAGAAGATCGCGCCCGACATCAAGACCCTCGACATCCAGACCCCGGGCTTTGACGCCGTGCAGTGCAAGCAGGTCGTGTCCGACTGGATCACCCGCTTCGGCGATGATCTGAACGCCATCTTCCTCGCGGACGACTCCGCGCAGGCCATCGGCACCATCGACGCCATCAAGGAAGCCGGGCGCAGCGACATCCTGGTCGTGGCCGCGGGCAACTCCAAGCAGGGCATGGACCTCGTGAAGTCCGGCGACCTGCTCGCCATCAACTACCAGACCGCCGAGGGCGACGGCGCCGCCGTCATCTACTCGATGGCCAAGTGGTTCGCCGGCCAGGATGTGCCCGCCATCGGCTACCTGGCGCAGGACATCATCACCAAGGACAACGTGGATGGGTTCTACCCGCCGCAGTGGTAACAAAGGAGCGTTGAAAATCCGCAGGGCGGCTTTTCAACGCGAAGGGAAGAAGACTGCGGGCGCCTAAAATTCCCCGGAATTTTCGGGCGACGCCCTGACCAGCGGTATTGTTTCATCCACCAGTGTTCGCACTGGTGGATGAAACACATTCCCGGCGCGCGGGTCGCCGGGAATGATGAGAGCCTGAACGGAGAAAGAATCCCGCGCCTTTTGAGAAACGCGAGGTATTTCAAGGAGGAAGAAATGGGAAAGGTTCAGAGGTTCGGCTCGGTGATTGGCGTGAGACCGGAGAAGCTGGAGTACTACAAGCAGCTCCACGCCGCGCCGTGGCCGGAGATCAACGCCATGATCAAGGCGTGCAACATCCGGAACTATTCGATCTACTATAAGGATGGGCTTCTGTTCAGCTACTACGAGTACGTGGGCGACGACTACGAAGCCGACATGGCGAAGATGGCCGACGACCCCAAGACGCAGGAATGGTGGGCCGAGTGCAAGCCCTGCCAGCAGCCGCTCGAAACCCGCGCGCCAGGCGAATGGTGGGCCGACATGCCGGAGGTTTACCACTTGGATTGACATCCTGAAACGGCTTTGAAGGGGCTGTCTCATCCGCAATATTTGCGTGAGACAGCCCCTTGTTCAGTTCAATATTGGCGCGCCAGTAGCCATTTTTCCTTTGTGGTGGGGTCCAGGAGAGCATCATGCTCCCCTGGCGGGGGGTCCGGAGGGCAGAGCCCTCCGGCGTCCCTGGACGGAATACCTCACCCGTTCATCGCGGCGCGGATTTCCTTCTTCGCCGCCTTGTCCAGGATGTCGCCGGACAGCGCGGCCATCAGGTATGCGTTGATTGGGTCCTTCAGTTCCGGATTGTTTGTGAGCGGCAAGAGCGCGCGGCAGGCATCCAGCAGCAGCAGCTTCCGCATCGTCTCCCGCGCGGCCAGGATATCCATCCCCATCAGCGCCCGCGCGATCTCCGGCGCGGCGGTCGGTGCGTCACGCACGATCCTGCTCAGCGCCTGGATCGCCTGCCGAACGGTGATGGGCTTCTCATCCTCGAGCAGCTTCAAGCATGCCGGGAGGCAGGCCTCGACAGCGCCCGCATCCGCCCAGCGCGCGTTTGCCGCCAGCATCATCACCCCGATGGAGCGCTGGTAGGAGTTGGCGTTTGAAAGCTTGCCCACAAATCTTGGCCAGTGGGGGAGCACATCCGGGAACCGTTCCGCCCGCGCGGTCAGAAGGAGCAACGCCTGATAGCGCGCCTCGTCCGCCTTTTCGTCCAAGAGATCCACAAGGCCCTCGATGGTCCCCGCGGTCAGGTCTTCCGCCGCCCGGGGCAGTTCATCCTTTGGAAGGGCCAGCAGCGCTTCAAGGTTCATCCGCGTTCCTCCCATTCTTTTCTTTCCGCCGCCATGATAACATAAAATACATGATTCCGCCACCTGTGCTCGCGCATCGGTGGCGGAATCATGTGTGTGGACAAACTCCGTCAGGCGCTCATCGTTCCCGGCGACCTGCGCGCCGGGAACGTGTATCATCCACCAGTGCGCACACCGGTGGATGATACACTTTCGCTGGTCAGGGCGCCGCCCGAAAATTCCAGAGAATTTCAGGCGCTCGCAGACTTTCCCCTTGCGTTGAAAAGCCGCATGCGGATTTTCAACGCCCCAGGATCGCCTTGAGGTCGGCTTCTGCGGTGGTGGTCGGCGCGATGCCGTAGTGCTCCACCAGGTAGGAGAGGATCGCGGGAGACACGAAGGCGGGCAGCGTCGGGCCGAGCTTGATGTTGCGCACGCCAAGCGCCAGCAGGGTCAGCAGGATTGACACAGCCTTCTGCTCGTACCAGGAGAGCACCAGGGTCAGCGGCAGGTCGTTGACGCCGCAGCCGAAGGCATCCGCCAGCGCGACCGCCACCTTGATGGCAGAGAACGCGTCGTTGCACTGGCCCATGTCCATCAGGCGCGGCAGTCCGCCCACGGTGCCCAGTTCCATGTCGTTGAAGCGGAACTTGCCGCAGGCCAACGTCAAAATCAGCGTGTCCTTGGGCGACTTCTCCACAAAGTCGGTGTAGTAGTTGCGGCCCGGGCGCGCGCCGTCGCAGCCGCCCACCAGGAAGATGTGCTTGAGCTCCCCGGCCTTGACCGCGTCGATCACCTGGCCCGCAGCGCCCAGCACCGTGTCCCAGCCAAAGCCGGTGGTGACGGTGGTGCCGCCGTTGATGCCCGTCATCGGGTGGTCTTCTTTGTAGCCGCCGAGCGCCAGCGCCTTCTGGATCACCGGCTCAAAGTCCTTGTCCTCGCCGATCTTGACGAGGCTCGGGTAGGCGACGAGGCCCGTTGTGAACACGCGGTCGGCGTAGCTGGGGCGGACCGGCATCAGGCAGTTGGTGGTGAAGAGGAACGCGGCCGGAACGCCGTCGAACTCCTTCTGCTGGTTCTGCCAGGCGGTGCCGAAGTTGCCCTTCAGGTGCTTGTACGCCTTCAGCTTCGGGTAGCCGTGGGCGGGCAGCATTTCGCCGTGGGTGTAGATGTTGACGCCGCGCCCCTCGGTCTGCTTGAGCAGGATTTCGAGGTCCTTCAGGTCGTGGCCAGAGATCACGATGAACGGGCCTTTCTCGATGGCCAGCGGCACGGTGGTCGGCACGGGGGAACCGTAGGCCGAGGTGTTGGCCTTGTCCAGAAGTTCCATGCACTTGAGGTTGATCTCGCCGGTCTTCATGGTCAGCGGCAGCAACTTGTCCGCGGCCGCACCCGGGTCGCCGACGGCGCGAAGGCCTTCGAAGAAGAACGTGTTCACGCTGGCGTCTTCCAGCCCAAGCGCGTAAGCGTGGGCGGCGTAGGCGGCGGTGCCGCGAAGGCCCAAGAGGATCAGCGACTTCAGCGAGCGCACGTCCTCGTTCTCCGTCCAGAGGGTCAGCGGGCCTTCGTCATTTGCCGAAACCGCGCCGCCAAGCCTCACGACTTCCTTCTCCACCTCTGCGGTCAGCGCGCGGATGCTGTCAGAGTCAAAGCTGACGTTGGTGACGGCGGTGAATAGCCCGTCCACCATCAGGCGGACCGCGGCGGGCGAGGGGGAATCGCCCGCCACGGCGGCCAGCGCGATCAGCGCGCGGGTGAGGGCGTCCTGGTCGAGGGCGACGACGTCGGTCTTGCCGCATACGCCGACGTGGTTGGTGCAGGCCTTGCCGCCCGCTACTTGCTCACACTGATAGCAAAACATGCTCATGATTGTTTCCTCCTAAAATCTATTCGTCGATGATCTCGCCGTCCGTGGACAGCGTAACGACCTGCCAAGGGATGAACTTGCCGCTGCGCTTGAGCGCATCCATGACCGCGTGCACGATGCCGCCGCAGCAGGGGACCTCCATGCGGGCCACGGTCACGCGCCGGATGTCGTTGCGCGCCAGGATCTCGGTCAGCTTGTCGGCGTAGTCGCCGCTGTCCAGCTTCGGGCAGCCGATCAGGGTCACGTGGTTCTTCATGAACCGGCGGTGGAAGTCCGCGTAGGCGTAGGCGGTGCAGTCGGCGGCGA
>JAEZHK010000075.1 GCA_023416655.1 Bacillota bacterium
ACGAGTTCGTCGAGACCGCCAAGAAGCTGACCAAGGTCAACGCGGACGGAACCGTGGACACCTTCGGCGTGTACGGCGTCGAGAACAACGACCCGCGCATGGCGCTGTACTACGCGGCGGGCGGCACCTTCTACAACGAGGACATCACCGAAGCCGCGGTGGACAACGATATCTTCCGCACCACGATGAGCAACATCCTCAAGCTGCGCAACGAGTACAAGGTGGCCCCGGCGGCCTCCCTCCTGATGGAGCAGGGCAGCTCTGGCATGAGCGGCGCGCAGATGCTCCAGACCGGCAAGATCGCGATGCTGTTTGACGGCTCCTGGGCCATGCAGGAACTGGCCACCATGGGCTTCCGCGTGGGCGTCGGCTGCCTGCCGAAGATGGGTAACAGCGAAGTGGCCACCACCATCGGCCAGGCGCACGTGCACTCCGCCTGGGCGAAGACCAAGCACCCCGACGAAGCCTGGCGCTTCCTGTCCTTCCTGTCCTCCGCCGAATACCAGACCGACCTGGTGCGCTCGGGCCTCTGGATGCCCAACCGTACCGCGATGTATGCGCCGGAGAACATGGATGTGTGGTATAATAAGGACGTGTACGGAGAAGGCTACGAGCAGATGGCTCCCTACTTCCGCGACGCGGCCCCGTACCAGACCGGCCTTTGCACCAAGGTGAAGGCCAACCAGGTCATCCGCGACGAACTGAACCTGTACTTCTCGGCCGAAGGCCAGGATATGGAACTGACCATCCAGAACATCACGGACGGCGTGGCCGCCGAGCTCAGGAGACGTTAACGCCTCACAGACTGCAAAGCCAGGGCGGGGGCATGCCCCCGCCCTCCTTCTCAATACGGAGTACCGATATGCGCTATTTGGATCTGGAAATCTCGTCCCCGCTCAAGCACCTGTCCAGCGGCCAGTTCGTCGCCGATCAGCCCTGGACGCACACGCGGCGGCATCTGAGCAGCCACGTGCTGCTCATTGCGCACGAGGGGACGCTGCACATAGCGCAGGGCGGCGTGGAGTACGAGATGCGACCCGGCCAGGCGATGATCCTCTTCGCCGGAGAGGAACACCACGGCTGCCGCGTATGCGAGCCGGGGCTGTCCTACTATTGGGCCCACTTCCAGCCGCGAGGTTCCAAGACGGCGCTGCTCGGCGAGGAAGAAGCCCGGCGCCGAATCGACCGGATCCGAAGCCGCATGTACCGCTTCAGCAATTCGGACAGGCTCCTGTGCCCCGAATTCTTCCAGTGCGAAAACGTGAGCCGTCTGATCATTCAGATGAAACAGCTGCTTCACATCGCAAACTCCGACGCTTACACGCGCTTTGCGGCCGACTACTGCCTGACCAGCATCTTGATTGAGATGTCCCGCCAGTTGATCGACTCGCAGCAGGCGGGCGATACCCCCTGGCCCCAACCCGAAAGCAGCCAGATGAAGCGCTTCGTGGAGGTGCTGGAGTGGATCCGCGTCCACAAGAGCGAGCCGATGAACGCTTCGGGCATCGCCGAAAAGTTCGGCTACAACGCCGACTACCTTTCCAGCCTCTTCAAGCAGCACACCGGGCTTTCGCTGATCAAGTACATCCACGAAATCAAGATCGTGCAGGCGCGCGAAATGCTTGTGAACACCGACCTGAGCGTCCGGCAGATGACCTATGCGCTGGGCTTTCAGGATGAAAAGTACTTCATCAAGCTGTTCAAGAGCTACGAGGGCATGTCCCCCGGCAAATACCGCTCCGCGTACTTTCGCACGCACACCAACAAGCAATAAGAAATGAGGTGCAGTGGCCCATGCTTGCACGCCAAACTGTAAAGCCGCACCGCCGGCTATGCGACAGGGACGGGTTTTGGGCGTTTGCCATGCTGTCGCCCAACCTGCTTGGGTTTCTCCTGTTCACCCTGTTCCCGGTCATTGCCTCACTGCTTCTGAGCTTCACCAGCTACGACATCCTCACGCCGCCTGAGTGGGTCGGGCTGTACAATTATGAGGAAATGTTCATTTACGACAAGATCGTGGGCCAGGTGGTCAAAAACACGCTTGTTTACACCTGCAGCGTTGTGCCCATCGGCATCTTTATCTCGCTGATGCTGGCGCTGGCGCTGGATCAGAAGATCAAGTTTGTGAAGATCCTGCGCGCCGCGTTTTTCATGCCGGTCATCACCTCGGCGGTGGCGGTTTCGCTGGTGTGGCAGTGGCTGTACAACCCGGACTTCGGCCTTCTCAACTCCTTCCTCAAAATGCTGGGCGTGACGGAGCCGCCCGTGTGGCTGAACTCTCAGGTGTACGCGCTGCCGGCCGTCATCGTGGCCGCCATCTGGAAGGGCCTGGGCTACAACATGCTGTTGTTCCTGGCGGGGCTTCAAAACATCTCCACCACCTACTACGAGGCCGCGGAGCTGGACGGCGCCAACGACTTCCAGAAGTTCCGCCACATCACGTGGCCGCTGCTCTCGCCCACCACGTTCTTCGTGTTCGTGATGTCGGTGATCAGCTCTTTCCAGGTGTTCGACCTGGTGCAGCTGATGACCCGGGGCGGCCCGGGCCGCGCCACCTCGACGCTGGTGCACTACATCTACCAGAACGGCTTCAAGTTCTTCTACACGGGGTATGCCTCGGCGCTGGCGTATCTACTGTTCGCGCTGGTGCTGGCGATTACGCTGGTCAACATGCTGTTTCAGAAAAAGGTCGTATACTGACGAAAGGAGGAAGTCTCATGGAAGTTCGCTTGAAGACGCCCGGCCAATACGCAAGGCGCATTCTGCTCTACCTGTTTCTGTTCATCGGAGCGTTCACCATGGTCATCCCCTTCATCTGGATGGTCACCACCTCGGTCAAGCCACTCAATGAGGTGTTCACCTTCCCGCCCACGCTGTTCGGGTCCTATCTGGCGTTTGAAAACTACACGCAGCTGTTCGAGCGGTTCCCGTTCATGCTGTACCTGTTCAACTCCTTCAAGGTCTCCTTCTGGGTGGTGCTTTTGCAGCTGCTCACCAGTTGCATGGCCGGCTACGTGTTCGCCCGGATCAAATTCCGGGGCGTGGACAAGCTGTTCCTTCTGTATCTGGCCACCATGATGGTGCCCTTTCAGGTCACGGTGATCCCCAACTTCATCATGATGAAGACCTACGGCCTGGTGGACACCCATTGGTCGCTGATTTTGCCCGCGGTGGTGTCGGCTTACGGCACATTCCTGCTGCGCCAGTTCTTTGTGACGGTGCCGCAGGCGCTGGAGGACAGCGCCAAGATCGACGGCTGCAACCACTTCCAGATCTTCAGCCGGATCATGATGCCCATGGCGAAGCCCACCATCACCACGCTCTTGATCTTCATCTTCATGGGCGTATGGAATGATTACTTCAACCCCTTCATCTACATCAACTCCGACCACCTCAAGACGCTGCCGCTGGGCATCGCGACCATGCAAGGCATGTACATGACGAACTGGCCTGCGCTGATGGCCGGCGCGTTTTTGAGCATGATCCCGGTGCTGATCGCGTTTATCATCGGGCAGGACCAGTTCGTCAAAGGCGTCATGCTGTCCGGTATGAAGGATTGATTTTTAGTGCCCGCTCCATCACTTACTACGGGGAGGACATGCTTCCATGCGAACCTATTCCGCTGCCGCGCCCGGCTCGATTCAGCTGATGAACGGCGAACTGTATAAACGCTACACGCTCAATTGCCAATACATGATGTCCCTGGAGTGCGACAAGCTGCTGCTCAACTTTTTCAATGAAGCGGGGCTGATCGCCGACACGCTGCCGGGGCACACGCTGCCCGCCGGAATCCACACCGGCTGGGAGTCGCCCACCTGCCAGCTGCGCGGCCACTTCCTGGGCCACTACCTGTCGGCCTGCGCCTGGGGCTGGGCTTATATGGGCAACGACGAACTGAAGGGCAAGGGCGACCACCTCGTGAGGGAACTCAGGCGCTGCCAAAAAGAACACGGCGACGGCTGGGTGTTCTCCATTCCGCAGCAGTATATGGACTGGATCGCGCGCGGCAAGCGCGTCTGGGCGCCCCAGTACACCGTCCACAAGACGCTGATGGGGCTGATGGATATGTTCCGCTTCGCCGGCAGCGAGTTGGCGCTCACGGTGGCAAAGGACGCCGCCGACTGGTTTTCCCATTTCAGCGACCGGTTCACAGAGGAACAGTTCGATGAGATTCTGGACGTGGAAACCGGCGGCATGATGGAATTCTTCGCCGACCTGTACTCGGTGACCGGTGACCTGAAGCACAAGCACCTGATGGAGCGCTACTACCGGCGCAAGCTGTTTGAGCCGATGCTGCGCGGCAAGGACGTGCTGACGAACATGCACGCCAATACCACCATCCCCGAAGCACTGGGCTGCGCCCGCGCCTTCGAGGTGACGGGCGACGTGAAGTACCTGGAGGTCGCGCGCGCCTACTGGGACATGGCCGTGACCAACCGCGGCTACTTCGTCACCGGCGGGCAGACCTGCTACGAGGCCTGGACGCCCCCGTTCCATTTTGCCGACCAGCTCAACGAGGACAACCAGGAGCACTGCACCGTCTACAACATGATCCGTCTGGCCGATTTCCTGTTCCGGCACACCGGCCAGATGGAGTATCAGGACTACATCGAGCGCAACTTCCGAAATGGCATCCTGGCGCAGCAGCACCCGGTCAGCGGGATGGTGACCTACTATCTGCCCATGCAGCCGGGCGCGCGGGCCAACTGGGGTACGCCCATCGGCAACTTCTGGTGCTGCCACGGCACCCTGGTGCAGGCGCACATGCTGCACGCGGCGGGCACCCTCTACCTGAGCGACGCGGGGCTCACCATCGCGCAATACCGCCCGGTCTCGGCCGAGCTGCCGGTCAAGGGATCGCCGGTTCGCATCCAGATCCGGGAGGATTACAACTTCCCCTACCCGCTGAGGCGTCCCTACCCCAAGCGCATTCAGGAGAGCCTGGCCCCCTTCAGCGGGCAGCGGTACCTGATCGACGTGGAATGTGACCAGGCACAGCCCTTTGAGCTGGAGCTGCGCATCCCCTGGTGGGTGCACGGCCAGGCGCAGATCGAGCTGGACGGGGAAGCCGTCACCGGCGGCGCGGCGGGCTGCGTGGTGAAGCTGGACCGCAAGTGGGAAAAAAGCCGGCTGACCATGTACTTCCCTTCGGCCATCTCGGCGCATCCGCTGCCGGACGACCCCAGCCGCGTGGCCTTCATGGACGGCCCGGACGTATTGGTCGGGCTGACCGAAAACGACGCGCTTTTGATGCCCCGCGGGCGGTCGCACCCCAGAGAGCTGATCCGCCGGGACAGCCGCCTGGCGCATGTGGAGCAAAAACCCATGTATCACACCCAGGACCAGCAGGTCAACGTGGCGCTGATCCGGCTTTGCCAGCTGGGCGACGAACAGTACACCATGTACTTCTCGCTGCGCGACGAGCAATAACTTTTAGAGGTGCCAAAATGAACGCGATGACAACCCCAAAGGCCCGTGACTTTGCGATCGGCGGCGGATTCTGGCGGCGCGTGTACGATCTGGTGCGCGACAAGGTGATCCCCTACCAGTGGGAAGCGCTCAACGACCGCGTGCCGGGCGCCGAGCCCAGCCACGCCATTGAAAACTTTCGCATTGCCGCGGGCGAGGCGAAGGGCGAATACTACGGCATGGTGTTTCAGGACAGCGACGTGGCCAAGTGGCTGGAAGCGGTGGCCTATGCGCTGAGCGCGCGGCGCGACGAACAGCTGGAAGCGCTTGCCGACGAGGTGATCGCCCTGATCGGGCGCGCGCAGCAGCCGGACGGCTACCTGAACACCTACTTCACCGTGAAGGAGCCGGGCAAGCGCTGGACCAACCTCCGGGACTGCCACGAACTCTACTGCGCCGGGCACATGATGGAGGCCGCCGTGGCCTACTACGAAGCCACCGGCAAGCGGGACCTGATGGACATCATGACGCGCATGGCGCGCCACATCGACACCGTCCTCGGCTTGGAAGAGGGCAAGCTGCACGGCTATCCCGGGCATCAGGAGATCGAGCTGGCGCTTGTGCGCATGTACGCCGCCACCCAGGACCCGTTGATGCTGAAGCTGGCCCGCTATTTTCTGGACGAGCGCGGCAAAAAGCCCAACTTTTTTCATCTGGAACATGAAAAGCGCAATGGCGCATACCACTACCCGATCCATAAAATGGGCGACAGCTACGCGCAAAACCATCTGCCCGTGCGCGAGCAGACGGCGTTGGAGGGCCACAGCGTGCGCGCGCTGTACATGGCCACCGGCATGGCGGACCTCGCGCGCGTGACGGGCGATGATTCGCTGAAACAGGCCTGCCGGAAGCTGTTCGAGAACATGGTGAACCATCGCATGTACATCACGGGGGGCGTGGGTTCCACCCATCACGGCGAGGCGTTCACATTTGACGACGATCTGCCAAACGACACCGTATACGCCGAGACCTGCGCGTCGATCGCGCTGTGCTTCTTCGGGCGCGCGATGCTGCAGCTTGAGGTTGACGGCTTCTACGCCGACGCGATGGAACGGGCGCTGTTCAACACGTGCCTTGCCGGGATGTCGCTGGACGGGCGGAACTTCTTTTACGTCAATCCGCTGGAGGTGTGGCCGGAGGCTTCAAAAAAGGACCCCGGCAAAAAGCACGTGCTGCCCGTCCGGCCCAAGTGGTATGGCTGCTCCTGCTGCCCGCCCAACCTGGCCAGGCTGATGATGTCCCTGGGCAACTACGCCTACGCGGTTTCGGGGTGCGAAGTGTACGCGCACCAGTACATCGCGGGCGGCGTGACGCTTGAAACCACGGCCGGAACGCTGAACATCCAGCTTGAGACCGGTTACCCTTATGACGGCGAAATGCGCTTCACAATGCCCGAGGGGCATTACGCGATGAACCTGCGCATCCCCGGCTACGCGGGCGGCCAGTATCAGATTTCGGTCAACGGCCAGGCCTTCGAAACCTCCTGCCAAAAGGGTTATGCGCGCGTGGAACGCGACTGGCAGGCGGGCGATCAGCTCACGCTGCGCCTTGCGCTTGTGCCCCGGCGCGTGTACGCCGACCCCCGCATCCGCGAGAACATCGGGCGCGTGGCGCTCATGCGCGGCCCGCTGGTATACTGCCTGGAGGAGGCCGACAACGGCCAGTTGCTCTCCGGAGTCTGGCTGGACGCCGATGCTAGCTTTGAAGAAGCGTGGCGAGAGGACAAACTGGGCGGCATTCTGGAGATTGTGGCGCGGGGCGAACGGCTGGTTGCGAAGCCGGACGGCGCGCCCTATACCCCGTCGTCCCCCGTCAGGCAGCCGACTTCTCTGACCTTCATCCCCTATTACGCCTGGGCCAACCGGGGCGAGGGCGAAATGATCGTATGGGTGCGGGAGGGCTGAAACAGCGCGTTTTCACTGCATAACAGGAGCGCCTCGCGGCTGTTGGCCGCGAGGCGCTCTTTCATTCCTACTGCGCCACGCAAAGGCCGGTCCCTTCGCGAGGAGGGAAGCTGGCCTTGTGAACCCATCGCGACACCTGTCAGATCAGAATGCGAAGCCATGCCATCTGCGCGATCAGCACAAGGCCGGAAAGCGCCCAGAGGGCGGCGGCGCACCGCAGGATGCCGCGCGAAGTCCAGGCGCGGAACGCACCGAGGAGTGTGAAGGCCGCAACGCCCCAGCCCAGCGCGCGCACCGGCACGGCGAGGCCCAGAAGCCTGTAGGAAATGATGCCCTGCAGGAGGGTAACGCACAGCGCAGCAAACAGCACGGCATCCACAGCGAGGCACGCGATCAAAAGCGCGTCCTTCCTCTCCCGACCCCGGAGCGGGGCGGCCATCGCGCAGACGAGCGTAAGCAAGGTCAGAAGCAGGAAGAGGGTCGGGATGGCCGCCTGCGCGCTACGCGCCTGCCAGGCGGGGACCCTCGAATAGCTGGTCGCGGACTGGGTGGCGACCAGCACCTGCCCGTCTTTCCGGAGGAATTTCATCACGCCCAGCGGCGAGGCGTATTCGTCCTCCCCCATCGGCGTCAGGCTCTGTGCTCCGACGGCATAGCCCTTGTCCATCGAACCTTCGACGGAGAACATCTTCTCCGGTATGAGGGTGCGGATGACCTTTTCCATCGTGCTCAGGCTGGAATTGTTGTCGGCGTAGACGCCCGCGATGTCGAAGGTCGTCCGGCCCTTACCGTAAACCACCTCGCCGAGCACCGCGTCCGCCGCCGCGCGCATCGCGCCGTCCAGCCTTTCCGGCGGCAGGAACGTATTCACGGACAGAAACACGCCCGCTTTCTGTTCCGGGAAGAGTACGATGCGGCTGGCAAAGTTCAGCGTCTCGCCCTTCTTGTCGTAGTACGTGTGGCCGTTGCGCTCCTTCCGGTTCCACGTATAGCCCATGCCGGGGAGGCCGTCCGCCATCGCGAACTGCCGCGCGAACAATTCCGCCTTGGATTCGGTTTTCAGCACGCGCCCGTCCGCCGGGTCGGTTAGCCACAGCATGTAGAGCGCCATGTCCCCGGCGGTGGACACCGCGGACCCTTCCGGGTAGAGGTTCATGAAAGGCTCCACCGTCTCCCGGCCGTCCGGGCGGTAGGGCTTTGAGACGTAGGCGACATCGTGCATGTGCTCAAAGGTCGTATGCGTCATGCCCAGCGGCAGGAAGATCTCCTCGCGGCAAAGCTCTGCAAAGTCACGGCCCGCGGCGCGTTCCACCGCGTAGGCGGCCAGCGCGATACCGTAGTTGGAATAGGAGAAGATCCCCTCCGCGATGCTCTGCGCAGGCCGGTACCGGCGCACGCTTTCGGAGAGGGGCAGGGTATCGCTGACGTTCGGCACGGCGATGCCCGTCACCATGTCCTCAAAGCCCGCCGAATGGGTCAGCAGCATCCGCATGGTAACCGGCCGCTCAAACGCGGGGAAGTCCGGCTCCAGGTAGGTCATGATGTCCTCGTCCATGTCGATCAGGCCCCGCTCCGCCATGAGCTGCGCCGCCACCGCCACGAAGGTCTTTGAGATTGAGCCGATGCGAAACGCCGTCTTATCCGACGCGGCGACGTTCATGGCCTCGTCCGCCCAGCCGAAGCCGCCCGCGAACGACAACTTTCCGTCCTCGACCACCGCGAGGATCGCGCCCTTCGCCCCGCCCGGGCCGGTCAGCGCCCCGGCCTCGCGCGCCATTTCGTCCGCCAGAAGCCCCGCGGCCTGCGCGGGCGCGATGGTGATGACAAGAAGAACGAGGACGAGCTCCGTGATCATTTTGTTCATGAAGTATCCCTCCAACCGTTTCTGAACACATCGTACCAGAACAGCTTAAAATCCCGCCCGGCGCCCGCCTTAAATCCGCCTTAAATCGGCGCGGCGCGGATTCCAGCGAGTGAAATTGTGTGCTATACTTGGCTCAAACGAGTGAAGGAGGTGCCGCCGTGAACATTCTGGTCGCGGAAGACGAGGCCGACATCCGAAAACTATTGACCATCAGCCTCGAGGACGAGGGCTACCGCGTACTCCCGGCCGCGGATGGTATGGCAGCGCTGGCGCTCTTCGAGGCCGAGCCGGTCGACCTCGCCGTCCTGGATGTGATGATGCCGCGGCTCGACGGGTTCAACCTTCTGCGCAAAATTCGGGAGAAGAGCACCCTCCCCGTCATCTTCCTGACCGCGCGCGGCGAGGACATGGACAAGGTGATGGGTCTGGGCATGGGCGCGGACGACTACCTTTCCAAGCCCTTTTCGATGAGCGAGCTGATCGCCCGGGTCGCAGCGCACCTCAGAAGGAGCCGCGAGTACGCAGTACCGAAGCGGGAGGCGTCGATGCTCTCCTACGGCGCGCTCACGATAGATCAGGACGCCTGCTGCGCGTACCGGGACGGCGCGCCGGTCGAACTGAACGCAAAGGAGTATAAACTGCTGCTCTACCTGATGGAGCGCCCGGAGCGGGTATTCACCAAGAAGCAGCTCTACAACGCCGTGTGGGAGGACGACTACTTCTTCGACGACAACACCGTGATGGTGCACATCAGCCACCTGCGCAACAAGATCGAATCCGACCCGCAGAACCCGGAGTACGTCGTCACCGTGCGCGGGCTGGGCTATAAACTGCACAAGGCGGGGATCAAGCGATGAAGAAGGGCCTTACGCGCCAGTTCCTCTGGAACTACCTGATCGCGTTCCTTCTATCCATTCTGGCGGCGATCTTCGCGGTGCTGCTGCTTTCGTTCGCAGGCGACGTGCTCTCCAAGGGCCTGATGAAAAACCAGTTCCCGGCGAGCGAACTGATGCGGGACAACTACGCGGAGATCGACGCAACCGGGGTGGTTGAAAACGGCGGCGGCGTAACGGTCGTGAACGGCCGCTACGAAGTGGTGCGCTCCGAGGGCCTCGACCCCTTCAAGGGGAACGCGCTCTCTGCGGCAAGCTTCACCGATTTCCTGGTCACGAGCCACGCGGTCGGCACGCCCTTCCACTACGACATCGCCTGGAATGAAAAGGGTAGCTTCTGGCTGATCGTCACCTTCCCCACCTCCGTCCGCCTTGAAGTAGCGGTAGCGTTCAACCGGGAGGTGGCGTCCAGAGACAAAGGAAACGTCTCCGCCTCGCTCATCGCGGTGGGCATCTTCTACCTGCTGCTGCTGGCGGCGTTCGCGGCAGCGCTTTCCCGCATCACCTCCCGGCGCATCATCACGCCGCTGCAAAAGCTCATGGAGGGTACGAAGCGCCTGCGGGCGGGCGACTATACGGCGCGGGTGGACCTGAAGCTCAAAAACGAGTTCGCAGAGCTTCAAAAGACGTTCAACGACATGGCTGAGCGGATCGAGCGCGAAACCGCGCTCCGCGAACAGGCGGAGGCGGAGCGCAAGCGGATGATCCTGGACGTATCGCACGACCTTAAAAACCCGCTGGCCAGCGTCGCGGGCTATTCGGAGCTTTGCCTGAAGCGGGCGGAGGAACTGGGCGAGCCGGTTCAGGGCTACCTCGAGGTGATCCACAAAAACAGCCGCCGCGCCAGCGCGCTGCTGACGGAGCTCTTCGAGCTTTCGAGACTGGAAAGCCCGGACTTCCGCCTGAAACCGGAGCGGTTGGACGCCTGCGAGACCTTACGCCAGGCGTGCGGCGACATCCTGCCGTCCCTCGAACAGGCCGGTTTCGGGTACGAGTTTGACATCCCCGACGAACCGGCCTACGCCATGATCGACGCGGCGCGGCTGAACCGGGTGCTCCATAACCTCGCGGACAACGCCATGCGCTACAACCCGGCGGGGACGCTCGTCACCGTGCGGTTGACAAAGGCAGACCGGCGCGCGCGCATCAGCTTCCGGGCCGACGGCGTCGGCATCCCGGATGCCCTCGCCCGCGACATCTTCAAGCCCTTCGTGCGGGTGGACGACGCCCGTGGCTCGGAGACGGGCGGCGCGGGACTGGGGCTGTCCATCGCGCGGAAGATCGCCGAGGCCCACGGCGGGACGCTGACGCTGGACCAAAGTGTCCGCCCCGGCTGCGCGTTCATTCTCGAACTGCCATTGATTTAAGGCGGATTTAAGGCCAGCGCGGGCTTGATTTCAGACCGGACTGGTACAATGGTCTCAGGTCAAGCCAATCCATTATAAAGGAGCCGGTCATCATGGATCCTGTTCAAAACCACTTTGGCAACTGGTGGGGCGTCGTGTTCTTCATCGTCCTCTACGGCGTGGTACTCTTCTTCCTGCCCTTCTACCGCAAGATGGACAAAAAGCCCCGGGGTGCGTACCTCGCGTTCGTCATCGCGTTCGCCATCGAGATGCACGGCATCCCATTCAGCATGTACGTGATCTCCTGGATCTTCGGGCGCAGCCTGCCGGACGGTCTGTTGTGGGGGCACACGCTGATTGGTTCTCTCGGGCTGACAGGCATGTACATCGGCGCGGCGCTGGGCGTCGCAGGGCTGGTCCTGATCCTGGCGGGCTGGCGCACCATCTACAAGGCCTACTGGTCAAAGGATCGCGGCGAAGGCGCGCTGGTCACAGGCGGCATCTACCGGTATATCCGGCATCCACAATACACGGGGTTGATGCTGATGTCGCTGGGCATGATCCTCGACTGGGCGACGCTGCCCATGCTGATCCTGCTGCCGGTGATGGCGGTGGTGTACTACCGGCTCGCGAGGCGCGAGGAAAACGACATGATCGCCGAGTTCGGCGACGAGTACCGCGCGTATATGAAAAAAACCCGGCGCTTCGTCCCGTATGTGGCGTAGCGGTCGCTCCCGCTTGGCAAGGCGCCCGGTCGGCGCCTTTTTCGTTTGGTTGGATAATGATTGTTAAAATCCTCTCGCGCCTTGACTATATCGTATTTTTACGATATACTGCATTCGAAACGGGGTGAAACCATGGAAATGGACGTGCTACTCAGCGCGCTGGGCAACAAAACGCGCTATCAGCTGGTCAAGGCGCTGAAGGACCGGGCGGTCGTAACCTGTTGCGACCTCATCGAATTCTATGAAAACGGCGTCAGCGTCGGGGACGTGGTCAAGTTCACGGGCCTCGCGCAGTCCACGGTGTCGCAGCACCTGAAGGTGCTTCTGGAAGCCGACCTGATCCGCCGAGAGAAGCGCGACCAGTGGAGCTGCTATTTTCTGAACCGTCCGGTGCTGGACGAATTTCTAAAGCGGCTGGGGGAAGACCTGAAAGACGACTAGGATTATTTTTTTGCGCCAATATATCGTATATCGGCGATATACGATAATATAAGAGGAGGCCAACATCATGGAAACCGCACTCGGCTTTATCGGAAATCTGCTCACCGGAATGCTCACAACCGTTCTGAATACCCTCGCACACAACTGGTGGGTGCTTTTGATCTCGATCGTCCTGGCCGTCGCGCTCAAAACCTACGTCGACACGGAGAAACTCGCCAAGTTCCTGACCGGCAAGACGCGGGTGTCCATCCTCGCCAGCGTCGCCGTCGGCGCTTTCACGCCGTTTTGCGCCTGCGGCACCATGGCGGTCATCGTCGGCATGCTGACAACCACCCTGCCGTGGGGGCCGATCATGGCGTTTTTGACCTCCTCGCCGCTGATGAGCCCCGACGGTTTTTTGATGATCTCCGGCCTCGTCAGTCTCCGGTTCGCGATCGCGCTGACCATTGCATCGCTTCTCATCGGCCTCGCCTCCGGCTTCGCGACGCAGTGGATTGAAAAACACACCGACCTCCTGAAGAACCAGGCGCGTGCGCTGGGCGACGCACGGAACGCCTCCTGCGGCTGCTCCGGCGCGGAACCTGGGGAACAGGCCGCAAGTGCGGATTGCGGCTGCGCGGGCGCGGAACCGGCAAAAGCCGCCGCAAAGCCCGCCTGCGACTGCGTAAGCGCAAAACCGGCGAATGCCGCCGCAAAGCCCGCCTGCGGCTGCGTAGGCGCGAAACCGGCAGAACCGGCCGTCAAGGCGGCTGGCGGCTGCGCGCCCGCCCAAACCTTCGCGGCCGAGCCCTGCGGACAATGCCCGGAAGGCGAACCGGACCTCTCCGCAGCGCTGGATGGCACGTGCTGCGCGGCGATGCCCCGCACCGGCGGGACGAACATCGCGGAATGGCTGCAAAAGGCCAGGCTGCGTGAATTCCTAGACGGCATCGTCGACCTTGGGCTCAAGCAGATCCTCCTGTATTTCAGCCTCTTCATCGCCGTCGGATACCTGGTCAACGCCTTCGTGCCCTCGTCCATCGTCTCGGCGCTGCTGGGCGTGAACAGCTTTGCGGCGGTGCCGCTGGCCTCGGTGATCGGCCTGCCGCTGTACCTCACGACCGAGTCCTCGATCCCCATTATCCAGTCCCTGATGAAAAGCGGCGCGAGCGAGGGCGCGATGCTGGCCTTCATCATCTCCGGTTCCGCCACCAGCGCGTGGGTGATCGCGGGTCTGACCACCTTCATGAAAAAAAAGGCGCTGGGCCTGTACGTCCTCTACATCGTGGCGGGCAGCATCCTATCCGGCTACCTCTACGACCTGGTCCTCAAGTTCCTCTGAGTTTGCGCTTATGCTTTGCGATGGCCGCCCCGCCGGGCGGCCATCGCTCTTTTAGGGTTTACGCAAATTTTGCATCATTCAACAGTTGCAATTTGCAACCGTTTGGAATATCATGAGTTCGAGGTGATGGGATGACCGGGCAAGAGAGCAGCACCCTTCGGGAAATGGTTCGGGTGCTCGTAAGGCATCTGGGGATTCTGGAAAAGAGCGACACATACTGCTGCGGCGTTTCGCTGGCGCAGTGCCACGCCATCGTCGAGATCGGCCGCAAGGGCACGATCAACTTAAACGACCTGGCGGAAATCCTGGGCGTGGACAAGAGCACGATGAGCCGGACGATCAATAACCTCGTGGAATCCGGGCTGGCCGCGCGCGCACTGGATGACAGCGACCGGCGGTACGTGGTCATCCAACTGACGGAGAGCGGACAGAAATTCTATGAGAACACCGAAACCGGCATGGAACGCTATTTCGAGGGCGTGCTCAAGCAGATCCCGGAGGATAAGCGCGGCCAGGTGCTGGAGAGCCTTGCGCTTCTCACGGACGCGGTCGGCGACGGCCGCTGCTGTTAGGCGGGCAAATGTCCTTTTCCGATTAAAACGAGAGGGGTGGTCGGATGGCCAATAAGTCCTGCTGCGGCGGCGCTTCCTCCGGCAAGGCGAAGCCGCGCTACGCCACTTTTACAGGCACGGTCAGTGGAACAACCGGCGAAAAGGCACCGGCGAAATCCGGCGGCTGCTGCGGGGGCGGGAGCAACCCCAAACCGAAACAGGCGTGCGGATGCGGCGGGGCGAAGGCGCAGGAGAAGTGGGTCACGGATTTTGTCGATACGCCCGCGGGGAAAATCCCGCGCGTCTCCACGCATCTTACGTTCCGGGACGTATGGGGCTCCTGGAAGTGCCGCTGGTCCATCGGGCGGATGGACTACAAGGTTGACCCCGGCCTCTACTGCGTCGGCGCGCCGGATGAAAAGTCCCCGGTGCTCGTGACCGCCAACTACAAGATGACGTTTGACCGCCTGCGCAAGGAGCAGGAAGGTCTGGACGCCTGGATTCTGGTGCTCGATACGGACGGCGTCAACGTATGGTGCGCGGCCGGCAAGGGCACCTTCGGCACGGAGGAGCTGGTGCAAAGGATCGGCGCCGTTCAGCTTGGTAAGGTCGTCTCCCACCGCACCCTGATCCTTCCGCAGCTGGGCGCGACGGGCGTCGCCGCGCACCTGGTCCAGAAGCGTTCGGGCTTCAAGGTGCTCTTCGGCCCGGTCCGCGCCGAAGACCTCAAGGCCTTCCTCGCGGCGGGCATGACGGCCACCGAAGCGATGCGGACGGTGCGGTTCCCGATCTTCGACCGGCTGGTGCTGACGCCGATGGAGTTCGTCGCCTCGATGAAGCCCCTGCTCCTCGCCTTCGGCGTCCTGTTCGTTTTGAACGCGCTCGGGCTGGGGCATTATGGTGGAGCGGATTTCGCCGCGCTGCTGGGCGCGATCGTGGCCGGGTGCGTCATAACGCCCGTCCTGCTGCCCTTCATCCCCGGGCGAGCGTTCTCCTTCAAGGGGGCCTTGACGGGCCTGATCTGGGCGCTGGTCGTGAACATCTGGCAGGGCTTCCCGGGCGCGCCGGAATACGGCTGGCTGAAGGCTGTCGCGTACTTCCTGGTGGTTCCGGCGCTGTCGGCGTTTTTAGCGATGAATTTCACCGGCAGCTCCACCTACACGTCGCTGTCCGGCGTGGACAAAGAAATGAAGGTCGCGCTGCCCGCCATGCTTGTTTCCACGGCGATTGGCGCGGTGCTTTTGCTGGTAAACGACTTCAGCCGAACCTTTGGCTGAGAAGGAGGGCGGACATGGAGAACAAACAGAGCGGGATCGGCTTCTTCGAGAAGTATCTGACGGTTTGGGTCATCCTGTGCATGGCGGTGGGCGTACTGATCGGGCGGTATCTGCCGGGGATTCCCGCGTTCCTCGGGCGCTTTGAGTACGCGAACGTGTCGATCCCCATCGCGATTTTGATCTGGCTGATGATCTACCCGATGATGCTCAAGGTGGACTTTCAAAGCATCCGGAACGTCGGCAAAAACCCCAAAGGGCTCTTCGTGACATGGGTGACCAACTGGATTATCAAGCCGTTTACCATGTTCGGCATCGCGTGGTTTTTCTTCTACGTAGTCTTCAAGGCGCTGATTCCAGCCGAGCTTGCGCGCGACTATCTGGCGGGCGCGGTATTGCTGGGCGCTGCGCCCTGCACGGCGATGGTGTTCGTTTGGAGCCACCTGACCAAGGGGAACCCCGCCTATACGGTGGTTCAGGTGGCGACGAACGACCTTATCATCCTGGTCGCGTTCACGCCGATCGTGGCGTTCCTCCTGGGCGTGGGCGGCGTCCAGATTCCCTGGGACACGCTGATCCTGTCCGTGGTGCTGTTTGTGGTCATCCCGCTGGCGGGCGGCATCATCACCCGGACGCAGATGATCCGGCGCAAGGGCGAGGCGTACTTTCACGACGTGTTCCTGCCCAGGTGGAACCACATCACGGTCGCGGGCCTCCTCCTGACGCTGATCATCATCTTCTCGTTCCAGGGAAAAGTCATTCTGGATAACCCGCTGCACATCCTGCTGATCGCCGTCCCGCTGACGATCCAGACCTTCCTGATCTTCTTCATCGCGTACTTCGCCAGCCGGGCGCTGAAGCTGCCGTTTGACATCGCCGCGCCGGCTGGAATGATCGGCGCGTCAAACTTCTTTGAACTGGCGGTGGCTGTGGCGATTGCGCTGTTCGGCGCTTCCTCGCCCGCGGCGCTCGCAACCACGGTGGGCGTACTGACGGAAGTGCCGGTGATGCTTGTGCTCGTCCGCATTGCCAATAAAACGGCGGGGCGGTTCCAATACGCGAAGGGAGACGCGGCATGAAATATCTGAAGAACGTGGCTACGCTCAAGCACGACCCGGAGAAATGCACGGGCTGCGGGATGTGCCTTAACGTATGCCCCCACCGGGTGTTTGAACCTTATGAAGGCAAGGTGCGGATCAGGGACCTCGACCTGTGCATGGAATGCGGCGCGTGTACGAGGAACTGCCCCTTTGACGCCATCGAGGTACACGAGGGCGTGGGCTGCGCCGCGGCGATCCTGATCGGCATGCTGACGGGACAGGAACCCAGCTGCGGCTGAACCCGGGCTTTCGCATGCGTTGAGAAACGCATGCGAAAGCGAAGGGAACGGGGCCGAATTGCTGAAATTCTTGCGAGAATTTCCGGGCGCAATCCGGGCTGGTGGTGTTGATTCCCTGTCGGGCGGGCAAGCTCGCCCTTTGGGGGAATCCATATGTGCCGACAAGTCGGCGCATATGGTTGACCCTTGGAGGGTCCCGACCCTCCAAACCTCCTATGGGCATCTTGCACGGCTTTGAAAGCATCCGAGAATGGGTAGGAATACCTTATCAGGTTTGAAACGGAGGGTGCGCCATGAGATTACTGATCATCGGGGCCGTCGCCGCGGGGACTTCCGCCGCCGCCAAGGCGCGGCGAAACAGCGAATCAGTGGAAATCGTGATCTACGAAAAGGACCGCCACATCTCCTATTCCGGTTGCGGCATGCCCTATTCCATCGGCGGGATTGTCAAGCGCGCGGACGATCTGGCCCCGCGCGACCCGGCGTTTTTCAAGAGCAAATACAACGTTGACGTTCTGACGCGGCACGAGGTGCTCGCCATCTCGTCCGCCGAAAAGCGCGTGACCGTGAAGAACCTCGAAACCGGCGTTGTATTCGACGACCATTACGACAAGCTCGTGATCGCCACCGGCGCGAGGGCGACGGTGCCGCCGATCCCGGGCGCGAACGCACCGCACGTCTTCACCCTGCGCACGTTCGGCGACATGCTCCGCATCAAGGCCTTTCTGGACGCCCGCCGCCCGAAGACCGCCGCCGTCGTCGGCGCGGGATTCGTCGGCCTCGAGATGTGCGAAAACCTGAAGCGGCTGGGTCTCGAGGTCACCCTGATCGAAAAGCTGCCGCAGGTATCGCCGGGCTTGGACGAGGACATGGCGGTCCATGTGCAAAGCCACATCGAGAAAAGCGGCGTGAAGGTATTGACGGGCGCGAGCGTTTCGGGGATCACGGAAACCGCCGTCGTCCTGTCGAACGGCGCAGAAATCCCCGCGGAACTTACGCTGCTCTCCGCGGGCGTGCGCCCCAATTCGTTGCTGGCCTCCGCCGCGGGCGTCGAGCTGGGCGTCACCGGGGCGATCCGCGTGGATCCCAAAATGCGGACCAATGTGCCGGACATCTACGCCTGCGGCGACTGCATCGAACAGTTCCATATCGTCTCCGGCAAGCCCGTCTGGCGTCCTCTCGGCTCCACCGCCAACAAAACCGGGCGCATCGCCGGCGACAGCGTGACCGGAGGCGACTTGGAATTTCGCGGCGTACTCGGCACGGGCATCTTCCAGGTCTTCGGCATGGCCGTGGCGCAAACCGGCCTGACCGAGCGCGAAGCACTGGCGGAAGGGTACGATGTCGCGGTCTGCCACAACATCAAGCCCGACAAGCCCGAGTACATGCATGGCCGGGAGATGGTCATCAAGGGCGTCGCCGACCGGACGACCGGCAGACTGCTCGGCGCGCAGATCGTCGGTTTTGAGGGCGTCGATAAGCGCATCGACGTGTTCGCCACCGCCATCACCTTCCGGGCGAAGGCGGAGGACCTCTTCCACCTGGACCTTGCCTACGCCCCGCCATTCTCCACCACGAAGGACCCGGTGATGTACACCGGTATGATTCTGGACAACGCCATCCGCAAGGGCAGGCCGCTCATGACCCAGCCGGAACTGGACGCGCTGATGGCCTCCGGCGAGAAGTACGCGCTGATCGACGCCCGCAGCGCGGCGCAGTATGACAAAAGCCACATCGAGAACGCCGTGAGCATCCCCCACGAAAAGCTGCGGGAAGCCGCAAACGCGCTGGACAGGGATGCGGCCATCGTCACCTACTGCAACAAGGGCACGACCGGGAACGCAGCGCAGAACATCCTGCTCGGGAAGGGCTTCCGGCGGGTTTACAACCTCTCCGGCGGCGAGAGGCAGTACAAATCAAACCGTAAAAAAGATTAGCATGGATGAAACCGCCTGCCGGAAGCCCCGACAGGCGGTTCAGTTTTTATCAGATCTTTCAGCCTTCCCACCCGTTGAACCGCGCCCGCTCTTCGAACGGCTTGCGCCGCGCGAGCCTGACCGGTTCGGCGGGGTAGCCCAGCGGCAGGAAGCAAACGAGCTCGTAGTCCTCCGGCACGCCCAGCGCGTCCGCCATTTTCCGGCCGATCCTGTCCTCGTCGGTGATGTGGCCCTCCACCCAGCAGCTCGCGAGGCCCAGCCCCACGGCGGCGATCAGCATGTTCTCGATGGCCGCCGAGTAGTCCTGCACGTTGAAGCACCGGCCCCGATAGGCGATGGTCTTCTGCGTCAAAACGCAAACAAACGCGGGAGCGGTCGCGCCGATGGGCGGATCGATCAGCGCCTTCAGGCGCTCCAGCACCGCCGGGTCATCCACTCCGATCAGGCTCGTCGTCTGCTTGTTGCAGCCTGAGGGCGCGGCCAGCCCCGCCTCCATGACGGCCCTGAGGTCTTCCCTGGAAACCGTCTTTTCCAGATACCCACCCCGGTAACTCGCCCGGGCGTGAATCGCATCCATAACGTTCATCCGTCCACCTCCCGGAGATCATGGTATCGCACCTGGAAAAGCTTGTCAAGCAGTCATGCCTCCAGCCGCGGCGGATGGCCTGAAGGCAAGCGCTACAGCGCGTCGTCGGTCAGGTAAGCCTTGAAAAAGGGCGGTACAGGCTTGGCTGCCGCGTCGAAATGGAGAGCGGGCTGCGAGAGGATTTTCCGAATGTCGTAGCCGCCCGGAACCTCGAAGGAGGCGAATCGCCTGAGATGGATCGCGCGTTTGGGGCAGGAATACACGCACCGCATGCAGAGGTTGCAGGACGGCCCGAACCGGATTTCGCCATCCTTTTCGCAAATGTTTCCGGCGGGGCAGGACCGCGCGCACAGCCCGCAGCGCGAACACGCGTCGCTCACGGCGTAATCCTTGCCGGCCAGTCGGCAAAAGAGGGGCGTCACGTGCATCACGCATTCCATGAGCAGTCTGAGCCCCAGCCCGGTTTTCAGGATCCGCCGCTCCCCCTTGTTAAGCGCGTCGCACATCAGGCCGACCTTCCTGCCTGTCGCCTCGTGGAGCCGGACGACCACGCCGTCGTCAAACTTCTTCACCCAGTTGCTGCCGATGGAGAACACCCGCTCGTGAAAGACGTCGTACCCACGCCGTGCCAGCATGCGCATGAGGGGCTTGGAAGCGTTGTAGTTGATCGGCGCGACGCCGCCCGCCGTGCGGAACACAAACGTCTTCTTCCCCCGCGCGGCGGGAAGCGAGCGGACGAACTTCGTGACAATCGACGGGGCCGTAAACCCGATCACCTGGCTGCCGATGCCGACAAGGTCGTACTTTTCCATGTCGGGCGCCGTTTTCTTTTTCGTAAAGTCCTCGATGCGCAATAGTTCCACCGCATACTGCCGTTTGATGAGCTCCTCCCGCACCATGCGCGCCACGATTTCCGTGTTTCCGGTGCCGGAGAAGTAGAAGATGCCCGCCTTTTTCATTCCACACACCCCATTTCATCCGGCTTCCGCTTGCGCCTGACGGAGAATGTCCGCCTCATGGTCAGCGCGCCCAGTATGAAGACGATGGCAATATAGCCGTAGTTGAGCGCAAGTTTCACGACCGTGACCGCGCTCGCAACCGACACCGCTGCCCCATGCCGCGCCGGAAAAGCCGCGATCACGTACAGGAGCAGGCAGTTCTCCGCCACGTCCAGCGCGCTGCGCAGAAAGGGCAAAAGGTTCAGCGCCTGCCACCGGCCGCCGAGGTTCGCCTTTTTCATCAGCGCCGTAAGAAGAAGCGACTGCAGCGCCATGTAGACCGCGGCGAACAGGAAATCAAGGCCCAGGAGCCTGGTATACAGCTGACGGCCCAGGACGCCGATCCGCTCCAGCATGCCGTAGGCCAGCTCGGCGGAGTAGCCGAACATCATGTCCAGCATGCCCAAGCCGCCGCTCAAGGCTTTGAGCTTCCCGGAGCCAAACGGCCCCCGCTCCATCAAGACCAGGATGGCGATGAGCAGGAATACCAGCGGCAGGATGTACCGCTTGTTGGCGTACCGCTTCAGCCCGTTTGAAACGGAATAGAGAGCTTTCATTTTAATTCCCCCTGTCTCCCCCGGGTCGCTTCAAAGAATCAAACAGCAGGTCCATCGAGTACCCGCAGAAATCCTCCATGTCCAGCGCGACATGCTTAAGAAACGTCTCCCCGGTCAAAGCCAGCTGGTTGAAAAACCCCGTCATCATGAAGATGATGCTGAACGTCGCCTTCAGCGCGTCGAGATTCTCCCGAATGCTGCCGTCGGCCTTGCCTTCGGCGATCGTGCCCGCCACCCAGCGGAACATCTCGTCGTCAAACCGCATGAGTTCCCGAAGCCTTTCGCTGTCCGCCTTCGCCCGCTTCTTGACCTGCCCGATCTCGCCGATCAGCCGCATGCTGCCGGGGCATTCCCGCGCGAAGCGGTAGTACCCCCGGCTGCCCTTTTGCAGTTTCTCAAAACCCGTCGGCGCGCCGTCCGCCGCGCTTTGAAGCTCGGCGAAGAGCGCCTTGAAGCCGCTGAGCGCCGCCGCGAAAAAAAGCTCCTCCTTGTCCGCGAAATACAGGTACAGCGTGCGCTTGGTGAACTGCGCCTCCAGCGCGATTTCGTCCATCGACGCGTCGTCAAACCCTTTCAGCCCGAATACCCTGACCGCCGCCTGGGTGATCTCCCCTTCCCGCACCAGCCGTTCCCGTTCCCTTCTCGTGCCGCCCGCCATGCCGCTCCTCCTCCGCCCGTTCGCACCGTCGGTCTATCAAATTCATTCTCGGTTTACTAATTATACTAATAGTATACTTACGAGCGCCGGGATTGTCAACGGCTTTCCCTTTTTTTACAGAGCAGCGCCGGTGGCGGGTGGCAAGGTTGATCCGGCCTACCAAAACCTGTATACTGGACAAGAAACTACAGAAGAAAGGGAGATCCGGTGAAGCGCAAGGCAATTTTCATGGCGGTCACGACGACCGTTTTGTGGTCGGGCTCCTACATCCTGAACAAGCTGGCCTTTCAGGGCGGGATCGGGCCGCTGACCCTTTCGGGGATGCGCTACCTGATCGCGGCGCTTCTCCTTCTGGCCCTGGGCGGGCGCGGGAAGCGGGAAAAAGGCGAGGCACTGCCCTTTCGGATGATCGCGCTACTCGGGCTTCTGGGATATGCCGCCGCCCAGGGACTTCAGTACGTCGGGCAATCCACGCTGACCCCCACGCAGTCCTCGCTGTCGTTAAGCGTCGGGAACACGGTTTGCGTGATGCTGGTGGACATGCTATGGCTGCGGGAAAACCAGAGCCGGTGGGATTTTGTGAAGCTGCTTTTCCTGATCGCCGGGATCGCGGCGTATTACTACCCCTGGGGCGCAAACGATATCTCCGCCGCGGGGCTTCTTTTCATGGCCGCCTCCTCCGTCGGGTACGCGCTCCACATGACGCTGAACCGGCACCTGCTCAAATCGAAGCGGGTGACGGCCCGGGCGCTCGTCGCGCAGCCGATGCTTATTGGGGCGCTTGTGTTGCTGAGCGTGGGCCTTTGGGTCGAGGGCATGCCCGTTCTGACGGGGCGGCTGATGCTGATCCTGGCCTACCTGAGCGTCGTCAGCGGCGCGCTGGGGTTCACGCTATGGACCCGGAGCCAGTCGGCGCTGACGGCGTTTGAGAGTAGCGGCATCAACAACCTCATGCTCGTCGAGATCGCGCTGATGGACTTCTTCGCCTTTGGCCGCTCCTTCAGCGTTCTCCAGATGGCCGCCATCCTCGTGGTGTTCGCGTCGGTCGTGTCCATCCAGACCAGGAGGAACGCCAAAAAGGCCTGACGCGGTCGCCCATCAAACAGAAAAGGCGTCGCCCCAACCATCCGGTCACGGGCGGCGCTTTTCGCATGCGAAAACACGCGTTTGATGTCTCCGGTTATACCAATGCAGAACATTAATGCGTCCAAAGCGGCGAACATTTCGATGCAGGGCTAGGAGCCGAAGCGAGGCGTAGCAGCGCTACGCCAACGCGGAGAGCGACACCGCACTGCGCGAAAAGATCCGCCGCGACGACGCATTAATGTTTGGAATTGGTATTAAAGTTCAATAAAGCGCTCCCGCGCCCATTGACGGGCGGGCACGGCCGCGCTATAATGCGAGCTGAACGCCGTTCAATACAGCGTTCAAACAATTTGAAAGAGGGCGCTATCATGGAACCGGTCAAGGTGAGTATGGAACTGGTGGGTGAGAAGCTCAAATTCCTCGGCACATCGGAGGGCAACCCCTCGCGCCCGGTCTCGATGGACTACGCGCCGCCGCTGGGCGACGGGGAGGGCTTTCTGGGGCTGGAGATGCTGCTACTAAGCTTCGCGGGCTGCGTCAGCACGGCGATCGTCTTCCTGCTCCGGCGGATGGGCAAGACCGTCAAGGGCTATAGGATGAACGCGGCGGGCACGAGGCGGGAAGCGCCGCTGTCGCTTCAGTCCATCGACTTTGAAATCACGGTTGTCTCGCCGGACATCGCGGACGAGGTGGAAACGGCGATCAAAAAGGCGCAGGACATCTCCCCGGTGTGGCTGGCCATCAAGGGCAATGTAGACGTGACGTGGCACGCGGTGGTGCAAAACTGATCGGCATGGAAAGGAAACGATGAAAAAGGACTCCGAATCCACCCGGCAGGGCATCATCGACGCGGCCGTCGAGTTGATCCGGGAACACGGCGACACGGCGAAGGTCACGGTACGGGAGATCTGCGGACGAGCGAACGTCGGCGCGGGGCTGATCAACTACCATTTT
Organism: Bacillota bacterium; assembly: GCA_023416655.1. Lineage (GTDB taxonomy): Bacteria > Bacillota > Clostridia > Christensenellales > Aristaeellaceae > JAEZHK01. The sequence goes on from JAEZHK010000075.1 coordinate 23,904, forward strand.
CAAACAAAGGATCACTTGATCGACCTCAGCGTTCAGAAGATCATTGGCCATGTGATCGGCGGGTTTGACGCCCTGGAGCAGAGCCTCGCGCTCGGTCCGCTGGATAAAATCCGATATCTTCTGAAGCTGAACTTCAAATTCCTCGTCGAAAACCCCGGCCTCTCCAGGGTTTCGATCCTGAGCGACCTGACGAGCGGCACGGCGGACGACAACAGCGCCCAGGTCCACGCCGTCTACTTCAAACTCCTTCGGAGGCTCTACGGCGCGGAGAAAATCGACGCCGAGATCAGCGCCATCGTGCGCGTTCTCGTCGCCACTGTGCAGGTGTCGTTCCTCCGAATGCGGGCGATCCGGGACGGCGAGGGGCTGGACTTTTCAAACGAAACGGCGCGGGACGCGTTTCTCGACAGGGTGATCGACAGGTTTTTGTACGACCTTCCGGACGGATCAGAAAAGGGAGTATAAACCATGGATTCCAATAAAATCGGCGGCCTCAATAAACTCATCGTCATCGGGGCGTGGACCGTTCTTGCCGGGGCGATGCTCTCCGGGCCGGTGGGCACGGGCCTCCTCATGATCTTCGCGCCGCAGCCCGCGTGGCGGGACGCCGCGACGTTCATGCTAAACTACCGCCCGGTGCAGTCGATTCCGTTCCTTCTGGGGTTTGTGCTGATGTTCGGAAGCTGCCTTCTGACCGCGGCCTCGGCGCGGCTGGCGAAAAAGGAAGCGGACAAGGTGCTCGGGAGCCTCGCGCTGGTGGCGGTCGGCGTGTACTCGGCGCTGATCTCGCTCAACTACGTCGTGCAGACGGCCTATGTGCCGATGCTGGTGCGGGCGAACGAGGCGTTCGTCGGCTATTTCACGATGGCGAACCCCGCGTCCATCTGCTGGGGCGTCGAGATGTTCGGCTACCTGTTCCAGGGCTTCGCGTTCTGGCTGGTCGCCCCGGCGTTCGAGGGCGGAAGGTTCGCCCGCGCCGTCCGGTTCTTCCTGTTAGTGAACCTGCTGATGAGCATCGCCGGAGCGGTCGCGGCCTGCGTGGACATCGCCTGGGCGATGACGCCGTTTGGCCTCGTGATATTCGTCGCCTGGAACCTCGTCGTCGCGGCGCTCATGGTCCTCATGATCTTAAACCGCGGTCAGGCCGCCCGCGCGGAGCGCAGCGTAGTTACAAGCCGGGTTTGACTCTCAGCATCAGGCCCACGGGCGCGGCAATCACGCGCGGGGTTAGCTCCTTCGAATCAGGCCCGCGGGTGCACGGCGGACCACCTCTTCCACAAGCTCTGACGCCGAATCGCGGCCCAGCGCGGCGACGCGCCCGTGGTAGATGTAGTAAATCAGCATCGACCAGTACACCTCGTATCCGCCCTTGTCGTACTCCTCCTCGGTCGGGAAGTAGCCGGAACAGCCGTTGGTGTAGCCGCCCAGGTAGAACGCGTCGCTTCCGAGCGCGTCCGACGCCCGCAGCGCGAACTCGCACATGATCTCGTTGGAGACGCCCGCGAGGCAGCCGTCGTTCACCGCGAAGTACTGGATCTCCACCGCCTCGGCCTGCCGCTCGACCCCGGCGTCGCGAAGCCTCTGCACCTCCCGAAGCCAACATTCGCCGTCGATGCCCGCCTCCGCGTGGGCCTCGGCGGCGATTTCACGCGCGCGTTCCATGGACGGCACGTCCGCGTAGAGCGTCACGCCGTCGGAGTACATTCTCAGCCGCTCCACTTCGCGCGGGCGCAGATCAGGGAGGACGCCGTCCACCGCGCGGAAGACCTCCTCCGCCATGTCGTCAAGCGCCGTTTCCGAGCGCACGAACCGCTCCGGGTCTTGCGCGTCAACGGGAATCGTTTCAGACTTGTAGTATTTCGGCGCGACGTTGCCCGATGCGCCCTGCGTAACCATCACGGCGCAGCCGTACGTCCGCCCGAGCCGGTCCCGGACCGCGCCGAAGAAGTCCGGGGACAGGTGGTAATTGTCGCCCTTGAGCACGCTGGCGTGGGCGGTCAGGCGTAAAAGCAGCAGCTTCAATTCCCCGGTATTCGCGTCCTCCACCTTCAGGATGCCGACGCGCCGGTCCAGGTGGGCGCTCTCCGCGCGCCGATTCACGCCGATGTCCGTGTACGCGTTCCCCCACGCCGCCCTGACCGGCGACAAGTTTTGAAGCGCCTCCCGGACGCAGGTGAGGATGCTCTCCCGGGCGGACGCGTACCATGAAAGTTCCAGGCTGTCGTTCGGGGCCGAATGGGTGTGCGAAAAGCACAGCATGACCTTTTCGGCGGACGCGCCCAGGATCGAGCCGATCTCGCCCCGCAGTGCCCCGGCATGCTCCTTCGAAAATCCGATGTGGTCTACGCCTACGAGGCAGCAGGTTTCGCTTTCGAGCCGACAGACGCTGACCTGCGCCATCAGCGCGCACTCCACGCCCCGGGACCATTCGTCCCCGCGCCCGAAGCCGATCGTCTGCGCCGGTCCGGACGGCGTGATGTCCACCTGCGCGACCCCGAAGAACGCCGTATGCATTGCATTTCCCCCTCGCGGCGCCGCAATAGTATCATCGCCGCGTTGATTATACCATATGGTAACATGAAATACGCGCGTCAATGCGGCTAAACTCCGCAAATTGACATGAGTATGCTATTTCAAACGCCGAATGATATGGTATGATTGGGCCACGATTTCGCAAACGGAGGAAAGCCTATGCTGGTGTGCGAACATCTAGTTAAAAAGTATCTGACCACCACCGCGGTGAGGGATTTGTCCATTTCGATCCCCAAAGGGCGCGTGTACGCGCTGCTCGGCCCCAACGGCAGCGGCAAGACCACGCTGATGAAGATGGTCGCGGGGCTGGTCAAGCCCACGTCGGGCATCCTGGCTTTTGACGGCAAGCCCGTCGGCGTTGAGAGCAAGGCGCGCGTCGCCTACATGCCCACCGAGGGCTACTTCTTCGGCTACATGAACGGCGAGGACGTGGGCGCTTACTATCAGGACTTCTTCCCGGACTTTGACCGAGCAAGGTACCGCGAGATGCTGGAAAAGATGCAGCTGCCGCCCAAGACCAAGGTCAAGCAGCTCTCCAGCGGCATGCTGGCGAAACTGAAGCTGACGGCGACGCTCTCCCGCGATAGCGAACTGATCATGCTGGACGAGCCGCTCAACGGCATCGACATCATCGCGCGGGATCAGGTGATCGAGGCGATCCGCGAGCGGATCAGCCCGGAGCGCACGTTCCTTTTGTCCAGCCATCTGGTGGACGAACTGGAGCGCATCGTGGACTACGCGGTGTTCATGAAGACGGGCGAGTCGGTGCTGGAAGGGCCGGTCACGGAGCTTCGCGAAAAGCACGGTAAGGGTCTGGTGGATATGTACAAAGAGATCTACGCGTAAGGAGGGAAGGCGCATGTTGAAGCTCATCAAGTACGAATACCGCAGGAACCAAAGCTCCATCGTCATGATGCTGAGCGCGATCCTGCTCTTGCAGGCGTTCTTCCTGTACGCCGTCGTCCGCAAAGACGTCAACCTCGTGGTCCCGGCCTGTGTACTGCTGTTCATCGCCGCGTCCATCTGCGTCATGGGCATGATGATCTACAGCGTGGCGCTCTACTCCCGGGAGCTGGGCGCGAAGACAAGCTACCTCACGTTCATGACGCCCAACCCCGCCGCGAAGATCCTGGGCTCGAAGCTTCTGTCCGCGCTGATTCTGGGCATTTTCTACGCGGTGCTCTTGGGCTCGTTCGGGGCGTGGGACTTCCAGCTTCTGGCCAAGACATTCCCGGAGGTGGAGCTGGGAAGGATCATGATGGAGCAGCTGATGACCCAGCTGGCCAATACCGAGCTGGCCACCATCCTGTCCACGATCGCCGCCATGGGGATTGAGTTTTTGATCAACTTCTTCACCTTCGTGGTGGTCGCTTATCTGGCCATCACGCTGAGCGCCACGGCCCTTCAAAACAAGAAGTTCAAGGGGCTGGCCACCTTCCTGATCTTTATCGCGATCATGGTGGCGCTTGAGTGGGGTACGTCGCTTCTGCCTTCAGCCGACAACCCCGCAAATGTCCTGGAGGCGCTGCTCTCCACCTGGCCCAAGTACGCCGTGTACCTTTGCGTCATCGCGGGCTCGTTCTCGCTGAGCGTGTGGCTCCTTGAGAAGAAAGTCAGTTTATAAGTATCCAAACCAACGGAGGAATGTAAATGTCTCCGCTCCCCGTCGCGATCCTACTGGACCTGGACGACACGCTGATCTCCTTTGACGGCGAGACCCGGCAGGCCTGGAACGAGTGCTATGAGGACTTCATGGCCCGGCACAGGCCCGGCTTTTCGTTGGATGCGCTTAAGGAAGCGGTCCGGGCCGCGGGAAGCTGGTACTGGGGCGACCCCGTGCGACACAAGACGGGCCGGGAGGATATCCGGTCTGCCCGGCGCGAGGTCGTGGAAATGGCGCTAAACACGCTGGGCGTGGAGGACAGGGAACTCGTGAACGATCTCGCCGACCGGTACTCCGACCGCCACGACGAGCTGATCCACCCCTACCCGAACACCCTGCCCACGCTGGACGCGCTGAAAGCCGCGGGCGTGCGGCTCGCGCTGATCACCAACGGAAGTTCCAAGGGCCAGCGGGCCAAACTCACCCGCTTCGGCCTGACGGACTATTTCGAGCACATCCTGATCGATCAGGAGCTGGGTTTTGGCAAGCCCGACGTCCGCGTGTACGAGCACGCGCTGTCCCTTTTGAAGCTTACGAGCCGGCACGTATGGATGGTGGGCGACAACCTGGTCTGGGACGTCTATCCGCCGATGACCCTGGGCATCCACGCCGTCTGGCATGACTGGCGAAGGACAGGGCTGCCGGAGGACGCGAAAATCCGCCCCGACCGGATCATCACGGACATCGGGGATCTTATCACATAAAAGACTAAACGAAATGCGCGTTCGCAAGGTGTCGTCGCGGCCCGTTTCCAGGCGGGTTAAAGCCGCGACCGTGATCCTTATGTGCGCACGGGGAGGTCACTTGTGAAAAACTGGAAACCCCTGATCGCGACGCTCGCGGTATATACCATCTGGGGCTTTTCCTTCCTGACGGCCAAGATCGGCCAGCAGGCGGCGTCGCCGTTCATCATCCTGATGTACCGCTTCGACATTGCGCTTGCGATCATGGCACTCTACTGGCTCATCAAAAGGCCGAAAATCAGCATAAAAGGCAAGAACATCAAGGGCCTGTTGTCGCTGGGCCTGTGCGAGCCGGTGATCTACTTCATCGGCGAGCAGTACGGCATGAAGAACAGCAGTTCCGCCTTCACCGGCGTGATGATCGCGGTCATCCCCATCGTGACGCTCTGGATGACGGCGGTCTTCCTCAAGGAGCGGCCGACGAGGCCGCAGTGGCTGTACAGCTTCCTGTCCATCGCGGGCGTCGCGGCCATCACGGTGATGGCGGGCGGCGACGGGCAGGTGAGGCCCATCGGCGTCCTGCTCCTATGCGTCGCGGTGGTCGCCGGGTCGGCCTACAGCGTGATCAGCCGGGGCATCTCGGACGAGTTCACAACCTTCGAGCGCAGCCTCATCATGCAGCTGATGGGCGCGGTGTTCTTCACCAGCCTCGCGCTGGTTGAAAACCACAGCGACCTGACCCGGCTCTTTACGCCGCTGGCAAATGGGCAGTTCGTCTTCGCGGCGCTGTACCTGGCCCTGGGCGCTTCGTTCGCGGGGTACCTGCTGTTCAACTACGCCGTGTCCACCATGCCCATGCCGAGCCTCATGTCGCTGGGCAACCTGACGGTGGTGCTCTCGGTGCTGGCGGGCGTGGTGATCCTGAACGAGCCGTTCTCGCCGGGCGCGTTCGTGGCGCTCGTCGTGATCATCGTGGGCATCTGGGGCGTGCAGAAGTCCGGCCCGCTGGGACAGGAAACCGCAGTCAAAGCCCCTGAGATGGAACAATAAGAGATCGGCAAACAGGAGTGCTTGCGGCGGAGTTTCTCCGTCGCATTTTTTACGCCGTCTCTGCGCGGTACTCGTCGCTTTTCGCGGTCCCACGCCGCCCGGCCTTGGGCAGCAACTGCGCGAACACCGCGCGGCAGGTGACCACCAGCGCCAGCGCGGACAGCACCCACGCGATGGGGTTCACAAGGCCGATTGCCCAGAAGCCGAAATGCGCGACGCCGAAGACCGCGCAGGCAAGCCGGACCAGCAGGTCGTACACCGAGGCGATCACGGGCTTCTCGGGCCTGCCGATGCCCTGAAGCACGTTTTTCAGGATGACGCTGGCGCACTGGAACGGCACGAACAAGGCGCAGAGCAGGATGAACCGTCCGGAAAGCTCCAAAAGCTCCGGCGTGACCCCGCTGATGATCAGCGGAATGGCGTGGCGGCTGACCGCCGCGAGGATCAGCGTGACCGGCGTCACAAAGCACACCATCAGCGTGTACAGCTGTTTGACGCCGGTCAAAATCCTGTCCGGGCGGTTCGCGCCGTAGTTCTGGCCGCTGAACACCTCCACCGCGCCGCCCAGCATCATCGCGGGCATCACCGCCAGCGAAAACAGCCGATCCGCCGCGGCGACGGCGGCCACCGCCGAACTGCCCAGCGAATTTACCGCGAACTGGAACGCGGTGGCCCCCGCCGAGGCGAGAAGGCTGGTCAGCCCGATCGGCGCGCCCAGCCATAGAAGCCGCTTCGCGACCTCTTTCCGCACGCCGAACCGCATAAGGCGCAGGATGTCCGGCCGCTCCTTCAGCACGCGCCGCAGGCACAGCGCCGAGGCCGTGCCGTGGGCGATCAGCGAGGCCAGCGCCGCGCCGGTCACCCCCATGCGCAGGATGGCGATCAGGACGACGTCGAGGGAAAGGTGCAGGCCCATGCCCAGCATCTGGTACTGGAAGGCCGTCTTCGTGTCGCCCCCGGCGCGCAGGATGCCCGTGAGCGTCATCATGACCAACGGCACCGGGATGCCCAAGAGCACGATGCGCAGGTAGCGGGCGGCGTCCGTCGCGATGTCGGCGGGCGTTCCGGCGAGCGCGATCAGCCGCTCGGCGATCATGCCGGAGGGGATGGCCAGCATCAGCGCCATGACCGCGGTCATGAGGAGCGCGGCGCTGGAGAACCGGTCGGCGGCGTCCCGGTCGCCCGCGCCGATGGCCAGCGCGATGGGGATCACGAACCCGTTGCAGAAGCCCATCAAAAATCCGGCGGCAAGAAACGCCACCGGCGAAGCCGCCGCGATGGCGGCAAACGCGCCCAGGCCGGCCGAGCGCCCCACGATCAGCCCGTCGATGAGGTTTGAGACCTGCATCAGCGCGCTGCCGAGCAGCATCGGCCAGCAGAAAGAGAGCATCCTGCGAAGCGGGTTCCCGCCGGTCATGTCGATCCGCACGCGCATCACCTCCCTCCATCCTATCGAGCGGCGCGTTCGGAAAGACCGATGCAAAGCGGACTTGCAGTTTCGAGGCGCACCTGTCGCCCGCACCCCGGGATTGTGCTATAATGGGAGACAAAAGCGGGCTTACGGAGAGGGGCGTATCCATGGAACCGAAAATGACCCGGGAGGAGATCGTCAGCCGCATCCTGGGGCCGGAGTTGGGCGACGACCAGAGCGGCGAGGAACTGATCCACCTGCTGCTGATCAGCAAGGTGGCCAAGGACATCGAGCGCCACGTGAAGCCGACGCTGGGCGAGCGCGTGGCCGACAAGATCGCGAAGGTGGCGGGCAGCTGGTCGTTCATCTTCCTGTTCGTCGGATTCCTGGCGCTGTGGATCGTCGTCAACGCGCTCCTCCTCAAGGAGGCTTACGACCCGTTCCCCTTCATCCTTTTGAACCTTTTCCTCTCCTGCGTCGCCGCGCTGCAGGCCCCCGTGATCATGATGAGCCAGAACCGGCAGGAACAGAAGGACCGGCTGCGCGCCGAGAACGATTACAGGATCAACCTGAAGTCGGAGATCATCGTGGAGGACCTACACGCGAAGTTGGATAAGCTGGTCGAAAACCAGGAAAGAATCCTGGATAGGTTGACCGCGCTGGAAAGGAACGCGGGCGGGGACAATCCATACGGTGAAGCGTAACGGACCTCGAAGCCCGCGGGGGCTTGCCATCCTATGCAAATGAATCTATAATGGTGGTATGACCCAAGAGACAAGGAGGCATGAGAATGGACAAACCGTTGCATTACGGACAAGACACCGGCCCCGCAAGCGATGCGGATGCTATGGTCTGCTCGCCGGAATTCACCCGCGGCTGCGCTGACCCCAACAAAGGCATGCCGCCCGAGCTCGCGCAGGACGCGCCCATCCCCGAGGTCCGGCCCCGGCCTGAGCCGGTCCCCGCGGACGCGGACCATGAACCCGCGCCCGTTTTGACCCACAACGCGGCGGAAGAACCCGAACAGGGCTTCCCCGAGATCGCCTGCTCCGCCGAATTCCCGAAGGGCTGCGTGAACCCGTCGGACGAGTCCCCATAGCGCCAGGGGAATGGCGCGAGGATTGATCTAATCTTCGCAGCGATCCCGGCTGAAATCCGGACAGCATAAACCGCCAAAACCTTTACGCCCCGGCTCATAGCCGGGGTTTATACGTTTTGTGTCATGTTAAAAATTCAATCCGTCGCCGATGGCCTTGAAAAGCGGACAGGGACGACGTTATAACTAAATACAGGGTGTACTCCACACAAGGAGGCTGTGCCATGCGTTATCGCGGGATGGGTTTCATTGGCTGGGTCCTGGTGATCATGCTGCTCGTTTCCAGCATTCCGGCGGCGGCTTCGGGCGCTTCCGGACTTCTCCCGAAGAGCCCGGCGCTTTCCACGGGAAAGCCCCATTCCCTCTCGGTCGTCCCGGGCGTTGAAAAGACCGTCAAGGGCAAGAAGGTCACCTACAGGATTTCCGTTCCGGCGCTTGTCTCCGGCAAGCGGCTGACGCTAAACGCGAAGGCGGATGTGGTCCTGCCCACAACCCTTTCCATGTCGCCGATGGAAGGCGTGATGGGCCTGATTCCCTACTACAACAGTTGCTCCGTCGATCAGCCGATCCTGCTGGACGTCAAACCGGCGGACGCCGGCGGTTTCCAAATCGAAATCACGATCTCCGATGGGAACGTGCTCGACGTGGCGGAAGTCGACGATGTCCTATGCCTGGAGGCGCTGGACAACGGCCGGGCCACCGTTACCATTGAAGCCTTGAACGGCGTAACCAAGACCGGCGTAAAGGCCGTCAGGACCTTCACCGTCCGCGACAAGGTGCTCTTTACGTCCATGGCGGTCAGCGCGATTCTGGACTTTGACACCTACAAGGTTGAGCCGGTCAAGTCCACGATGACGCTGTACCCCGGCGATTCCCCCACGCTGCTGGCGCGCCCCCGGCCCTACACCGCCACCTATTACGACTATCCGTACTATGATGACCCCGATTACTATAGCACCGGCGCGGTCAGCTACAAAAGCTCCAACACGAAGGTGGCCACGGTCAGTACCTTCGGCAGCCTGTACGCGCTGACGCCCGGCAAGACCACCATCACCGTCACCGCCCGGGATGGGAGCAAGAAGAAAACCAACTTCCTGCTGACCGTCAAGCCCTTTAGCCCCGATGAATTCACCCTGTCGGACCACACGCTTAGCCTCGCGCCCGGCAGCACCCATCAGCTGAAGGGTAGCTTCCTCCCGAAGAACTACTACGACCAGAAGGTCAAATGGGTCAGCACCAACCCGCGCGTCGCCAAGGTTGACGCAAGCGGCAAGGTGACCGCCGTCTCGGCGGGCAAGACCGGCACGGACTACACCGTCATCGTCGCCACGACCAATACCGGCAAGCTGACCGCTTCCTGCACCGTCTACGTCACCTACGACAAGGACGAGACCGGCACGGCCTACCGCTTCTACGGCGTCGGGAACGGCGATTACGGCGCGGAGGACATGAACCTTCCCTCCTGCATCAACGACCTGAACCTTGTGGCCGACGCCATGGAAGGCGCGGGCCTTGCCACGGGCGACGTCCACCGCAATCCTGACCAGACCGGTGACGGCATCCGGAGCGTGCTGCAGGGCATGGCGGGCAACACGAGCATCGACTATAACGACGTGACCTTCTTCTACTACTCCGGGCACGGCACGGACGCCGCTTCGCAAACCTATCGCGGCGCGCTGTGCGGCACCGATGTCGATTCCTCCATCGACGGCTACGTGCCCGTCTCCGAAGTCCAGTCCTACCTCGATCAGGTGCCGGGCACCGTGGTGGTCATCTTGGACAGCTGCCTCTCCGGCCAGTTCATCACCGCCAAGTCCGCCTCGCCAGCCAAGCGGAAAGCCGCCGCCAAGGCCTTTAACGGCGCCTGGGTCTCGGCCTTCTCGGGCAGCAAGGCGGCGAACTTCACCGCCAAGGCGCTGACCGGCTCCGCCGTGAAGAGCAAGTACAAAATCCTGACCGCCTGCGAGCCGCTGGAACTCTCCTGGGGCGGGAGCGACGCCGATGGCTTCGGCTGGTTCACCTACTGGCTGGGCGTGGGCATCGGGCGCGTGCCCGAGGAAACCGGCGGCGGCTCCACCGAAGGCCCGCTGGAGGCCGACCTGAACGGCAACAGCCTCGTCACGCTGCAGGAACTCTACAAATACGTGTCCACAAACGTCGCGAGGGACTTCGACCCGGTCACCGTCCAGCACACGCAGGTCTGGCCGGTAAACGACAGCTTCCCGGTGGTCAACGTGTACGAAAGTCCGACGTAATAAAAACGGCGTCAAAGGTCCCGGACGACAACTTCCCGAGGTCAACAAACTCGGCAGCTGATACCGGTCAAAGGAAGAACCGCGTGAACCCCGGGGTGGGCTTGAGCCTTCCCCGGGGCCTTTTTCTGAAAGCCGTAATACCAATCCAAAACATTCTTGCATCGTTGCGGCGGTCTTTTTCGCGCAGAGCGGTGTCGCTCTCCGCTTGAAATAGCGCTGCTATTCCTGCGCTGCGGCTCCTTGCTCTGCATCAAAAAATCCTCGTCGCTTTGGATGCAATAATATTTCGCATTGGTATAAAAGTGTTTGACATTTACTATAAAGTATAGTAGTATCGCTTATATTAAATGGGGGAGGAAATCAAAATGGAACATGTCAGCGATGGATTCATGGCGTTCATGCGGGAGGGCGGCGTCGTGAGCCAGGCCTTCATGGAAATGGTGTTCAAAACGGCCGAAGCCTCCGCGCTGGACAGGAAGACGGGCGAACTGGCCTACCTCGCGGTGCTGGCGGCCCTTCGGATGACCGGCGGCATGAGCTTCCACGTCAAGTCCGCAAAGAAGCTGGGCGCGACGCGGGACGAGGTCAAGAGCGCGGTGCTGGTAGGGCTACCGGCGGCGGGGCTTCAGGTGCTGGACGCGCTGCCCGCGGCGCTTCAGGCCTACGACGAGGAATAGGCGATGTCCAGCATCGACCTGATCCTGCTGGGCCTGGCGCACACCGGGCCAATCAGCGCCTACGAGATGCAAAAGCAGGTGGAGTACCGGAACCTCGGCAAATGGGTTCGGATCTCGACGCCTTCGATCTACAAAAAGGCGCTGGCGCTCGAGGCCGAGGGGTATCTTTCGAAGCGCGTCGAGCGCGAGGGGCGGATGCCGGAGAAGGCGGTGTACTCGATCACCCCCAAGGGGCTATTGCGTTTTCGGGAATTGATGCGGGAGGGCGCTGCCGAGGCGGTGGAGGTGCTGTTCGGCTTCAACGCCGTGGTGGCGAACCTGAACAAGCTGCCGCCGGATGAGGCGCTGGGCCTGATCGATTCCATCCGGGGCGGCATCCGGGAAAGCCTTTCCTTCATGGAGGGCGTGCGTCCGGAGCGCAGCCACATCCCGCTCACGGGCCGGGCGGTGCTGGACCAGCAGATGCGGGTGCTCCGCACGCTCTCCGACTGGGCGGACGGCTTCCGGGAGGAATTCGAGCGGGAGTATCCACCGAAAACAAGGGAAACGGAGGAATCGCCATGAACAAACCAAAGCCCATGACAGGCCGCAAATGCTACGACCATCTGGGCGGCAGGCTCGGCGCGGCGCTGCTTCAATTTCTGGTTGAGAACGAGTGGATCCGCCTCGAGGAGGGCAAGGCCACCGTGTATGCCGTGACGGAAAAAGGCGAGAAGGGCTTTGAAACCCTGGGCTTGAAGCTCTGAGCTTCAAAAGCGGGAGGCTGCGGACGCAGCCTCCCATTCACTTTTGCCCGGATCGAACGTTATTTCGCCAGCGGCTCAACGCTGTCGCGCCAGACGCGCATGGTCAGGCAGCGGAGGCTTCCGCCACCCGCCAAAAGCGCGTCCGGATGAAAATGGATGAACCGGACGCCCTCCTGTTCCAAAGAGCGAACGGTTTGGGGGGAGAGGGAGATGTCGTAGTTGATGAGGACGCCCGGCTCGAGCGGAACAAACGAGCTGCCCCACTTTTGCTGTTCCTGGTCGGACAGGGGGATCAGGTCGATCCCGCGCGCTTTCATCCACGCCTTGATGTCGACGGACGCCCGCCTTTCCCGGGTTATGGAAAAGACTTCAAGAAACGCGGGCGGATAGTACAGCATGAGGCGCTGCGTCACGCGGTTTAGGACCATGTCGGGGTGCATGAACCTGCGCTCTTGAGGGATGCGCGCATAGACCACTTCCCCGAAATATCCAAGGATGAAGTCGATGAATTTCCGAATGGAACCTGGATCGTGGCGCTCGGTATCCGCGACGAATACGACCCCGGGCGCGAGCAGCAGGCATCCCTCGAAGGCCTCCCCCTCGCCGGGTTCGTAGAGGATCGGGATGCCCAGATCATTAAGCGCCTCCCGCACCACGATTTCCTCGTGGCAGCGGCCCATGGAGGACATTTTGGAGACGATGGCCCCGTGGGCGCTGATGACCGCGATGTCGTGCAGGTAGGCCAGGTTGGGCAGCCGTTCCAGTAGATCGGTGTTGCGCCGCACATGATCGGACAGTTGATGCACCGTGACCCCATTGCCTGTAAGCAGCGCGCAATACCGCCGGTGCTCCTCGAGGTACTTCTCCACATCCGGCACCTTGTCAAACAGGAAAAATCCCCGGTTCCCCTCGGTGACCTTGGGGAGGGCCAGATCCGGGCGATGCACCAGGACGGTTTTCAGCCTTCCAAACCTTTCAATGCCGTAGCGACCTTGTGTCATATCCAAACCCCTTTCATAACGCAGTCTCTCCCCGGCAGGGGCGGGTTATTCCAGCGCCGCCAACAGGCTCGTTAAAGACAAAGCAAACGCTTCCGACTCTGCCGGAAGCGTTAAATATGAACGGGAGCAGGATCGCTTGTCAGAACTTCACCGGCACGTTCCTTCGGTAGGCGCGGTACGCCTCGCCATACCGCCCTTCAAGATAGCGGCCCTCCTCCTTGGCAAACAGGTGCACAAGGGCGGCGCCGACCGGGATCGTTATCAGCACCAGCCAGGAATTGAACAGCAGCGTCACGCCCGGCAGCGTAATAAACATCATCAAGAAGTACATCGGGTTCAGGAAGACCCGGTACAGCCCGGAGGTTGCGAGTCGGTCGATCTTGTTGGCCGCGAGCATCTGAAACGCCGCGACCAGGTTTGCCGCGAAACCGACGGCCACCAGTACGATCCCGATTGTGAGCAGCGTGCCGTACGACTCCGTGATCCGAAAGAGAGGCTGCGTGAAATAGCTGATCGCGAACGTCACCGCGAGAATCCCGAACACCACTGCACCGGCCTTGTGCCCGATGCCCATGATACTCATCTTTTTTGACATGCCCGTTTCCCCCTCATCATTTGTCCACCGTTACTTCTCCGCCTGATCCAGCGCGTTTTCCAGCGCCTTCAGGTGGGTCTTGGTGGTGATCGTCGCGCCGCTGATGGCATCCACCTGCAGTGAACGCTTCTGAATCACCCGGTCGAAAAGGCTCTTAAGCGTCTGCCCGCCGCGGATCTCCTCAAGCTGTTTCTGGGCCAGCGCGCCGCCCGTCACGTCCACCTTCTCGAGCTGTCCGCCCTTCACGGTCGCCTGCACCTTGGTATCCCGCAGGTGATCCTTCGTGCCGACGTATTCACCCACGTACACGCCGTCCTTCAGGCGACCAAAATCCACGTCCTCAACGACGATGCTGGCCGCCTCGCGCCTGCCCGGCTCGAATACCGCGAACGCGATCCCCGCGCCGATCACGATCACACCCAGAATACACGCAAGCACAATGAAAAACACCTTGAGACCCCTCCTCTTCCCCCTGGCCATCCCCAAGCCCTCCCCCAAATTATACCAATTCGAAATATTGTTTCGTCCAAAGCGGCGAGAGATTTTTGTTCCTGGCTAGGAGCCGAAGTGCAGGCGTAGCAGCGCTACGTCAAGCTTCGAGCGACAACGCCAGGGGCGAAAAGATCCGGCGCAACGACGAAAGAATGTTGCGGATTGGTATTAAACCACTATTGCCTTGATACCTTCCGTACCCATAAACCGGGGCGAAAGGTTCCTGGTGACGAAAACCCGCATCCCCTCGTCGATCAGGACCGCCCCCGCGCTGCGGGTGCGCCCGACCCAGGCAAGCCCCCGTTCAAGCCCCGCGACGAAGAGCGCGGTGGACAGCGCGTCGGCGGTCAGGCCGCTCGGGGCCACCACGGTGACGCTGATCAGCCCGCTGGCGGCGGGCCGCCCCGTCCGGGGGTCGATCAGGTGGTGGTACCGCCTGCCCTCCGCGAAAAAGCACCGCTCGTAGTCGCCGGAGGTCACCACCGCACCGCCCTCCACCGACACCGCGCCGATCAGCCCTTCTCCCCTTGGATGGCGGATGCCCACGCGCCACGGCGTACCGTCCGGCCGCACGCCCAGCGCCGAAACGCCGCCGCCGAAGTTGGAAAGCGCGGAGCGAACCCCGTAACGCCGGAACACGTTCATCAGAAGGTCGCCCGCGAAACCCTTGGCGATGCCGCCCAGGTCGATCGCCTGGCCAGGCCGCTTCAGGGCCGCGGTCCGCCTGAGCCTATGCAGCGTCAGGTCGCGGTAGCCCACCAACGAGCGCGCCCGGGCGATCTCATCCTCGCCCGGCACCACCGCGCGCCGGAAGTCCCACGCGTCCGACAGCGGCGCGACGGTCGGGTCAAAGCAGCCCTCCGTCAGCTCGGAGAACGCAACCGCCCGCCTCAGGACTTCCATCGTATCCGGGGCGACGTTCACCGCCTCCCCGCCCGCCGCCCGGTTGATCCGCCAAACATCGCTGCCCTCCCGGAACCGGCTGAAGAGCCCCTCCAGCCGCCGGGCCTCGAGCTTCGCCGCCTCCAGCGCCTCCTCGGCCCGCCCGCCGTGCGCCTGGTGCGCAATCGCAGTGCCCATCCCCTCGTGGCTGACGGCCGCCCCGCCCGACAATGCGTTCATTGCTTCTCCGTTTCGCACGCCCGCCCAGCGCCGCTCGTCAACCCGTCCAGCACAAAGTCGGTCATATGATCTTGCAGCGCCGGGAAGAATTCCCTCCCGATCTCCTCCTTGAAGTGGCCGATCCGGATGATCGCGCCGAACATGGCCATGATCATAACCGGATCGATGTCCGCGCGCATCCGCCCTTCCGCCTGCCAGCGCACCACCAGATCGATGAAATGGCGATAGAGGGCGGAGGCGACGCTGATCCCGTCCTGCTCCCGGAAAAGCCGCTCGATCCTGGCCGAACTGTTCGGATCGTACCACTGGCGCAGGATCGGGTTTTCCAGCATGCCTTCGAGGTTGTGCTTAAGGAGCGCGCGCACCACCGCCTTCGGTTCGCCGTCCTCGTCGAGGGACGCCGTCAGGCCGCCGAGCATCCGCTCGTTCTCATCCTTGAAGATCTCGATGAACAGCCGGTCCTTCGAGGGGTAGTGGATGTAGAACGTGCCCACCGCCACCCCGGCCAGCTTCGTGATGTCCGCCACGCTGGTGTCCTTGAAGCCCTTCTCCGCGAAGAGTTTCCTCGCGCCTTCGTACAGTGCCGTCCGCTTGTCTTCAACCATCGTCGGTCTTTCCGCGCCCCGTGCGCTGAATGAATATTCTCAAATTCATTCACACAATACGCCGGGCGCGCGGCGCTGTCAACCCCTCCCCAAATTTTAACGATTCTACCCGGGTGGGTTGTGTTATCATGAAATGGAAAGGAAGTGATCGCTTGTTGTACCATGCACTGGGACGGACGGGCCTGAATGTCTCATCCGTCGTGTTCGGCGGCATCATCAATATGGACGAGACGCAGGCGGACGCGGACCGCTATGTCCGAAGCGCCATCGACGCCGGCGTCAACTACTTTGACGTCGCGCCCACCTACGGCGACGCAGAGGACAAGCTGGGCCCGGCGCTCGCGCCCTACCGCAAGGACGTGCTCCTGGCCTGCAAGACGGAGGAGCGCACCGCCGCGGGCGCGAAGGAAAAGCTGGAGGCGTCGCTGAGAAAGCTCAAGACCGACCATTTTGACGTCTACCAGCTGCACGCGCTGACCACCGACGAGGATCTGGACCGCGCGTTCGGCCCCGGCGGCGCGATGGAAGTGGTGCTCAAGGCCAAGAAGGACGGCGTCATCCGGAACGTGGGCTTTTCCGCGCACAACGAGGACGTGGCGCTGCGCGCGCTTTCGCTGTACGACTTTGACACGGTGCTGTTCCCGCTCAACTGGGCGCTGGGCATCTGCCGGGGCTGGGGCGACCGGATCAGCCAGGCCGCGAAGGAGAAAGGCATCGGCCTTCTGGGCATGAAATCGCTGGTTAGGCGTCACTGGCGGGACGGCGAGGCGCGGCCCTACCCCAAGTCCTGGTGCCAGCCGCTGTGGGGCGACGAGGCGCTGAGCGTGGCCGCGATGAAGTACGCGGTCTTGAAGGGCTCAGACACGCTGGTTCCGCCCGGCAACTTCGAGCATTTCACATTCATGCTGGCCCACGCGGACGAGTGCTACCAAAACCCCATGACCGAGGCGGAGTGGGCGATGCTCCGACGGGAGGCCAAGGCGGCTGAAAATGAACTGATCTTCTAGAATCCGGCTTATGGCAATGCCCCGTCTGGCGAACGGACGGGGCATTGCGTCGGAAGGATCAGTTTTAACCTATGCCTTGACGCGGGCGTACATCTTCATGTCCAGCACCTCGCCGTTTTTGACCGCGTTTTTGCGCAGCACGCCTTCCAATTGAAACCCCGCCTTTTCCAGCACGCGGCAGGAGGCCCCGTTTTGATCGAACGGCTCGGCGAAGATCCGGAGGATGTCCGTATGCCGGAACACCCAGTCGCACGCCGCCCGAACCGCCAGGGTGGCGACGCCCTTGCCCCAATGGTCTTCGCCCACGTAGTAGCCCATTTCGGCGGTGCGGCGGTGGATGTTGCCCTGACGGAACACGGCGATGCTGCCCGCGGCGCGTCCGTCCACGTCGATGGCCCAGGCGTAGACTGTATCCGGTTCGGCGGCGCGCATGCCCCGGATGAACGCCTCCGCGTCTGCGACGGCATACGGATAGGGAATCCCGTCCCTGAGGTTCATGAGCACTTTGGGGTTATTGATCGCGCGGGCCAGATCCGGCGCGTCCCCGATTTGCCAGGGCCGGATGCGAACCTCCATTTCCTCACCTCTTTCGTCATTCTTCGCTGCGCGTCCCGGCACCAACCGCCTGCAGGAAGCGTTCGATCTCCCGGTTGACCGCGTCCGGGTTGTCCACGTTGGACAGGTGGGCGGCGCCCGGGATGATGTGAAGCGGATAGCCGGTTTTCTTCGCCCACGCCCTGCAATACTCGGAGACCTTCCCCGTCCGGTCGCGCTCGCCCAGCAGGATCAAAACCGGAAAACCGAACGACGCGTCGCGGTTTTCCTCCAGGAACTTGCCGTACGCCGCGTCCATCTGGCGGGCGATGTCCGCCTTGGATAGCGGCGCGAGCATCCGAAGCATCATCGCCCTGCCCCGTTCCGTCCGGGAGACCGACCGCGCCATGCCGCGGCGGAGCAGGCTTTCCGGGTACCAGTTCGCCACGCGCCCGGCCTGCCGTAGCCAGAAGCAGTCGGACGCCGAATAATACGGGCCAAACGGCGTTGTGTCCAGCGCCACGAAGCAATCGACCTTCTCCGGGTACTTCAGCGCGAACATCTGGCAAGGATAACCGCCCATCGACATGCCCACCAGCGCGGCGCGCCCGATGCCCTCCTGCCTGAGGATCGCGTCCAGTTCCTCCGCCGCGTTTTCGTAGGAGAAATCCCGGTAGGGCCGGGACATGCCGTGCAGCGGCACATCCCATAGGATCAGCGTGTACTTTTCCCGGAAATACTCCGCCTGCGGCTCAAACATTTCATGGTTTGCGGTCAGGCCGTGGGTGAAAACGACACAGCGCGCGCCGGGCGCGGCCCGATGGATCCAGTAATGCGTCCTGCCGCGGGATGAATCAACGCACCTCCCGGAAAAGGCGTTTTTATCGATCATGATCATGCCTCACTTCCTCGGCGGGATCAGCTGTTTTCCGTCCAGATAGTGCCGGTATTTCAGAAGGTCGGACGGCGGGAAAACCGCGCCGTGGGAAGGGTAGACGCGGCTTGGCGAGAGCGCGAGCATCCTGTCCCAGGATGCGCCAAACTGAACCGGGTTCTCGATCCAGATGGTATGCCGGGCCACGCTGATCACCGCGTTCATCGCCGCGTCCCCGCAGAAGAGCTGCCGCGCCTCGGTAAGGTACAGCCCAATGGAATCCGCTGTGTGCCCGGGCAGGACGAGGACCTTGATGGGCAGCCCCAGCCGCTCAAACGGCTGGTCCGCCTCGCTTTCCACAAAGATCGCGCGCTCGCCCGGGTCCACCGGCGGGAAGCCGAAGTCCTTTTTGATCAGAGAAAACCAGGACGCGGGCCGGGAGGAATACCCTGCGCCGGGCGGCTCGGCGCTCCTTCCCGCGCGAAGGAGGGGAAGCGCCAGCGGATGGAGCACCACCTGCGCGTCGCACATCGCCAGGAGGTCTTTCAGGAAGCCCGCGTGGTCGTCGTGGTGGTGGGTCAGAAAGATGTACTTCAGCTCGGTCATCGGCCAGCGCCGCGTGATGCGCCGGCGGAAAGCCGCCGCGCCGCCGGGGTAGCCGGTGTCAATGGCGATGACGCCCTCCGGGGTCTCCAGAAGGTAGTTGTTCAGCACGTACCCTCCGATGTTGTGGATCATTATTTCCACACCGCTCACCCCCCTTTTCGGGCATTGTACCACGCGCGGCGCGAGTGCGCTACCAAAAAATGCAAGCAAGACAGCGCTGGCTGGCGGTATATCAAGCGCCGGGAACAAAAATATGCCACCGGTGCGAGCACCGGTGGCAGAACGAATCCTTAGGTACGGTGGGCGGAAATCCCGGCTTGCGGAATTCCTTCCCTTCTTAGCCCTGCAGCGCCTTCAGCACGACGGCCTGCAGCGGCGAGACGTGGATGGTGGCGACGCTGGCCAGGTCGGCATCGGCAGCCTTGCCCTCGCTCAGCTTGAGGTTGGTGACCTGCTCGGCGTTCTTGCCGATGACGTAGGCGGCGAACGCGTTGGCCTGCTCGAACCACTCCTTGCCGATCGAGGAGGCCTTCTTCATGCCGTAGGCGTCGCCCAGTTCCTGCTTGGTCTGCGGCGCGGCGGTGATGTCAGACGTGATCTGGCCCTTGGCGTCATACGCCACGGTGCCCTGCAGCGCGTCCATGAGGCAGCTGGTGATGACGCCCTGATCGTTGTAGGTCACAGCCGTCATGAACGAATAGGACTGCGCGGAGCCGGCGGCGTCGGCCGTGGCGGCCGCGGAATGGCTCATGTCGGTGGTGATGCCCAGGCCCAGCTTGTCGCCGGCCTTCGCGCCCACGGACTGAGCGTTCTGCACGGCCTTGGCGATGGCAGCCACGTAGCCGTCGATCTTGATGGTGACGGAGGCGAGCAGCGCAGCGTCGGTGGCGTGCTTTTCGCCGTCAACGCCGATGGCCAGCACTTCGTCGAGCGTCTTGCCCTTGGCGTACTCGGCCAGCGCGTTGGCCTGCTCAAACCAATCCTTGCCGAGGCTGGAGGCCTTGGCCATGCCGTACTCGGCGCCCAGCTCCTGCTTGGTCTTGAAGGTGGTGGCGACGTCGGTCTTCAGCTGTCCGTCGGCGGCGAAATTGATCTTCGCCTGGATGCTGTCGATTTTGATGTCCACAATCTTGCCGTCCTGATCGACGGTGACGGCGACGACAACAGCGTCCGTCTGGGCGAGGCCGTCGGCGTCAGCGGTGGCGGGGGTGGACTTGGCCAGCGAGGGGATGACCGCCAGGCCAGTCTTCAATTCGCCTTCCGCGGAGACGGAAACGGTCATAAGGCCGATGGCGAGGGCGAGAACCAGGAGCAGTGCGGCGAGCTTCTTCATTATAAGGCACCTCCGATAGAATTTGCGGCGTTACGCTGGGCATCTGGTTACATTCTAGCATGATGACGAAACATTGTCAACGTATCGATAGATTTTTACCCGTTGGATGCTGCCGTCTTCGCGCCGCCACCATATGAATAATAAACGGCAAACATCGGCGCGAACCGCGGGGGCATAGTTAATGAAGAAATTTTCCAAAAGAACCCATGGTTGCCGCGGCTAACACCGCATAATCCTAGCGGAATGTATGGATTCCTCAAGCGGGACATCGGGCGTGGATTCATCGGCCTAAAGGATGTAACCAATCCACGGATTGCTTCCCCATCGCCCGGCCTTCCGGCGCCGCAAAGTCATTTCTTACGTTTCGATCAGCCCACAGCGGGCGCAGTGGAACAGGTACTGCTGCAAAATGCCCGCGTGAGGCCCGAACCGCGCGCGGGCGTTTTCGGCCAGCGCCTGACCGTTCCTGCCCGCAAGACCCAGCCACGATCGGGAGAGCCGCTCCACCCACACGTCCACCGGGTAGGCCGAAAGGTGCCCGCAGCCGAACAGCAGCACGCAGTCGGCCACCTTGGGCCCGACGCCTGGAAGCTCCATCAGGCGCGCGCGGGCATCCTCATAGGGCATGGCGGACAGCGCGTCCAGCGGAAAGCCGTCCATTAGCCGCCGGGCGGTCCCTTCCAGGTACTCCGCGCGGTAGCCCGCGCCCATCGCCCGGAACGCCTCCGCCCCCGCCGAGGCGATTGCCTCCGGCCCCGGGAAGGCGTACAGTTCGAGCCCGAATGCCTCCACGCGCGCGCCGAACCTTTCGCATGCCGTGCGCACGAGCTTTCCGATTCTGGCGGTGTTGTTGTTCTGGGACAGGAGGAACGAAACAAGCGCTTCCCAGGGTGGCTGCCGGAGAATGCGAAGCCCCGGGAGCATTTGGAACGCCTCGCCCGCGCAGGGGCAATCGACGTACTCCCGGGAGACGGCGGCGTAGTCCCGGTCCAGATCGAAATAGCGGCGTAAATGTTCCTCGGGGCAGCCCTCCGGCGCGGCTACGGCGATGCCCGCGTCCACTTGGCGTACGCGCATCGGGACGCCGCCGGATACCGCGTAGAACGCGCCGTCCCATTCCCGCCAGTGGAACGCCTGGGCGCTTTCAATCAGGGTCAGCCGGGCGTCAAAGACGACGTCCGGGAAGAAGAATTCGCGCATAAGCCCTCGCTTTGGTAACTAAATGATTCTTACTCGCTGGGGGTCGTAATACCCGCGGGCCGCAGGCTTTTCATTGGGCACACCCACCGCGATCACGCAAAAGGGCACGCTCTCGCCGCCCAGGGTGGCCTTGATCTTCTCGACCCTTTGCATGTCCGGGTACACGCCGCACCACACCGCGCCATAGCCCAGCGCGGCGGCCTGGATCAGGAGGTTCTCGGTGGCGGCGGCGCAGTCCTGCGGCCAGAAAGTATGCATGTCCTTGGGCAGAAGGTCGGGCCGCGCGCCCACCACCACCGCCAGCGACGCTTTTGTCACCATCCTGGCGTAGGGGTGGATCGCGGCGATCTCCCCCCGCTTCGCAAGGCTCTTCACCACCGTAAAGTCCCATGGCCGGGTGTTGCAGGCGCTGGGGGCCATCATCGCGGCCTCCAGCATCAGCTTCAGGTGTTCTTCGGGGATTTCCGCCCCCGCGACATACTTCCGGATGCTGCGCCGAACGCGGATCGCCTCGGTCGCGTCCATCATGATCCCTCCTCGCATGGCATTTTTTCCTCCCGCCTTCCGGCGCGACGACCATCTGGGGCTACAATAGCATTCGCCGCCGCTTGTGTCAAGGCAGGTCTCTCTACACATGTCCAACGCATGAATCACGAAGGTATGAACTCCGGGAGGTATGGAGGGCCGAAGCCCTCCATGTTCAGCCATTTGCGCCGGCTTTGCTGGCACAAATGGATTCCCCCAAAGGGCGAGCTTGCCCCCCAAGGTTGGTTTCCCTTTGGAAGGTTGGTTTCCCAAAGGGAAACCAAGTCGCTCGGGGAGCGACCTCAACATTCCAACGAGTTGGAATGTTGAGCCTAGAAACCAAGTCGCTTCGCGA
>JAEZHK010000105.1 GCA_023416655.1 Bacillota bacterium
CTGGACGAGTCGATCGGCCTCGCCAACCGCATCCTGGTGCTTCAGGACGGCCTGATCACCGGCGAGTTCAACGCCTCCGCGGACGGCAAGCCGGAGCAGGTTGACGTGGTCAGCCTGATGATGTAACAGGGCAACGGCATGAACGAATGTTCCTGCCGTTGCCAAGGGAGCGAGGCCGGATTCCTAATATCCCTGCGGGGATTTACGGGCGGAATCCGGTTGGCGGTACTGATTTTTCGTCGGGCGGGCAAGCTCGCCCTTGGGAAAAATCCAAAAGCACCGGCAAAGCCGGTAGTTTTGATCCAATATGGAGGGTCTGCGGGCCCTCCAAACCTCCCGGAGTTCATACATTCGTAATTCATGCATTGGCCGTGGATGTTGTTAACCTCAAAGGAGGATGGCGCAGATGAGCCAGAAAACCGTGGACGCCGGCCGCCGGTACCGGGTGCGGCAAAAGATCATTCAATACTTCAGCTTCTCGGCGATCGTGCTGCTGGTGGTGGGCCTTTCCGTCACGCAGAAAAACTTCCTGGGGGTCGGCAACCTCACCAACCTCCTCAGGGACACCGCGCCGCTGATGATCATGTCGGTGGGCATGACGTCGATCCTGCTGTTCGGCTCCATCGACCTTTCGATGGGCGCGGTCTGCTCGGTGTCGAACGTGATGTTTGTCAAGTGCCTCACGACGTTCAACGACATGTACGTCGCGAGCGGACAGGAGCCGAACGTCGCGCTGGCGACGCTGGCCGCGTTTTCGATCTCGCTCCTCTTCGGCCTCATCGCGGGCTTCATCCTGGGCGTGGTCCACGTGAAGCTGAAGGTGCCCTCTTTCATCGCGTCGCTCGCGTTCATGTCGGTGTGGCAGTCGGCGGCGCTCTTAATCTCCGAGGCGTCGATCTCGGTGCCCAAGAGCATGTGGGGCGCGATCAACTGGTTCAAGGTGTCCTTCGGCATCCTGGGCCTGCCGCTGGTGCTGGCGCTGGTGCTGGTGGGGGTCGTGCACGTCTTCCAGACCCGAACCGCCGTCGGCCGCTCCATGTACGCCATCGGCGGCAACGAGCGCGCGGCGCGCATCGCGGGCGCGCCCGTGGACCGCACGAAGATCGCGGTGTTCACCATCAACGGCGTGTGCGCGGCGCTGGGCGGCATCTTCCTGGCGGCGAAGATCCGCGCCTGCGCGCCCACCATCGGCGAGCCGTTCACGCTCTTGATCGTCGCCTCTTGCGTACTGGGCGGCGCGTCACTCACCGGCGGCAAGGGCAGCGCGCTGGGCACGGTGCTGGGCGTGTTCACCGTCGCCATCATCAACAACGGCATGAACTTCATCGGCGTGGACGCCTACTGGCAGAACGTGGTGTTCGGCGTGTTCGTCCTGGCGGCGATCGCCGTTTCGATGGACCGCTCTACCCGCGGCCTGGTGATTAAGTAACAGGGCAACAGCATGCGTTAAGAACACATGTTGTTGCGAAGGGAACGGGGGCGGATTGTTGAAAATCCTGCGGGATTTTCCGGGCTCAGTCCGCACCGGCGGTATTGATTCCCCGTCGGGCGGGCAAGCGCGCCCTTTGGGGGAATCCATAACACCGGTAAGGAAGTTTCGCCCTGAGGCGAAACTTGTCCCTCCGGGACTGAATTTGATAGATACGTCAAATTCACCTCAAGCCGGTACTTATGGTTGAACATGGAGGGCTGCGATCCTCCAAACCAACTATGGGGTATCCTGATTATTTACTCATGCGAAATCCGTGGCTCACCCGGGCTTTCCCCGTGGTTTGGTCATTAAATAACGGCGCACGCCGTAAAGGAGCGTTTTAAATGGACGTCAAACCCTTTGTGCTGGATTTCAACCTCGTCACCGGCCATTGCGACAGCGGCAAGGTGAAACCCACGCTGCGGTATCTGAAGGACCTGAAAGCCGTGTTCGCGGATCAGGACGCCGCGGAGCGGATTCTCGCCGAGAATAACCCCCTCGTCTACGAGTTCTATGAACTCAACGACATCCCCGAAGAGAGCGGCGACCTGCGCTTTGGCACCACCATCATCTACCCCGGCAAGGTCGGAAACGAATACTTCCTGACCAAGGGCCACTTCCACACCATCCTTGAAGCCGCCGAGGTGTACTACTGCCTCTCCGGCGAGGGCGCGATGCTGATGGAGACGCCGGAGGGCGAATCCACGTATGTAGCACTCAAGCCCGGCGACAGCCTGTACGTGCCCGGCCGCAACGCGCACCGCTCGGTCAATACCGGGAGCGTCCCGCTGGTCATGTTCTTCGCTTTCCGCTCCGACGCGGGTCACAACTACGGAGCGATCGAGGAAAAGGGCTACCGGAAGCTGCTGCTCGATGTGGAAGGCGTTCCGACGCTGTTCGACAACCCGAAATGGTCTGAAAACTGATCCCCATAGGAACCCCCAGGGCCGCCGGAAGCGATGTTTCCGGCGGCCATTTTCTTATGCTGACCCAAATACAATGAATGTACCGTATGAGGTCAAATCATGATATAATGTTGGATGGTTTTGGAGGTTCGGGAGCCGCCTGTTCTTCCGGCTTGCTGCCGCTTTAGCACATGCGTGGCAGGCATTGAATCGTGTTCAATTGAAAAAACGGAGGCATTATGGGAAAGCGGGATCGAATCGAAACATTCGTTTTATACGGCGTTTTTGTCTGCTACATTATTCTGTTGATCAAGGCATTGCTGCTGTCAAGGGTCTCGCTTCTGGACCTGTTCAGTGGCCAAAACATGGATTACAGGTCTGTCAACATCATTCCTTTTCGCAGCATCATGGAGGTTTTCACCGCCAGCTCTGGAACCGTCAAAACATTTTCCTTCGGCAATGTGATCGGCAACATTCTGATTTTCATTCCCCTCGGCCTGTACTTGCCATTGCTCAAAAGAGAAAAAAGAGTAGCCGTCAGTTTGTTGATCGTATTGATCGTGAGCCTCACCGTCGAAGTGGTTCAGGGGATTTTCGGCATCGGGACAGCCGACATTGACGATGTGATTCTGAATTCCCTGGGCGGATGGATCGGCATTCTGGGGTACAGGCTTTTACTGTTCCTGTTCCGGGATGAGAAAAAGGTGCGCACCGTGATCACCATACTGGCTGCCGTCGTCGGATTGCCCATTGTATTCTATTTACTTTTCATGGTGAGAATGAGGTTTTAGTTTTCCGCGCACAGGGGGCTTTACCTACTGTAGTCTATGCATGTACCGGGTGGACTTTGGGCTGCATTGAATGTATAATGCGGGAAGAAGTACCCACACAGTCGGGAGGGGCAGAAAATGAATTCCAAGGAGCGCTGCGTCGCCGTCCTGAACCACGAAATGCCGGACCGGGTCCCGTTTTTCCCGCTGATGATGTTCTTCGCGGCGGGCCGGGCGAAGCTGAACTACCGCGCCTACGCGACCGAGCCGTCCGCGCTGGCGGAGGCGCAGCTGAACCTCTTTGAAAACTATCATGTGGACGCGGTGACCGCCTGCTCCGACGCCTACCGCATCACGGCGGACCTGGGCGGGACAATCGGCTACCCGGAGGACCAGACGCCCCACGCGAAGACCCCGCTGCTGAAGTCCATGGAGGACTTCCACGCGCTGAAGCGGCCCGACCCGATGAAGCCCGGCTCGCGCATGCGGGGCCGAGTGGACGCGGTGGAGATGCTGGCCCGAAGCGTCGGGAAAAGGGCGCTCGTCTGCGGCTGGGTGGAGATGCCCTTCGCCGAGGTGTGCGACTGGTTCGGCGTGGAAACCACCATGATGATGCTCTTTGACGAGCCGGAATTCGTACACGAGGCGCTGGACTTCGCGGCGGAGCTGGAGATCGACTTCGCGAAGGCGCAGATCGACGCGGGCGCGGCACTGATCGGCTGCGGCGACGCGGCGGCGTCCCTGATCTCGGGCAAGTTCTTTCAGGAATTCGCGCTGCCCTACGAGCAGAAGGTGACGAAGGCCATCAAAGCGTACGGCGCATACTCCAAGCTGCACATCTGCGGCAACACGACGCAGAGCCTCCCGCTCTTGGCAAGTAGCGGCGCGAGCCTGGTCAACATCGATTCGCTGGTGGAATTCGGCTACGCGAGGAAAATCTTCGAAGAGGCAGGCGTGGCCTTCAAGGGCAACGCCGACCCCGTGCGAGACCTTCTGAACGCCACCCCAGAACAGGCCGCCGCCAAGGGCCGCGAGCTGGTCCGCCGCGGTAAGGACACAGCCTTCATGCTCAGCGCGGGCTGCGAAATCCCCGCCGCGGTCAAGGACGAAGTCTACTTCGCCTTCGCGGACAGCGTGAGGGCGTAGGGCGAGGGGAGACGGAGAACGCCGGAGGGCTCCGCCCTCCGGGCCTCCCGCAAGGGGCATGATGCCCCTTGACCCCACACAAGGGAACAGCAAGGTCAGCATAAGAAACGCCGGGAATCCAGACGGATTCCCGGTGCGCTTTGTTGGGTGTCCTGACTGCTTACTCGGCGGCCAGCTTCTTCAGGTTGTCCAGGCGCTCAGAAGCGTCCTTCTCGGCCTCCACGAAGAGCTTCTCGGCGGCTTCGGGGAACTGGCGCATCAGCGTCGAATAGCGGTTTTCGCTCTTGATGAACTCCTGGTAGCTGGCGGTGGGCGCCTTGGAGTCGATGGTCAGCTTCGGCGTGGCTTCGGGGTTGAAGCGGTACATCGGCCAGTAGCCCGCGGCGACCGCCTTCTTGGTCTCCAGCTGGGTGTTGTTCATCTTGATGCCGTGGTTGATGCAGGGTGAGTAGGCGATGATGACCGACGGGCCATGGTACGCCTCGGCCTCATGCATGGCCTTAATCAGCTGGTTCATGTCCGCGCCCATGGCGACCTGCGCCACGTACACGTAGCCGTAGCTCATGGCCATCATGCCCAGGTCCTTCTTGCGGGTGCGCTTGCCGGCCGCCGCGAACTTCGCGACCGCGCCGGTGGGCGAGGACTTGGAGGCCTGGCCGCCGGTGTTGGAGTACACCTCGGTGTCGAGCACCAGGATGTTGACGTCCATGTTCTGG
The DNA here is from genome assembly GCA_023416655.1 of Bacillota bacterium. Lineage (GTDB taxonomy): Bacteria > Bacillota > Clostridia > Christensenellales > Aristaeellaceae > JAEZHK01. The sequence goes on from JAEZHK010000105.1 coordinate 5,009, forward strand.
GCGATCACGTGGTCCAGTCCGCCGTAGCCGATGTCGTAGGCCCAGCCGT